>NZ_JABURL010000066.1 GCF_014762705.1 Cyclobacterium sp. | reverse complement strand
AGCTGGCAGGTTGGTTTTGAATTCGCCCTTGGGCACACCAATACGATCAATGATTTTCAATACAATGTAAGGGGAAATTTCAATTTCAGCAGGTCCATGACCCGCTATCAGGAACGGGCTCCTTTCCAAAGCCAACGTGACCGATGGTTAAATGGAGAAGCCGGCAGATGGGGTAACCGACAAACAGGATACATTGTCACCGGTCAGTTTCAGAGTCAGGAAGAAGTTTGGCAAGGACCGGTCTATGGCGGTGCACTTGGCGGAACAAGGGAGCTTCCCGGTGATTTCATGTATGAAGACGTGAATAATGATGGGATCATTAACGGAGAGGATGCGCGCACCCCGCTTAATTATGGAGGAACACCATTGATCAATTTTGGGGCCACCTTTGGTGCACAATGGAAAGGTTTTGATCTCAACCTGCACTTTCAGGGCGCAGGAAAATATACCATGAGGTTTAATGAAGTTTACGGTGAAATGTTTGCCTTTAGGGGTAATTTACCAGCCTATTTTTTCGATAGGTGGCATCAGGCAGATCCTTATAACCTCGACAGCGAATGGATACCTGGTGAATGGCCTGTCACCAGGCTAAACTCAGATGTCGGCATGCTGTATGCCGAAAGTTCGGTTTGGAGGAGAAATTCTTCTTTTGTCAGATTAAAAAGTTTAGAGTTGGGCTATACCTTCAATGCAGCCCTGCTGAGCAGATTAGGAATGGAGCGCCTGAGGGTGTATATGAATGGTTTTAACCTACTGACCTATGCCAGGGATCCGTTTATGAAGCAGTTTGATCCGGAAAAAGTAGAAGGGGCCTTTAATGCAGGTTATACTTACCCGCTGAGTAAAAACTACAACCTCGGCCTAAGCCTGAATTTCTAAATGAAAATCGAACTTTAAATTCAAAATGATGAAGGTATTTAAATTTATAAATTGTGTTTTACTGGCAGCTACTGTAAGCCTTTTGCCGAGTTGTACAGAAGTACTGGATCTCGAGCCCCAGGATAAACTGCCTGTAGAGGCTGTTTTTGGCTCACCAGCAGGGGTCAAACTATATATGGCCAACTTGTATTATCAATTGCCAACTGAAGATTTTCTTTTTTTTAACTCCGGATTTAATCAAAACCAGGGCGGGCCCAATAATGGCGGACAGACCAGAGCGCAATCCACGGATGAAGCCGTACATTCGGAAGCCGGTGGATTAAATAATGGACCGAATGGAAATGGCGATAACATGAATAATTACTGGATTGCAGGTTATTCCCTGATCCGAGATGTGAATTTGCTAATAGATGCCATTCCAACCCTCAACATTCCGGAAGAAGAAAGAGAAAAACTGAGTGGAGAGGCGGCCTTCGTTCGGGCATTTGCCTATTTCGGCATTGCCATACGCTATGGTGGATTGCCCTTGATCAAGGAAAGTCAGGAATACCTTGGCGATGCGGAATCACTGAAAGTTCAGAGAAGTACTGAAAAGGAAACTTATGATTATATTCTATCTGAGCTGGACATTGCCATCTCCAAACTCCCGGAATCCTGGGATGGGGAGCGAAGGGCAACCAAATGGGTAGCATTGGCATTAAAATCCCGCGCTGCCCTCCATGCTGCTTCATTGGCAAAATTCTGGAATAAAGCTCCTTTAACAGGCGATGCAGTTGATTTGGGTTATGTAGGTATGTCTGCCAGCGATGCCGATACGTATTATGCCGAATGTATTGCCGCTTCAGCTGAAATTATGGATTCTGGGGTATTTTCCCTTTTTCAGCCCACACCTGCTACTCCTGCGGAAGCCGCAGAGAATTACCGGAGGATGTTTCAGGATCCGAACATCGCGCTGAACGAAGCCATTTTTATTAAAGGACATACGATCCCCGGAAACAGAAGGGGTCATAATTATGATATATGGTTTACACCTGCCCAGTTGGCTAACGGCTGGCCACATCCGGGTAGGATGAACCCTACGCTGGATCTGGTGGACAAGTACGAAACCTACTCCAACCCCGGAGAAGAAGCACCGATCGTAACAACATCCGAGGGAGACATTGACGATTACAATGGCTACGATGCGAGCAAAAACTACCTGCATTTTGATGATCCCAGGACTCCTTTTGAGGATAAAGATGCCCGGTTACATGCCACTGTCGTTATTCCAGGAAGCTCCATGAAAGGAGAGGAAATAGTCATACAGGCTGGCTTTATATTACCCGATGGAACGCCCCGAATCCGAACAGGAGGCTCAGTCGAAGTAGACGGTGTCACCTATTACAATTATGGTGGTCCCACTACCAATGATTATTCCGGATTTGACGGTTTTGGAGGAAACAATACAAAGACCGGTTTTTCATTTAGAAAATTTCTTAGTGATGATCCTGTTACTCCAGGATGGAACCAGAGCACTACGGACTGGGTGGAATTCAGGTATGCAGAAATATTATTGAATTATGCTGAAGCGGTTGCAGAGAGCGGTCTTGGGGATGAGGCAAGGGCAGCCGAAGTCATGAATGATATCCGAAGACGTGCAGGGCATACCACTGAAACACCCCTAACCATTGCCAATGTGATGCGGGAAAGAACCGTAGAACTTGCCTTTGAAAATAAGAGGTGGTGGGACCTGATCAGAAGAAGAGAAAGGCATGAGCTATTTGAAGCCCAGATATCCCATGCGCTCCAGCCGGTACTGGACCTGAGGGTGAGCCCTCCTCAATATATTTTTATTCGTGCCAATGTGCACAATATGAATCCCAGAACCTTTTTGATCAGAGACTACTATCTGTCTATTCCTGGGGTCGGGGCCAGTGGCGTGATTCAAAACCCAACAGGTTAATTGAATATTATCGAGTGGTATATAACTAGTAAAATTTTGAAAATAATCATGATGAAACAGATAAAACATATCCTATATTTTGTCGTGCTGGTGATGGCAACGTCCTGCGAAATAGATAATTATGACCAGCCAAATGCAGAACTTTACGGTACATTTATAGATGAAGGTACCAATGAGCCCCTGGCTCAGGACATTATCAACGGAACTGTGATTGAGCTAATCGAACAGGGCTGGGTAGAAGACCAGACCAATGTTACACAAACCTTAGTAAGCAAAGGTGACGGAACCTATCAAAACAGTCAGATATTTTCAGGAGAATATCTCGTACGTGCCGTGAGAGGTAATTTCCATGATATTCCTCCCATTGAGTCAATGGAGATCAAGGGTAGAACCGAATTGAATTTCCTGGTTACCCCATATCTTAGGATTATAGATCCCGTGATAGAAAGGGTTGGTTCTACGGTTACGGCCACCTTTAGGATCGAACAGACTTCTACGCAGGAAGTTTCCAGAATTGGCCTTTATGTTCACCCCAATCCAAACGTCGGTAACCCCATGACGCTTACCTCAAGAGTGGAAAGTAATATCAACCGGCTTACTGATCCATCAGAAACTTTCTCTCTTAGCATTGACCTGGATGCAAACTCCAGTACCTTGTTGCAGGGAAATCCGTATTATTTCCGGATAGGTGCAGTGAGTAGCGCCGGCTCAGCCAAATATAACTATGGCCCAGCAGTGAGATTTACCATTTAATTTCCTATACAATTCCCACCTCAACTTTGTTATCGGTGGGAATTGTTTTTTCAATCCAGATTACGTTTAAAACACCATGATTAAAAACCTATTTAATAGTTTAAGTCTCCTTTGTATATTTTCAGCAGGCTGCATCAACAATCAGGCAGCATCAGTGCCCCAGGACCCGGATGAACCTGCTGAGGTGACTGAGATCGTTTATGATGAAACAGGCTTACTTTACACCTCTTTGGATCAGCTGGTTATGGCCGGATACCAGGGATGGTTTGCCGCAGAGGGTGATGGTTCAGACAGGGGCTGGTACCATTACCAGCGTGCAGGGAAATTTGAACCCGGTTTTTCTACTATAGATTTCTGGCCTGAAGTAAAAGAGTACTCAAAAACATATGAGACTGCTTTTCGACACCAGGATGGTTCTCCTGCATTTGTCTACAGTCCCTATGACGAAGAGAGCGTGGACCTTCATTTTAAATGGATGAAAGACTACGGAATCGACGGCGTGCACATGCAACGTTTTGTGGTTGAAATCAAAGAAGGGAATGCAAAAGGGAAGCGCCACTTCAATAAAGTACTTTCCAATGCCCTAAAAGCAGCTAAAAAATACGATCGTGCAATTAGTGTAATGTACGATCTTAGTGGTAGTACTCCTGAAGATGTGGCGTACCTGAACCAAGATTGGGAAGCATTGCAAGCAGAGTTCAAACTGTTTGATAATGAAGAAAACCCCACCTATGTAAGACACAATGGAAAACCATTGGTAACCATCTGGGGTGTAGGCTTTAATGACAATAGAAAGTATACGATTGAAGATGTAGATCGCTTGGTGGGGCAGCTGAAAGGACCGGAAAATAAGGTATCCATCATGCTAGGTGTACCTTATTATTGGGGAACTTTGAACAGAGATACTACTCCTTCCACAGCTTTGCATGACCTGATCAAAAAAGTGGATGTAATCATGCCCTGGGCTGTGGGCAGATACAACAGTGAAAGTTATGCCAACACTTCAGGAGGGGTTTTATCTGCGGATTTGCAATGGTGCAAAAACAACAATGTGGATTATATTCCTTTGGCTTTTCCCGGTTTTACCTGGGGGAATCTGAGGTCAGATCCGGACTTGTACGATCAGATTCCACGAAATGAAGGTGAATTTCTGTGGAAGCAGGTAGCCGGAGCAAAACAAGCCGGGGCCAGGTCTTTGTATGTGGCCATGTTTGATGAAGTAGACGAAGGTACGGCCATTTTCAAATGCCTCAAAAAAGATGAGGTTCCGCTAAATGGAAGCGGCAAATTTATGGGTATTGAAGAAAGCCTGGATTCAGATTATTACCTCTGGCTCACAGGGCAGGCTACCCGATGGTTTCATGGGGAAGGCGGTTTTGGTCCCCAGAAACCAATAAGACCTTAGTGAATTAATTCTTACCCGGTTCAAACGAGTAAAATGTATATTCATTTTGATAATACACTGTTTCTCCGGGTAAGAGTTTTAACCTAATATAAGGCTCAGCGCAGTATGCGGATGGATTGGCCCAAAAAACCAATTTCTCCAATGGCCTATCCCCCCTCACCCTTACGCCGGCTCCGGTTTTACTATTTTCCAGGGTAAATTGGTGGTCCGCCGCATCACTTCCAAATCCCTGCAACCCGCTGCTGTATACCTGTTCGCCTTTGATTAAGCTTCTTTCAAACCTGATCTCCCCGCCTTTGATATTTGCCAAGGTGCCAAAGCCCCGGGTAATGCCCTCCCCTTTGTCAGGAGCACTGATGTGATAAGGAAAAGTAAATTTAATATCAGGCCCAGTGGGCTCCCCATCCAATACAAAGAAATGATGGTTGTAGGCTGTAGTATTTATGGGTTTCGTGCCAGTGTTTTTTAAACTATACCTAAGCAGCATTTCTGGTTTTCCTTTTACCAACTTTACTGTTTTAGTGTACTGGTAACCATAGCCGTTATCATCTTGGAGGTTATGGATAAATTCTATCCGGTCTTTAAAAGGAGTAACCGTCCATTTCCCCGGGTTGGTAATGTCATAGGTAAACATAAATCTGTATCCATCCTCTTCCACTTTACGCAGGCCACCAACCCCTATTTTTATGAAAGTTTCTCCCGTCTCTGCTTCTTCATAACCCAAGGGGCCAAATTCGTCGACCGGTCCCATGATTGCATCATTTATTTTAGGGTCGTATTTTTCAAACCATTGGCCAAAATATTCATGCCCGTCGAATTGCAAACTTGAAATGACCCCTGACCAGTCAAACCGGGAGGCCCGGTAATATCCGGTTTCAGGGTCCGGGAGATAGATCTGGGCGGTCAGAAGTCCGTTAGAAATTTTTGCTTCAGGAGGTTTGGTATTTACTGCAATACTAGTCCACACCACAAAAATGAGGAAGGAGAAATGTCTGATTTTAATTTTATTACCCATTTCACGGAAGATTAAATGCTTACTTTAATGAAAATGCGATATAACTGCCACCCAATTTCTGCTCTCTCCCCCCTCCTGCTGCGATTACGATATATTGTCTGCCATCTACTTCGTAAGTAATGGGTGTGGCAAAGCCTCCGGCAGGAAGCTGGAATTCCCAAAGTATTTTACCGGAACTTTTATCAAAAGCCCTTATTTTTTCGTCTTTGGTGCCTGCAATGATAACCAGGCCTCCGGCCGTAACTATCGGACCCCCATAAGAGGTGGTCCCTGTGCTGGGTATACCCCTATCGGCAAGTTCAGGATATTCGCCCAGCGGAACACGCCACAAGTATTCACCGGTATTCAGGTCAATAGCATTCAATGTGCCCCAAGGTGGCTTTACACCCGGATAGCCATCCTTATCAGTAAACCGCTTCCAGGGGTTACTGACATAGGCAGGAATGTATGGAAATCCATTAGCAGAATCAGGTTCATCGAGCCCTTTTGCCAACGGCTGAGTCATTACCATGATGGTATCTGCGGAGGATTGGGTAATGAATCCAAGGATACTGTCCCTTTCTTTCTCAGAAAGGTAATGGAATGAAGGCATTCTGCTTCCCCCTTTCTGTATCAGATTTTTTATCTCATCCAAAGGCATCCTTTTGTTGATGTCAATGAGCGATGGCAATTCGGGACCACTTCCATTGCGGACTTTTCCATGGCAGGAGGCACAATGTGTTAAATATAAAGCATTTCCCTGAGTTATTGGTCGACTTTGTCCTTTGTTTGCTACTATATTATTCCTTTCAGACATCACCAGCTCCCAGGGTTCTTCATTGGAATTTTGGTACAAGACCCCATTTGGATCAATGGCATTGCCTCCCCACTGTGCACCGCCGCTATAACCAAACAGTAATGTTCCATCGGTACTGGGAGGGGCAAACTTATTGTCTGTCTTAATTTGGAGAAATCTTTCCTTTACAAAGGCATGGGCTTCGGGAGAAAGGTCCGTAATATCATCTTCCGTAAATACCTGCCTGGCAAAAGGGGCAGGTTTTAGCGGGTATTTCTGTGTGGGATACGGCTGCTCACCTGGAAGTCCATTTGTTGGAACCGGCCGTTCCTCGACCGGAAATAGGGAGGTGCCATTTTCCCTGTCAAGCACATAGATCAGACCATCTTTGGTCGCCTGTACGACCACATCGACGTTTTTACCATTGTGTTTTACTGTAGCAAGATTGGGTGGACAGGCATGATCCCGGTCCCAAAGATCGTGATGAATGGTTTGATAATACCATTTCATTTCTCCTGTCAGGGCATCCAATGCCATGATACAGTTGGCAAACAGGTTAGCTCCCTGCCGGTCCGCACCATAGAAATCCGAAGCGGGTGAACCGGTTCCAAAAAACACGATTCCCCGCTCTTCATCCAGCGTCATGCCACTCCAACTATTTGCTGCCCCGATTTTCTTATAAGCATCTTTTGGCCATGTATCGTAGCCAAATTCCCCTGGTTGTGGAATGGTATGGAAAACCCATACCAATTCTCCACTGAGCACGTCAAAAGCCCTGATATGTCCAGGTGCGGCATTTCCGCCTTCTGATGTAGCAGACCCTATTATTAGTGTGTTTTGATAAATTACACCGGGACTGGTCGCATTGACAGACAGTTTGCTGACATCATGATCCATATTTGTTTGAAGGCCATCTTTGAGGTTAGCTCTTCCATTTTTCCCGAAATCCTGCACTGCTTTGCCGGTCTTTGCATTTACTGCGTACAATCCGGCACCAACGGTATAAAGAATGCGCTGATCTTCTCCATTTTCCCAATACATCAATCCCCTACTTTGGTGGGGCCGATCATCCTTTTCGGGTAGGAATTTCCAGATCTCTTCACCGGTATCAGCGTGTAGGGCAAACAGGTTCAATTCAGGAGTGGTCCCATACAAAATTCCATCGATGACAATGGGTTGGCACTGGATAGCCCCCTCCCTGGTGACAGCGGCATTGTACATCCAGGCTATTTCCAGGTTGTGTACATTTTCTGTATCAACCTGGTCTAGGGGGGAATACCTGTTTCCTTTTTTATTACCCCCATAGGTGGGCCAATCTGTCCCCGCAACCAGTGAATCAGGTTGATCAGGCCAGAAAAATAACAGGCAAAAACCAATAAACAGGACGCTTGCAATCCAAATTATTCTTTTTCTCATGGGTAGAATCAGTTAATTTAATTTGAGTAGTGGTCGCTTCTTTTCCACCGGGTCGACCGGATAAACTTACCAGTAAGCTTTGGAAACCTGAGGTCAGATAAGTACCGCTTTTAAGGCTTAATGATGGTCCCATCTCCTTTGCGCAAGGTACCCATGCCATTATGCCTGATGGGATATTTTGCCGCTTCAGTTTCATTGATGTCAATTCCCAAACCATGTTTTTCGCTTACAGTAAAATAGCCATTTTCCATAAGCGGTGTTCCTGGAAATACCTCCTGAACACGTGCATTGAAAAACTGCCCTTCCTGTATTCCAAAATTGTATACTGCCAAATCAATGTGATTGTTGGCCTGATGGCCAACTGGGGAAGTATCTCCTGGCCCATGCCAGGCCGTCCTTACATTGAACCATTCACCCAAACGTGCTACTTTCATGGCGGGGGTAATGCCTCCTATCTGGGAAATGTGACACCGAATAAAGTCAAAGAGCTGATTGACCATCGGGTCTCTGAATTCGTTGATGTTGTTAAACAATTCCCCCATCGCCAGCGGCACGCTGGTCGTGGTCCTAAGTTGCTTAAACCATCCCATATTCTCAGGAGAAAATGGATCTTCTATAAAGAAAGGGCGATAATCCTCCAATTCCTTGATCATATTGATGGCTTGTATGGGTTCTACCTGTTCGTGCATGTCATGCAAAAGTTCCACTTTTTCCCCGCAGGTCTTGCGGACGTGTTCAAACATTTTTGGTACGCGTCTCAAATATTCACCCTGGTCAGAATATCCATCTGTTTCCCTAGCATAACCTGCTGCTTTAAAATCCGGAACAACTTTTCCAAATGTCCCTGTACCTCCATATCCTCCCTGCTGTATACGCACGTGCCTCCAGCCCTGATCCATAAATTTCTGAACTTCTTCCGCTATTTCTTCGACAGTTTTACCACTGGCATGGATATAGGTATCTACATTAATTCTGCTTCTTCCACCCAGTAACTGATAAACAGGCATTTTGGCACGTTTTCCTTTAATATCCCATAAGGCTTGATCCAAACCTGATAGTGCATTATTTAAAACAGGGCCATTCCTCCAATAGGAACTTACATAGGCAGACATCCACAGATCTTCAATATTGTCTACGTCCCTTCCGGAACAAAAATCATTGAGATAAATATCAATTGCCGGAACTACCACTGCCGCCCGCTGGGTAAAGGTGGCACAGCCCAAACCATACAAGCCAGGTTCCGTAGTTTCCACTTTTACTATAACCAGATTTGATCCACCCGGTGCTGTGGTGATTGCCCTGACCCGGGTAATGGTGACAGGAGCTGCTCCTTTTTGATAGGCTGGTGTTTCATAGGTGGAAGCCCTTGCTTCAGCACTGTCCATAAGTCCAAACAAGCCAGCCGTTGAACCCATTGCCAGCATTTTTAAAACATTTCGCCGATTTGGAGAGGGAGTGAAATTTTGTGCTTTCATTTGAGAGGTGTTTTTAGGTTAATATTTTTGGTTATTTGTGTTTATATGGCGGATCAAAGCTCCAAAAACTCCTTAGAGAAAAGCAGGGCCTGTAACAGCTGCAATTAAAAACAAGCAGGTTAAAAAAAGATTAATGGTATATTAATGGGTAAGTGAATAGACGATTATTATCTAATTCTTTCACAAAAAGAATTAAAAGTATCCCGTTGACTACCAATTATTAAGAGAAAAATGTAAGGTGGTGGCACCAAAAAATAACAAGGTTGAAATGAGAATTTTATTAACTTACGCCATAGTGTTATCCTCTACAGCCTGTTAACAAACGGTACCAGGATGAGGATAAAATGCAGATTCAACCATTAAATTTTCCCAATTACCGGATCAGATGCTGCTGGAATGCCATATAGTTATTAACTTAATAAAAAGTAATCAGACAAGAGGAATGTTACCATATTGTCATTGAAAATAAACTGGTGTCATGTCAACGCATGGATGACGTGAAATGGGGCTGTGGTTTTTGAGTTAGATTAAGGAGCAAAAAACGAGCATAACCCTGGATATATATGCTTTTGCTACTCTGAAATAGCTCAAAAGACGCACCGGATTACCATAGATTAAGGCTTCACATGACACTTTGCAAAAACAAATAATAAGACAGGACTCAAGCTGGCTAGTCTTGTGATTCAATTGACCTACAAAATGAAATCCTGCTTCCAAAAGTATCTTTTACCAATTTTTATAGTTTTTAGTTTTTCAGGCCCCATTTCAGGCCAATATTATGGTTTATCATTTGCAAGTAGCGAGGCCGTTCAGGACTTGCGAACCGGATTGGACCTAAGCCCAGGTAAGACCCTATGTTTTGACAATAATTTTCAGTTGTCTTTTGACATCTCCTTTCAACCTGACCAATTGGAATATTTTGGTTATATCTTCCGCATCATCAATCAAAGAAACCAAAATTTTGATTTAATCAGTAACCTGACCTCCCCAGATGGCAGTCAACTTGTAATTATAAACCAAGGTAATGCTGCGCCCCATTCCTTTGATTTAGAAAATACAGGAATCTTTAACCAATGGGCTAAGTTTACATTTGATTTTGATTTAGAGAATCGGCTGCTCACCTATTCCTTTTTAGGAATAAAAAAAACGGAACCTTTATCTTTTGAAAAAAACAGCTGTTTTAAAATATTGTTCGGGTCCAATGACTATCCCAAATTTAAAACCACCGATGTTCCGCCGATGAATATCAGGAATATATCCATACATGAGGGGGATTACCTTAGATACGAGTGGCTTTTGGATGAATATACCGGGACAATGGCAAAGGAAAATATTGAGGGCCAGGATGGGCAGGTGGAAAATCCCTTGTGGCTAAAAAAAATGCGGATGGAATGGAAGTTGCTCAAAAGTTTTTCAATAGAAGGGCCGATTAGTGTTGCTTTCGAGGAAAGTGAGGAGCTGATCCATTTTGTCGGGTTAGATTCTTTGATCAGCTTTTCCTGCGCCAATAACCAAATGATGCATACTCCCTACGAATCGGGAAGACTTTACCTTTTGCGGGGCAACCAGTCATTATTTAATCAATATACAGGGCAACTATACACCATTTATCTGGATCAGCAAAAAATAGCAGCTTTTGATGACGCAACCCGTAATTGGGACAAAAATTTTGATCCTCCTGAGCGTATCACTGATAATTGGCAATTCAATAAATTCTATTCCAGACAGGATAGTTCTATTTACCTATTAGGCGGCTATGGACATTTTATATACAAAAATAAGGTGAAACGATATCACATCCCAACCGCAACATGGGATTCAATAATGCCTTCTTCTGATTCCTTTGTACCCAGGTATCTTTCTGCATTGGGTCAGGTGGATAGCGGCGCCTACATTCTGGGGGGGTATGGGACCGAAACCGGACAGCAGATCCATAATCCAACAAATCTTTACGACATTTTATATTTTAATGTGAAGGATAAAACCTTTGAGAAAATTACTGAATTGAAAATTAAAAACGAGGAATTTGTTTTTGCGAATTCACTGATTATTCAGGAAAAGTCGCGCACCTATTACGGGCTGAATTTTTCCAAACACCTGTTCAATTCAAATCTTCAGCTCATAAAAGGTTCTCTCGATTCTGCAGATTATTCCCTGGTAGGAAATAAAATTCCTTATAAGTTTTATGATATCAACGCCTTTGCCGACTTATTTTATTCCCCCAATCTGGACCGGTTTTTTGCAGTTACCCTATTTCACAATACAGACAACCAAACGGAGGTGGCGATATATTCCATCGCGAACCCACCACTTCCTTTGGCACAAAAGGAGGAACCTTCCTGGGGATATGGGTTGAATTACATTTTACTGCTAGTTGCTGGATTGGTTGGTTTAGTTGGTGTAGTCCTATACGTCAGCAGAATGAAATTAAGTACGGGTCAGGCTTCCGTAATGGAGTCAAATCCCAATTCACCTATATCCAGTCTGGATGAAGGGCTTATACCAGACCGCAAAAATATCATTTACTTGTTTGGTGTATTCCAAATGTTTGACAGTGAAGGAAATGATATCACCAAAAACTTTACCCCACTTATACGGGAATTATTCCTGGTCATTTTGCTTTTTACCATCAGGTGGGAAAGGGGCATCAGTTCGGAAAAGCTCAAAGATTTGCTCTGGTTTGACAAAACGGCAGAAAGTGCAAGAAACAACCGATCGGTTAACATCGCAAAATTAAAAGCTATTCTCGCCAAAGTAGATGGCTGCCATATTTCTAAAGAAACGGGATACTGGAAGGTAAACACGGACCCCACCAAAATTGGAGTGGATTACCTAAAATACCATCACATCGTACAGGACAAAAGCATCCTGAACAAAAGTATCATTCAGGAGCTAATCGCAATTGTCCACCGGGGAGGTTTTCTCTCCAATCTTGAACATGAGTGGTTGGATAGCTTTAAGGCTGAAATCAGTAATGAGGTTATTGATATATACATTCATTTTGCCAATTCCATGGACATTGCAGAAGATCCTGAGTTTATGATAGAAATTGCCAACTACATCTCTTATTTTGACCTGGTCAATGAGGAGGCAATGATGTTAAAATGCAAAGCCCTGGCACACTTGGGAAAGCATTCCCTGGCAAAAAAAGTCTTTGATAACTTCAGGAAAGAATACAAAAATATTTATAATGAAGACTTTATCAAAGACTTTCAAACAATTTTGGATTAATTCTATTTCAAACTTGAGCGACCGGGAAGTTCTCCAGCTGAATCCTCTTCCTTGCCGTTGAACCCATAGCGGTACGTACTGTCCTGGACCGTACGACCATCCATAGCTAAACCGAACGGGTAGTAATCCGTGGTGTTGATAGCTGTCGTCCAGGTTGAGTCCTGGTCAAGATGGATATTATCACTTACCACCGCAAGGACGTTTCCAAGGTGGTTTGTAAGTTCGTACTTTTTGCCACCAAGACTTCTATATCCTGTTTTGGAAGCGTAATTAACCAAACCAAGTCTGGAACTGCCATAAATGGCTTGTTCCTTTAGGGCTTTGTTATTGTACACACCCATTACGTTTCCGCTAGCGTCACGAACATAGATAGTTGTATCACTATCGGTGATCTTGGCAATCCGATTTCCCGATGCATCATAACGAAAGCTAACCTCGGAATTGTCGTCTTTGACTACCTTTCTTACTTTTCCATAAGGCGTCCATTTTATATTGGTAATACTTTCCTCTGTATCGCTGACAAGGTTGCCGATCTGGTCGTAGGTATAGTTTTTTGTAGTTGATCCATCTACGTTTTTCAGCTTATTGCTCTCTTCGTAGTAACTGTATGTCAAATTATCCAGGGTGCCCGTTGGCTCCTCCCCATTTTTACGCTTTAAAGTTAATAAATTTCCGTTAGGATCATAGGTGTAATCCGTATCATATTTGTCGTCGGGATTACTTCTGGTTAACCCGTTCTGGCCATAGGTACTCAGGCTTCTGGCCCGTACGATTCTGTGAAGCTGATCGTAGCCATAGACCATGGCCTGCATGCGGTCGGACTCGCCCAGGCTGGGAAGGTCGGTGCTCATCCAGACACGGTAATGGTAGTTTTTTAGAAGTACGTTTTCCCAATCGAAAAACCGTCTTTAAATTAAATTTACATAAATCCTACCCTGCATCCTGGCCCCTCCCTAAAATGATCCAAAGGGATCATTTCTTAACGGTCGGTCCTCATTGTATAAGCCTTTTGCCTCGGTCGTACCCCGGTCGTCCTGGTACCTGGTCCATAGGTTGTCCCGCGTATCGGAGAGCGTGATACCGCTGCCGATCGGCGTATAATCATCCTGGAAATAGCCCAGCGAAAAGGCCATGGCATCCCCTCCGGTACGCAGGCCGTTTTCGCCATCGCCCCCGGGATCGCCGGTATACGGGGTGTTCACCCCCTTCAGCCAGCCCTGTAGGGTATAGTAGTGATCCAGCCCCTGTACGTTGTATTCTCCCAGCTCTACCCGGGCCAGCGGGCCGTGGGGATAATAGAAGTAGGTGGCATCTGTGCTCCATACAAATCCATCTGTGCTGCTCATTACTTCCTCTATGCGGTTGTCGGCATCGTAGCGATATCGGTGGATCAGTTGATCCTCATGACCGCTTTGGTAGATCACCGCATTTACATTGCCGCTTATCAGGTCGTAAATATAGTCGGTACGTTTACTGCCTATCTCCGGCAGGTCCTGAAGTAGGGACTTAACCCACCCTGCAGCCCGGCCCTTCGCTAAAACAGTCCACCGGACTGTTTCTTAACGCTCAGTCCTCATGCCCATCATAGCTATAATTTATCCTGAATCAGAATACTTGGCGGGATACTAGTAAGACTTAGGTTCTTGTTTTACATGCCTCAACCGCAGAATTTTGATTTCATGGGCAGTATGGCGATAAGCTACCCGATAGGAGTATTTTTCAAAAGCCCGGTAATTTCCTGAGTTGTCTTTCTTAAACTTGTCCAGCGGGTATTTCTCAGGATGATCCGCCAATTTTCGGGTCATGAAAAGAATGGTGTCTTTCACTTTCTCAGCACTCGTAGGAGAGTTTTCTTTAATTTTTTCGTAAGCTTTTTGAAGTGAAATAAAAGCACTTTTGGTCCAGGATACCGTAGGTCGTTGGTTGGGAAAACTCTCTACAGGATTACCTTTCACCATTTTTTAGCCATTTTCTCTACTTCGTCCTGGCTGTAAAATTCTCCCCGGTCCATTTCGGCTTCAGCTTCATCCATTTCGCGGTTGTATTGCTCAACGCTGACAGGACTTTCCGAGAACTTAATCAAAGAGCTTTCTAATTCAGTGAGCTCTTCTTCATTCAAGTGCATAACCTTCTCTATAATCGCATATTTTCTGGCGGCAATTGTTTCCATCTTTATCAGTATTTAAGTCTTTTCAAATATAACGATTTTATAGGAATTTAGATTTTTCTGACTATTCCCGTTAATGGTATTCCACCCCATTTTTCAATCCAACCCTTGGACTTTCAAGCGAGTCAATGAGTCTGTCGATTTCACCTGCCTTCACTCCCAATTTTGCCAGATGGAAAATCGCCTTCACATTTCTAAGCTGATCGACCCTTTTTGTGGAAAAATTTGCTCCATATCTGATTTTTTTCACTCTTCTAAATATATTCTTATTGATATTGCTCGGAGATGCACATAAAATTTCACCCAGTACCCGTTAAACACCTCATTTGACAGATTACAGTTTGGGGCAATCCGGATAAACAATTTTTGGTTTTACTGATTTTGTAAATTATTTTTATTTAAATTATTGACTATTAAATGTTAATATAATAAACAATGAAAGACTTCTCGTTGGTTATAATTCAATTGAAAAACAGGCAAATCCAGATAGATAAGAAAATCAACCTGTTAATCGCTCAAAACCTGGATCCCTTTCCCTTCGAAAGATTGGAAAAAGGTAAAAAGCTTATTGAGCTGATAGAAAAGATCCTGCAAGCCATTGAAGGAGATGACTTGATTCTGGCCGGTATGCATATCAAAGAATTGGAAATCGAGGGTTTGAAACTGGACCTTGGATGAGTTGGGAACTTTCGCCTATTTGGATTTTGTGAATGTCAAAAACTAATGAGCCCAATGTTCGCTTTAATCAGTAACCTCTTTGTTCCAGTTTCCTCATGAGTTCCTCATTTCGGCGCTTCAGCTCCCTGATCGTTTTATCCGTGTTCCGTTCTTTTGGTTTGGATAGAGAATAGATAAACCATACCCAAACGGTAATGGCGACAATTAGGCCAGGCCATTCGTTATCACTTCCAAGGGCTCCGAACATAGCCACGGTACAAACAAAGGAAACGAGGAAAAGTTTTATGAGGAATTTCATGGTTTAATTGTTTAAAATGATACTTTAATTTAAACAATTATTGGATAAAATTAAAGCATTTAAATGAAAAAATAAGTGTAAACAACTTATAGACAATCCATTAATAGAATCATCATTTCTTTTTTATCAAAAGCAGTCATTGGCCTGTTTTGGAATGTCTGGGGTAAAGTAAATGGTTAATTTAAAAATTACGTCCTTTTCAATTTCCAGGTCACTCCCACCCTATTGTTGTATTAAAAAAAATTTGATGCTGAAGATAATTCGTTCTTACTACAAAATTTTTATTATTTGGCAAATTCCAGACAATGGAAAAAACTGGAAAACGTAATTTGAATTCAACGGCAGGGGGTAAAAACTTGGATATTTCGCCCCTGAATTCGCCCCTGATTAAAAAAATAAAACTCTAAATTATTGATTTACAATTAGTTAGAGTTTTATACAGTAGAGAGTGGGGGATTCGAACCTTTGAAATTTAATTTTACAAAACCACCCTTAAATAGCGTATATACCTATATATGTATATAC
>NZ_JABURL010000045.1 GCF_014762705.1 Cyclobacterium sp. | reverse complement strand
TATGCATACAAAATCAATGTCCTTGCTGGGCCTTTCCAATAAAACATCCCTTACATATCCGCCCACCAGGTAGGTTTCCATGCCCAATTGGTCTGCCACTTCCCCTACCTGCTGAAAAATAGGTACTTTATCTAAAGAACTTTTCAGATTCATGAGTTTATTATTTTCACCTTCCCATCGGCATGCAGCTCCATGGCTTTTGATCCTTTGGCTTGGAGTGGAAATGGCTCTTCCCCGGAATGGGGCGCTTCTTCGGTATTTTCTACCCATTGCAAAACTACCGTTTCCCGGAGTTCAAACAACAGCCTGTGCCAGAATGGTGATTTGATTAGTGCAAATTTAATTAATCCTGTGGAATTCATTCCATTCTTTGGGCCAATTGCCGGGGGACTGTGAAAAATCACCTTGTCGGGTGAAAATTCCACGATATCCAGTGCCACTTCAGAAAAACTACCCACCAGTGCCTGCAGTTGGTAGAGTTCATGGATCAGAAAAACGCCGGTTGACCCTGTTGAGTGCCTGCCCGGAGAAAGCCATTCAAAAACCTGTCCCCGGGAATCTTCAAGGGTGATTTTCCCTGTTTGCCTGAATTGGGATTTTACTGCCCGGTAGTCCACTTAGCGCTATTTATTTCCAACATGTCAATTTTAAAAAACTTCTTTGGCTACCCGGTAGGTCGCATCTGCCCGACTCATGGTGTAATAGTGCAGGGTAGGCACCCCATAGGCAACCAATTCCTTGCTCTGCTGTATGGCCCAGGCTATCCCTACCTCCTTCACATCGGCATTGCTTTTGCATTTTTCAAGGGCGGTAAGCAAGTCATCGGGCAGGTCCAGGAAAAAGATCCTGGGCAGGTTTACGATCTGTGAAAGCGTAGTAATGGGTTTCAATCCCGGGATGATGGGAATATCGATGCCCATTTCCCGGACTTTTTCCACAAAGGCAAAATATTTGCGGTTGTCAAAAAACATCTGGGTGACCACATAGGTAGCACCGGCATCCACTTTGGCCTTTAATTTTTTCAGGTCATAGGTCATGCTGGGTGCTTCAAAATGCTTTTCGGGATACCCGGCCACGCCCACACAAAAATCCGTTTGAAAGCCAACCTCCGTTTCATCATGCAGGTAGCGCCCTTTATTCATGCCTATGATTTGTTCCACCAGGCCAGAGGCATACCGGTGGCCATCATGGTGAGGTATAAAATTGGCATCGGTCTTGGGTGCATCGCCACGGAGGGCCAACACATTTTCCACTCCTATAAAATAAAGGTCTATCAGGGCATTTTCGGTCTCTTCCCTGGAAAATCCGCCGCAGAGCAAATGGGGCACTGCATCCACCTTAAAGCGATTCATAATGGCCGCACAGATCCCCACGGTTCCGGGTCTTTTTCGGGTGCTTACCTTTTCCAGCAGGCCGTTGGCATGTTTTTTATAGACGTATTCTTCCCGGTGATAGGTCACGTCAATGAATGGAGGTTTGAATTCCATCAGGGGTGCTATTCCTTCCAGCAGGTTGCTCAGGCTCTGTCCCTTAAGTGGGGGTAGGATTTCGAAAGAAAAAAGCGTTTTATCCGCATTCTGTATGTATTCCGTAACTTTCATTTCAATGAATTAAAGGGCAGTGTGGCTGCCCTAACTGTTATAGGTCAATTGAGGTGCATAGGAAAGGTTGGGCGAAAGCCAGCGTTCTGCCTGGGATTTGGAAACCCCTTTGCGGCGGGCATAATCCTCCACCTGGTCTTCACCGATTTTTCCCAGACCAAAATATTTGCTTTCCGGGTGCCCGAAATAATAGCCGCTTACCGAAGAGGTAGGATACATGGCAAAGCTGTCTGTGAGGCTCATGCCTGTATTTTTTTCCACTTCCAGCAGATCAAAAAGGGTGCGCTTTTCTGAGTGCTCGGGGCAGGCCGGGTATCCCGGGGCAGGCCGGATTCCTTCATAGGATTCCCGGATCAGGCCGTCATTGTCCAGGGATTCATCGGCGGCATAGGCCCAAAACTCTTTTCTTACCCTTTCGTGCAGGTATTCCGCAGCGGCTTCCGCGAGGCGGTCGGCCATGGCCTTGAGCATGATATCGTTGTAATCGTCTCCATCTTTCTGAAAAGCTTTCAGTTTTTCGGCTATCCCCAAACCTGTGGTAACGGCAAATCCGCCGAAATAATCCCTGGCTTTGGGATGAATATAGTCCACCAGGCTTCTGTTGGGCACTCCTTTACCCTTGCGTCCCTGCTGCCGCAGGAAATGAAAAACGTATTGTTTGTCTTTGGTGAATTCCGGATCAATAATCAAATCGTCTCCGGAGCGGTGGACCGGAAACAAGCCCAGTACTGCCTTGGCCTGTAGCCATTGCTCATTGATTATCCGGTCCAGCATGTTGTTGGCATCGTTGTAAAGCTTCAGGGCTTCCTTGCCCACCACCGGGTCTTTCAGGATCTTGGGGAATTTGCCTGCCAGCATCCAGGTGCTGAAAAAGGGTGTCCAATCGATGTATTTCCGGATCAGGCCCAGATCCAGCTTGTCCAGTACCTGAATGCCGGTCTTTTTGGGCTGTACGGGTTGGTATCCCGTCCAGTCAATATCGACAGGATTGAGCTTGGCTTCCTTATAGGTTACCAGCTGTTTAACCTGTTGTTTGGCTTCATGTTCGTCCCTCAGCTTGCTGTACAGGGCTTTCATGTCGGTTCTGTATTTCTCCCGGGTTTCCTTGTTGATGGCTTCTCCCGCTACGGGTACGGATTTGGAGGCATCCGCCACATGTACCACCGTACCGCTGTACACCGGGTCGATCTTGACTGCCGTATGGATCCTTGAAGTGGTGGCCCCGCCAATCAGAAGTGGGATTTTCAAGCCCCTTCTTTCCATTTCAGACGCCACATTGACCATCTCATCCAGCGAAGGGGTGATCAGGCCGCTCAGACCGATAATGTCAACCTTGTTGGCCAGGGCTTCCTCAATGATTTTTTCGGTCTCCACCATTACCCCCAGGTCAATAATTTTATAGCTGTTGCAGGCCAGTACCACACCCACGATATTTTTACCGATATCATGCACATCCCCTTTGACGGTAGCGAGCAGGATCCGGTTGATGTTGTCTTCTCCCGCATCCTCACCGTCGACGTTCTCCTCCGGCAAAGGCATAAAGGGCTCCAGGTAGGCCACGGCTTTTTTCATTACCCGTGCACTTTTGACCACCTGGGGCAAAAACATTTTACCTTCTCCAAAGAGGTCACCCACCACATTCATTCCGTCCATCAGGGGTCCTTCTATGACCTTCAGGGGATCTTCCAGGTGCAACCTGGCCTCCTCTGTGTCATCCACAATATGGTCCAGGATACCTTTGACCAGGGCATGCTGGATACGTTTCTCTACAGGCTGGCTTCTCCATGCTTCGTCCGTTTTGCTCTTCTTGCCGGCAGATTTTACCGTTTCGGCAAAGTCCAGCAAGCGCTCAGTGGCATCCTCACGGCGGTTCCAGATTACATCTTCCACATGCTGAAGCAGGTCTTTGGGAATGTCGTCATAGACTTCCAGCATGGAGGGGTTGACGATCCCCATGTCCATGCCGTTTTTGATGGCATGGTATAAAAAAACGGCATGCATGGCCTCCCGGACCGGGTTGTTGCCTCTGAAAGAAAAGGAAACATTACTTACTCCTCCGCTGACTTTGGCACCGGGAAGGTTATTTTTGATCCATTTGGTGGCCCTGAAATAATCTATGGCATTGGACCTGTGCTCGTCCATGCCCGTGGCTACGGGAAATATATTGGGATCAAAGATGATGTCCTGGGGATTGAATTTTACCTTTTGGGTAAGTACATCATAGCTTCTTTTGCAGATCTGTATGCGCCTTTCATAGGTATCTGCCTGACCTTTTTCGTCAAAGGCCATGACTACCACGGCAGCGCCAAATTTTTTGATGGTTTTGGCCTGGGCAATAAACTCTTCCTCCCCGTTTTTCAGGCTGATGGAATTCACGATCCCCTTGCCCTGAATACATTTCAGGCCTGCCAGGATGATCTTCCATTTGGAACTGTCGATCATCACCGGAATTCGGCTGATTTCAGGTTCGGAAGCGATCAGGTTGAGGAACCTGACCATGGCGGCCTCACCGTCGAGCATGGCTTCATCCATGCAAACATCGAGGATCTGGGCACCTCCACGAACCTGATCCAGGGCTACCTCAATGGCTTCATCGTAGTTTCCGTTCAATATCAACCGGGCAAACTTTTTGGATCCGGTGACATTGGTTCTTTCTCCAATGTTGACAAAATTGATGGCCGCATTGAAAACCAAAGGCTCCAGGCCTGAGAGTTGCAATGTAGGCACCTTGTTGGTATAAGTCATGGGTTTATTTTTCAAGGGTTTTGACATTCAATTGTCTGGGACTGTATTTGGAGGCCGTATTGGAAATGGCGGCAATGTGCTCCGGAGTGGTACCACAGCAGCCTCCCAGGATGTTTACCCAGCCTTCCTTCAGAAATTCTTCCAGCTGTTCATTCATTTCTCCGGGTCCCTGATCGTATTTTCCAAATTCATTTGGCAGGCCAGCGTTGGGGTAAACGCTAACATAGAAGGGGGCATTTTCTGCCAGTACTTTCAGGTAAGGTCTGAGTTCCCTGGCACCAAGGGCACAATTCAAGCCCACACTCAACAGGGGCACATGCGCGATGGAAATCAAAAAGGCTTCGGTGGTCTGTCCCGACAAGGTCCTTCCGGAAGCATCAGTAATGGTACCGGAAATCATGATGGGAATTCCTCCCTCATGGGGGTCCAGCGGCAATCCCCGCTTTTCAAAGACATCCTGAATGGCATAAAGGGCCGCTTTGGCATTCAGGGTATCAAAGACCGTCTCCACCAGAAGAATGTCCACTCCCCCATCCAAAAGTCCCTCCACCTGTTCGGAATATGCTTCCACCAGCTGGTCAAAGGTCACGGCCCGGAATCCGGGGTCGTTTACATCAGGTGATATGGAAGCGGTCCGGTTGGTAGGCCCGATGGCTCCGGCCACAAATCGGGGTTTCTGTGGGTTTTTGGCAGAGCACTCGTCGGCTACTTCCCTGGCCAGTCTGGCCGATTCCACATTAAGCTGGTAGGCCAGATCAGACAAGCCATAATCCTCCTGTGCAATGGAGGTGCTGCTGAAAGTATTGGTTTCGACGATATCGGCACCGGCATCAAAATAGGCTTTATGGATTTCCCGGATGATTTCCGGACGTGTAAGGGAAAGGAGATCATTGTTGCCCTTAAGGGATTTTTTAACCCCGTAAAGCGCTTCATTTCTGAAGTCATCCTCCTTCAAGGCGTACCTTTGGATCATGGTACCCATGGCACCATCCAAAATTAAAATCTTTTTTTGAAGTTGCTGAAGCAATAAATCGGTTCTGTTTGGCATCTGTTTTTTGCAATTTTTCAAAAAGCTTATCCGAGCATGAACCGTTATAAAACTAGAAAAGTTTGTCTAACTTATTCGGCTCATCTTTATCCGGCATTTCCGGAACGGGAATTAGCACCTTGTCACATCAGGTTGCTAAGACATCATAGGGCCCTACCCTCCGTCTTTCTCGATAAGCAATCACAAAAGTAACAGGATTTCAGGAGAAAAAATCCCTTTTGACCAAAAAATTTACCATTTAAGAAGTGGGGTTTTGTCCGGACGACCAGGCTTAGCTCCCTGCTAGGGTCTCAGCCCCAGGCCAAATTGAACATAAGGTCCTGACAGGTAGTTGGCCATGGTGATCTCTCCCAGACGGTACCTGCTCAGGGGCACTTCGTATCCTGCATGTGCAGAATAAACAATTCTGAATAGGTTTTTGAATACCGGCATGGCGTAGGACATGATCATTTCACTTTTGCTCATCAAACCCCGTTTGCGGAGGTACCCGTCATGATCGGGTTCCTCAAACAAGAGGGGGAAATTTGGTTTTCCAGTCTTTTCCAGACTGTAGCGGAGACTTCCGATTCCCAGTCCCGCTAAAACACCCAGTTCCAGATTTCTTCGTTTATACAGTTGAACCCCATAATTTCCATAAACACGCAAACTGTTGAGGCTCTGCTGGTAGTTTTCGTTTGCCCTTCCGGAATTGGAAATATTGAAAACATCTACTCCATACAATCGACCCCGGTTTTCTCCAAGGATCTTCATTCCCAGGTTTCCAGGGGTATCTTTGAAAGGTTGCATGCCGTTTTCTGTCAGGGCTGCATTCAGGCGTTTCGGATTTTTGAATGTTTGACCATATAAAAAATGAACCCCGATACCGGCATCTGGAAAAAAGAGTTTTTGATCGGAAAGGGAAACCCCTGCTCCCAGTCGAAAAAAGGCCCCGCTCTGCAGGTTGTCGAAGGTGATGTCATTCATGTTCCATGCCCCTTCAAAAGGGCTGAAGGAATAGCCGAATTTACCCAGAAGGCTAAGGTTCTCTTCCAAACCGGGAAGTGGCAGGTCGTAGCCGAATTGAAATCCGATTTCTGTCAGAAAACCGCCGAAATGATGGGTTCCTTTTTGTATATCATGTTTGCGGATGAGGAATCCTTGCTCGGGTTGGTCCAGGAAGGCGCCCAGGTCAGAGACATTGCGTTGGTCCCGGAGCATTTGAAAATTAAGGTACCCCGCCCCCAGTGACATGTAGTGTACCAGGTGAAATTTACCTTCTTCGGTCAGTGAATAGCCAATATTCATGTAAAACCTGCTGGTGCGGTGGTCCAGGGTATAATCCCTGAAATAGGATTTGGATCCGTTGTTTTGCAGGAGTTCGAATCCCAGGATAAAGTCGCTCAGCCGGTACTGGTAGCCCAACCCCATGGTATTGTAACCACCCCGAAGGTTGGAAATACCCTTTTGGGCAAGCATCTCATTCAATTCCCGGATATTGGATCCTGAAGTACCCATTATAAAATACAAGGTAGATCGCTCGGAAGGCCGGGTCTGTTGGGCCTGAAGGTCAGCAAGACCTAAAATGCAAATAATCAAACATGTCGTCCATTTCACCATAGTGCACCGCAAAGTTGCAAAGGTAGAATTTTAAGTGGAAAATTGCATTATTATTTAGGCAGGAGCTGTTTTTTTGAAGCGGGAAAAAAAGATCGGGCTGACCTATGGTGATGTGAGGATGCGATGATGTGAGGATGTGGTGATGTGAGGATGTGGTGATGTGAGGATGGGATGGTTTGATGGTAGAAGGATTGTTTATTTGGTTAACTGGTTAATTGATTTGGGGTGGGTCAGCACCGGATGGAAATCGGCCGTGCCTACGGCACTTGGGTTTGTGGTGGCTTTGATGTGCACGTAATCAGGAGTACAAATCCTGGTTATCTATATTGCAAATGTCGAACAGCACTAACAGAACCGCTCTGCGGAATTTGTAATTCCGTGGTCCAGATAAAAGGGGATTTGTAATCCCCGAAAGTGTACGTAAAAATCCCCCAGCCCCCTTTTTAAGGGGGATTTGTGTGGTGATGGCTTTTTGTTTAGTTATCCGATTTGCTGTTCCAATGGAATGGACAACCCATTGCATCCCACTAAAAAAAACTGTGCCCATCTGTGGTGATTTTTTTTGTTCTTCATGCGGTCCCGGCTGCTAAAAGCTCCGGTAGGAGCGGACGATATGGGGTTCAGCCCATGGTTTCGGGCCAATCCCCGGAGCTAAAGCGCCGTAGGTACAGCCTGCCCTGACCGGAGTCAGGGGACCATTTGAACATCCCCGTCAAGTATCGGCCGTCCCTACGGGACTTTCGGACAATCCTCAGCTTATGGTTGAAACCCACGGTTATTATATGAGTCGTGCCTATGGCACTGCGGTTTGTGGTGGGTTGTTGTGCGCGTAATCAGGATTGCAAATCCTGGTTATCTATATTGCAAATGTCGAACAGCACTAACAGAACGCTCCGCGGAATTTGTAATTCCGTGGTCCAGATAAAAGGGGATTTGTAATCCCCGGACGGGTACGAAAAAATCCCTCCCGACTCTGGTCGGGACAGGCTCTACCCCCTTTTTAAGGGGGATTTGGGCCCGATGGATTTTTTATTTACATTTTTTTTGTACTTTTCCATAAGCCGGATGAAATTTATGCCACCAACTGCAGGCCTCCCATTCCAGCTTCAAAAAAAATCTGTGGGAATCCGTGGAAATCTGTGGTGGATCTTTTTTTCCGGAAAATCAAAGGTACTTGATGATTTTTCCGTACAGGTTTTCGGGGGTAAAGGGCTTGGAAATATAATCATCCATTCCAGAAGCTTCGAGCTGCTCCTTCACTTCCAGTAGAGAGGAGGCCGTCAAGGCAATGATCGGCACGTTTCGTTTGGAAAGCAAGTCCAGTTTACGGATGATTCTGGCGACTTCAAAACCATCCATTTCCGGCATTTGAAGATCCAGTAGCACCAGATCAAAATCATTTTTAAAAAAATGATCCAGGGCAATTTTCCCATTGGCAGCAAACACGATTTCCCCTACTCCCCATTTGGAAAGGAATTTTTTGAGCAATACCTGGTTGACCTGATTGTCTTCTGCCACCAGGATTTTCTTATCTCCCAGCTTGCCGTTCCATTCGATCACATCCTTTGCACTCAATTCAGGAAGTTCATCCTGCTTTTCAAAATCCACTTCAAACCAAAAAGTGGAGCCCACCCCCAGTTTGGATTCCAGGTGTATGTCTGTACCAAAAAGCTTTGTCAGTTTTTTGACGATGGCCAGGCCCAGACCTGTACCTCCGTATTTTCTGGTGGTATCCGAACTGGCTTGGGTAAAGGCATCGAAGATGGATTTGATCTTGCTGGTGGCAATACCAATGCCTGTATCCTTGACGGTAAACCTGACCTTAACCCGGTTTTCTTTTTGACTGATCAAATCAAGGGAAATCTTTATGTAGCCCTGGTCGGTAAATTTGATGGCATTACTGATCAGGTTATTGAGGATCTGAGCAATGCGCACAGGGTCTCCTATCAATAATTTGGGCAGGCCAAAGTCGGGCTCATAAATGATTTCCAGGGATTTGTCCCTGAGCTGATAGGCATAAGAATGAATGATTCTGTTGATCAGGTTTTTGGGTTCAAAAGGCACTTTTTCCAGAATCAGTTTTCCGGAATCTATCTTGTTGAAATCCAATATATCATTGATGAGCCCAAGCAGATTTTCTGCAGAAAACTGCAGGGTACGCAGGTTTTCCAACTGGTCTTCCCTGGGGTTATCTTCCAGCAGCAAGTGGGAGAGCCCGATCACGGCATTCATGGGCGTGCGGATCTCATGGCTCATCACAGACAAAAACTGACTCTTGGCATTCAGGGCAAATTCCGCTTTTTCTTTGGCTTTGAACAGCTCCTTTTGGGTTTCTTTCAGCTTGGTGATGTCTCTGGCAATACCGGTATAATACCGCACCTCCCCTTTTTCATCCTTGATTACCTTGCCACTTGAGCTGAACACCCTGTAATGCCCTTTTTTATGGCGCAAACGAAATTCAAACTCCGGGTTGTCCTGAAAATACCTGATAGGGCTGATTTCACCATCCAGGAAAACCTGGGCATCTTCGGGATGCAAAAAATCGGTAAAATCCCCACTGGTAAACTCAAAGGTTTCATAGCCAAGGAACTGCTTGACATTGGGGGAAACATAGCTCAATTCCATCTGAGCAGTGATGGAGAAAATGATTTCCGTTGATTCCTCAACCAGGTTGCGGTATTTGATTTCACTTCTTTTTAGTTCTTTTTTGGCTTTGTATTCTTCGGATATGTCCCGGACAATTCCCAAATAATATTCCAATTGATCTCCATTGAAAATTGGTTTGGCGGTCAAATCGTAAATCCTGTTCATATAAGGCAGGATTTTGGTGACCGTATTTTTTTTATCCAGGGCTTCATGCATCAGGGGAGCCACCTCTTCCAGGGTGGTCGTATGCACTTCTTCAATGGTTTTGCCTTCAAAATATTCCTTGTCCAATCCCCAATACCTGAAATTGGACCCTTCGGCTACCAGGTATTTCAGGTTTTTGTCTATCAGAAAAACATTGGTAAGGGGAATATTGGAAGCCAGCACCCGGTAGCGATTTTTAATTTTTTCTATTTCCAGCCTGTCATTTTTCCTTTCCGTCACATCCTGCAAAAGCCCCTCGTACAGGACCACATGGCCATCCTGGTCAAAAACGGGACGGATCTTATCTTCCACCCACCTGTAGGTTCCCTCTGCTGAAATCAGTCTATACTCCCTGCTGTACTGTGTTTTTTCCGGCCGGACCAATTCCTTTTCGAAAATACCAAGGTCTTCGGGGTGGATGATATCCATCAGGCTGGCCGCCTGCCGGATCAGCTTGTCCGCCTTGTATCCAAACTGGTTGATGTTTTCTGTGATGTAACACAATTTAAAGCCCTGATTGGGTTCTACTTCAAAGAGTACTGCCGGGCTATTCTCGATGATCATTTTGGCCTTTTTGGCCATTTCCTCACGCTGTATCTTGGAGGTCAGGTTTCTGACCAGAAAAGAATACCCGATTTTTTCTATTTCGCTGTTTTGGATGGGCTTTACAGAAATTTCATAGGGTTGTACCTGTCCGGAGTTATCCAAAAGCTGCACCTCCTCCAACCAAATATTTGCCTCAATGGCCTGCTGTGCCAGCCCCTCAAAAGTGTTGGATGCGGCACTGATAATTTGAAAAAAGTCACTGATCTTTCCCTGTCCATTTTGTTTGGGATTACCCTCAAAAATTGCCTCCTGATTCATATAGACGACATTCAGATTCAAATCAGTGACATAAATAGGCTCATTTACCTGCGCCAGTATCTGGGATTCGAATAACAGTTTGCGCTCTACTGTTTTCTTTTCCGTAATGTCATTGCAAAACCCAAAAACCTCCAGGTTTCCCTGGGGAGTCAATTGATTGACCTGTACCCCATAGGCAATGTATTTCTCTTTACCGTTGGGGTTGGTGAAAATGAATTCTCCGGAAACCGACTTCCTCTTCCTTATGGCCAGCTGAATCTGTGATTTAACCTTATCCCTGTCTTCTGAGCGGATCAGGTTGAGGAAATTGCGAATACTCATTGCATCTATGCCGGTATCCAGCTGAAAAATCCGGGTGATCCCTTTAGAGAAATAAATCCTTCGGTCCGAATGATTGAAACGCCAGGATCCGGATTTGGCCAGAATTTCTGTCGAGCTCAGTAATTTTTCATTTCGGAAAAGTTCTGCTTTGGTGGAGCGATTGATATAGGCAGCTCCCAACACATCTCCCAGTTGCTTGAGGACATATTCATCACGGTGTGCCTGTTTCCACTCCTTCTGGGGCAAGGTGCTGCTCAGGGTATATATTCCCAATAATTTGTTTTGGGCAAAAATGGGCACCAAAATGAATGACCTTACACCATGTTTTTCAGCGATCAAGGCTTCAAATGGATGCAATTCCGTGATTTGCTGCAGGTCTCCTACCGCTCTGAAGCCGGTATGGGCCAATCCATCCAGGAAATTTTCCTGCCCTTCGAATGAAATGGAATGCTCTACTTTCTCTATTCCCGGACTGGGATCTTTTTCCCATTCAAATACGCATTCCAATAATTTAATTTCCTTTTGGACGAGAAAGAAATTTGCCCTTTCCGCATGTTGGGCGTGGGCGATCATGGACAGGGCCTTGAGAAATACCTGGTCCCATTCCTCATCGGAGGCATTTAAAAAATGGGTAGAAACCCAATTGATCATCCGTTCAAATTCCACCTTGCGGTTTAGCAAACTGGCAGCGTCTTCTTCAAAAGCCAGATCCTGATCTTCATTATTTCCTGCATCAGATTTTTTTCGTCCGCCATTTGCTGTTGTAAAATGACCGGTAAGCAGGCAAATCTTGGTACCATCGTCAAGGATGCTTCCTTCTATTTTTAACAATAATTGTACTTTCCCCTCGTGTTGGTACTCAATATGAAAAATTTCCTGACGATCGTTTTCAAAATAACGCTGAATATCCTGAACCAGCTTGTCAAATTCTTTCAGGTAATTCTCCCAAACTCCATCTTTTTTTTTATGAAAAAGACGCCAATCTCCCTCTGAAAAAATGACCTGATCTTTATTAAAAATCAAAAGCAATTCATGTCCCTTTTTGGGTCCTTGAAATAGAATTTGTTCGAACTCTTTGTTCATTTTAAAAATAAATAATCAATTATTGTTCCTGCCAAAGTCTGGACTGTATGGCAGTGGCATATGCCTGATGTAATTAAGGCCTTAAGTTAATAACAAAAATCAATTCTATCATTAATTTGTCCTAATAATATCAAATCTCCCTGAATAACAGGAATTAATGGCCTCAAAAATCAGGAGCAGTCAATCCTCTTTAAGCTCAGAAATCAACTGGTCCAGATCCGCTTTTTTGATGAGTTGGTTGTTTACTACCGCCACCGGTCCTGATTTGCAGCAATCCATGCATTTGGTCTTCACCATTTTAAACTTTCCCCTGAATTCCCCCTCATGCAGGATTTGCTTGATTTTCCCGGCAAAATTCTTGGCCCCATTGCTTTTACAATCGGACCCCGAACAGACAAAAATAAACTTTCTCCGCTTTTTCATTACCTAAAACCTTTAATTACCAAAAGCCAACTGCAGCAAAATACCGCAAATGTATGCTCCATAGGTCCCAAGACCGTAACCCAGGACTGCCAGCAACACCCCTACAGGTGCGAGGGCAGGGTGAAAAGCGGAAGCCACAATGGGTGCCGAGGCCGCTCCTCCTACATTGGCCTGGGAGCCAATGGCCACATAAAAAAAAGGAGCCCGGATCACAAAAGCAACCAAGAGCATAAATGAAATATGGAAAATCATCCAAACAAAACCAACTAAAAAGAAAACCGGGTTGTCCAAAACGGCTCTCAGGTCCATCTGCATGCCAATGGTAGCTACCAGCACATACAATAAAACACTGCCCATCCGGGATGCACCCACGCCTTCAAGTTTTCTGGCCCGGGTAAAAGAAAGCAGTAAGCCTCCCGTGGTGGCCAGAATGACCAGCCAGAAAAAGGAGGAGTCCAATGAATAAGTTTTCAGGGCGGGATAATGCTCTCCAATATGCACGGCCAGGATCTCACCCAAAAAATGAGCGATCCCGGTAACTAAAAAACCCAGGCCCAAAATGGTCATGGTGTCAGCAAGGCTGGGAATTTTCATTATACTCAGCTGGTATTTTTCTACCTTCTCTTTCAAGGCTGAAATGGCCGAGGTATCCGCTTTCAACAACTTGTCCAACAGGGCAGGTTTGGCGGCCCAGTAGAGTAAAAAAGCCATCCATAAATTGGCCACTATCACATCCACGGCAATCATCTGGCTGAAAAGGACCGGGCTGGCTCCAAAAACTTCCAGCATGGCTGTCTGATTGGCGCTCCCGCCGATCCAGCTGCCTGCAATGGTGGCCAGTCCGCGCCAGGTTTCATCTGCACCTATTCCCCCCAATACTTCGGGATAAAGAAGTGATACCAGGTAAAGGGCCACCGGACCGCCGAAAATGATCCCGAAAGTCCCCGTCAAAAACATGATCAGGGCTTTGGGACCCAGTTTTAAGACACTTTTCAGGTCTATGCTCAAGGTAAGTAGCACCAAAGAAGTGGGCAGCAAATACCTGGAAGCAATAAAATACAGTTGAGAATCTGCACCGGATATCAGACCGAAAGTATTGAATAAGGCGGGTAAGAAATAACAAAGCAAAACTACCGGAACAAAGCGGTAAATGGCCCTGAAAAAGGGATGATCACTGGCAGAGGTATAAAAAACCAATGCCAAAAGGCCCATAATAAGGCCAAAAACCACCGCATCATTACTTATCCATACATTTTCCAAAACTAGCTGATCTTTTTCCAAAGCGTCAAAAATTCACTCAATATCATTGCCGTGGCTCCCCAGACCACTTCCTTGTTGATTTCATAATAAGGAGCTTTGATGGTAGTGCCTTTGCTGGTAAATACAAGTTTTTCTTTTTGCATTTCCCTGTTGAGCAGGGTTTCAAAATTACAGGTGACCAACCGGTCTACCTCCCTGGGGTCGATTTTGAATGAGGGCCTTTGGCTGGCATAGCCCACGAAGGGCCGGACAGAAAAATTACTGGGTGGAATATATAAATCTGAAAGGTTGCCTAATAAGGTGATCGATTTTCGGTCTACCCCTATTTCCTCTTCTGTCTCCCTGAGCGCCGTATAGCTGAGGTCATGGTCACCGGCATCCATTTTCCCGCCGGGCAGGGCAATCTGACCACTATGGACCCCCTCGTAAACGGCCCTTTTTATAAAAGGTATGCTGATTCCTTCCGGACCGGGACAAAACAACAACAACACTGCTCCCTTTCTGGCTGTTGCCAGGCGATTTTGGTCAAAACGCTCTTTTTCCAAAGGCACCGGTGCCATATGGGCCTGCCCCAGCCTTCCCGGTAAAGGCTGCCTTAAACCTCTCTCAAGCACTTTTATCAACTCAATAAATTCCATGGGCATCTTTTAACAGTGCGAAAAAAAGGCCTGAATAATATTCAGGCCTTTTTTATTTATCAAACCTATTAAACCTATTGGGTTGTATTCAAATAAATGAATAAACTCGCTCGAAATTTAAACAATAATTCTACAAATCCAAAGGTTAATAATTTTGCCGGAAAAAAATAAAACAGTAATATCCCTGTCGAATGACCATTTAACAAATAAGTTCCGCTTTTATGCCCGATAGCATTTCCTCACTCACCGTCAACACCATTCTCAAAGGATATGAAACCTACATTTCAGAATTTAACCGGCTTACCCAGGAAATCCCGGCAAATTTTGTCCAATGCGATTGGAAAACCCTGCAGGACAACCACCGCAAAAGACTTCGGCTTTACAAAGACCTGCTAAAAGACATTATCCGGATGTGCAAAGAACAGCTTGGGCAAAAGGTTTCCCAAAAAGAAACATGGGTGGTTTTGAAATCCAGCTATCTGGAACTGATCAGGAACAAGGCAGACAAAGAGTTGGCTGCTACTTTTTTCAATTCGGTTTTTAGAAAAACCTACCCCGGCAATATCATTGACGATGCGCTGATGTTTGTGGAAGCTCCATTTGAAGAAATTCCCCGGGAGATGGATTCCAGCCTGTTTTACAATTATCCCGGAACAGGTAAACTCGAAGATATATTCAGAAAAATACTGGCTGATTTTGATTTCGGCACTGCTTATTACCAAAAAGAAACAGACATTCACAACCTGGTCAGCGGGGCACAAAAGGTGATTCTGAGCCGTTATAAGGCCACTTCTGAAACCACCACCCAAGTATTGCGGGATATTTTTTACCGCAATAAAGCCGCCTACCTGATTGGCAGAACTTTTATAGGCCAAAAGTGGATGCCCTTTATCATTCCCTTTGTACACAATGCCAAGGGCGTATTTGCCGATACCCTGATCTTTGACCCCAATATCATGAGTGGTATTTTCAGTTATACCCGCTCCTATTTTATGGCGCGCATCCAGACACCGGCACAAACCGTTCTTTTCCTGAATTCGGTCATACAACACAAGCGGCCCTATGAAATTTATAATGCCATAGGATTCAACAAGCATGGGAAAACTGCCTTTTACAGGGATTTCACCAAACACCTGAGGGAAAGCCAGGATGATTTTGTGGAGGCCAGTGGCATCAAGGGCATGGTCATGACAGTCTTCACCCTGCCCTCTTATAATATTGTCTTTAAATTGATCAAAGACCATTTTGAACCGCCCAAAAACATGACCCGGCAGCAGGTCAAGGAAAAATACAAACTGGTGGGTCTGCATGACAGGGTGGGGAGAATGGCCGATACCCATGAATTTGAAAACTTTAGATTGCCACTAAACCGGATTGCTCCGGAATTGATGAAGGAATTGAAAAATACCGTCAACTCCCTACTGGAAATTGATGGGGATACCCTGGTCATCCGCCACCTGTATATTGAAAGACGTTTGCAGCCCATGAATATCTATCTGGAGGACTGCAGCCTGGAAGCCGCCAGACATGTGGTAGACGATTATGCCAATGCCATCCTCCAAATGGCCCAGGCCAATATTTTCCCTGGTGACATGATGATCAAAAATTTTGGGGTCACCCGGCAGAACAGGGTCATCTTTTATGACTACGATGAAATCGAATTTTTGGAAAACATGAATTTCAGGGCCAAACCAAAACCCGAAAGCTATGAGCAGATATATGCTTCCGAACCCTGGTATGAAATAAAGGCAAACGACGTTTTCCCCGAGGACTTCAAGCGTTTTATGATAGGCAGGGCCGATGTCAGGGATTATTTTATCCAATCCAACCCACAGCTGTTTGATCCCGGATACTGGAAAGAGATACAGGCTGCAATCAAAAAAGGGGAACTGATCCACGCTTTTCCCTACCCGGAAAGCATGCGGTTCCGGCCGGAAGAAAAAATCTGATTCCCGGTGTCTGGCCCAACCCTCTTTCCGTATTTAATTTACAGGTGTTCTTTTCTATAGAATTTCTTCAGGAGTTATACTTTCAAAAAATATTTTTAATTGCGCCATCGGTAGACCTAACATTTTGAAAAATGCAGAAATTGGGATGACGATGGTATATATTTAAGGCAATTAGATTTTACCACATAGTGCATATAGAACACATAGTTTTATAGATT
>NZ_JABURL010000048.1 GCF_014762705.1 Cyclobacterium sp. | reverse complement strand
GACCTCAGAAAAGAGCTTTCCGAAGGCTACCGGCTGACCACCAACAACCGCATGGAACTGCTGGCTGTGATCAGGGGCCTGGAAGCCCTGAAGGTAGAAGGCCTTCCGGTAACCATTTATTCGGACAGCAAATATGTGGTAGATGCCGTTCAGAAGGGTTGGATCTGGAATTGGCAAAAAAAAGGATTCAAGGACAAAAAAAATGTGGATCTCTGGAAAAAATACATTCCCCTTCACATGAAATACAAACCCAGGTTTCTTTGGGTGAAAGGTCACGATGGCAACAGAGAAAACGAGCGTTGCGATGAGCTGGCAGTAGCTGCTGCCAGTGGTAAACAGCTTAAGGCGGACCAGGGCTACGAGGCGGAAAAAAATCAGGGCATGTTCTGATATGGCAAACAGCTACTTTCAATTCAAGCAATTCCGCATAGAACAGGACCGCTGTGCCATGAAGGTAAGTACAGACGCGGTGGTGCTGGGAGCCTTGGTAAGCTGCTCCGAGCCGGCGGCTGTTTTGGATATCGGTACTGGAACGGGCGTTCTGGCATTGATGATGGCCCAGAAGTATCCCAGTTCACAGATAGAGGCAATAGAATTGGAGCAGGAGGCCTTTCTGCAAGCCAGTCAAAATGTGATGCAAAGTCCTTTTTTCCCCAGGGTAAATGTCATTCATGATGATTTTAAAATATTTTCAGCCAAACAGGGGAAGAGGTATGATTTGATCATCAGCAATCCCCCCTATTTTGCCGGTCAGTTGCAAAGCGGACAGAAGGCGATAGATCTGGCCAGGCATGAGAACGGATTGAACTTTGCTGAAATATGGAAAGGGGTAGATAAATTATTGGCTGAGAATGGTTCATTTTGGTTGATTTTGCCTTATAGAGAAATGAGTATTTTTACTGAAATGGGGCTGGGTTATGGTTTGTATCAGAAAAACGTAACAAGTCTAATCGACAAACAGGGAGGGAATGGGCATAGGAAAATTGCAGCTTTTACCAGAATCAATACGGCCTCTCCTCAGCAATATACCCTTACTATCAGGGACCATTCCGGGGCATTTATGCCGGAGTACAGGCAGGCGTTGAGGGAATTTATGCTTCATTTTTAAAAGTGTTTGGCACTGCTCACTCCAATTTTAGAAAAATTGGTTTATAAAATAAATTCATACAGAGGTATTCAGGCCTGTTTCCGGTTCAGGATGTTTTTTGTAATTTTCCTGTATGAATTTCATTGGCAGCATCTCTCTGGTGATCCTATTTGGTTTTTATACTGTAATACCCAATCCCGATTCGGAAATAACCGTGATTAATCTGAATATCCGTTATGACAATCCGGAGGATGGCAAAAACAAATGGGAAAACCGCATACCTATAGTCCGTTCCTATTTCAACCAGACTAATCCTGACCTCATCGGTTTTCAGGAAGTGACCCAGCGGCAGCTAAAGGACCTGGAAAAAATGTTACCAGCCTATGGATTTGTAGGTAAAGGTCGAAAGGATGGGGTAAAGGGCGGTGAATACAATCCCATTTTTTACCGTAAAGACCGGTTTCAGCTATTGGCCAATGCCACCTTTTGGCTTTCTGAGACCCCTGAAAAACCCGGAAGCATTGGCTGGGATGCGCAGCTTCCTCGGATAGTTAGTTGGGCCAAATTAAAGGATCGGGAAAGCGGGAAGATTATATTTCATTTCAATACCCACTTTGACAACAAGGGAGTAGACTCTAGATACAAAAGCGTGGATTTGCTGGCCCGTAAAATCGAAGAAGTTGCGGGAGCATCACCGGTTATTTGCACCGGAGATTTTAACATCCGAAAAGACCATCCCCGATACGGGAAACAACCTTACAGGCACTTGATAGATTCCTTCAGCCGCCGTTTGCAGATGGAAAGTGCGGAATTTGCAGCCGAAAATGTGATTTCTGCTGGGGCTACGGGTAATGGATTTGAAGAAAACTGGCTGGAAAGACCTCCCAATGCTGTGGATTACATTTTTGTAAATCCCCAGCTTAAAGTCAGGACCTATGAGGTGGATAAAATCATCGAAAAGGGTGTTTTCATTGCAGACCATTGGCCTGTTGAGGCTAAAATGGTATTTTTTAACCCTTAAATAATATGAATAAACCATTTAAAAATCAAGATATGAATAGAATGGATGCATTACTGATTATTGATGTTCAAAATGATTTTATTCCGGGAGGATCTTTGGCCGTGCCTGGTGGTGAGGAAATCGTTCCGGTTATCAACGGCCTGATTGACCGTTTTGACCTGGTCCTGGCCACACAAGACTGGCACCCTCAAAACCACATGAGTTTTGCTTCCAACCACAAAGGTAAAAAGCCCTTTGAGCAAATCGTACATCAGGACCTGGATCAAATCCTCTGGCCGGACCATTGTGTACAGGGGACCTCCGGCGCAGCATTTCATCCAAACCTGAAGACAAATGCCATAGAAGCCATTATCCGGAAAGGCATGGATCCGGATATTGACAGTTATAGCGGTTTTTATGACAATGGCCATAAAAAAAGTACAGGCCTTACAGGTTATTTGAAAGAAAAGGGCAGTCCGGTGCTTTATTGTTGTGGATTGGCGGCAGACGTTTGCGTGTATTTTACCATTAAAGATGCCTTGAAAGAAGGATTTAAGGTTAAATTAATTGCTGATGCTACAAGGGCATTAGATGAGGAGAAATTTGCCGAAATGGTAGAAGAATTGAAAGGGCTTGGCATGGAGTCGGTGTTAAGTGAATCACTGTGATAATGCTGGCAATGGATTTTCCATATGGGGATAATTTCTGAGGAATTTAGTGCAGCATGTATAGTATCAAAGGAATGGTATTTAAAAATTAAGGTGAGTTGATCGATTTTCGAACATTACTCAATAATAGGACATTGGGCCGTTCCGAAATTACGAATTACACAATGCCGGATTGACTATTTTTTTTTCGGGAAGACTCCAGGTCGCCTGCATCCGGAAAACCGGTGTTATAAGAAAAGCCATTATTTTTCAAATCACAAATGGGTTACAAACAATTTTTTCTATTGGCATATGGGTATACTCCTGCTGAGTAATTAGTTCTTTTGAAAATTTGTTCATGAGTCATTTTAATTGTCTTACATTTTAATTAAATTATATCTCCTTAACAATCAATCCACTAGAAATGCAAGTGCAATTGATCTTTTGAAACGCCTGTAAAATAGCGCACCATGAAGAAGCCAAAATACCTTACTTCCAAAATCTGCTTTTTTATGCTTATTTTGCTTATTCATCACTTGACGGTTTTTGGTCAGCGGCCGCCCACGAGTGGACCAAACCCTGAGGATTCAAATTTAACTCCTTTCATAATTGGAGGAAGCGGTTTGGTAGTGGCGGCTGGATCTTATTTTTACCTTAAAAGCAGAGGACCAAAAATACCGGTCACTGATAATTTACAGGATTATTTATGGCGACAGAACATCATGCCTACACCAGATGCCCTGAACCTGATGTATGCACTCAATCCCGGACTTCGCAGCCAGGACATGATGCGGAAAAAAAAGAAGCTGGTCGAACCGGAATTTCCCGAAATTCCGGAAGACATGAGAAAGGTAGCTGCTGCTGTACCCCCTCCTACTTTCATCATGCCGGAAAATTTAAAAGGATTGATAGACGAATTTAAATCCAGCAGGAATGCATTCAGCGGCATGAGCTTGAAAACAATTGATCCGAATGTCCCAAAGGAGGCTTTCCTTGAAATCCTGACCAATTTAGAGCGTATGCTTACCGCACCGGAACGGTTCACAGAGTCCAGAAATGCAATTAAGGACCAGTTGATGACAGATCTTATCACTGTTATCAATCAAACCCTTGATGGTGCCATTGATACCCAGGAGTTGTCAGCCGATAAGTTGGTTCTTTTACAAGCCATTGCTGCCGATTTAGAGGATTTGTTGTATCCTGATCCCAGCCCACCTCAAATGGAAGTGGTTACTATTAAAGGAGATGAAAATCGGGAAGACTGGGGTTTGTTTTTGGCATCTGCTGGTAAAAATTTCAATGATAATTTGAATTACAATCGGGGTTTGGTCAATCAGACTTCCAGGGAAAATGCAGATCTTAAGTGGTTTGCCCTTGCTGTCTATAAATATGGTGCTGATGGCGAACTAATTACCAAAGGGAAGGAAGTAGAAAAAAGGTACCAAATTGCTTATGCTTCACCTGCCTTGAAAGACAGAGAAGAAAGTTTTCATGCCATTCAGGGAAATGCCTCTTATGGAACTGCCCTGTTGGGTAATGGAAAATACTTTATTAAAGTGAAAGACGGAAACGAAGAGGTGCCGATTCAAAACCCGCTAATCCATTTTGGTCAGGCCTTTCAAAACCCCGTAAAAGAAACACACAATGACTTGACAAAGGTTATTATTTATTTACTGGAGTGATTAAATTATTGCAATATAGGGCAGCATTGGTGACAGTTATGTTTGGACTGTTTGGCGGAGCTATTTCCAATTTTTTGGTGATAGAAGAATATTCCTGGATTTACTTTGGGATAGCGAGCATACTGGGGCTGACGGTGAATTTGCTCGTCTCCTTTTTATTGAAGAGCAGATGGTCCATAGGTATCAAAAATAATATAAAACTGGTTTGTATTTTTTTGTTTACTGCATTGGTGGTGAATTTATACATGCATACTAAATTCTTTTTGGAAAGGACCTTTGCTTACAAGGATTTTAATAATGAAGTGACCTACTATGTAAAAGGCACAGAATATACTTCTGTTGCCAAAGCTTTCAAGCTTGCCAACCCTCAAATTGAAAGTGATGCCGACCTTATTATGGAGGGTTTTGGGTCTCCATTGGAAAAAGGTAAAGTTTGGACAGAGGCTTCAATCATTGAAAGTTGGTTAAAATTAATTTCTTCCTATTCCTTATTTATCATTTTTTTTGTTGCGCTTATATCTGTTTTGATCGAAGTACTGATGGGGCAATATGGAAAAACCACGGCAAAATCCATGGAAATCATTTCGGGTAAAAGTGTAGAAGGGGGATAGCTGTTTTGGGTATAATCAATATTGAGCCCCCAAAAATTACGATTGAAAAAAAGAAAATTAAAGGATCCTATGAAAAAATTAGCACCATACCCATTCCGGCCAATCTTTTGGGGCTTGATTCTTTTTACATTGGTCAGCTGTGAAAAATTTGATGATTTGTCCAATCCTGTTTTGAACAGATACGAGGTCCCTGCGGAGGTTCTCGAAGAAATTTTTACTGCTGACATACCCCAAAATATGAGGGACGTGGATCATTTTTTTGACAGGATAAAAGAGCAGGGGATGGTCATTCATGAAGGAAATGAACCACCGATTATATTCGATCGAACCAGCCAGGCCGGACCTAAATTTACAATTGAAAACAATTGTCTGTACGATAGTCGAAACCCTGATAATGAGGGCTACACTTATGGTAAATACCAAGAAACAATTAGGATTTACCCGGACCGAAATGAAAGCATTTTTCTAGCCGACATCGCTTATTTTTCTGTTTCAGATCCCGATTTTCCGGAATTTCCCAGAGGTCTTGATAGTGGATCAGGCACGGGGTATGTATCGGGAAATCAGGGCACAAATTTCACAATTTTCTTAAAAATCCGTAATGGGAAATATGATATTGTAAACTACAGCGCAATTTGGATCATTTCCGGAACTTACATAGGAATTACAGGCAGTCAAAATGAGTTGACCAATGTTACAAAATGTTTGGTAATGCTTGAGAAAAGTGAGGACCCGGAGGATAAAGTGGCAGACAGAGGGACGGTTAGGATTTTCAGGGATGATGCCCCACAATGGATGCCCTGAAGGAGGAATTTCAGGTTAAATTAATCGCTGTGGTCTCCAGTGCTCCTGAGGGAGCTAAATTTGCAGAGATGGAAAAGGAATTGTTAATCTTTGCGTGGATTCCTTTCAAAGCTCTGGGATTTTGGATAGTATTGATCCAGTTTGTTCCTGACTTATTAACCTGAGTGCGACTGAATTTCATTAAAAAACCGTCATTCCGAGGCTTAGAAAGGGTTTTGAGCGGTGAAAGCCGGGGGAATCCCTAACCAAACGAGACTGCCACACCCTTTCCCAGCTCCTTTACCCACGCAAAGGGTTCGCAGTGACGATTCAAATGGCTTTTATTGACGATCTTAATTCGAACTCAGTTCAGTCACCAAATTAATAACAAAATAAAAACCAAGCCATGCCCCGATACCTTTGTTTGATTTTCCTGCTGATCCATTTTGTTGCTTATTCCCAGCAAGATCAAGCGCAAACCTTTGTCAAAGGTATTTACGGCAACCCGGAAAGGGTTCTCAAAGCAGGCTACGATTTTGAAGATTTAGGTGTAAATGCTGTTTTCGTGAGAAGGTCCTCTTTGAATCAGCCATTTTATTCTCAGGCTAAAATGCAGGGATCTAAGGTATTCGTGGAATTCCCCACACTAAATGGCAAAGGCTATGTAGAAGACCATCCTGATGCCTGGCCAATCAATGAAAAGGGCGTACCGGCCCAGCCTGCCGATTGGTTTATGGGGGTCTGTCCTACCGACCCTGGTTTTAAGGCCTACAGGGTTGAACAACTACGGGAATTGCTCCACGACTACCTGGTGGATGGCGTATTTCTGGACTATCTGCATTGGCATGCCCAGTTTGAAACAGATCAGCCCATTCTACCTGAAACCTGCTTTTGTAATCGCTGTATCTCATTATTTGAAACCGAAAGAGGCGTGCAAATCCCAGGTGGGGATAATGCTGAAAAAGCAAAATGGATCCTGGCCAATCAGGAATCCGCCTGGAGGAATTGGAGAAACGGCATCTTAAATAGCTGGGTCGAGGATATGGGAAAAATTCTCAGGGAAATCCAACCCAAAGCACTTTTAGGAGCCTTTTATTGTGCCTGGTTTCCTGAAGACCACGATGGGGCCTTGTATAGAACCCTGGGAATAGATGTACCTGCTCTGGCCGCAGGAGTGGATGTACTGGCTCCCATGCTTTTTCACCGGATGTATGGCCGGCCGGTATCCTGGGCGGGAGATTACCTGGAATGGCTGGACAAGATCGTGGATTCGCCAAGGCCTCTGGTTTGGCCCATCGTTCAGGCTCATGACAAGCCAGGTACAGTTTCCCCTGAGGAATTCCTGGAAGCCCTGCGGGAAGGTTCCCGGACTCCGGCTTCGGGTATCATGATGTTTTCTGAGCAGTCGCTACTTGAAAATCCTGAAAAAATAAAGGTAATGCAGGATTTTTACAGAGATTTACAAGCACCGTAAGAAATGAAATCAATGGAGAACAGCGTGGAAAGGGTTAAGTTTGTTTCGATTTTGGGTTGAAATTGATGACATATACCAAATTTTTGTAAATGCGAACTACTATTTCAGTCCCAAATAAGCTTAGTGAAAATTACATAAGTGCAATCAGTATCAGGTAAAGTAAATGATAGAAGTTCAGATAGTTAAATGGAAAAAATCAGCAATTCAATTGAGGTGGATATTCATAGGTTGCTTTTTAAGCTTTATTTTAATAATCCTTTTGGATAGCATTATCTCTGAATTCCTAATTGTCGTTGAATATATTTTAATTATCCAGCTGTATTCTCATTAACTATTCTGAAATTTATGAATAAAACAAATCCTATTGGACAAGCTATCTTTAAAAAAGACAGTGTAAATCTTTATATAAAGGGAAATGTAAATATCTATAACTATAAAGATATTTATAAAATTAGGTTTAATAACTACGAAGGAGAGTATTTTTTTTCAATAAAGGGGATTTACCCTATTATGATGGACTGAACAATTACATGTGGATTTTAACACCAATTGGAGCAGAGAAAATAGAATTAAAAATCCCGAACAGAAAAATATATTTTAACCTAAAAACGCACTTAGAAGATTACAAAAATCAATTCAGGTTAAATTCCGATTGGAAAATGAATAATAAATAAATACGACTTTTAACAAGGGTTGTCACCCATATCGTCTGAAAGGCTCCAAGCTAGGTTTTCGCTCTCAGGTAAGTTCACTTGCGGTGGACACCAACATGGTGCTATTTCTATAACATGGGGTGTTATGAAATTTTGCCTTCAATTGGGGAGGTAATTAATTGCCAGTTTCAGCCACGAACGGGAATTGGGTAAGTTAGCTGAAATAGTGCTTGATCAAAAATTTAACGCAAACAACTTATGTTTTCTATCGTTTGTTTTGCTTACCAGACATGTTTACCTTGACCATACCCTTAAAAATACTACCTTGAAAATACTATTAACAGGAGCCACAGGATACATCGCCCAACGTTTGCTGCCAGTACTGCTTCAGGAGGGCCATCAGGTAGTCTGTTGTGTCAGAGACAAAAACAGGTTCAATATCCACCAATTTCCCTCAGCCAATCTTTCGGTAGTGGAAGCCGATTTTTTAGACCAAAAAAGCCTGAAAAATATCCCGGATGATATTGACCTTGCCTATTACCTCATCCACTCCATGTCTTCTCAAAACGGTAAATTTGAAGAAATGGAGGCCATTTGTGCTGGCAACTTTAAATTCCGGCTTGAAGAAACCAAAGCCCAACAAGTCATTTATCTCAGTGGCATCGACAATGATGAAGAATTGTCCAAACACCTGTCTTCCCGAAAAAATGTGGAAAGCATTTTATCGGATGCTAGTTTTGCCCTTACAACTTTAAAAGCAGGGATTATTGTAGGGTCCGGCAGTGCTTCTTTTGAAATCATCCGGGACCTGGTAGAGAAATTACCAGTCATGATCGCTCCCCAATGGCTAAAAACCAGGTGTCAGCCCATTGCCATCAGGAATGTGGTAGAATTTCTGAAAGGGGTCATCCTCAGAAAAGAGACCTACAACCAAAGCTTTGATATTGGTGGGCCGGATATCCTGAACTACAAAGAAATGCTATTGCACTTTGCAAGGATCAGGGGCTTGAAGCGGCGCATTATGGTGGTACCAGTCATGACCCCAAGGATTTCCTCCTATTGGTTGTATTTTGTTACCTCCACTTCCTATGCGCTTGCGCAAAATCTGGTGGATAGCATGAAAATCGAGGTGATTTGTACGCCCAATGATCTGGCAGCTACACTGGGCATCAAATTGATCGGATATGATGATGCCATCAGGCTGGCTTTTGATAAGATTGAGCAGAACCAGGTTTTATCCAGTTGGAAGGATGCCCAAACCTCCGACTTGCTGCATAAAGGCCTGACGAAGTACATGGAGGTACCGGTAAACGGCTGCTATGTGGAGGTCCGCAGGCTGCCCATTGAAAATGAGGAGCAGGTCTTAAAAAATGTTTGGAAAATCGGCGGCAAGCAGGGCTGGTATTATGGCAACTGGCTTTGGGAAATCAGGGGCTTTTTAGACCAATTGGCTGGCGGGGTTGGAATGAGAAGGGGAAGAAAGAGTGAAAGTGAAATTTCAGCGGGAGAATCCCTGGATTTTTGGAGGGTACTCATCGCCAGTAAATCCGAAAAGCGGCTCCTGCTTTACGCAGAAATGAAATTACCTGGGGAAGCCTGGCTGGAATTTAAAATTGAAAAAGGCGAATTGGTGCAGACCGCCACTTTCAGGCCCCTGGGTCTGTTGGGCAGGGTTTATTGGTATTCGGTTTTTCCCTTTCATGGCTTAATTTTTGGGGGAATGATCAAGAATATTGCAAGAACAAATTCCTGAATCCATAATACATCCTGAGTAAGGATACCATCAAGAGCACTTTTTTCTTTTCGGGAACTTAATGGGGATAATCAATAATTGAAAACCAATTTATTTGGAAAAATAGGTCTATTTTTTTCAGCCGTTTCTTTATACTAAACGTATATTGCTACAATTTGACAATTGATTTAACCTAAATCTTAGGTTGTCAGAGAAACTTTTAAACAGCCATAAAACAAACAGATGAAAACAAAAGTCCCTTTGAAAAAGGGCTCAACAGAAAGGACCGGAAAAACCATGGGTCCTGTAAAAAATCTCGAATATCACTTGCACCCTGAATGGTGGAAAAGAATTTTTAATGCCACCTATCTGAAAACAGATGCGGATGTAGTGGAAGATGAGAACATCACGAAATCGGAAATTGACCTTTTCCATGAACTGCTGGATATCAGGGAAGGCAATAGCCTACTTGATCTGGCTTGCGGGCAGGGTAGGCACCTGCTGGAACTCAGCAACCGTGGGTCCTTCCAACTTTTTGGCCTTGACCGGTCCAGGTACCTAACCCAAAGGGCGAAATCCATTGCCCGAAAAAAAGGTGTTTCGGTTCAATTCAAAGAAGGAGATGCCAGAAAATTGCCCTATGCCAATGACTCCTTTGATTTCGTCACCATATTGGGAAACAGTTTTGGCTATTTTGAAACGGCTGAAGATGATGTTAAAATCCTCAAAGAAGTATTCAGGGTATTGAAACCCGGAGGTCGCCTGTTGATGGATGTAGCAGATGGATCTTTTTTGAGAGATAACTTTACCCCCAGAAGCTGGGAATGGATCGATAAAAAGCATTTTGTCTGCCGGGAGCGCTCGCTGGCCACGGACAATGAAAGGCTAATTTCCAGAGAAGTGGTCACCAACACAGAAAAAGGAGTGATTGTAGATCAGTTTTATGCTGAAAGGCTTTATACCAGGGAAATCCTGGCGGATCTGATAGGTAAAGTAGGGTTTAAGGAACTGAATTTTCATGGGAATATCGAAGTAGCCTCTTTGCGCAACCAGGATCTGGGCATGATGGCCAACCGCTTTATCCTTACCACCACTGCTGTAAAGGAATGGTCGCCCAAGAAAAAGAAAAAGGCAATAAAGAATGTGGTCGTGATCATGGGTGATCCGGCTTTAAATGACATTATCAAACCCGATGCAAAATTTGACGGTGATGATTTTGAAACCATAGAAAAACTCAAAATCGGGCTTAGTAAACTGGAAAATTTTAAATTCAGTTTTCTGAATGGCCACCACACCCTGATCAATGATTTGCAAAAATTAAAGGACAAAACAGATTTGGTCTTTAACCTTTGCGATGAAGGCTTTGGCAATGATGCCAAAAAGGAACTGCATATTCCGGCTTTATTGGAAATGATGAACTTGCCCTATACCGGATCCAACCCACAAACGCTGGCCTATTGTTATGATAAATCGCTGATCCGCGGCATTGCCACAGAAATCGGCGTACCGGTGGCCAATGCCTTTGTCATCACGGCAGAGGACAACCTCTTCGAGTTGAATATTCCTTTTCCCGTAATCGCCAAGCCCAATTTTGGTGATTCCAGCTTTGGGATTACACAAAAGAACGTGGCCAATACCATTGAAGATTTGGCGGATGCCATTCTCCGCATACGGGAACAATTCGGGTACGACAAACCTATCCTGGTGGAAGAATTTTTGACAGGTGCCGAAGTATCTGTGGGCATCATCGGCAATCCGGATAACTACACGGTACTTCCCATCATTGAAGAGGATTACTCTGAATTGCCGGAAGGCCTGCCAAAAATCTGTGGTTACGAAGCCAAATGGCTCACAGATTCTCCCTATATGCAGACTTTGCGATCCATTCGTGCAAGCCTGCCGGTGGCCCTGGAGCAGGAATTGATCAATCACAGTCTGAAACTGTTTCAGCGCCTGGATTGTAAGGATTACTGCCGTTTTGATTGGCGGCTCAACAGCCAGAATGAACCCAAAATGCTGGAAGTAAACCCCAATCCCGGCTGGTGCTGGGATGGTCACCTGGCCAAAATGAGCAGCATTGGAGGGATGGATTATACCCAGATGCTTGAAGCCATATTGAATGCTGCCGATACCCGGTACCATCCCATAAATGAGCAACAGCTGTCCTAATGATTAAGGTTGCAGGTGTTTGTGGAGAAAGTTTACGGTCGCCTCATTCACCTGCACCATATTGGAAAACTTCATCCAATGGTGCGTGTCTCCGGGAATCACCAGGTAATCGTACGGTTTGCCCAGTTCATCAAATCGCCGGGCCAAATCAGCACTGTGGTAGAACCCCACATTACGATCGTCATCCGAATGGATAAACAAAACCGGTGAAGTCCACTGCTCCAGGTCCGGCATAGGGGATGATTCCCAGGCGATCTGCTTCGCTTCTTCATAATCCGGTGCTACTTCAACACCCTCTGGCAGGTCATACCGGTGGTCCATATCATGCACCCCGCTGATGTCTACCCCTGCTTTAAACAATTCGGAATCCCTGGCCAATGCCAGGGCAGTAAGATAGCCACCGTAGGAACCCCCGTAGATGCCTATCCGCTCCGGATCCACCTGGTTCAGGCCGGCCAGGTACTCCCCTGCAGCCTTGATGTCCAGGTACTCGGCCGCTCCCTGGTAGTAGGTGCCGGATGGGCGGTGAAACTCATAACCATAACCAATGCCCAAGCGGTAATTTACCGATAGCACCACGAAACCCATTTCCGCCAGTTTTTGATTGATGGCATAGGTATTGGAATAATAATCCATATAGCTCCAGCCAAGCAACATTTGCCGTTGTGGTCCTCCATGTACAAAGACCACTGCTGGTTTGGCTGATCCGTTTCCTTCAGGTTCAAACAGTTGTCCATAGACGGTGGTGCCGTCCGCAGCCATGAATTGCACATGCTTTGGAATGAGCAGATCTGCTACCGGAAAATCGTCGGGAATCAATTCCTCTCCCAACAACTCCACCGTCTCTTCCTTCAAAATGGCTGGAAGAAGCGGACGTTTGGGCGTAGCCGAGAAGAAGGCAATTTCATCTTCCCTTCCTGTAAACACAGGATAGGCTTCAATTCCCTCTCCGGATGTTTTCCAGGAAAATTTTCCTGTAGTCAAATCAACCGTAGCCAAATGCCTTCTGTCCAGATCATCTGGCAGGTCTCCCCCATTGGCCGCAAAAACCAGGCTTTGCCCATCAGGGTGTAAGCTGAGCTGCTCCACCATAAATTCTCCGGGAGTAAGCAAAGTGGAGGTATTGGTTTTAAGGTCCCGGGAATAAAGGTGGGGCCAGCCGTCTTCATAAGACAGGTAGACCAATTGCTCCTGAACCGGCCAATGCAGGTTGAATCCGCCCTGGGTGGAGGGTATGGATCCCCGTAGGGTTTCAGGTGCTTTCCACTGCATGGCTGCTTTTCCGGAGGTCACATCCGCTATCCATATCTCCCAGGGTGCATGGCGCTGTTCAAGCAAGGGCAAGGCTGCCCCGGATCCACCAAGCGTACGCACAAAAGCAATGGATCTTCCATCTGGCGACCAACGTGGCGACTGATCCCGTTGAAAAGAGGGAGCAAGCCATTTCACCGGGGTTTGGGCATCATTATAAACGCCAATCAGGGAATGGGTTCCCCTGTTGGCCACAAAGGCCAGTTGCTTGCCATCGGGAGAATAACGCAACTCCCCGAGGCTACCCCTGTTCTGGATAATGGAATGCGGTGCTTTTTCTGCATCCAGGTCTTTCAACCAGACCGCACCATTCTTCAAAAACGCCAGTTGATGTCCGGCGCCCCATATGGGATCGTCTCCTTCTATCAGCATTTCGGTCTTTCCTGTGGCCAGTTCTATGGTCCATATGGCTACATGGGTCATCAGAGGCATATTATTCGTATTTACCGGCCGGGAGGCATTGCCCCCTCCATGGTCACCTCCCCTAACGAATACCAGGTATTCCCCGTCTTCACTGAACTGCAAACTGCTGATTTCCTGACCATCGTCTTCCAGAAAATCGGTTACGCGCCTGGGCTGATATTCAGGTGCCGCTGCAACATACACGTTTCGTTTACCCTGCTCATTCATGGCCCAGGCGATGCTGGATTGGGTCGCATTGGCTGTAAGACCTGAGGGGAAGGAGAATTTGGATACATCCAGGGTACTGAATTCCTGTGCCATTCCCGGATATAAGGGTAGCAAAATGCAAATCAGGACGGCTAACAAAGGAAAGATTTTAAGTCTGAGCATGGCAGGAAGTATTAATAATTGGAATGGATGAAATACAGCACTTTTTGCAATTCCTCTTTTTGTACATTGGAGCTGCCGGTATAGTTGTTAAAAAAAGTACTAAAAATCAGTGTTTTGCCTGATTTGGTAATCAGGTAGCCACTGAGTGCGGAACTCATGCTTAAGGTACCGGTTTTGGCATAAATATAGGCAGGCTCTCCCGGATCGGCAGGATACCAATTCCGTATGGTGCCCGATTCCCCTCCTGCCGGGAAGTAGGCCTTGATTTTTTCCATGGGGACCTCTTTCATGATTTTATCCAGGAGCTGTACCACGGACCTGGGTGTAAACATATTTTGTGGTGACAACCCCGATCCGTCTACCCATTGAGGTTCGTCGGGAAGCTCCTTCAGCAGGCTGTCCTTGGCATAATTGATAGCGGCAGCCATGTCAATGGAATCAAATAGGGCATCCGAAACCATTACCATCAACTGTTCGGCCAGAAAGTTATCACTGATTTTCATCATCTGGGCATAGATGGAATCTGCTTTGGCCGTAGGTAGTTTTTGGGGTTTTAGGCTGGCAATGCCCTGTTCATTGATCAGGGTAATTTTGCGGCCCACGGCTTCCTGAAGCAGGTTTCTGGCCAGATGGGAGGAGGTAATGAAAGGTTTGTCCGTTTCAAAGGACAAATCGGGTGCTTCTGGATTCAGGGCATAGAAATAAATGTTTTTCTCACTATTCCTTTGAATGGCATACCTTTCCGGTAAGGTTTCGGTTTGCAGTGAAAGCGGTAAAAAAGCCGTGTTGGGATAAGCTTTGGCCACCGGGTCTTCTGCTGTTTTGGAGTAACGCAGTACATTGCCATATACAGGCAAAGGTGACCGCTCGGCTGCAAAATAATAGGGGTACCAGTTCCAGGTCCAACCCCGTCCATAACGGGAAATCTGATCAAAATTATCCACCATATACAAGTCTTCCGGCCGTTTTTGCAAAAAATGAATGACCGTAGAATCCTGTAAGTCCGGATGCAGTAAGGAAGGGTCGCCTGTACCCCAGAACAAGAGGGAATCACCCTTTTCGATGTAGTTTAGCCCATTGACCCGATCATCTCCCAGCACCTTGTAGCTGGTATAAAAAGTGAAAATCTTGGTATTGGACGCCGGAATAAAGTACTTTTTTTCGTTCAGGCTGACCAGGGTTTTTTCCTTTGCAGGGTCATAGAGCATAAAGCCCATATGCCCTTTTTCAAAGACTTCGGAATCGTAGACGGATTTTTTTACCTTTTGTACCGTACAGGAACAGAGGAGGAGTAATAGCCAGTAGATTTGCTTCATGGTTTAAATTTAAGCTTGCTTGGGGGATAAAAAATAAAAAGCTAAAAATAATTACCGGTTGATCAGCTGTTTTTTTGGAAAATGTGGGTGGATCCTTTGTTCCATCTTACTTTTTAAACGGAAATAGTCTCTCCCGTGTAAATGCTTTGGTGAAAAGATGATAGTAGCACCAGTTTAACACAGAATAAAGATCGAAACTGGGTGAAGTAGGCCATTTCACCCTCTTATCTTGGAGCTGTAAACAGTTAAGAGTTGGTGAAAAGCCATTTGCAATGGCTAAACCCCACTGTTTTACATTACGATTTTCTTTACAGCTTTTTTGCAGGGTCCGGCATTTCAAATGCCTCAATTGCGTAAATCAACGAATAAAAGGGATCTAGATACAATCAACCCAGTCCGGGTACCATCATTATGCATAGAAGTAATCGAAATCTATCTGTTTTGTTCATTTTGTTTTAATGTGCTAAATGAATTAAAACCCACTTTGATTTGCTTAATCTCCAGGATTAAAAAATGTGTATATTTATTGAAAAATTACACATTATGAGGACGAATATAGAAATTGATGAAAAATTGATGGAAAAAGCCATGAAGGCATCTGGCCATAAAACCAAAAAGGCTACTGTTGAAGCAGGATTGAAATTGATCCTTGCGCTTGATCATCAGGAGAAGATCAGGGAACTCAGGGGTAAGTTAAAATGGGAAGGTGATCTGGAACAAATGCGTCTGGACAAATGATATTGGTAGATTCCTCTGTCTGGATTGATTTTTTCAATGGAGTTGACGCCCCCCACGTTGAAAAATTATATCAATTGCTAGGCAAGGAACCCGTCGCCACAGGGGATTTGATTGTAGTTGAAATCCTCCAAGGGTTTCATAATGAGCACCATTTTCAGCAAGCAAAACAAGTTTTGAAAGAAATGCCTTTTTTTAGTTTGTGTAACAAAGAACTGTCCATAATAACAGCAGAAAATTACCGGACGCTGAGAAGAAAAGGCATCACCATAAGGAAAACCATCGATATGGTCATTGGTACTTTTTGCATTGAAAACAACATGGTATTACTTCATAAGGATAAAGATTTCAAACCTTTAGAAATCCATTTGGGACTACAGGTAATGCTTTATTGAGCCTTGGTGTCGCTGCAGGTTTAGGTGGTAATTGGGTGTAGCATTTTTCTAAATCCCTTATATCCAAGTGAAATGTACACCAGGCATTTGCAATGCCGGTCAACCTGGAATGACCTAAAATTAGTATGGTTTTTGTTTAGGGAAACCGTTTGGCCATTGCAAATGGCCGGATGGCAAGTTTAATCTGTTTGCAACCTGGAAGATATTTGGGCGAAGTTTGTAACTTCGCCCAGCCTGCGGAGGTAGTACCCAAGAAAAACAATCATACTCAAATTGATACGAGGAATTTGTTTTGCAGGTCAATAATAGATTTACGTAAATCATAGTTGTTTTTGTTTAAGTGAATTCATTACTTATTTCAAAATTATTTTGATTTGGGTCCTTGTCCACATGTTTAACTTTATTAAAAGAGGCACTAATGCAGTTTAATATTTAGATACTTATTTTAGAATAAATTATTAAATTAGAGGAATGGATAATTCAACCCTACATAGCAAAATTAATTATCTTCCTGAAAACCTAAAAAAGGAGGTTCAGGACTATGTGGATTATCTTTTAACTAAAACGAACAAGCAGGAAGAAAAAAAAATTAGGGCATTGGGAAGCATGAAGGGAAAAATAATAATGGTGGA
>NZ_JABURL010000041.1 GCF_014762705.1 Cyclobacterium sp. | reverse complement strand
TTTTGGAGAAAAAAAACAACTAAATTAGAGGCTGCCCGACTTTTCGGACAGCCTCATTTCGTTCAATCTGGGTTTTTTGTTTACTTTTTTGATTTACAATTTTTACAACCGGATTTGTACTTTGCCACCAACGACAAATTCCATTTTCATCTGCCAAAAAAACTGTGTGAATCCTTTTGGCCATCAGTGAAAAGCTCCGTTAGGAGCGGACGATCTAATAACCATGGGGTTCAGCCCATGGGTACAGGCCGATCCCTGAAGCTAAAGTGCCGTAGGTACGGATCTCATCTACGTCCCCGTCAAATATCGGTCGTGCCTACGGCACTGGGGGTTGTGGTGGTTTAGTGTGTGCGTAAACAGCATGGGGAATCCTGGTTATCTAAATTGCAAATGGCAAACAGCGCAGCTCCTCGGGATTTGCAATCCCCGGACATGTGCGAAAAAATTACATCCATTCACTTGCTTAAACCATAAGAGAAAGGGGGATTTGGGTACGTTAGGATTTACGGACCTGGGAACCAAAAATGCAATAAATACGCAACGGGTTTACTCAAGCAATAAAAAAATCAGGTACTTTCCCGGACGATCAGCCTGGACTTGATGACCTCATGTTTTTTCTCATGGGCTTCCCCTGAGCAGGCGATCTCTTCCAGCAGTACCCGGGCAGCCATTTCACCCATTTCAAAGGAAGGTTGCGCCATGGTGGTGATGGGGGGACTGATAAACCGGCTTGTTTCATCATTCCCAAAACCGGCAATGGACAAATGCTCCGGAACCGGAATGCCCAATTGGTGGGCGGCATGCATGGCTCCTATGGCCAGGATATCGGCAAAACAAATGAGCCCATCCGGCCGGTCGGTACCCGCCCATAATTGCTGCATGGCGTCTCCTGCCAGATCAAAGGTAAAATCTTCCAGGGTAATGATTAAATGCTGCTTTAGGGGTATACCGGCTGCATGCAGGGCCATTTGATAACCCTCCAGTCTGTCCTGGCAAACACCCAGGGCAAGCGGGCCTCCGATATAGCCGATATTTTTTCTTCCTCTTGCTAACAAATGGTTGGTTAAAATAAAGGCTCCGTTTGTATCATCTGTCTTGATTTTTGAGGTTCCCAGATTGGCACAGGCCCTTTCATATAGTACTACGGGCACATCCCTATCGATTACATGTTGCACATGATCAAAAGTCCAGGTCTCTTTCGAAAAGGCGATGATAATGCCATCTACCTTACTGTTGGCCAGGGTTTCTACAATTTCCACCTCCTTGTTAAAGGATTCACCGGATTGAAATATCATCACCTTATAGCCTTCCTGATAGGCCAAATTTTCTATACCGGCGATGGAATTGGACCAGAAGTAACGGTTGATGGTGGGAACGACCACGCCGATGATTTTGGATTTTTTACTGCTCAGGCTACTGGCCAGCAGGTTGGGGTGGTAGTCCATCGATTTGGCCATAGCCAATACAGCTGCTTTGGTCTCTTTTTTAATTTCAGTGGAACCTCTCAAAGCTCTGGAAACAGTGGCAATGGAAACCTGGAGTTTTTCGGCAATGTCTTTTATGGTAGTTGGTTTTTTCATTCGGATGAATAAATAATAAAGGTCAAAATCTCCGTAAACAGCTCCCGAAAGTACAGGTACTACTTGAAAGCGAAAGCCAATAGATGGATAATTGCAAGTTAACAATAAAAGGACCTACTTTTTGACTAATTGTTAAATGTAAACGTTTTCGATAACGTTTACAATATAAAAAATTTATAAATATTGAATTATAGCTTTTTTATTCCTTAAAACCGTATTAAATTAGAATAATATTTTAAAAAACTAATAATTTAATTAATAAAATTGTCTTACCTAAAATCAACCAAAAAATGAAAACAAAATTACTTCTATGGCTTTGGCTACTCTGTTTGGGAGGAGCAGGCCTGACATTTGGACAATCGGTCCAGGTAAGTGGTACTGTATTGGATGAATCCGAACAACCACTGCCGGGAGCCAGCATACTGGTAAAAGGCACCAGTACGGGGACCGTCACCGATATAGATGGAGAATACCAAATCAACGTACCCAGCCAGGATGCCACCCTGGTGTTTTCTTTTCTCGGATATATTACTCAGGAAGTACCGCTAAATAACAGGCAGGTAATAGACGTAAACCTGGAACCTGATATGTCAGAATTGGGAGAGGTAGTGGTGGTAGGTTACGGAACCCAAAAGAAAAGCGATCTTACCGGAGCTGTATCCACCATTGGTGGAAGGGAGTTGGCCAACAGGCGAACCCCTAATGTTTCCCAGGCTCTCCAGGGTCAGGTGGCTGGAGTTATGGTCACCAGAAACAACAATGCCCCAGGTTCTTCGGCCAATATCCGTATTCGTGGTGTGACCACCATTGGGGACAGCAATCCCCTGATCATCATGGATGGAGTGCCTGTAAACAGCATTGACCATATCAATCCCAATGATATAGAAAATATCTCCGTCCTGAAGGATGCGGCATCGGCTTCCATATATGGCTCACGGGCAGCTGCCGGTGTTATCCTGGTCACCACCAAGCGGGCCAAAAAGGGAGAGCTAAGCCTGAATTATAATTTCGAATATGGCACTGAAGTACCTACAAGAATTCCAGATTATGTGGATGTCACCCGTTACATGGAAATTGTCAATGAATTGCGCTGGAATGACAATGGAAATGATGGCAATGAATATCCCTTGTACCCACAGGAAATGGTAGAAAATTACATGGAATTGAACGCCTCCAATCCTGATTTGTATCCCAATACGGACTGGGTTGGCTTGATTTTAAAAAGCAATGCCCCAAGACAAAGGCATGCCCTGGATATTTCCGGAGGAAGTGAGGCCATTCGTACCAAGGCATCCATCGTTTATGATAAATTCGACGCTCTATATGAGGGAAGGACTTTTGAAAGAGTTACCGCCCGGGTAAATACCGATGGGAACATCACCAAAAAATTGGGTTTTACAGCTGATATTTTTCTTAGAAGAGAAATCCTGAACCAACCCAGCATTGACCCTATTTACTATATGAATATTTCCGCTCCGGTATATGCTGCAGAATGGCAGGACGGCAGGGTGGCAGAAGGCAAAACAGGAGCTAATATTTATGGCCAATTAAAATATGGTGGATTCCGGCAAAACTGGGAAAACCAGGTTGGCGGTAGGCTGGGTCTTAACTATGAGGTTATGGATGGATTGAAAATTTCGGCCATTGCTTCTCCCAACTTTGGCTTTAATAAAGGAAAGAACTTTCAAAAAAGGGTTACTTACACCGCCTGGGATGATCCCGCAGCTACATTGGGGACTTTGCAATGGGCCAATTCTACCAACCTGAGCGAATCGCGAAATGACAATTACAATTTGACAACCCAGTTGCTGGTCAATTACGACAAGGTAATCGGAAAACATGCTCTGAGTTTAATGGGAGGGAATGAAAGTTTCCAGGCTTTTTATGAAAACCTGAGTGCCTCCAGGGATCAGTTTTTACTGGACAATTATCCCTACCTGAACCTTGGGCCCCTGGAATTTCGGGGAAACAGTGGTAGTGCCTTTGAAAATGCTTATAATTCCTGGTTTGGAAGGGTTTCCTATAATTTTGAAGAAAAGTATTTTCTTCAGGGAAATATTCGATATGATGCCTCTTCCCGTTTTGCCCAGGATTACCGCTGGGGCTCATTTCCTTCCTTTTCCGCAGGGTGGGTATTGTCAAAAGAAAATTTCTTACAGGATGTCAATGCCATTTCTTTCCTTAAACTCAGGGGTTCTTATGGTACCCTGGGCAATGAACGGATAGGAAATTACCCTTACCAATCCACCATTGGTTTTAGCAATGTTCTCTTCCATCAGGGATCCAATGTGGTGTCTTCTCAATCGGCCGCTCAATGGCAATATGCGATTCCTGACATTTCCTGGGAGAAAACCTCCTCCTACAATATTGGTGTGGATGCCAATTTCCTGAATTACCGGTTGAGGTTTTCGGGAGAATATTTTAAAAAGACAACCAGGGATATGTTACTGCCATTGGAAATCCCAGATTACATTGGCTTTGATAACCCGGAACAAAATACCGGTGAGATGTATACCGAAGGTTGGGAGCTTGATATGGGCTGGGCCGATGATATCAATGAATTGAGCTATTCGGTCAGTTTTAACCTCTCCGACTTTCGTTCAGTAATGGGAGATCTTGGAGGTATTCAATTCCTCGGCAACCAGGTACGTATGGAAGGTTCCGCGTTTGATGAATGGTATGGATATGTTTCCGAGGGCTTGTTCCAAAGTCAGGAAGAAGTAAATAATTCTGCAGTAATGAATGCCAATGTGAAACCCGGGGATGTGAAATACCGGGATATCAGTGGACCAAATGGTGAACCCGATGGAAGGATTTCTCCTGAGTATGACCGGGTGCTATTGGGAGGAAGTATGCCCAGGTTCCTTTACGGTGGCAATATCCAGTTAGATTATAAAAACTTTGATTTTGGTCTGGTGATACAAGGGGTAGGCAGGCAAAATTCACGTCTTTCGGGCCTGATGGTGCAGCCCATTATGGAAAATTGGGGCCATGTGCCTGAAATCCTGGATGGGGAATTTTGGAGTACCTACAATACCGATCAGGAAAATCAGGAAGTAAGTTACCCCAGGCTTTCCCGAAACAGTGAGGGCAACAACTTTGCCATGTCAGATTTTTGGTTGATCAACGGGGCCTATTTCAGGCTGAAGAACATTTCCCTGGGATATACCTTACCAAGGCCTGTGGTGGAAAGGTTGGGTATGCAAAACATCCGGGTATACACCAATGCATCTGATATTTGGACGGTCAATAATTATCCTCCTGGATGGGACCCTGAGGTTTCTGCCAGTGGATATCCGATAACCACTTCCTTTTTAATGGGTGTTTCTGTACAATTTTAAATCAAGTTAGCCATGAAATTAAAATCGATTATATATAGCGGAGTATTATTTGGAGCGGTATCCTGTGCTGACCTGGACCTGAACCCGCTTTCGGAAGGATCAAGCGAGGCCTGGTATTCCAATGAAACAGAAGTAGAAATGTCCGTCAATGACCTGTTTAGGGGAGTATTCTGGCCGGGGTATAGTGATTCCTGGACGGATGATTACACCAACAGGGAGGCATTGACACCAATTACAAATGCCACTATCAATGGAGAATGGGGGACGGTAAACAACATCTGGAGCAATACTTACAAAGTGATTGCCAGGTCCAATACCCTTCTTTTAAACCTGGATAAGATAGCCAATACGGTTCCTCAGCAAACCCTGGATAAGTTTGCCGGGAACGCCCATTTTGTGCGGGCAGCCAAATACGGGGAGCTGGTTTTCTTGTATGGAGATGTGGTTTATTCTACTACGATTCTTGATCTGGAAGAAGCTTTTACCATGTCAAGGACCGATAAAAATACAGTAAAAGAGGCTGTATATGAGGACTTCGACAGGGCTGCAGCACTATTGCCTGAGACTTATGGGTCTTCAGAAAACAAATTGGCTACCAAGGGAGCTGCATATGCCATGAAAGCCAGGTTTGCCCTGCAAATGGGAGATTTTGGCATTGCCAGGGATGCTGCGAAGGCTTGTATGGATTTGGGTATCTATGAACTTTACCCGGATTATTCTGAATTGTTTCTGACTGGCACAAGGAACCCTTCTGAAGTCATTTTTGCCATGCCAAGATCCAGGGCTTTGAATGTGACCTGGGGAGTAAGGAACTACCTTCCCAGGAACAGAGGCGGATGGGGAGGTGCCGAGGCGCCATCATGGGATTTGTTTCATGCCTATTTATGCACGGATGGATTGCCTATTGATGAGTCGCCCCTTTATGACCCTCAAAATCCATTTAACAACAGAGATCCCCGCTGTGCGGCCACCATTGTTCCCTTTGGGACCCGGCATCTTGATTTCACCTATCAGCCTCATCCTGATTCTACCATGGTGATGAATTTCAGTACCGGTAGCATGCAGACAAACAATGATACGCGATCTGTAGCACCCTTCGCTTCTTTTAATGGCTTGCTAAGAAAAAAGGGGGTTAATGAGGAATGGCTCCCGAATTTCCAGGCAGAAAACGATGAAATCCTGATGCGCTATGCAGATGTATTGTTGATGTATGCGGAAGCCAAAATAGAATTGGGAGAAATCGAACCAGGCGTGCATGATGCGATGAATGCCGTCCGTGCAAGGGCATACGGTGTGGATCCCACGCAGACAGGGGAATATCCCGCCATAACTACCACAGACCAGGCCGCTCTTCGAACGCTGTTGCGCACCGAAAGAAGAATGGAATTTGGCTTTGAAGGGATCCGTTACAGTGATATTATTCGATGGGAGATAGCAGAGAAAGTATTGAACAGGGATATTTATGGCATGCTGGATGTAGCTGAACTGAAAGAGAAAGTGGTGGACCAGGACCTTTGGTTCTTCCCCATGACTCCTGAGATTGATGAAGACGGAGTGGCTGACCTATCCCCCATGTTCGAAGCCGGATTGGTAAAAAGGCTGGCCATCAGAAGGTTTGAAGCTCCCAAGCAATACCTGTGGCCCATCCCCTCCAAGGAAATATTGATCAATGCCAATTTGGATCAAAATCCCGGATATTGATTATAAATAGGTTAAATGATAGTTCTCCCATTCAGGTCATTTGTTTGACAGAATGGGAGAATTTATATACTCCCGAAAACCTGCTATAATGAAAAACCTGCTTGGTAATACTATGATTTTTATTATAGGGTGTTGCAATCCATATAGTTTTGGTCGGGAAATACCTGAGCTAACCTTCAGGGTAGCTGGCTCTTTCCCGTTGGCGATTTATTAATTTCAAATGAATATGAAAAGCTTATTGGCCTTATCTCTTTTTTTTTATTTCGGTACCATAGCTTTGGGTTTTCAACATGCTGAACATGGTGAAAAGAAACCTAACTTTATATTCATTTATACGGACGACCAGCGTTTTGATGCAATGGGTACCAATGGCAATCCCATAATAAATACACCGACACTGGATAATATGGCTGCTCAAGGGCTTCAATTCACGAATGCCAATGTAGTTTTTGCCTTATGTAGTCCCAGCCGTGCCGCATTACTCACCGGCAGGTATGGAAGTGCCAATGGAGTTCTTGAGTTGGGCAGTGATTTAAACCCGGGAGAAAAGACGGTTGCCCAGTACTTGAAGGAAGCGGGTTATCTAACGGGTATGGTCGGCAAATGGCATCTTGGCAAAAAACCTGCGGAAACAGGCTTTGATTTTTCAGTATTCTTTACAGGAAATGGTGATTATTATAACAGGTTGATTTATGATGAGGGAAATTCCCTGAGGCCGGAAATTCACTGTGACCAATATTGTGCAAATCGCTCTGTTGACTTTCTAAAAGAGGCAAAGGAAAGTGGAAAGCCATTTTTCCTTTTTCACAACACCCAATTGCCCCACATGAATGGGGAACTGGTTTGGGATGCCAGAGAAGAAACAAAAGCCTTATATGAAACGGATAATATGCCAGTTGCCAATAGCCGGTTGGACGACTTGTCCGATAAGCCGGATTACCTGCGCAACGTTAGGAATTTGACCCAGGCCAAAAAATATGGGTATCCGGAGGTGGATGCCATTCAGGACCATACCAGAGATTATTATGCAGTAATTACCGAGATGGATACTTTTTTGTCACAGCTCTTTAATACCATTGACAGGCTTGGATTCCGTGAGAACACGTATATATTTTTTATGAGTGATAATGGCTGGATGCTGGGAGAGCATGGTTTTACCAGTAAAGTGTTACCTTACCGGCCATCAACCCGGGTGCCATTTTTTGTGCTTGGACCTGGGCTGTCTCCTGGAGTCTGCGAGGAATTGGTTTTGAATATCGATATGGCACCAACTATCCTTGAATTGGCCGGAGTGGAAATGCCTTCATCAATTCACGGTACGAGTATAGTACCCTTATTGGCAGCGGAAAGAATGGATTGGCGTGATGGATTCGTGTATGAAGGGTTAGGTACTTACGGAGGAGCCAAACCCAATTTAACAGTTATTACAAGAAATTACAGGTACATAGAAACGTATGATAATGATTTTTTGAATACAATAAATCATATTGAATTATATGATCAGCAGGCAGATCCGGATGAAATGCATAATTTGGCGAAAAGTGGAAGACATAGCGGGATCATTGAGAAAGCCCAGGAAATTTTACAGACACATAAAAAAATATTAAATAAATAGTTTAAAAAACAATTGTTTCCTAATTTGAAATAGAGATGATAATGAAAAAATGGATATCCTTTATTGTTCTTTTATGCCTGATTTCTGTTGGGTGTAATGGGCCTGAAATGTCTACATTGGAGGAAGAAATGTACCCCTCCATCAGCGGGATTTATCCGCACCTGGCCTATTATAATGAGGAAGGGGAGTGCGGTACAGGTGCTGTGGTGCCCTGGGCCGATAAACTCTGGGTGGTCACTTACGGACCGCACTTTCCTTTTGGCTCATCAGATAAACTTTATGAAATTAACCCGGACTTGTCCTTCACCACCCGTGAAGAAAGTATCGGTGGTACCCCTGCCAATCGGATGATTCACAAGGAAAGCGAGCAATTGTTTATTGGTCCCTATGCCATTGATAAGGCAGGAGCCGTTCGGACCATTTCTTATGAAACCATGCCCGGAAGACATACGGGAAATGCCAGGCACCTGACCGATCCGGCCAATAAGATCTATTATGGCACCATGGAAGAGGGCTTCTATGAAGTGGATGTGCATACCCTGGTAACCAATACCTTACACGTGGATGGGAATGTTACCCGCAAAGAAGGAGAAATGGCACAGGAAGCGGGATTATTGTTGGGAGCCCACGGGAAGGGACTCTATTCCGGACAAGGGGTATTGGTTTATTCCAATAATGGAGAAACGGGACAGGAAGCACTGAAGGATTTTTCCATAGAAGCAGGAGCCCTTTATGAGTGGGATGGCGAAGAATGGCATCTGGTCAGAAGAAACCAATTTGTGGAAGTTACAGGCCCCGGTGGTATTTATGGCAATCCTAATCCCGAAACCGATCCCATCTGGGCCACTGGCTGGGACCACAAATCTGTACTATTGGGTGTACGTGATGCGGTTAATGGTTGGGACTTTTACCGCTTGCCCAAAGCCAGCCACAGTTACGACGGTGCCCACGGCTGGAATACCGAATGGCCCCGCATCCGGGATGTGGGCACGGAGGAAGCGCCGGATTATCTGATGACCATGCATGGCATGTTTTGGAAGTTTCCCGAATCGTTCCAAAAGGGACAAACTGCCGGTATCCGGCCCCGCTCTGCTTACCTGAAAGTCATCGGTGATTTTACCCGCTGGCAAGATGGATTGGTTTTTGGCTGCGATGATTCTGCTCAGCGGGAATTCCTTAACAAGCGAAGTGCAAAAGGAAATATCGAAGGACCGGGGCAGTCCAATTCCAACCTCTGGTTTACCAATATGGACATGCCGGATAAGCTTGGCCCTGTCACTGCCAGTGGTGCCCTGTGGTTGGATGAGCAGGTAGCGCCCAATGAACCCTCAGAACCCATGCTGTTTTCCGGTTGGCAAGAGAAAAATGTATGGCTGCAAAACCAGGGTGAAAAGAAAGTAAATTTCTCTCTTGAAATTGATACAGATGGTACCGGTAATTGGGAGCTGCTGGAACAGTTTTCCCTCGCCGGAAATGAAAGTAGCTGGCTTTCCTTCGATCAGGACACTAAAGGAGAATGGATCCGGGTGAAATGTGATGGTGCAACAAGGGCCACTGTCCATTTGTCTTTTTCCAATCCCGAGCAGCGATCTGCTTATCAAAAAGATATTTTCCAGGGTATCCACCCCATTCAGGAAGATGATTATACAGGTGGATTGTTATATGGTTTGGGAGATAACAGAAGGAAACTGGGAATTGCCGCCAAACGTTACCAGGGAGAAAGCGTCGAGAATGCCGGTTATTATGAAATGGATGAAAAGCTGCAGCTGGTTAAAGTGGATGACCCTGAAACCGAGTCTTTTATCAATGAAGGATTTGCCATTCCGGAAAAGGTTTTTGAGGTAGATGAAGCCTCCGTATTGATACAAGATGATCAGGGCAGAAGGTGGAGGCTTCCCAAAGGAAAAGATGCCTTCACGGAGCCCTCAGTTAATGGAAAACTTAGAATTGCCAGGGAGGTGGCTACCGAAAGAGACCTTTTCAACTGCCATGGTACTTTCTACGAATTGCCGGCTGAAAATGCCGACGGATTTGCCAAGATAAGGCCCGTAGCTTCCCATAACCTGCGCATCAATGATTACGCTTCCTACAGGGGCATGTTACTACTGAGCGGAGTGGATCCGCAGGCTGCAGATGGAAATGAACACATCATCCTTTCGGAAGATGGAGAACTTGCGGTCTGGGCTGGGGTGATCGATGACCTGTGGAAACTGGGCAAACCAGTAGGAAAGGGAGGGCCCTGGGCCAATACTGCTGTGGGTGCCGGCATACCCTCTGATCCCTATTTGTTTGCGTTTTATGACCAAAGGAAATTGGAACTTCAGCATGATGCGAGCGAGGAAGTTACCTTTACCATTCAATTTGAACCTGTAGGCCATGGTCCCTGGATGGACTGGAAACAGGTTACAGTTGCCCCCGGTGAAACCCATCAGGAAACTTTTCCGGACCAGATGGAGGCCAGGTGGGTTCGCCTGGTGGCCAAGGATGATTGTACAGCTACAGCTATATTTACCTATGAATAAATGCACTGATATATTATTAAATACAAATGTTTGAACCTGGTTTAAAAATATTGACCTATAGTCTAATCGTGTTGATCGGTTTGGCTTCGGGCATACAAGACCCGCATCAGGGTCAGGTGGAAAACAGGCGTCTAATTGAGGAGGTAGAAACCGATTCTATCCGTTATGAGCTCTTTGTATTGGAAGATGCGGAAGGGAAGGACATGCAATACATGGCGGAAATTTTTACCCCGGTATGCCATACAGACAAATGTTACCCGGTATACATCAATTTTTATTGGGACCTGCTGGGTAATTTTCAGCAATTTGAGATGCCGGAAGGAGAGATCCTGACCAAGTTGGACCATATTCCTTTTGAAGAGAAAGATTATGACAAATTGGAAGCCATTCTTAGTAATAAGAATTCCATCCTGGGAGATTATTCCATTTCGGATTTAGTGGTGAGCACAACCACAGCTGAATCCAATGGGGTGGATGCCGTTACGGGGGCTACCTCCAAGACCATTCAAAATGAAGTAATCCCAGGAGCGGTATATTCCTGTTATACCCTGTGGCAATTGGCGCATGGCTCCCTTTCAGAAAGAACCAAGACGCATACCCTCAAGCATTATACCGACGAGACTTTAGTCCGGTTCTTAGAAAGCGGCCATCATCCTTACCAGTACTGGGCCCTGGACAAGATTCAGGAAATGGGAGCAGAAAATGATCCCCGTTTTGCCAGGCCCTTGCTGGAAATCATCAGGGGAAACAATATTTTTCTGGCTACCCACCTGCTTGATAAGTTACCTGATGAGCTATTTCAGCCGCAGGACCGGCAAATTTGGCTTTGGGAAACCTACGAACAAGCTCCATACCGGCTTCAAATGCATATTCTTGACAAAATGAGTCAACTGCAACTGAACTCAGAATGTCAGAGCCAGCTATTGGGCCAATTGGAAAGAAGCAATCCTGCTCAAAGGAAAAAGTTATTTACCGTATTAGGGACACAACAAAACCTGGGCAAAGAACAGCAGGAAATGATCTTGGCTTATCTGGACAAAGGCCTTTGGGAGAAGGAATTGCTTTCCCTGCTGCAAATCCAAAAAAAACCGCAAAAGAGCGTGAAAAAAGCATTGAAAAACAACCTATAAAAGAATCAATAAAATGACCCAAAACATGAAACGAATAGCAATAACCTGTTGTCTGCTGCTGGGAATTACCCATTTTACCACTGCCCAAACAAGGGTGTTGGTGGAAGCAGAATCATTTGAAAACATTGGTGGCTGGGTGATTGACCAACAATCATTCGATGTACTTTATTCCTCCTACCTGATGGCTCACGGCATGGGCCAACCCGTTGAAGATGCCCGCACCAGCGTTGATTTTTCCAAAGGTGGAACCTACCACCTGTGGGTGAGAACCAAAGATTGGGCTCCTTTTCCCACAGGACCGGGAGCTTTTAAGCTTCATATCAATGAGCAAGCCATAGACATGGTTTTCGGGCAAAGTGGTGATGCCGACTGGGATTGGTATTATGCAGGGGAGGTTAATATGAAGGAGGGAGCAAACGAGCTCTTGGCTGAGGACCTTTCGGGCTTTAATGGTCGTTTTGATGCCATTTATTTCTCAACCGAAAAAAATGATGCTCCGATCAATGATAACGAAGCGCTTTTGAAAGTCAGGAAGGAACTTTTGGGACTTAGCGACGGCCCCGAAAACGTGGGTGAATTTGACCTGGTTGTGGTCGGAGGAGGTATGGCAGGCACCTGTGCGGCCATATCCGGAGCCCGTATGGGATTAAAAGTAGCTTTGATCCAAAACCGGCCGGTATTGGGTGGAAACAATAGTTCTGAGATACGGGTGCACCTGATGGGCCGTGTGGATCAGAACCATTACCCCAAACTGGGCAGGATTGTCAGGGAATTGGACAATGGCGATCCTGGAAACGGAAATCCGGATGCAGCCCGATACGGGGATGAGCGAAAACTACAAATCGTACGCGCGGAACCCAACATTTCCCTGCATTTGAATACCCATGTGTATGATGTGGAAATGGAAGGCAATACCATCAAAGCAGTCATTGGAAGAGATATTGCCACCAACCAGGAATACCGCTTTGAAGGGGAGTATTTTTCGGATTGTACAGGAGACGGCACCCTGGGCTTCCTGGCTGGAGCGGAATTCCGAATGGGAAGGGAAAGCCGGTCAGAAACGGGTGAATCACTGGCCCCTGAAAATCCGGATGATTTTACGCTTGGCACTTCCAATTTATGGGCCTCATTGGAGCGGGAACAGCCTTCTGATTTCCCTGAAACGCCCTGGGCCATACAGTTTTCAAATGAATACCACATAGACGATCACAAAGCTGATTGGCAGTGGGAAACCGGCTTTGGTAATTTCAATACCATTTATGAAGCGGAACAGATCCGCGACCATAACCTGAGGGCCATATTTGGCAACTGGTCTTATCTTAAAAACGAAAAGGCTGAAAAATACAGCCACCATGAATTGGCCTGGGTGGCTTTTATTGGTGGAAAAAGAGAATCCAGAAGGTTAATGGGTGATCATGTATTGACGCAGATGGACATTCAGGATGGGGTCATGTATCCGGATGGCAGTGTAACTGCCACCTGGACCATAGACCTGCACTTTCCGGATGCCAAGAATTCCCAGTACTTCGAAGGAGAAGAATTCTTTGCAGCTACCAAACACATCAAAGTGCAGCCTTATACCATTCCTTACCGCTGCCTGTACAGCCGGAATATAGATAACCTGTATATGGCAGGAAGAAACATTAGCACCACCCACGTGGCCTTTGGCAGCACCCGGGTGATGCGGACCTGTGGCATGATGGGAGAGGCTGTAGGCTATGCCGCATTTGTGGCCAAGAAAAACAACGCCAGCCCACGGGAAGTCTATAACCTGCACCTGAACGAGTTTATGGATATCATTGAGTCTCCATTGAACATTTATAACCTGCCGACGCTTCCGCGAAACTGATTGCATGCAAACACTGGATTTTCTGACCATAATCGTTTTCACCCTCATAATTTTAATTGCAGGCTTGTCTTTTGGCAAACAAGGGGGAGACATGAAATCTTTCTTTGCCGCAGGTGGGGCAGTTCCCTGGTCTATCAGCGGCCTTTCTTTATTCATGAGCTTTTTTTCTGCCGGCACTTTTGTGGTATGGGGCTCCATTGCCTATGAATGGGGGTTAGTGGCCATTACCATTCAGATGGCCATGTGCATTAGCGGATTTTTGATTGGGGCTTACCTGGCTGGCAGATGGAAGGAGACCGGTGCCCTCACAGTGGCGGCCTATCTTACCCAACGGTTTGGAAAAAAAACCCAACGGTATTATACCTTCATTTTTTTGGTGCTTTCACTGGGGTATACCGGGGCTTTTTTATATCCGGTGGCCAAAATAGTAAATGTGGTTACTGGCTTTGATATCTACTATTCGATTTTGTTTTTGGGTGCCATGATCATGATTTATACCGCTGTGGGAGGTTTATGGGCAGTAGTGGTGACAGATGTCCTGCAATTTGTAATTCTTACTGCAGCAGTACTGATTGTGTTACCACTTTCCCTGGATGAGGTTGGGGGATTGAATCAGTTTATCCAGGATGCGCCCGACACCTTTTTTCATGTATTTAATGGAGAATACACACCCTGGTTTATCCTGGCATTTATTGGCTATAATACGATTTTTATCGGAGGAAATTGGGCCTATGTGCAGCGGTATACATCCGTAAAAGACCGCACATCAGCGAAAAGGGTAGGCTACCTTTTTGGATTTCTTTACCTGATCAGCCCTTTGATCTGGATGTTGCCTCCAATGATTTACAGGGTGGTCAATCCGGAATTAAGTGGTTTGGAAACGGAGGGAGCCTACCTCAGAATGTGCATGGATGTATTGCCTGTTGGCATGTTGGGTTTGATGTTGGGAGGGATGATCTTTGCCACAGCCAGTTCTGTAAATACTTCCCTAAACCTGGCAGCTGCGGTTCTTACCAACGACATCTACCATGCCATTTTCCCTGATTCGGATCAGGTAGCTTTAATGCGGGTTGCCAGGATAGCAACCCTGCTTTTTGGGCTGGGTACCATTGGGGTTGCTTTTATGGTTCCTCTGGCCGGAGGGATAGTAGAAGTGGTTTTGAGTATTGGAGCGGTGACGGGCGGCGCTTTATATGGACCCGCCATTTGGGGGCTTTTTTCAAGGCGACAAACCGGACAATCGATTCTTATGATTACCGGACTAAGCTTGCTCATCAACCTGTATTTTAAATTTGTATCTCCCTGGTTGTTTTCGTTCAGCCTGGACAGGGCCACAGAAATGCTGCTGGGTGTGTTCCTCCCTCTGGCCTTGCTGGGAGCCTATGAAATCTATGCCCTGAAGAGAAACCGGGAAAGCAAGCAGTACCAGTTGTACGTCAACAGGAAGAAACCCACGGCTAAGGAACTGGCGGCATCGCTCACATCAGGGGAAAAACAAAATAATTTTGGCGTCAAAGTTTTGGGCTGGGCCTTTGTCAGTATCGGCACCCTGCTCTTTTTATTGGGTTTTGGAGCCTCAGCAGGACGCTATTACATGTTTGCGATGGGAGCATTGATACTGATGATGGGATGGACCTTGGTCAGGTCAGCCCAAAAAAAATCTGGCAGCTTTACAAAAAATAGAACTGAACAATATATTCATGATTAAAGAAGATTTCCAGCAGGAAAAGAGAAACTTAAAATGTGAAAAATCCGAGGTTGACCTGGTGATTATCGGGGGCGGAATGGCAGGCACTTGTTGTGCCATTACGGCGGCAAGACAGGGTTTGGAAGTTGTTTTGGTACAGGACAGGCCGGTTTTGGGAGGCAATGGATCCTCAGAAATCAGGTTGTGGATCCTGGGGGCCACTTCTCATATGGGCAATAACAACCGCTGGGCCAGAGAGGGAGGGGTCATAGACGAGATCCTGGTGGAAAACCTTTACCGCAATCCGGAGGGAAACCCCCTAATCCTGGATACCATACTGATTGAAAAGGTGAGCATGGAACCTAACATTCGCCTGCTGCTCAATACCGCCCTGTATGACATAGAAAAAGGAGCATCCGATGAGATCCGCCAGGCATTTGCCTTTTGCAGTCAAAATTCTACCCGATACCAGTTGAAAGCACCTTTATTTGTAGATGCTTCCGGTGATGGTATCATGGCTTTTCTGGCAGGAGCTGCCTTTCGTATTGGTGCCGAAACTGCTGATGAATTTGACGAAAAATTTGCTCCGGATCATAAGAGTTATGGGGAACTACTTGGACATTCACTTTATTTTTACAGCAAAGATACAGGCAAGCCGGTCCGGTTTGTGGCTCCTTCGTATGCCAACAAGGATTTACCCAATTTGCCCAGGTTCAAATCCTTTAACCTGAAAGACCATGGCTGCAGGCTTTGGTGGGTGGAATACGGGGGAAGAAAAGATACCATCCATGAATCCGAGACCATCAAATGGGAACTCTGGCGGGTGATTTATGGCATTTGGGACTACCTTAAAAATTCCGGTAAATTTCCAGACATGGCTACCCATACCCTGGAATGGGTAGGGACCATTCCGGGCAAAAGGGAGAGCAGGCGTTTTGAAGGAGACTATATGTTATCCCAAAAGGACCTGGTCAATCAACGGCAATTTCCCGATGCGGTTTCCTTTGGTGGTTGGGCTTTGGACCTGCACCCTGCGGATGGGGTCTATGGTGAATTGCCGGGTTGTACCCAATGGCACACCAAGGGAGTATACCAGATTCCCTTGCGAACCATGTACAGCAGAAATATCAAAAATTTATTTCTTACCGGGAGAATTATCAGTTCTACCCACGTTGCATTTGGTTCGACCCGCGTCATGGCTACCTGTGCACACAATGCCCAGGCGGTGGCCATGGCGGCCGCAATTTGCAAAGAAAAAAACCTGCTTCCAGGAGCAATCATCCATTTGGGTCACATGTGCGAGCTGCAAAAAAGACTGATCAAATCCGGACAATACATTCCCGGGGTTCCCCTGGAAGACAAAGAGGAGCTTGCCCAAAATGCGAGGATTTCGGTTTCTTCCACCATGGCTTTGGAGGAGTTGCCAGGCAATGGTCCCTGGAAAAAACTCAGCTTTGCCACGGCTCAAATGCTGCCTTTGACAGCAGGGGAGATGCCGGGCCTTACTTTCCAGGTAAAGGCAGAAAATGCCAGCCAATTAAAAGTAGCTTTGCTTAAAAGCAAGCAAAAAGGGAATTTTACTCCGGAGCTGGTGTTGGTCGAAAAAGTATTCGAATTAACTTCAGGTGAACAACCTCTATACATTGATTTTGAATATACTATAAAAGAAAAAGAAAATTATTTTGTGGCATTTTATCCCAACGAAAAGGTGAGGCTCAGGTACTCTGAAAATCGCTTGAAAGGATTAATGACGGTGTTTAAAAAGTATAA
>NZ_JABURL010000020.1 GCF_014762705.1 Cyclobacterium sp. | reverse complement strand
CCTTCGGGGTTGGGAAAACCCCAAAGGTCGATAACGATAACCGTTGAGGTCTTTGGGACCTCGATGGTTTTTTCCGGGTACGTCCTGCGCAAAGACCTTCGGGGTTGGGAAAACCCCAAAGGTCGATAACGATAACCGTTGAGGTCTTTGAGACCTCAATGGTTTTATTCGGGTACGTCCTGCGCAAAGACCTTCGGGGTTGGGAAAACCCCAAAGGCCGATAACGATAACCGTTGAGGTCTTTGGGGCCTCAATGGTTTTTTTCGTGTACGCCCATCTTCTTTTTAAGGCCAAGAGGATCAAAGTCTAATTCTTAAGATTGTAATGGTCTTTGGGTGGGAAGTGGATTGGATTCCAATGACCAATTGTTGATATGCCAGAAGTTTATGCGGTACCGCATACGCTGTTGAGTTATTCTTTTGTCAGCTTAATGAAGCTTTTTGAATCAAATCTTGTAATTTATTATTCAAATTTGTAATACAATAATTATAATTTATAATACTATTTTTTGCATTTAATTTGTTATATTGTTTACTCTTTCCGCAACCAGAATTCATTCTCCTGCCTTTATAGCTGAACCACCATGAAAAAATTATTCAAAAACTTTCCCTTACCTGTGGTCCTTGTCTTGTTCTCCCTCTATTCCTGTGAGCAGGAAGACCAACCTTTACCCTCGCTGCAGGGCAGCATCCGGTTTGGGGGAATCAGCCTTAATTTTGTCCCAATGGCTTCGCCGGGTAGCCGGATTACTGGAAATTCTCCTTGGTCCCATGTTTTCCCCAATTCAGCTAATTTGGTTTTCATTGATAAGAACACAGGCCAGCAATATGTCCTTGAGTACAATCCCAGTGACTTTTCAGCTCCTTATAGCATTGCCTTACCTTATGGGGATTATGAATACCATTCGGTCATAGAGGGAGGTATTTATTCAGATTTTTTACCTTATGAGGCTAGAGGGGAAATATCCCTGGCCAGCCAAACCCTGGATATTAGCCTTGAGGCAGAAACAGATTATGGACTGGTCACGGTGAAGGATCAATATTTGGAAAAGGCCTCGTTTTCAGATGGAGAAAGGGAATCAGACCTTGTGGAGCACCAAGACAGTAATTATTGGTATTCCTATGTGAAAGGGGGAACTAAAACCAGGCTGAATAGGAATCTATACAGCGTTCTACCATCAGCAGAGAACTGAATATTGAAGCAAACAGGCACTACAATTTTATTCTGGAGCAGGGAGAAGGGGCTGCTGTAATCACGGGCCTTATCCTTGCCGCATTTGAACTGGAGGAAGAAGAAATTCTTCTGGGTTTGAGTCCAAAGTTTTTCGAGGAAAACGGAATCATCAAATGTCCCGGAGCCGTCCCCGGAGAGAAAGGTATGATCAATGATAAAATGTATCAGGCTGTGGACAGGACGCTTCTGATCCAAATGAGAGATCAAGGTGCTGATTTGACCTGTGTTTGTACTTCCCCGGTGACAGATATGAATTCGATATTTTACGATGCCATTTCTTTCAATCAACCCATAGGAAATTGGGATGTAAGCAACGTCACAAGCATGTCTGGAATATTTTATAGAGCCTCCAAATTCAATCAAACAATTGGAAATTGGGACGTGGGAAAGGTAATTGATATAAGTTTTATGTTTAGTAATGCCACTTCTTTCAATCAACCAATTGGAAACTGGGATGTAGGCAATGCAAAGGATATGAGTTACATGTTTACTTCAGCCACGTCGTTCAACCAACCAATAGGGGATTGGGATGTAAGTGAAGTTACAAGCATGTATGTGATGTTTCGGGGAGCAGAAAAATTCAACCAAGATTTAAGTTCGTGGTGCGTACAAAATATCCAATCCGAACCCGAAGATTTCTCCTTAGGAAGTGTTTTGCTGGATACCAATAAGCCAGTTTGGGGCACTTGTCCAGACTGAGTTGCTCCTAATTTAATTCATTTAAATGCTCCATGCTGCCGGTAAACCAAAGTTTAGCGACGAGGATTTTAAATTATTTCCCTGTCTGATATTTTTGCTTTAATGGGGCAATTCCGAATAAACTCCTTTTTGCTACGGATACCGTAACAGTGCTTTGATAGCTATCCTGATTTTAGGAATATAGGCTGAAAATTGTCACCATATCCGGTTTATTGAAAACCAGATTACTTTCCGTTTCTTTTTGCGGCTAGCTTATTTTAATGATTTATACTTTACTATTACGAGATACCGAATATTCAATCAGTAATTTTTCAATTTGATAATCAATTATTTTTATTTATCATTATCTTTAAGGGCAATTGTGATGGGAAGCGACTTAATACAAAAAAATATAGAATGGATCAATCGGTTAACCAGTCTGGATGAAGCCTTCGTCGGGAATGATAATGCCTTTCGGAAAACCTACATGGAATCGGCATATCAATGGCGTAGGGGTAAAACCGGAAGCAAAATTAAAACATTCGGTGATTGATAAATAAAGCAGGGAGATGATTACAAAATAATTTCTACCTAAAATAGCATTTAATATGGCTAGCAAGCAGGATATCGATTATACCTATTCCAAAATGGACAAAATTTGGAGGTGGAGCGTTGGTGAAAGGGCTGATTTTACCGGGGCCAAGTATGATGGCGATTTTTCACTTTCGCTTGAAGAGGCCCAACAAAATAAGCACAAGTTTATTGCCGAAAACCTGGAAATAAAAGCGGGTGATAGGGTACTGGATATCGGTTCGGGCTGGGGTCCATTTTTGACCTATATCCAAAGTTTGGGAGCAATAGGAACCGGAATTACACTTTCGCAGGGCCAATACAATGCCTGTAAGCGAAATGGCCTTGATGTACATATTTGTAATTACCGCGACCTAACTCCTGCAACATTTGGAAAATTTGATGCAATAGCTTCAGTCGGCGCATTCGAACATTTTTGTTCGGTAGAAGAGTACAGAGCGGGTAAACAAGATGAGGTTTATCAAAACTTTTTTAAAATTGTCAGCAGTTTACTACCGGTGGGCAAACGCTGTTTTATCCAATCCATGGTTTTTGGAAAAGACATGATAGACATTGATAGTGCCAATATAAATGCACCTAAGGAATCTAATGAATATTTGTTGGCCTTGATTATGAATGAATTCCCTGGTTCCTGGATCCCTTACGGAAAAGAGCAGATCATAAAAAACGCAGCTCCGTATTTTAAGCTCGTTACTGAACATAGTGGCAGGCTGGACTACATTGAAACCATCAAAGTATGGCGTAAAAAACTTAAATCTTTTGGCTGGAAGAAGTACTGGGCCTACCTGCAGCTTGTCCCTCAACTCTTCACTGACCCTTCCATGCGTAAACGCCTGAGCAACTTGAAAATTGCACCTATCAAAGTTGTTTTCGAGCGAGGGATTTGGGACCATCACCGCCTGGTGTTTGAAAAAGTGAGTGATTAACCTACCGGTTGGATTCAATTACATCAAGATCATAGTGTTTTATATTTATGAATGCTTTAACCGTTCAAACTTCGTCAATTTTGGACTGTTGCGATTAAATTCTTTAACAGCTTGTGCCATATCAAATTTATTTTGCATTCTGGTCCACATCTCGGCATTGCCCCCAAAAACAGCCTGAATCCGGAGTGCAATATTTGGTGTTATCCCAATTTTTTATTTACAATCTTCGATACAGTCAACCTTGAAACTTGCAATAGATCAGCAACCTCTCCAAGTGTTATGTCTTAGGTCTAAAACTTAAAATCAATCACCGCAAAACCCAATTCGTCTTGGACATTGACATAGGACCAGAGCTTGCCGTCTTTGAAGAATTTATAGCCAAAAGCATCAAATTTCAGTACTTTTTCACCTAGAGGGTTCATCTTTTCATCAAAAACTGTCAAAACTTGTCTAAATATCAATGAATCACCGATTTCTTGATCCAGTTCATTGGTAACTCTCCATGCCATTTTACCCTTAGCATCAAAATAAAACCTACCAAAATCAACTTGTCTCCTGCTTTCCAAATAAAGAGCTTCCATTTCCTCAAATGTTTCACTCTTGGTTTTGGTAGGAATAGGCTTGCTGTTTTTAGTTATTTCAGAAAAATACTTTTTTACACTTATTGAATCCTTTCCTAAAACCATCTGATGGACTTCATTAAAATGTGGTGAAGAAGCCAAAACTACTCCCTCAATTTCATTGAGGTAAATGCTTTCAACCGACTGGCTCATTAATCTCCCATCCATGTAGAAGCTCCGGACAAATGGCTGGATTTTCTGGCCCAACTCGAAAGGAACTTTTTTAACCTGAAGTCCATCCAGTGAAATTATTGCTAAACCCTGCTGAGCATTTTTGGCTATCCCGTAGGTAGTTATAAGCATGGAACCATCATCAGTAATTTTAAATTCAGTCCCAATAGATTCGCCAGCATTCAAACCATTCAAATTATCTGCATTCAATTTAATCAGCTGCATTGAATCGAGGCTTGGAGAATATATTCGAACCTCATTAAACGCGATCATGAATAAACGTCCTCTTTCGTCCAAATGAATACCTCTCGGATTGCCAGTTCCCAAGGGTCCTTCCCGTTCTAAAGAAAATTTCTCCTTTAGTTTTAACATTTCTAAATCAATGACTTCAAGTTGATTCGTTTTAGGATTAAAATTGAAGAGATACTTCTGATCATTTGAAAGCGTAGATATACTTAGGTTCCATTGTAGGGAAATAATATCATCACCCGCATCCACCATCACCGTATCTACCGTAAAAATCAGATTTTCAAGGATATTCCCTGAATCGGCTTTTTCAGAAGATTCATTACCACAGGAAAAAATCAAAGAAAGTAAAATGAGGTAGTATAGATTTTTCATTGTTTTAAAATTTAAAGTCTATTACTGCAAAGCCAATTGACTATAGAAAAGCTAGTTTTTTCATACCAATTGTGCTGAAGAAAACAGCTTTCATGTAACTAAGGTACCTTTTGATTTAAATTAATCCCACTGGTAACCTAATTTTTTAATAGGTTATTTCTTTTTAGTCTGGGGCTGATTCTTCACAAGCGTGGAATTTGAGAAAATAGGTGTCCAAAAATTTCTTTTTACTCTTTCCATCATTCTGGTTGGAAAAGTTCTTGACCGGATTAAGGCTAAAGCAAATTGTCTCCTATACGCCTCTTTTCAATTAAAAGGCGCTAACAAATTTATATTGACAATAATAATTCACGTTTTATTATTGACCACATATATTCGGTTGTCATTTTTAGGAAAAAAATTATGTATTGAAGGACCTAATGACAGTATATAAATTCCCAAAACAACCTATTTTGAATCACTTTTTAAGGGTTCATATGACATCCAATCCACCTCCAACTCATAAGGTTGTAAGGGTTTTTCAATTGAATTTTCATTAGTTTGAACCGACCAATTATTGGTATGCCAGAAATTCATTCTATAATAACTGTGGTGTTGAGGTATTCCCCTTTCGCTGCCCTCATAATCCCAAAGTACGATTTTTTCGCCACTTTCAGGATGAAGCATCCACCAGCGGATGCGGTCCGGATACCAGTCAAAGCCATAGGTATAAAATTGTGCAGAAGCATCATAGTCTGCGACGGCTGCTATGCTTTCCGGCTGGTTTTGTTCACCGGTTAAGGGTACTCTTACGCCTTCATGATCTTCTCTAAATGCAGTACTATAAATAATTCCTTTGGCCAAATTGATAATTCTTCCGATTCTTTTAAGCTTTCCGGAATGTCCCGTCCAGGTGCCTACGTAAATAACGGTGGGGTCGGCGAGCAGCCATTCGAAGTCAATTTCACTCAGTCCGGGAATACTATCCATATGATAAGTAAAATAACCTACTACTGCACCCACGTTGGGTTGGATATCACTTACCTGAGGTACTTTCAGCCTGGCAGCATAAGTACCAAAATGGGTAAATTTTCTGGAGATAATTTCTGGTCCGCGACCCGCGCCAGCACTATCGGTAGGATCTATCTTAAAAGAAAGAATTTTAGTGCCCTCCTCTGAGCAGGAATTCATCCCCAGCTTGTATTTAAACTCGGATTTGTTTCCGGTGGATCCGTACCTGAAATAAGCCGAAGTAGTATCGGAAAAATCTTCGGTAAAGGAATCGTGGTACTTGTGGATCTGGGAAATCGTAACCAAAGGAATAAGAAACAATATGGCTAGTAAAATGGATGGTTTCATGGGGACAATGGTTTGTAGTAAGGAACAAATTTAATAAAATGTATGAAATGTATTACCTTCAAAATACGGGGCCTATTATCCGGGATACCTGTTCCAGGGGGGCATACCATCAAAAGTGGAATAGCAGGAAAATTTTTCGGAAAATAATCCTATAATTCCACCGGATTAACTAGATTTCCTACCCTTACCGAACAACCCAGAAAACGGTTAATAGGCAGGATATCGTTGTTTATTAAATGCGTAGATTTGTATTGATTGGTAAGGATACTTGGTTAATTTTACCACTCACAATTTAAACATTATGGCCAAAAAACAATCCCAAAACGCTGCTAAGACAACACATTTATCCCCATTAACTAATTTTACGCAGGCAAACAGGGCCTTGACCCGGCGTGAGATGCTGGGAATAACCGGAATGGTCGGTTTGGCGGCTTTGACCGGTATCACCTCCGGGGCTGTTGCGCAGAGATCAGAAAAACGCCCCCGTATCGCCGTTTTGGTCAGCTATTGGGGTGCAACCCGATCACATGCAGATTGGATTGTCACCAAGCTGATAGACGGGTATTGGTGGCAGGGTGCATATACTCCTTCCAGGGTGGATGTGTCCGCTATATACATGCATCAGCATGACGAAAGCTTACTTGGACAGAAGGTAGCGAAAGCAAAAGGCATTCCGGTCTTTAAAACAGTAAGGGAGGCCGTTACGCTAGGGGAGAAGGAACTTTCAGTAGACGGTGTGGTCATCGTGGGAGAACACGGGGATTATCCAAAGGATTTGAAGGGGCATTGGCTTTTGCCGCGCTGGCAAATCTACAACCAGGTTATACAGGTTTTCGAGCAGAGTAAAAGGGCAGTACCCGTCTTTAATGACAAACACCTCTCTTACAATTGGGATGAGTCCAAGTGGATGTTTGACAAATCCCGTGAGCTCAACTTTCCGTTGACCGGAGGTTCCTCCATACCCGTCTACTACCGTAAGCCTGAGAAAGAACTTGACACCGATACACCCATAAAGCATTCAATTGTACTTGGAGGAGCAGGGGACGAAGGTGGTATTTTCCATTGTATTGACGTACTTCAAGCCTTTGTAGAGCGTCGAAAGGGTGGTGAGACTGGAGTCAGGTCTGTGCAGTCAATCAGGGGGCCTGAAACCTGGAACTGGGTAGAGCGCAATCCCTGGGCCAGCAAGCTTATTGAATCAGTGGCAGAAAAATTTGAACTACCGCCTGGACATTTTCAGCAGAATGAAAAGGCAAATATATGTTTGGTGGAATATAATGATGGCACGAATGCGGCTGTCATATCGGGTCGGGATGTTGGTTGGACCTATGCCGGAGAAATCGATGGGCAGCATGAGCCGACGATTATTTCTATGCTGGGCTGGGCCGGCCCCTTCGATCAGTACCACGCTTCAAACGCCCAACCCCACTGGATTACAGAGATGATGGTGACCAAATCGGAACCCTTTCATGCAGAGAGGTTGCTCTTGTCAAGCGGGATTACAAACCATTATATGGAATCAAACTGGGAGAACGGAGTTTACACGGCCATCGGACGATCTATAGAGACGCCCTACATGGACATGACCTATCGCCCGACCCGAGGAGCACAGTTTAACAAAGGGGAACGGCCGCCAAGTCGTCCCTATATCCGGGGTTTTGATTCCTAGGCTTCAGCCTTGAATGCGAGGGAGACTCAGGAAAAAAATGCAGAGGACTGCACAGTTGCAGACAGCATGGTCTTGGATTGCTAAAGTAAACGAATAAATGGGTTATTTTGAAGTGGGGGAGTCGGTAAGCTCAAAAGAAGACAATGCAATTTCCATTGGACAAATTAACAAATGAAGACATGAAACGCAGAGACCTTATTAAGCGCTTATCAATGTTGCCATTAGCAGGCAGTGTTTTTCCATTAGAATCCCTGGTATCCGCCTCTGCTGCAGGATATGATCATTCTTTGTACCTCCAGGATGATCAGATGCCTGAGTTGCATCGCAAAGCACTGGTGATGGACGGACATACACATGTCATGACCCGCGAACTGCTTATGGGTACCGATATTGGTCAGCGCTATTCGGATGGAACCGTCGATCTCCCAAGGGCTAAGGAAGGTGGAGTGGATGCGATGTTTTTTACCGTATATACCCCTGAACACTATTATCCCGGCAGGTTCGAAACCAAAAACACTTTTAGGGTGGTGAACCTGGCACTGGACCAGATTGAGAAAAACCACGCAGTGATCGAGCTGGCCCTCAACGCTACTGATATAGAACGCATTACTAAGAAAGGCAAGATTGCGGCTTTTCTGGATCTGGAAGGCCCTTTTGACCTGGACGGAGATATCAACCTGCTCCGGGCACTTTATCGGTTAGGCCTTCGGTCCATGCAGCTCACGGCCCACAATACCACCAATGCCTTTATTGATACCTGCAACGATGTCAGTCGTTGGGGAGGGATTAATGCGCTTGGAAAAGAGATCATTGCCGAAATGAATCAACTTGGCATGGTCATTAATGTTGCCCATGCTTCCAATGACGCAATCCTGCAAAGTGTCGAGGCAAGTAAAGATCCTGTAATATACAGTCACGGAGGCTTTTACAGCATCGTACCTCATCCGCGCTGTATTACCGACGAAGCGGCAAAAGCTCTGGCGGCAAAAGGTGGGGTTATTGGGATTCACTTTGGCAGCCTGTTTAACAACCCAAAATACTATGAATGGCAGACAGACACCAAAGAGACCACACCGTCCTCAGTTCATAGCGCAGAATTGAATACCATAGAAGAAGTGGACGAGGAACTGCGGAAAGAAGTTCCACTGGTTTTTACCGGAGAGATTCCCGATGAGTATTGGATGCACGTGGATCAGTTGGCTAAAGTGATCGACTATGGCGTAAATTTAGTGGGAGATGACCATATCGCCATAGGTTCTGATCTGGACGGCGGCCCTGAGCTGCCGCGGGAAATTAAAGATATCAGCGATTTTCCCCAAATTACCATGGCGATGCAACGGCTGGGCTACAGCGATAAGCGAATCAAAAAGATCCTTGGCTTAAACTGGCTGCGTGTGATCCGGGAGGTAACAGGGGGATGATGGCAAAATTATATCCACCCAAACAACATTAAAAATGGCTAGCAAGCGTTACATCGATTATACCTATTCTATATTGGGCCTATCTACAGCTAGTTCCCCAACTTTTCACCGACCCTTCGATGGGTTCACGCCTAAGCAACCTGAAAATAGCACCTATCAAAGTTGTTTTCGAGCGGGGGATTTGGGATCATCACCGCCTGGTGTTTGAAAAAGTGAGTGATTAATAAGGTCTTCTTCAGCCTGGCGAGTAAGCGTGTAATTCATTACCCGTTCTTGGAACGATTCTTAGCTTCTTCGAGTATTTCTTCCATAGTCTTTTCTTTGTAGAAATTCCGCTTTCCTCACCTTTGATCAGTTCGTTTCGCAACCAAATTCGTTCTTCTTCTTGTTCTCTTTTCCTTCGGATCAAGTCATTGATCAACTCACTTTTACTGGCATATTCGTTTCCCTGGATTTTTTTTCATCCAGCGGTCGTTGGGCTCGTTTACTGTTATAGTCTGTCTGGCCATTCTTGTTGTGTAGTTATGGTGTAACAATACACATAATAACCCATGAAATCAAGCTTTATAGTTTCTGTTTTAATGACCAGCCCAGATAGATATATTTTTAATTTTCATTTAGAAAGCCCTGGTTTTTGGTAGGAAAGGTACTGCGCTAGTTCTGTGACTCTATCTTAAAATTTTATCAAATGGGATCCATTACTAATATTCACGGTAAAACCTTCGAGGTTTTGAAAACCTCAAAGGTTTTTATTTTCCGATACAAAACTTACTAAAAATATTTGCCAACAAATCATCAGTGGTGATCTCCCCGGTGATCTCGCCCAGGTAGTGCAGGGAGCGGCGGATATCCATGGCTAAAAAATCATTGGTCACTTCCTGCTCCAGTCCGTTCAGCACATCTAACAAAGACTCCCGGGTCCGGTTCAGAGAATCGTAATGCCGGATATTGGTGACGATGGTATTCCCGGTTTTGAATTTGTCCAGATTGACCAGTTCCAGTATTCTTTTTCTCAATCCATCCAGGTTTTCCTTTTGTCCGGATGAGATAAATATCGTGTCTGGAAAAATACCTTTTAACTCATTGATCAATTGAGGATTACCTTTGTCCATCTTATTGGCTACTTTAAGGAAGGGAACCCCCAGGTTTTCCAATAGGTTGACGTCCCGGTGGATTTCCACCATATCAGTATCGCCCAGGTCAAAGAGGTACAAAATCAAAGAGGCAGCCTTCATTTTTTCCCGCGTACGGCTCACACCCATGGCCTCGATGGTATCGGTGGTTTCCCGCAAGCCTGCAGTATCTATAAAACGAAAAATAACCCCGCCTATATTGATTTCATCTTCTATAAAGTCCCGGGTAGTACCGGCGATCTCAGAAACGATGGCTTTTTCTTCATTGAGCAGGGCATTGAGCAGGGTGGACTTTCCCGCATTGGGTTTCCCTGCAATAACGGTGGGGACTCCGTTTTTGATCACATTGCCCAGGTCAAAGCTGCTGATCAGGTTTTCTACTACCCTCAACAGCTTTTCCACCAGGACCCTTAAATCATCCCTGCTGGCAAACTCCACATCCTCTTCTGTGAAATCCAGTTCCAGTTCGATCATGGAGGCAAAATGAATCAATTCCGTTCGCAAACCTGCTATTTCTCCGGAAAATCCGCCACGCATCTGATTCATGGCTGCCTGATGAGAAGCTTCCGAATCGGAGTGGATCAGATCCGCCACTGCTTCTGCCTGGGCCAGATCAAACTGACCATTGAGAAAAGCCCTTTGGGTAAATTCCCCGGGCAGGGCAGGCCTGGCACCCTGACGGATCATCAGCTTGATCACCTGGTTGACGATATAGGAGGAGCCATGCGTGGATATTTCCACCACATTTTCTTTGGTAAAGGATTTTGGTGCGATAAAAAGAGAAACCAGCACTTCATCGATCACCTTTTCCCCATTGCGTATGGTACCAAAGTGGATGGTGTGGCTGCTTTGCTTTTCCAGATTTTTACCAAAAAATACCTGGTTGGTGAGCCGGATGGCATCTTTACCGGAAAGCCGGATTACGGCAATGGCACCTACTCCCTGAGGAGTGGCCAGGGCTATGATGGTATCTTCTTTTTGACTGTGAATTTGTGGCATTTAATGTTTGAAATTTTCAAGCAGGGCCATCAGCGATTCAACAAATGGTTTGGCTTCCCTGTAGCCAGGCAATTGGGTGATGTTTTCCATAGTTGCATCCATGATGACAAAATTGGGGTAGGATCTTACCCGCATGGCCTGGGCCATTTCTTCCTCTGAATATTCCTTTCCCCTGAATTCAAATTTCTTTTTTGCGTCTTCAGCATTCAGTTTTACGGCATAAAAATTTTCGTTCACATAACTGATGACCTTTTTATCGGTAAAGGTTTCCCTATCCATTTTTTTACACCAACCACACCAATCTGTATAGACATCAACGAGGATCATTTTAGGACTTTCTTCCACCTTATCGATTACCTCTTCAAAACTATACCAGGTAATGGCCTCCTTCTGCGCTTTCAAAGGGAGTGAAACCATTAGCCCCAAGATCACAATCCCCAATATTCTTTTCATGTGTTTATAATTTGTTTTTAATAGGCCACATGGAATCTTTGACGATTAAAATAATCATTGCCCTATGTGTTTAATGATGATTTTAATCGTGTCGATTTCATATGTTCCATGCTTAACTTGACAAATATATCAATTTCTGTTCCTTTTTTTATCAGGTAAATTTGACTTAAAACCAAAATTGCAGCCCCCGGGTTCCACAAGCTCAGCCCGGGTGTAACATCACCTGAATATTGGCCGAAACTTCCTTTGAAACAAATACTTTCTTTTGCCCATCTATAAGCAACTCCTGAGAACCGTCAAACTCGATGGTATCTAAAACCTCAACCTTTGCACCAATATAAATGCCTACCTTATCCAGGTATTTCAAAAAGGCGGCACTACTGTTATTGACAGCCACTATTTTTCCGACTTGACCGCTGCGTACCTCGCTCAGTACAATCCTCGGTTTGCTGCTTAGTTCTCCAAATTCATCAGGTATGGGGTCTCCATGGGGATCAAATTTGGGAAATCCCAGGTACTCGTCCAGGCGTCTTACAAGTAGGGGAGAATTTACATGTTCCAATTCTTCAGCCAGGGTATCAATTTCATCCCAATTGAATTTTAACTTCTCTACCAAAAACACTTCCCAAAGTCTGTTTCTACGGATGATGTGAAGGGCCGTTTTGTGACCAGATTCGGTCAGGCTTACTCCGTGGTATTTCTTATAATAGATCAATTCTTTTTCAGCCAACCGTTTCAGCATATCGCTGACTGATGCGGCCTTGGATTGGATGAGGGAGGCAATCTCATTGGTGGATACTTTTTCAGGTCCTTCTTCCAGTAAATGGTAAATCGCTTTGAGGTAGTTTTCTTCAGCAGGGGTAAGTTTTTTCATGGTTATATTTTTGACAAAAATAAGATTTAGACTGATCTAAAAAAAAATTAAATCAGCGACTAAAATGCTTGTGGATAAGTCCGAATTTAATGTTTTGGAATTTTAAGATTGAACTATAAAATATTTTAGCCCTGTCTAAAAATAATATAAATAGTTGATTTATTGCATTTTAAACAATTATAAAACTTAGGAATAGCCTGAATGAGAGCGATTTTCCGGGTATAAGAAAAGTACAATTTACCCCGGTTAACGCTAAAGCAAAGCTTCAATCAACTGTTGAAAAGATTTTTTTTCTGCCTGCCAACTGACTTCAATCCCGGGTGGGATTTTGTAAAAATACATACTGGAAAATTTTTCCCAGCTCGCCTTTATCTTTTTCGTATCTCCAAAGTCGATCACTATACCTGCGGGATATTTTTGTATCATATCTTCCCAGATTTCATTTTTTGTAATAAGTATGGGTTTCTGATGGGCAATTCCTTCGTAAAGTTTGGTCGGGATTTTATCCCTGATACTGGGAAGTAACTTGTAAGGAAGAAGGAGTATGTCTGCTTTTAGGATTTCCCGCAGGATCTGGGGATGAGGTAGGGGATTCGGAGAAAGTTGAAGGTGAATACCAGGCTCCGTTTTGACCTTTGATTGGAGTTCGGATGCATAAGAGGGCATCGGGCAATGGCCGATTACATACAGGCTGGCTCCAGGTACCATACGCCTGAGTTCAATAAACCAGTCGATCGCAGCAGAAACTCCATACACCCTGGCAATGGTGCCGGTCAGCAAAAAATGGGGTGATTGGACCTTATCGATCCGAAAAGAAGGCAAAAATTTTTCCGGTAAATGGGCCTTATTTTGGATCACCGTATGGTTTTTAATCGCCGGCATTTCCTGCACAAAACATTTCTCAGCAAATAGAAAATGGTCAATAAAGGGATGGCTCAGTTTTTCAAAAAAAAAGACAAGCATTTTAGCCAGGAATTTTCCAAATCCAAATAGTGTTTGGTTGTGCTGCAGGTTCAACAAATAATTCTCCTGTACATCATAAACCAGCTTGTAGGAAAGGATTGCTTTCCCCAATACAGCCATAGGCAAAAGCTCATAGGTGCTGACGATAACTATCCTGGGTTTGATCTTTAAAAGCTGAAAAAAGAATTTGAAGGGTACCAAAATCCTGGAAGGGTGAGTCCTGTTTTTGGAAAAAATCACCTTAAAATTAATATTTTCACTAATTGGTATTTTTTTTGAAGAAAAACCTATGATGTTAAGGTGGTATTTATTTGTTTCACGCAATGAAAATCCCAGCTTAAACAACATTCTGGAATCATTTACAGGTTTAAGGATGGAAGCCAGGACTATAGGGATTTTTTTTCTCATCATTTGGTAATCATTCAAACAAAGCTAATATTTAAAACTTTATGGAATTACAGCACATTATAGAAAAAGCCTGGGATAACAGGGATTTGTTAAACGAAAAGGATGTACAGATTGCCATCAAAACTGTTATAGCAGATTTGGATAATGGTACATTAAGGGTTGCTGAACCGCAGGAAGACGGATCTTGGAAAGTAAATGATTGGGTAAAAAAAGCTGTAATTCTTTATTTTCCCATTCAAAAAATGAGGACCATAGAAATTGGACCTTTTGAATTCCACGATAAAATGGCCCTCAAAACCAATTATGCCAAACAGGGTGTTCGGGTAGTTCCACATGCTGTTGCAAGATATGGCGCATTTCTTGCTAAGGGTGTAGTGATGATGCCTTCATATGTAAATATCGGAGCTTATGTTGACTCGGGTACCATGGTGGATACCTGGGCAACTGTAGGCTCCTGTGCTCAAATTGGTAAAAATGTACATCTAAGCGGTGGGGTTGGCATAGGAGGAGTATTGGAACCTATACAGGCCGCTCCTGTTATCGTGGAAGATGGTGCCTTTATTGGGTCCAGGGCAATTATCGTGGAAGGAGTAAGGATAGGGAAGGAAGCCGTCATTGGAGCAGGCGTCACCCTGACCGCAAGCTCAAAGATCATAGATGTGACCGGAGATGCACCAAAGGAATACAAAGGTTATGTTCCGGACAGATCTGTAGTCATACCCGGCTCCATAAAAAAATCCTTTAGTGCCGGCGAGTTTATGGTTCCTTGCGCTTTGATCATTGGTCAAAGAAAAGCTTCCACTGATTTAAAGACTTCTCTTAATGAAGCGCTTAGAGAAAACAGTGTTGCAGTTTAAACGTAAATAGTATTATGATTTCGGTAAAAAACCTATTAAACTTTTTTTTAATTACCTTATTGTTGGTATCCTGTAATGAAAGTTCTTCATCTAAAGGGGATGTGTATTACAGTGAGGGTCAGTATGAGGAAGCCATAATGGCTTACGCCAGTTATTTGGAAAACAGGCCAAATAATGTAAAAGCACTTTACAATAAAGGCAGGGCCCATGAGGAATTGAATGAGTTGAAAAAGGCAGAAGATAGTTTCAAGTTGGCTTTGAAGCAAGACCCCAAAAACATTCAGGTTTTACTGAGTTTGTCAAATTTATACCACAAAAATGAACAGCCGGAATTGGCTTTAATGTATGCTGACAATGCTGTAGAAGTGGCCGGAGCTCCTGCTATGGCCTATTTTCTGAAGGCCAGGTCCATGCACCGCCTCGGGAATGTTAAGGAAGCGCTTAGGGAATACAATACGGCGATTAAAATGAGTCCTAAAAACGGACAAACGTATTATTACAGGGGAATGCTTTATGTAGCAACAGAGGAAGCTTCAAAAGCATGTAGCGACTTTAGAACTGCTGCGGAAAATGGTTATGATCCAGCCGATGAGGCCATAAAAAATTATTGTCCTTAAAAAAAAGTCTGGTAAATCCAGACTTTTTTTTCAATCAAGGTGGTTACAAATGATCTCTGATTCAATTTGACCTTTGCCCTGACAGGTGCGGCATTCTCCATGCTCCACCAAACTACCCTCGCATTTGGTACAGGTAAGCCTCCCTTTCCCCCCACAACGGTCGCATTCAAAATATTCCAATATATTGAAAACATTTCTTTTGGTCACCAACCCATCCCCGGTACAGCGGCTACAACCAATGATTCCAAGCCCTTTGCATAACGAACACTCTTGATCGGTGTGACCTTCGCCATGGCAGGTTTGACAGGTTTGATAGCGGTACCCCTTACTATCACAGAGGTTACAACTGGCTATTTCGGAAAGAGGTGCTTTCAGTTTTTCTATCAGGACTCTGGCTTCATCGTAGTGCTCTCCTTTAAATCCGTTGAGATCAAGGTACTTTTGGATAAAGCTGCTGCTATTGTGATACTGACCGAGTTCAAATAGGGTAGTAGCAAAAAAGTAAGGCATTTCCGGAGGAATTGGCAAATTGCTTTTGATGATTTCCCTAAAGTAATTGTTGGCCACCGTAAAGTTTTTATTTTCCATGGCATTTACAGCATTGTCCATCAATCTGGAAGTTGACCCCAGGCTGGGTTGAAGCTGTGCAAATGAGGGCAAATAAAGTATCCACAAAAGAAAAATAAAGGTGTATTTCCTCAATTTATTCAAACCAATTGTCATATTTAATCTCATTTTCTAATACTATTTCCAGGCTATCCGGAAGTACTTCGAAGAAATTCAACCCGGAAAATTGCTCTAAACTATCCACAGAAACCACATGATCCAATAAAGGTCGGTCTGATTTTTCATTTTTTAACAAAAAAGCCAACATTTTATACGCAGGTGGATGAATATCAAAGATCACTTTAAAAAAATAGTCTGGGACAAGCACCTGATTTTCCCCTATGACAAGGCGCTCATTTTCCTTGACAACCGGTCCTGTGATCACCAGGACATTTTCATAAGCTATGGCCCAGGAACGGACTTGTTCTTCTATTTTTTTCCAAATGCCCCTGTTAAATCCAGGCTGCTGGGGCGAAATATTGCTCATGTAAAAGCTGCTTTCCATGGCCTTCTCTGAATAAGTGAAATCAGCAGCAGGAGCCAAATGGCCTCTGTCATATCCCGATCTGTAGTAGTCGTCCGGATGTGCGGAGCCGGTAACAATTAGAAAATCCTCGGAAAAATCATCTGTACGTTTGTGAATTCCCCTGAGCTTCTCGGGGCTCAACTGGTAAGCTACCCAGGAGGCTTGTTCCAGTGATTCATCGTAACCAAGGGAATAATAGCCATGGTGGACTATCTGAAGCCTTTTTTCATCAGACCAGTCTGGTAACAAAAGGGATTGGATGTAATCATTATCCATGAAAAAATGGCTTTCCTCTTTTGTTGGTTCCTTTTCTCCAAAGAATTGTTCCTTACCCTTTTGATTTTCTGAAGAATCCGCGTCTACTTTTTCCTGAGGATTACCGATCACCAGAATATCCTCGTTCTTTTTCCATTCCTTCCTGGCAAAAAAAGCCAGAAGCACAATCAAAACCAGGATGGAAAAATAAAATAAAGAAAAGTTTTTATTGGATCTATTACGTCTTTTTGATTTAATTTTATGCTGTTTTGTCATTTGTTATTCTAAAAATGAATAATTTAACGGTGCAATTTATGAATACTTGTCTCTTAT
>NZ_JABURL010000114.1 GCF_014762705.1 Cyclobacterium sp. | reverse complement strand
ATACCTTTATATCTTTATTCAGGTGTTCGTGAATTATTGCTGTTATTTTTTCTATTTCTTCTTTGTTGTTGGCTAGAATTCCAATGGTTTTGATATTTTCTATGTGAAGTAAGATGGACTTTTGGGTCTTCTTTTTCTTTGGCTTTTCCAAAGCATTTTTAACAAAATATTCCCTTACCCATTTCATTGTTTGTCTATTTATTAATCTATTTGGTTGAACACATTTTAAGGAATTCTTCTTCGCTTATCAAAGGAATCCCTAATTTTACTGCCTTTTCTTTCTTGCTTGGTCCCATCTCTTCGCCTTCAATGATGAAATCCAGATTTTTGGAAACCGATTTGCTGTATGACCCACCGTGGGATTCAATAAAATCTATGATTTCATCTCTTTTAAAATGGTTCAATTTTCCGGATGCAAGTATTTTTTTACCGGCTAGCTGTTGGCTTTCATTTCTTCTTTCTTCTTCGATTAATTCAAAACGAAGTCCTTTTTCTTTCAAATGCCTGATGATATGCCGGTTTCTTTTATTGGAGAAAAATGTCCTGATACTGTGCACCAATGTTTCTCCTACACCATTGATTTGCAATAGGGCTTCATCCGTTGCATTTTCAAGTTCATCTATATTTCTGAAATGCCTGGCCAACAAGATAGCAGTATTTTCACCAATATTTCTTATCCCCAGGGCAAACAGTACTTTTGGAAATGGCTGGGATAGAGAAAGTCTGATGCCTTCCATCATGTTTTTGATCACACCTTCCTGAAAAGTACTTCCTTTCAGCTTATTGATTGATTCTTCGGCATGCTCCGGTACATTCAGTTTGCCATGTATGATCAGGTCATGTAGGCTGCTTTTATTTTTGGATATTTTCAACATTTCTTCCACGCTGATATCCGACGAAGGCATCAAAACGAATAGTACGAAAGCAAGGGGTACAAAATCATCTATATTATCCAAGCGCTGGTTTTGGATCAATTCAAGCAGGTTTTTGAGTCGCTGTTCGCTTTCATGGGATTTTCTACCCTTATTTTGATGGCTATCCAAAAACAAACCGATTTTTTCTTCCTGACTGCTCGTTTCGTGAAACTGTAAAAATTCTTCGATTTCCTTTAAGGTGACCTGATGGGTCAGGGCATACAATGTTTTTTTAAGGCTCACGTACAAATGACCGTCACTGTTCTTGGTATATTGTTCATCTGAGATTTCCAGCCCCAGCAAATCATCTTTTTTGTCGGGTAAATCATAGAGATCAGAGGGGTCTTTTACGTATCCTTGCTCCACCAGTGCGCGCAGCCTTTCGGTACCCAGAGAGTCGATATCCATGGCCCTTTTGGAAACAAAATGTTCGATCCTTCCCAAAACTTGCGGAGGGCAACCGGATTCATTCGGACAAAAATGCTTGGCTTCTCCTTCTTTTCTTTCCAGAGGTGTACCACATTCGGGGCAAGCATCGATGTAAACGATGGGTTTACTGTTTATTGCTCTGCTTTCGGTGACTACCTGCGTGATTTTAGGAATAATTTCTCCTCCTTTTTCGACCAGCACCGAATCTCCCTCATGCAAGCCAAGTCTTTCAATTTCATTGGCATTGTGCAGGGAAGCCCTTTTGACGGTGGTTCCTGCTAAAGAGACAGGGGATAAATTGGCCACAGGGGTGATAGCGCCGGTTCTACCAACCTGATAAGTAATGGAAAGTAAAGTCGCGGCAGCGCTTTCTGCCTGGTACTTGTAGGCAATGGCCCACTTTGGGATTTTGGCCGTAAAGCCAAGTTCTTCCTGCTGGCGGTAATCATTTACTTTGAGTACCACGCCATCAGTTTCTACAGGCAAATCATGTCTTTTGTCCCGCCATTCATCGATATAAGCCAATACTTCATCCAGGTTTTTGCAGTTTCGGAAAGTAGGAGAAACGTTGAAGCCCCAATGTTGTAGTTTTTTTATGGCCTCGTGCTGTTTGGATAGGGACAAATCATCCGCTATCAACTGGTATACATAACAGTTTAGTCTTCTTTTTGCCACCACGGAAGAGTCTTGCATTTTCAAAGTGCCGGAGGCGGCATTTCTTGGATTGGCCAGCAAATTTTCTCCCTTGCGCTTTCGTTCCTGGTTGATTTTTTCAAAACCTTTTTTCGGTAAAAATATTTCACCCCTTACTTCCAAATAAGCTGGAAGGCTATTTTGATCCTTTATGCTTAATGGAACCGTGCGAATCGTTTTTACATTTGCTGTCACCACATCTCCTTTATACCCATCACCTCTGGTGACCGCCCGGATAAGCTGTCCCTGATCATACACCAGGCTAATGGCCACACCATCAAATTTCAATTCGCAAAAGTACTCATAGTCCCTGTGTCCCAAACCCTTGGCTACCCTCTCATCAAAGGCCATCAATTCTTCCTTGGAGTAGGTGTTTCCGAGCGAAAGCATACGTACAGCGTGTGTTGCCGTTTCAAAATTTTTGGTGATGCTTCCTCCAACCCGTTGCGTGGGACTATCTGTTTTTTTAAGTTCCGGGTATTGATTTTCAAGCTTGATCAACTCCTCTAAAAGTTGATCGAATTCATAATCACTGATAATAGACCGATCTTCCTGGTAGTACAGGTGATTGTGGTAATTGATGGTTTGCGTCAAATCAACCATCCGTTTTTCTGCTTCTTCCCTGCTTGGTTTATTCATTAAAAAAGATATAGCTATCTACTTTCAAATGTACAGTTTTTGCCCAAAATAACCTGATGGCATTTTGAAATTAGATCAATGTTTTCAAGTTTTTATTTCGATGGTAAAACAATCATTTAGTCCTCATCCAAAAATGCCTGTTTGATTTCCTCTTCTGTCATCTTTAATTTTTTCTTACATACTTTTACCAACTGACTGGCTTCTTTTACCAATTGTGTCAGTTCATCCATACCCTGATCTTCTTCTTCCAGTTTACCTACAATCATTTCCAATCTTTTCAGGGCTTCATCGTAGCCTGGTTCATCTTTCTTTTTATTCATTTTTGCTCTAATTTTTTGATAATAGATGTGATTTTCCTTTTTTGGCTAAAGGTTACCAATTCATCCCCTTCCTGAAGGCTCAGAAACTGAATGGGTATGCCATCCTTTTCAGTTTTGGTGTACCCTCGTGATAACAGATAATCCGGATTCAACCTGTTCAGGTTTCTTTCAAGCTGGTTCAATTTATCAAGGGCTTTGTTGGTGCAGGACTGGGCTGCTTTATGCAGGTATTTTTGATTATTGTCAACCTTAATGTTGTCTTTTTCAATTTTATGCAATGCCGCACGCATGGATTGTTGGGATAGGCGGTCTAAAAAAAGGGTTTTTTCATTTACTTTCCCCTGAAATAGATTCTTCAAGAGATGTGTTTTGTCCATTATGCCTTCTGATTCCTGTTTTATCCTACTCTGGACAAATCTTTCGATGCTGATCAGTTTGTGTTGGAGGTTTTCTTCAAATTCCCGGAATCCGGATAAAATAAAGCTGGCAACAGCCGTCGGGGTTTTAAGCTGGGTATGTGCTACCAGATCAGCTATAGACTCATCCCTTTCATGTCCGATGCCGGTTACAACAGGCAGTGCTGCATTGGCGATGGCTTTGGCCAATTCATATTCGTCAAAGCAGTCAAAATCCGTCTGTGCACCTCCGCCCCGGATCAATACTAATAGATCGAAGGCAGGACTTGCGGTTTCAATTTGTTGGATGGCGGCAATGATTTCTGCGGCTGCTGATTTGCCCTGCATAGCAGCCTGAAAGAGCTTATAATGAACTTTATACCCGTGGTTGTTTTGGTCCAATTGATTGATAAAATCTCCATAACCAGCAGCTGTAACCGAACTGATAATGGCAATTCTCTGGCTTACTGCCGGCAAGACAAATTGTCTGTTCAGATCAATTAAACTTTCTGATTTTAACCGGTCAATTACCTCCTGCCTCTTTCTTGCCCTTTCTCCAAGGGTGAAATTGGGATCTATATCTTTGACGACCAGACTGATGCCGTAAAGTTCGTGAAATTGAACATTGACCAAGGCAAGGATATTCATGCCACTTTTTAATGGCTGGCCAGTAGTGCCCTGAAACTTGTTTTTTATGGCTTGATAGGTGTAGGCCCATATATTCCCCCTCATTTTTGCCCGAATCTCACCATCTGTTTTTTCTACCAGGTCCAGGTAGGCATGCCCCCGGACAGCTTCTCTCAGTTCTCCAATTTCCGCAATGACCCAATAAGTAGGGGAGAGCTGTTTGTCCAGGCATTCCTTGATGATGGTATTCAGGGAAAATAATGTAATGGCTTGCTGCATGCCACAAATAAACAAAAAAAATAAGGATTGGAAATCAAAAAGGCAGACCTAAGACTGGAATTTTACATGATACCTGGAAGCGAAAACAAAAAAATCAATTTACTACAAACCGGGTTAGTCCTCATTTTCCCGGTCTCTGGAACCTCTTTCTCTCCTTTGCATTCTATAGATATGCCGTGTAAAATCCCGGTTTGCCTCATTCAATCTCAAAGATTGCACTGGAGATAAGGTTTCGGAAACCTTTTCCAGAAAGGTTTTCTCAGCGTTCAGGAGTTCCATTTGAATATCAAATCTGGCCTGTATCAGCTCCCTGGCTTCTTCATTGCTGATTTCACCTTCACTTTTCTTGGAAATATTGCGCATTTCTCTCATCATGGACATCCTGGCCTGCTCGTGTTCATTAAACAGTGGCCAGAATTTTTCAGCCTGTTCGGGCGTAATCGAAAGCCTGTTGGTAATAAAACCAATCCTGGCTGCATTGAGTTTTTCCCGATCAATATTGTTGTCCCTTTGGCCAAAAGCTGTCAGGGTAATGCCCATCATCAGCAAGACCATGATCCAGTTTTTCATATCAATACCAAATTTCTGTGTCATAATATTCTACTTCATCCCATTCCTGATTGCTCCATTCCTCCTCTGCGATAAGATCCAATAAATCATTCGGATGCTCTGCAAGAAGTAATACTTCCTCATCATCCCATACGCCAGTAGTTATGTAATACTCTACGTCGTCATTGATCTGGGTCTGAAGATCCACTTCCTCCATGGCTGTAAAGTCAATGGCCAATATCATAAAGCCAATCAGCAAAACAGCCGCCGCAGCGATTCCACTAATGTAATAGTGCTTGATCCGCTGTTTTCTTTTATTAAGGATGATATCCGGAAGATTTTCAAAGTAATTTTCCGGAGCCTTAAATATATTTTCTTTTGGAAATTTATTCATATACTTCTTTTAGACTGTTTATCTTCCCGAAGGTTTATTCCCGCTTCAGAATTTCTTCAATTTTTTTTACGGCATGGTGGTAACTGGCCTTAAGGCCACCTACACTTGTATCGGTCATTTTACTGATTTCTTCATAGGACAATTCCTCAAAATATTTGAGGTTAAAAACCAGTCTTTGTTTTTCAGGTAGCTTTAAAATGGCTTTTTGCAGTTGTCTTTGGATCTCATTACCATCCACCAAGGGGGATTCCTCGACGTAGGCTTTCATGACTTCATGGTGGTCTTCCATAGAAAAAAAGTTACGCCTCTTTTTCTTTTCCAGAAAATTCAGACTTTCGTTTACCGCTATCCGGTAGATCCATGTAAACAAGGTTGATTTGTGGTTGAACTGATGGATGTTTCTAAAAGCCTTTATAAAGGTGTTCTGAACCACATCATCGGCATCATCATGGATAACGACCATTTTTCTGACCATGCCATAGACCCTCTTCTGATAAGTTTCAACTAATATCCTGAACCCTTGATCCCTGGTTTGTGGATCATTGATCATTTCCAGAAGTTTTACATCGATTAAGGGAACCATTAGTTGCTTAGACTGGAAAAGGACATCTGGGTTTAATGCAGCAGTTGAAAAGAACGGGATAAATGTAAAATTTTTGTGATTTCCGTTTTCGATTGGGTTAATGGGCCCTTTGTAATCACCAAATTCCGGGCCGTCCTTAAATCAATTCATTGTGAAAGTGAATTTCCCCGCAAATAATCCTGCACTTCCATCTTTCTTTTCCCTTCAAGCTGCAGTTCCAAAATGGACAATGCTCCATTTGCAGTCTGGAAATGGATATAAGATTTGTTATCTGTTTTATATTCGCCAACATTTAAGCCAACGGGTTCATCGTCCAGGACCTCAGTTCGGAGTACTTTACAGGACTTTCCATTCAAAATACACCTGGCCCCTGGATAAGGCGAAAGCCCCCGTACCAGATGGTGTATGGCGGCGGCAGATTTGCTCCAATCAATTTCACAAGTTTCCCTGTAAATTTTCGGTGCCGGATGAAGTGCTTTGCTGTGGTCTTGCTTTTGGGGCCGGACATTATCTGTAGCGATTGCCTCCACTGTTTTCACCACCAGATTTGCGCCCCTTTGCATTAATCGTTCGTAAAGGCTACCAACATTATCATCAGGATAAATGGGCTCTTCTTCCTGAAAAAGGATATTTCCCGTATCAATCTCCTGCTGAAGAAAAAAAGTGGTGACTCCGGTTTTCGTTTCCCCATTGATCAGCACCCAATTGATGGGAGCTGCACCCCTGTAATCCGGCAAAAGCGAGGCATGTAGATTGAAAGTGCCTTTTGGGGGCATGGACCATACCAGCTCCGGAAGCATTCTAAAGGCCACTACTACCTGTAAATCTGCCCGGTAGGATTTTAATTCGGCCAGGAATGACTCATTTTTCAGATTTGGTGGTTGCAACACAGGGATGTCATGACGCTGTGCAAAGTCCTTTACAGGGGAAGGTTTTGCTTTTCTGCCTCTTCCCTGAGGCTTATCCACAGCCGTAATCACAGCCACCACGTTCCAGCCATTCTTCAGCAAAGACTCCAGAGGAGCAACTGCAAACTCTGGTGTTCCCATAAATATTATCCTGAGGTCCTTTTCCATGGTTCATTATTCGTAAATCAAATACTTTGCTCTGGTTCTGTTATAGGCTTTCAAATCTTCCTGCCAGGATTCCCTTATACTGGCCTCGCCCTTACCGTCCAAAATGGCTTTTCTCAATTGATCTGATCCTGCCAGTTTATCAAAAAAGTTATTGAAAAAATTCGGTCCATTATTGGCAATCCTGTATGCTTCCAACAAATGTGACAAAGTAAACCTGTGGGTCAGGGGCTCGTTTCTAAGGTCTTTACCATAACAAACCTTATTTTCCTGAGGGGGGTTTTTGGACATGCCTTCAATGCTGACAGGTGTAAAAGTGAAATCACCGAATTTGGGATCAGGATAACCATATACCTGAAAAGGAAAAAGGGTTCCTCTACCCAGGCTGATATTTGTCCCTTCAAAAAAACAAAGGGAGGGATACAGCCTGATGGACACATCATTGGGCAGGTTAGGAGAAGGTTTGATAGGCAGGGAATAATGAGAAGCATGATCCCACTGTGCCACCGGAATGATATCGATTTCGGCCTTGACCTTATTTTCTAACCAACCTTCGCCATTGATCATTTGAGCCAACTCGCCCACGGTAAGCCCATGGACTACGGGAATGGGATGCATGCCCACAAAACTTTCATATCCAGGTTGCAGAACAGGTCCGTCTACATAGTCCCCATTTGGATTGGGGCGATCCATGATCATTAGTTTTTTACCTTGTTCTGCACAGGCCTCCATCAAATAATGAAGGGTACTAATAAAGGTATAAAACCTGACGCCAACGTCCTGAATATCAAAAATAATGATATCCACATCCTGCAGTGCAGCTTTGGAGGGCTTTTTGGAGTCCCCATAAAGTGAGACCAGGGGTAAGCCTGTTTTTGGGTCAACCTGGTTTTCAACCTTTTCACCTGCATCGGCATCGCCCCTGAATCCATGCTCCGGAACAAAAACCTTTTTTACTTCAATCCCTTCCTGCAACAAAAAATCGACCAAATGCATGTTGTCACTTTGGGTCAATACGCTGGTTTGGTTAACCGCAAGGGCCACCCTTTTGCCGGTTAATTTAGGCAAATACATCTCAGGTCGGTCAGCACCCGGTATCGCTTTTCTGGAAAGAACTTCATTATCTGGCTGCCCGGTAATTTCTGCCCGGTTTTCTGCGCTTTGTTTGCAAAATGTCAGGTTTCCAAACAAAAAAGCCAGGATAAGTATTAATTTTAGGAGCTTCATATTAATTTGCGTTTCGGTTAACAAAATAAACGACTTCATTGAACCTTTCCTACTTCATTGCAAAAAGAATCAGTTTTAAAAAGACAGGAGGTTTCACCGGAACCATTCACAGGATCGCGGTAGCCAGCATTGCATTGGGGCTCTCTATCATGATCATTTCCTTCCTTATTCTGGGAGGTTTCCAGGAGGTGATTTCGAACAAGGTTTTTTCTTTCACCGGCCATTATCAGGTCAATCGATATGTAATGAGCCAGCCGCTGGACGAATCGCCTAGCAGCAAGGAAAGCAATTTTTATACAAATTACAGCAATCTGGATAAGATCCGACATGTTCAGGTGTATGCCAACAAGCCAGGCTTAATCAAGGGTGAGGAAGAAGTAGAGGGGGTAATGATGAAAGGAGTGGGGCCCGGTTTTGATTCCCTTTCTTTTAAATCTTCTCTGGTAAAGGGCCGGTTTATTCATTTCAACGAAAATGGTTCTGCAGCCAATGAAATCATTATCAGCACCAAAATTGCCCGAAAAATGCTGCTGGATGTCGGTGACCGGGTTACCATGTATTTCGTTCAGGACCCACCAAGGTTTAGGAGGATGGAGGTGGTTGGAATCTATGAAACCTTTCTGGAGGATTTTGATGACAAGATTGTGCTGGGGGATATACAGGTCATTCGGGTGCTTAATGACTGGGATAAATCGCAGGTAGGTGGTTTTGAAGTTTTTTTGAATGATCCACAGGATATTGATAGTTACGAGGAAGCCTTGTATAATTTTTTAGATTATGATTTAAGGCTGGTCAAGGTTACGGATAAATTCATTCAGATTTTTGATTGGTTGGAATTGTTGAATAACAATGTGTATGTGTTTTTGGCACTTATTCTTTTTGTCGCTGCCTTTAATATGGTGTCGATTCTTTTTATCCTGATCATGGAGCGAACACCTATGATCGGTCTATTAAAGGCATTGGGGGCGAAAAACAGGCAAATAAGGAATATTTTTATTTGGAATGGTGTCCGGATTATTGGCAGAGGTATGATATTGGGAAATATTATTGGCCTGGGCTTTGGTTGGATACAGGAGTATACCCAGCTGATCAAACTCAATCCGGAGAATTATTACATGAGTTTTGTACCGGTATTTTGGAATTGGCCGATAATCATTGGCCTGAATATCCTGATTCTTCTGATCACCACCGCCGTGTTGTTTATCCCTGCCATGATTACCAGCAATGTCAATCCAATCAAGTCTATTAAGTTTGACTGACCGTCTTGTATCCGAAAAAAATACTTTTCAGTTTCATATAAATGACACCAAATATGGCTTCCCTGAAAATGTGCTTGGACATTTTAGAAGAACCTCTGGTTCTGTCCGTAAAGATGATTGGCAATTCCACGATGTCAAAGCCAAGTTTCCAGGCAGTGAATTTCATTTCAATCTGAAAAGCGTATCCAATAAACCTGATTTTTTCCAGGTTGATCGCTTCCAAAACATTTCTATGATAACATATAAATCCAGCTGTGGTGTCCTTTATGGGAATACCTGTGATGAGCTGTACATATTTGCTGGCAAAAAATGACATCAATACCCTGCCCATTGGCCAATTGACCACATTCACACCAGATACATAACGAGAGCCTATCACCATGTCATGTCCTTCTTCAAACGCCTTGAGATACAGCCTGCTAAGGTCTTTTGGATCATGTGAAAAATCAGCATCCATTTCAAAAATATATTCGTAACCTTTGTTCAGGGCATAGGCGAAACCTTCCAGATAAGCCGTCCCCAAACCCAGCTTTCCTTTTCTTTCAATCAAATGGACCCTGTTGGAAAAATCAAATTGCAGGGCTTTTACCAGTGTGGCTGTGCCATCAGGGGACCCATCGTCAATTACCAATACTTCAAATCCTTCAGGAAGGTCCAGCACTGCCGTAACAATATCCTGGATATTCTCCTTTTCGTTGTAAGTTGGTATGATGACTAATTTTTTGCTATTCATATTTCAAAGTACAAAAGTAGAATATATAAACGTTTATTCTTTGAAAACGGAAAAAAATACGGTTTTGGAAAAGTTAAAAATCTTTAAAAAAACAATTTTGTGAGTATTATGGGTTGCCGTTGCAGCGTTTCATGTTGGATTTGGCAAGGAAATTACCGTTTAATGCTGCCGTTTCCAAATCAAGACAGGCTTGTCTTGGATTTTTATCTATCAGGCAAAGCGCTCTTCTTGCCAATGCCTCGTAATGTTTTGGATTTTTATCCAATACCTCATCGAAATCTTCAATGGCCCACTCTTTGTAACCCAGTTTCATCAAGGCAAAGCCCCTGTTATAATGTGCGCTCAGGTTGTCGGGTTCAATTTCCAGATATTTGTTAAAAGAAACGATGACCCCAAGACCATCTCCTGAATAAGCCTGGGCAATGCCTTTATAATAATGGGGCATGGCTTCCTCTGGTTTTAGCCGGATGGCTTCATCCAGAAATTCCACGGAACTTTTGAAGCGTCCGTTCTTTATCATGGCCCTGGAAAGAAAAAGCAGAATGTCATAATCCTTGGGGTCGTGCATGGCTGCCAATAAAAAATTTTTTTCCGCATCTTTCATGTCATCTTCTTCCCAGGCGATTTTCCCTATACCTGCATAGGCCTGGGCATAGGTTGGATCAAGACTCAGGATTCTGCGGTAATCCTGGATGGCTTTGTCATACATCTGTAACTCCTCATAAGACCTGGCTCTTAAATGCAAAGTCTTTAAATCTGTAGAACTGACAAATAATACCCTATTAAACTCTTGAATGGCCTCTTCATATCTGCCATTTTGATAAAGGGCTTCCGCATCCCTGAAACTGCCTATACATTGACTAAAAAGCAATGGAACAAAAAAGCAGACAAGTAGGGTAATGGCCAATGAAATTCTCATATATTAATAGATTAGTTTTAAATATACAGGAATTTCTTTTTTATTACAAAAAAACGGATATCATTTCGATCCAAAGGTGCAGAATACATCGTAAATGTATCCTATATTGTACGATTGGAAATTAAAAACATGATTTACAACCGATTGCAGGAAGCAAATCTTTTTTGATTTCCGAAAAGCATCATCAGCACTTGCAATAAGATAAAAAATCAGTTATTTTTTTTTATGGGCTATCCTACACGGCAGGATAGCCTTTTTTTATAATTTACCTTTTGTACTTGGCAACTGATCCAGGCCATGAGGATCTTTTTTTACTGCCATTTTAATGGCTCTTGCCAATCCCTTGAAAATGGCCTCAATTTTATGGTGTTCGTTTTCTCCGGAAGCCTGAATATTCAGGTTACATTTTGCCGTATCACTGAAAGATTTGAAAAAGTGAAAAAACATTTCCGTCGGCATATCACCGATTTTTTCCCGTTTAAAATCGGCATCCCATACCAGCCATGGCCTTCCTCCAAAATCTACTGCCACCTGTGCAAGGCAATCATCCATGGGTAAAAGGAAACCGTATCTGTATATTCCCTTTTTGTCACCCAGGGCCTTAAGGTATGCTTCACCCAATGCCAACCCTGTATCTTCAATGGTATGGTGCTCATCTATATGCAAATCGCCCTTTACTTTTATTTCCAAATCAGTGCCCCCATGTCTCGCCAGTTGATCCAACATGTGATCAAAAAAAGGAATGCCCGTGTGGATATCACTTTTGCCGGTTCCATCCAGGTTCAAACGAATTGAAATCTGGGTCTCTGAAGTTGACCTGTTCAGGCTTGATATTCTGGGAGGTAACTTCAAAAAACTGTAAATCTCGTCCCAGGAGTTGACACAAAGCTCAGCTCCTGAAACTTCTTCAGATCCAAAATAGATAGCCCGGGTTCCCAGGTTTTTTGCCAGCTGAACGTCTGTATTCCTGTCGCCGATCACGTAAGAATTTTCAAGATCAACATCCCCATTCATGTATTCTTGTAGCAAGCCGGTACCGGGTTTGCGTGTAGGGGCATTTTCATGCGGAAAGGTTTTGTCTATGTGTATGGCTTTGAATACCACTCCTTCCTGCTCCAGGGTTTTGAGCATCTTGTATTGCGCAGGCCAAAAGGAATCTTCCGGAAAGGATGAGGTTCCTAAACCATCCTGATTGGTAACCATCACCAGGTCAAAATCATTGTCTTCCGATAACTTGCTCAGGTTGGTAATGGCCCTGGGAATAAATTCTAATTTTTCGAGGCTATCTACCTGAAAATCTGTAGGAGGTTCCTTGATGATCGTACCGTCCCTGTCAATAAATAAAACCTTTCTCTTCATCTTAATTGTAATTTGGGGAGTTAGTCGTTTGCCTGAGTTTCTAACACTTCATTTAAGGCTTGTAACATTCGTTTGTTTTCACCTTCTGTGCCTACGGTTATTCTCAAACAATCGTCACAATGCTGAACTTTGGACCGGTCCCTGACTATTATTTTTTTGCCTATCAGCTGCTGATAAACCTTGTGGGCATCTGGAACTTTGACCAACAAAAAGTTTGCCTGCGAAGGAAAGACTTTTTCTACCCTGGAAATTTTTTCCAAATCCTTTATCAGTTTCTCTTTTTGCTTTAAAATATCCTGTACCATCCCATCGAGCTTGTCCATATTGCCCATGGCCTGCAGTACGGTTTGCTGGGTAAGTCCGCTCACATTGTAGGGGGGTTTGATTTTATTGAGAATCGCAATGATTTCGCTTGATGCATAGGCCATTCCCAATCTCAATGCAGCAAGCCCCCATGCTTTGGATAAGGTTTGCAAGACCAAAAGATTTGGATACCGATCGAGTTCTTCAGAAAAACTAGGCTCATCGCTAAAATCAATATAGGCTTCATCTACCACCAACAGGCCATCGAAACCTTTTAGGATTTTATAGATGGCATCCCTATTCAGTTTGTTCCCACTGGGATTATTGGGCGAACAAATAAAGATGATTTTGGTATGGGCATCCACGGCTTGAAGGACTTCATCTTCCCGTATTTGAAAATCGGTAGTTAAGGGAACCTTCACGACCCTGGTATCATTAATGCCCGCACTGACTTCATACATGCCATAAGTAGGAGGGAGGATGATTACATTATCCATTCCTGGCCTGCAGAAAGCCCTGAAGAGCAAATCAATCGCTTCATCGCTGCCGTTTCCCAAAAACATGTTTTCTGCAGGCACTTTCTTGATCTGGGAAAGCCTTGTTTTGAGTGCGATCTGATAGGGGTCAGGGTAACGGTTGTAAGCCTCCCTGGTGATGGACCCCAGTGGGTTTTCATTGGCATCCAGAAAAACGCCTTCCTTTCCCGTGTATTCATCCCTGGCAGAGGAATAAGGCTTAAGTGCGGCTATGTGAGGCCGCAACAGCTTTGTTAGGTCAAAAGCCATGTCATTCATTTTTGGAGAGGTACTTTAAACGAACGCTTACTGCATTTTTGTGGGCCTGCAGATTTTCATTTTCTGCCATGATCTCTATGGTTGGTCCCAATGCTTTAATCCCCGCTGCAGTGATTTTCTGATAGGTGATCTTTTTTACAAAACTATCCAGTGATACTCCTGAATAGCTCCTGGCATAGCCATTGGTAGGCAAGGTGTGGTTGGTTCCTGAAGCATAGTCCCCTGCGGACTCAGGGGTATAGTTACCAATAAAAACAGACCCTGCATTAACAACCCGGGAAACAGCTTTGTCTTCATCTTTTACTGAAATGATCAGGTGCTCCGGAGCATAAGCATTGATCAGGTCCATGGCTTTGTCAGGATTACCCATAACCACAGCCACACTGTTTTCCAGTGCTTTTTTGGCTATTTTGTGACGAGGAAGAGTTTCCAGCTGTATTTCCACACATTTAATGACTTTTTTTACAAATTTCTCGGTAGGGCAAACCAAAACTACCTGACTATCTATTCCATGTTCTGCCTGGGATAGCAGGTCAGCCGCCACGAATTCAGGAATGGCAGTTTCATCGGCATATACCAGCACTTCTGAAGGCCCGGCGGGCATATCTATTGCCACACCCTGTTTTGTTGCCAATTGTTTGGCGGCGGTAACATACTGGTTACCGGGTCCAAAAATTTTGTCCACCCTGGGAACAGATGCAGTACCATAAGTCATGGCAGCAATGGCCTGTGCCCCTCCAGCTTTTACAATCTTGTCAATGCCTATCATTTTTGCAGTAAACAAAATAGCGGGATGGATTTCCCCCTTGGTATCCGGAGGTGTGCACAAAACAATTTCCTGACATCCTGCTAATTTAGCTGGTACCCCCAACATCAAAACCGTGGAAAATAAAGGAGCAGTACCCCCTGGAATGTATAAGCCAACTTTTTGAATGGGGACACTCCTTCTCATACAGGTCACACCGTCCATGATTTCAGAACTAATGGGCGGTGCTTCCTGAAGTTTATGAAATTTTTCTATGTTGATTTTTGCTGTCTGAATGGCATCTTTTAAACCGGCATCTATCTTTTGCCCTGCAGTATCCAAAGCTTCCCTGTCTACCAAAAGGCTTTCAATTTCTACGTGGTCATATTCCAAAGCAAATTTTCTCAAAGCCTTATCGCCCTGACGCTTTACTTTTTTCATGATCGGTTTTACGATCTTTTCAATATCCTTCATTTTTTGAACCGGCCTGGCCAGTTCTTTACTCCAGGTATTGATGTCAGGATTAACCAGGATTTTCATATGGTTATTATTGTTTTTAGCGGTCATATGGAATCTTTGACGATTAAAATAATCATTTTCCGGTGGGATTAATGATTATTTTAATCGTGTCGATTTCATGTTATATCAAATTTTATTCAGCCCTTCGATTGTTTTACAGGGAAAGTTTTGAAATCAGCTGTGTCCCGAAAAAGGCCTAAAAGGCTTTGCTCACTTCAGTAAACAGCTGCTTTATATTACCATTTTTTCTATGGGCACCACGAGGATTCCCTGTGCACCAGCAGCCCTTAATTCCTCTATATTTTCCCAAAATTGATCCTCGCTGATAACAGAATGTACCGATGACCAGCCTTTCTCGGCCAATGGTAAAATTGTTGGGCTGCGCATGCCGGGAATCAGGGAAACAATGCGTTCCAAAGATTCATTTGGTGCATTTAAAAGGACATATTTGTTTTTCTTGCCTTTTTGAACCGCATCCATTCTGAAGAGCAACTTTTCAACGGTTTGTTGCTTTTCACTTGAAATGCCCTTATGGCATATCAGAACTGCTTCCGACTGGAAAATTTCCTCAACTTCTTTAAGGCCGTTCATCATCAAAGTAGACCCCGAGCTGACAATATCGCAAATACCTTCTGCCAATCCTATGCTGGGAGCAATCTCTACGGAGCCACTGATTTCATGGATATCAGCCTTTATTTGCCTGGAATGCAGGTAATCGCCAAGTATTTGCGGATATGATGTTGCGATGCTTTTGCCTTCAAAATAACTTACCCCGGTATAGCTTTCTCCTTTAGGGATGGCAAGCGACAACCTGCATTTGGAAAAACCCAGTTTTTTAAGGATATCAATGGCCTTGTTTTTTTCAACCACCTCGTTTTCTCCGACAATGCCCAGGTCAGCTACTCCATCCGCTACATAACCAGGAATATCATCATCCCTTAAAAACAAAAATTCGATGGGGAAGTTGGTGGATGTGGACTTTAATTTCCCTGTTCCATTGTAAAATTTTATGCCACACTCTTTGATTAATTTCAGCGATTCCTCACTTAATCGTCCGCTTTTTTGAACAGCAATTCTGATTATATTTTCCATGTAATTCGGTTACAAAATGACTTTTAATAAATCGTATTCATTTTTGATTGAAAAAGTGCTTTAGGATTCTAAGCTACTTTTTGGAACTGATATGATTATCATGATGCCTGAGGACATTTGAAAGAGGAAAAATTATGGAATTAAGGTATGTGTTCTGTAGGTTCATCATGAGAAGGCAAATTTAAGGAGCTATTGTCAACATACAAAATAAATGCCGCTATACGACACAAAAAAGAGGCTCCTCGGGAGCCTCTAAAACAATAAACCAACTTAACCAAAAAACCTTTTAACCAAATTATCGAATCTGCTAAAAATAAAGTTCAAAAATTAATTATATAAATAAAATTCATTCACTATTCTTTCGTAATTGACAATGTCCTTATAAGGAGACTTGCTGCTGATTTGCTCTATAGACCGTTTTAAGAGCAATTTATTCACAAGGCTGGTGCTCATGACATTTTTAACCTTGAGGCTATCAGTATTCAAGACTTTCGTGAAATATTGGCCCCCAAAAGAATTTTTCATCAGCAACTCATTCGCTTGATTCAACATATCCAATCCTTTTTTTTTATCCATCCAATCAAAAAAAGTGGCATTTTTACGTGCAATCAGGGGTTTCGCCTTTTTTAACCATTTTTTATTGATTTCCATCTTGTTTTCAATGATCTGATATATGTCTGACAGATCAAAGGAAATGACCAGCTCGTGATGGTTTAGCCAATTTAGAAATTCTCCTTTTATGGAAAGGTCAATGAGTACTTTAGGAGCGGTAAGTTCTGGGCTTTCCGGATCTTGCGACAATACCGACTCCAAATCTTCCAGTGTTGATATCAAAATGTCATTTTCCTGCAGTACGTTTTTGATTTGGTCGAATGGTTCAAAAATGAAGTTTTTCAACTCCCTGCCTTTCAGGCTAGAAAAGGATTTAATGCTGCTCTCCACAATAGATATATTCGTGAAACCTTTTTCAGTCAGACTCTGGAAAATCCGTCTGCCCAAAGCGTTGAAACCAATAATGGCGATTTTGGGAGTTTTAACTTTCCTGATCAACTCGGTTACCATGTCTGATACTGTGTAAGAGATCGAAAAATTCGGAAATTGAAAACTCACTTCGTTTTTGATTTCATTATTTGTACTTATCAGGTGGCTCCACCACTGTTCGAGTAGTTCACCAGTCATCCCAAACTGGGAAGCGATAGAAAATGCCGTAATAAATTGAGGGAAAAGGGGAACTGAACCATAGGTTGAAGCTTGTACTCCAAAACAAAGTTCAGTTAAATGTGCGAGGGACCTTTCTTCATTACAGGAATGCTGAAACAAGTTGGCTTCGGGAAAATCGTTCTGAGCCTTAATGCTAACAATGGCAGCATATATGGCATCATCCAATGCTTCCGAGCTGTAATAAAGAATTTCTGTTCTTTCCGGAATAGACAAAACAAAGGCCTCTTTAATGGCA
>NZ_JABURL010000065.1 GCF_014762705.1 Cyclobacterium sp. | reverse complement strand
AAGGCCTGAGCGTGGATGGATTGATTCATGATGTGGGACTCAGCGTCTGTATGAATCCTTATCTGGCTGAAATCCGCTCCAAAACCCTGTTCCATTAACTCTCTGCTCTTACCTTCCAATGGGTTGCCGGCACCTTTCCTTCGGTGCAGAAGCGGCTCCATCAATTCCGCTTGTTTTTGCCTGCCTCCTGCCCCTGCAGTTTTGGCCTGAATCTGCTCCTCTTCTTCCTTCATCTGAATCTGTTCCTCCTCTTTAGCCTGGACTTCCTCTTCCTCTTCTTCTTTCGTCTGAACTTCATCCTCTTCTTCTTTGGCTTGTACTTGTTCCTCCTCTTCCTTCATCTGAACCTGTTCCTCCTCCTCGGCCTGAATCTGCCCTTCTTCCTCAGGCTGTGACATCAACTGCTCTTCATTTTCCTCCTCAGGAACCATTTGCATGGAATCCTCCATTTCATGATCATCTGACTGCTTCTGAATAAACAGTCCTTCCTTATCAGTAGCAGGCATTGCGCGTTCTGCGTTAGCCCTAAAGAAACTGTTTCCTTTTTTATTTTGGAAAACAGGATTAATGATACCCACCGTAGACCTTCTGACTGCCTGCCTTTTCATTTTTTGTTTTGTTTACCATTCCACCAATAATAATTTTTTTCTCCAGGGTAATTTAATAATGGACAGGTTCCAGGGTAATCCATCCAATAAAACATCCTGGGCTTTCCGCTCAATAAATAAACGGTCCTGATGGTCTTCTAAAACCAGCTTCCCACTGCGGGTCAAAAATTCATTGCGAACTGTCTCTGCACCTGTATTTTTCAGTTTGCTCCAATTTTCCAGTAAAGATTCCAATAACATAGCCGCTTTTTCGCGGATACCCCTACTTAATTTGATATCCCTGGGTATGGGTTGATGAATGTCCAATCCACAGAGGTATTTCTCAAAAACCAATTCAAAATCAAATGGTGCAAGCTGTCTGCTAGCCAGGTAATAAAGGGTATGTACGGCAAGTTCAGGTTCAATAAGTTTACCTCCCTGATCCAAAAACCCACAATCGCTAAAAAATGCCTTCAGAAATGGATGTATTAAGACCAACCCCGCATGTTCAAGGTAATGGCTTTCTCCATCAATCTTTTGACTCCTGTCCAAAGGATCAATCATTCCTTGCTGTGCATCTGAGTCATCGTCACCTTGAAAACCTATTTGGCTTTCGATAATATTTTTAAACTTATCGAAAAACCGTCCCCATATGGCTAATTCAGATTTGCTAAGGGTATCTTGAACCATTTCAATAATTAAAGCAAAAAGCTTATCAGGGATACCATTTGCTATCAGTGACTTACCGATGGGTATTTCATGAAAAGGTTTGTTATCCTGATAATGACTTATCCCGATAAGGATTTGAAAAAAAACTTCTTGCTCATCGCTGGATATTTTCTTGTTGATACGCTCAAAATCCAACAGACTCATTGGTACTTTATCTCTCAAAATAAACCATAATAACTCCCTTACCTCTTTGCCGGAATATTGCGACAGCAGCCGGTTAAAAAACACCCGATTAGAAGCTATTTTTTGCCATAAAGCATTTTTATTTAAGTCTTCTTCCAAAAAAGGCTTCAAGTTTTTGAATTGGAAATTGATTTTTGCCTTACCTTCAGGGTACCACCATGGCAGCTCACCTTTTTCCAAAAAATATATCCAAGCCTGAAAATCCTTATTTTCATTTTCCAAAAGCAGGACCTTCCCTGTTTCATTTTCCCGGGAAAACTTTTCTACAGGTAAATTATCCCTCAATTTCCCATTTGCTTTATTAGGCAGCCGAGAAGAACCCTTTAAGTAAGAAATAGTGGATACTTTTTCCATTACTTCATCCATTTGAGAATTAATTTGAACTTCCAGGTCAGCAATGGCCGGGAAATCATTTTTGGCGAAACCAATTTCCAGAGACAAAAGCGGTATTTGAAGAGAACGATTATCCAGTTTGCTTTCCAGTTCATCCAGATATTGCTCGATCAAGGGGAAGATCCTCTCCCGGATAAAAGACCTCACGTCCCTTTCCATCAACTTACCTGTATCCATGGAAGAAGTGAAAATATCCACCTGAACTTTTTGTATGCTATGAGTCTTATTTTTACTCATAATATTTTGATTCGTAGCCAATTATTTTTTATCTTTATTTCTGCAAAGTCGGTAAGACTAAGCGTTATTTTACTGGCAATAAGTATGGAATAGGAATCAGTCTGGAAGTCAAAATGTCTGGAAATCGCGCACTTTCTGTGTTGTTTACATCACTGTTGAGTCGTTGAGTTACTGGATTAGAGATTAAAGTCTGTGGAACTAGGAAAGAAGCCCATGAGGGACCAATCATCATCCGGAATTTGTATGATTGGTCCCTTTTCATAATCTTAATTTTTCAGTAATACCATCAATAATTCTTCTTCTCCCTCTTATCTGAGGCCCTTCGATATATATATCCGCCTTATCCGTCCAGGGTTCCATAAGGTTTTCTATTTGGGTTCTATCAGATTCATTGGTCAATACCACAAAAAGGGAGGCCTTGGTGGCTTGTTTTTTCTCGTGTAATTTAGACCTTAGGTTCAAAAACCGGAAAATCAAGTCATTTGTATTGCTTGTGTTTTTGTAGTCATCAATCATTTCAATACTGGCCCAACTCCCATTCACCCAATCACCTGTCAGGTAAAGTTGATGAGCAACTCCTGTCCTCGTCAGTTCATTTCTCATTGGCCCGATGATCCTTCTAAGGGAGGCGGGAAGGTCTTCATAACTTTGTGGGATTCTGGGTGGGTTATTGGTTCCGGTAAATCTTGCGTCTGTTTTGAGTCGTTCAATAAGCGAGTACCATTCCTGCCACTTTCCCTTGTACGCTCCATAATCGTCATCTTTATTGGCAGGGGCAAATTCATTCTGCAACTGCATATAGGTAGATTCCCTGTACAATCTTTTCTCCTCGAAACGAATGGCATCCAGCCTGAAGGTCTGGTCGGTTTTCTCCATTCCGTCCTGAGTATAGGTATAGACAGGGCTGTTGATATTCAAGGTGGTATCAGCAAAACTAATGGTGAACTCATCATCAAACGGTCTTGTAATCAGAAACCTCTTTAAAGATTCATCGTAATCAAAGACCAATCCCTTTGGAAAACGCTCATTAAGGCTTTCAGTAATGGCATGCATCCTTCGGTTAAATATATTTTCCAAAGGAATGTCCAAAGTTACAGGTCCGCTGATCATCGGCTGCCCGTTGATCTCGTAATCCCTGACCACCAAACGGTAAAAATCGGGTTGCACCCCGGTACTTCTTCGGCTTCCTTTCAGGCTCCTGGATAAATTATTCAGGTATTTGAGGGTGCTGATCCAGGGATAGGAACAAGCAGCCACTTTGACGTGCGTATGGCCCGACTGGCTGATCTCATCCACTACACGGTAAGAAAGAGACAAGTCCCCAAATACCTGATTTTGATGACTCAATAGGATATATGTTCCCGATTTGGCAACTCCCCCCATACTTATACAGGAAGGATGGGATTGCATAAATTTCTTTAATTTTCCATCTGTAGCCGACAAATCAAAATGATATACTTTAAACTCCAATCCAAACTGCTTCACCATTGACAGCAGCGACTGGTAGGTTTGCTCTCCATCTGTTCCCAAATGCCCTCCTATCCAATACGAATCCATTCCACTATACTCCATCAGTAAAGGGTTGCTTCCAATATCATACCTGAAAATGAGTGGATTACCCTTAAATCGCCAATGGGTGGTAAGGCCCTGGCTGTTTTGATAGAAAAATGGAATAGAAGGTAAACGGCTATTGGAGGATGAATTCCCATTGGGAATGATTCTCAACCCTTCCCCACCGCTGATTCCAAAGGAAACGAGAAGGTAATAGGTTTTTTTCAAAAGAGAATTGATCAATTCCAGCTGTTGGATTCCTGAGCCCAGGGAAGGAGAAGGAAAAAAAGCATGCCTGTAGGACGTATCAGCAATTTTCCCCAAAAGCAAGTGCTTCGGAAAGGCAGCTATTTCTGGATTTGGCCAGGAATTAAAGATTTTCAATTCAGCTATTAATGCATTGTAAGTTCCAACCAAATCTTTGGCCAATAAGTAGCGATACTGGTTGTATTGATATACTGTATCCTGTTCAAAATTAAATACAGCATCCAATAAAGCATCCAGATCCTCTTTTAATGCCGTAACAAAAGGAATATCTTCAAAAAGAAATTCAAATTCGGATAAAATAGCCTGAATACCTGATTGAAGATCAGCGATGGTATTTCCATCCAGTATCGCATCCCTGTACAAGCGATCTATCTGCAATCGGGAAGAAGTATTACTTTCCTGATGCACTACCTTTAGCAGTTGAAGCGGTGAAAGGGCTGAAACGACATCATCGATCTGTCTTTTTCTCAGGAAAAGAGGGTCATGACTGACAAGCTGTTCCACATCACCTTCGTTCATCATCAAAATCCTCAACCGGGTAACCTGTTCCTCTCCCTGATTGTCACAATTGATACCCCCACATATATCCTGGGGTTTGGGGTAACATTCCAGGTAGGCGAGCAGGATTTTGTCCTGCCAGTCGGGGAGACTATCCAATGGCTGGGCATTTTCATCGCTTTCCTGACACATTTCCCACAGTGGTACCTGCCCATCTTCAGGAAAAAAATAAGGACTATACCTGGCATTTTCATCTTCATATCCCCTGAAATGGGTAAATGTGAGTTGATCTATGCCAATGTTTTTCTCTTTGGGTTGGGTTTCGGTTAGGGCCTGATGCAGTAAAATCAAATCACCATCGGTAGTAATTCCAACTCCCTGGCGAATGATAAGTTGAGTCGCTTCAGAAGACTCGTCCAACTCGATTTGCAGACCATGGAGGATGCCTACACCAAACAGGGCCATACGTGTGAGCCGGTCCTGATCTTCAAAGTAGGCTATGGTCTCGTTTAGCTGGGTATGGGTAAGCACCTGATCAGCCTTATAGTGTCTGTATTGGTAGATGACGGAACTAAGTTTGTTTGACATGGCCGTTGGGATTAAATGGTACCTAAATTTGTTCTTCCTAATATGATGCTATCCCGCAATGCATTGCTTTCATCTTCTTCTTCACAGTTATACAATGTGCCTGTGGGATAAATGGAGCGCAATTCGGAAAGTATTTTTATAAATTGCCCGTGATTTTCATATGTTCCCTGACTTAAACCTTTTAAAAATTCCAGGTAGGCCTCTTCAAAGAGGGACAGCTGGTCTTCCTGATCTAAATCCCCGGTATTGGCTCTTCCAATCCAACAAATTTTTGCCAGGATATGGGCCGGTAATTCCTCTCTGATCAGGTTTTCCAAAAAATCCCTGAAATCCCTATCCGCAAAACGAAAGGTATTTCCAGGTAAAACCAAAGTTACCCTGAAAGAATAAGGGTCCAGACAGTTTCCTGGTTGACAATCTTCCTTACAAAAGGGTAAAAAAGTGTTATTTGTGTCATCTTCCTCATCGACATTGGGCCTTAACAAGATGTTTTCTACCAAAAATAGGCCTTCATCATCAAATTCGCGATCCATAAAATCTTTAAAGGAAAGGACTGCCTGTGGAAAGTTCTGAAAGGCATAATACCTGTATTGGCTGGCGATAATATAGTCCGGGTCATCGGTGTCAGTAATGGACGGATCAATGATGCTGAAAGAAAACCTTCCGGATGGCGACTGTGTGATGCGGAAACAGCCCAGAGAAAACGGGGTCTCCTGAATTTCTTCTAACCCATTAAAAAAAGAACTGATTTCTTCCCTGGAAAAACCTTTCACCAATTGAATTACCAGGTAAATTTCTTTATGGGCAGCAGTTCGGCTAGGGTATTCTTCAGTTGCTGTCAATAAAATGCTTCTGTTATGGTCATAAATCCTCCAGCGGTACACCTTATCGCCCTGAGCATTGGTAAGCGGATAAATCTCGACGAAGGATCTGGCCAGGTTTTTCCGCATAAAATTTCTGATCCCAGCCAATAAGGCCACTCTTTTTTCGAATCCCGACGTATTGTCACTGTCCCAAATCCGGTTTAATGGTTGCTGGTAATAATTCATTGCCGTGGACCTTTCTACACTAATTTTTCCATACTCTTTTAAGAAAAAGGACTTGGTTTCCAGCACTTGCTGGTCAATACCAGTTCCATAGATCTTTTTCATTAAAAAAGCATAGTCACTGAATTTCTCTGCAAACCTTGCCAAAAGATGATCCTTGATTTTCTGGTTCCGGGCATTGGCTTCATCGAAGGCTCCAAATAATTCCTCATTCAGGTCCCCGGTTGTATACCCCTCTATCAAAAATTCATTGTGGTCTCCAATATCTGTCACCGTTCTGGTGAAATAAGTTTTTTCAGAGGTTGTGAAAACTGATAATAAGGATTTTACTTGAGACAGGTGCTGAAAATAACTGACCAATACCTGGTCAAAGAAGGACAAATAGGCCTTCAGTTGATTGGCCTTCCTTTTCCACTCCGGGTCAACCGTTTCGGGCAGTCCAATGGGGCCCACCCCATATACTTCCGGAAAGTCATTGCGGATACTGGCATATTCTCCCAAAGGATAACTGTAGGGTTCTGGTAAAGAATAACTCTTTTCCTTCATGCCATATTGCAAATCGTGTTGTTCCTTTCTCAATACCTCCTTGTAATTGGCCACCCGCTCTTGATTCACATTTACTGGCAACAAACCTTTAAAAAAGTTGAATTTACTTTTGTCGCAAAGCACGGGTTTTTTCCCAGGATCCACAGCGATGACCCATCCACCATCTTCATTTTCCTGCTCACAATGGTTGATCCTGATCTCCCTAATGGCTGTAACCCCCTCCAGGTCCATGATCAATTGAATAATATCAGATTGCCGGATTTCTTTTCTTAGGGAAGCTTGCTTTACCTCCTCAGGATCCAAAAACCCATGTTTTAGAGCAGGTCCTTCGAATATCTGATCTGTAGTATATCCCTTATCAAGCATTTCACTAAAGGAATAAAACCGGATATCCGGAGAAAAATATTGCCGGATGGCCTGGTCAATGGAGGCTGCAATCCACTCCTCATCTGCCTCAGCTTCCAGCTCAATGATGGCACAAACCTGAATCGGATGTTCATCTACAGATACAACTTCTACCAGATCCTCACATAAATTCCTGTTTTCATGATAGCTTTTCCTGATTCTTTTCTTCACCAATTCAACCGACACTTCCTCCTCTACATCTACCAGGATGCGGTGCAGCCCTTTAAGTTCAAATGAACGACTGTCTTTTGGCGCTATTCCCTCCAAAACCTCCGGATGATAGGACATTTTGAGGTTTTTGCAATCTGCATAAAGGGTCTGCTGATAAGGTTCAAGCCAACAATTGCGAACTCCCTTCAAATCAATGAAAAGCATTCTGTAATCCAGTTCGGTTAACGCTTTACAAGGCAGAACATCCGAACCCAGATGAAAATGATCCTTCAGAAAACTTTTCTTATCCCCTTCAAAAAGTAAATCCTGCACGGGTAAAGAAAGGCGGTACCCCAAATCTGTGATGGCATAACACAATACCTCCAAAATGGTAACGCCCGGATCATGGGTATTAAAGTCAGTCCATAGACCAGAGCCCAGCTTTTGAATCTTCGAAATCCCCTCTTTCCTTAAAAATTGAAAATCCAGATCATCATTGCTGTGAACATCTTTAGAAATAGGGCCATATGTTTTGGAATTCATCATTGGTCAAATCAATTGGATCCGTACAAAATGATATCGTGTGATTTGGCAGATACCAAAATATGCCTGGGGCTTTTGGGTAATATTTCTTGTGAAGTTTCTATACCATCTTTAAATACCCTGAGTTGCTGAATAAAGTCCACATAATCCAACTTTTCAATAAAGTAAATCAAACTGCTAAAGTTGAAATGATTGCTGAAATCAATGGCCTGCCTGTTTTCAGCAGTCCAGGGTGCCAAATGATGAATAATGTCTTCTTCCATGAGGTTGGAATAATAGGCTTTGTCCAGTCCTGATTTAAAACTCACCACTACCTTGATGCTAATTTCCTCATACAGAGGATTCATTACAGTGAGTTTCACCTGAGGAGATACTTTTGCTTCCAGGAAAACTTTGATCTGATTTAATGTGGCAGCGCTAAGCGTTGGTTGAAACAAATCGTACACGTTTTTATTCACCGTGTCTGGTACGGTGATCAGCATTACCTGCCCCGGCGACAGGTGAGATTTTTCACAGGTATGGTTCAAACATTTTACCTTGTAAACTTCCGGAAACTGCTGAAGTACCAAATGCTCATAATCCCAAAGGGATACAGCCCTGTTTTTATGTCTCAAGCGTTCGCTGACCCTGGTATAGAATTTTTTATCGGTCTCCAGGGCTTTCCCACCAAATGTATTATAGGGTTGACTTATGGCCTTGACTCCCGCTTTTCGTTCTGCCATTTTACCGATAGTACCGGCAGGCAAGCCATCCTGAAGGTGTTCCAGTTCATTTCCCCGGTCCTGGAATTTCACTTTTACCGCCTGCGCAAAAACTCCCAATACCCTGCTGGTCGCATCATAGGGAGCAATTGATTTAAGCCTGATCCAGGTAAAGTCGCTAGGCATCCTGGTTTGACTTTCAAGTGCTGCCTGAGGTAAATCCAATACGATAATTCCGGATTGGAGCAGGTTCCCCGTTTGATTGGAAACGATCTGATCCTTGCTCAGAGGCTTCCAGTAATTATTCACCAGGACGGACCAGGAAAGGGCATTTTCTTCTGAAAAATTGGCATGCCGGGGGTTTTCACTTCCTTCCAACACTTGAAATAAAAGGGACAGTTGCTGGTTTTTTTCCAGACTTTCAACGCCCACAAAAAGTTCCCCTCCAGGGCCAGGGAAAGACAGTAAAAAAGGCTCCTTTTCCTTTACATGAGCAATGCCCTCTTTTTTCGATTTTTGCTCCTCCAGGTAGCCAAAATCATCCCTCAGAAACAACTGCAAATCATGTGCTGATTTGGAAGTCAGGTCATAGGTAACTTCACAATCAAAATCCACTTCCAGGCTTTCCAAAAGTGGGGTATAGGGTTCGTTGGGGATAGGCGTTTCAGGCTGGTCACTGGACATAGCCAAAGCATACAACCTTGGGTAAAGTTCATGCAGAAAAGACTGCAAGAGGGTGATTTTAATTCCTCCCCTAACATCGATCTTTGTTTTACCCGGTTTAGGAGAGATGTTTATGGAAGTATTGTAATGACCCGAATTCTCCTCGAAAAGTGCTTTGGATCCCGTGTAATTGGTCCAGTTGTTTCCATCACCTGCGGAAATACTGGCTTTAAAATAATCATCACCGCCGACAATTAAATTTTCCGGATCCTCATTTACCTTGATCTTATTGCCCAATAAGGGAGCTTTTAACCCGGTGGGTTGCCACAAAAACATTTTTATGGGTTCGGCCAGGGTGGTTACCGCTTTGAAATGTTGAGAAAGATAATTGTCTTTGCTTAAATAGTTCTCCCCTAAATCACGGTATCCAAAATACCAATGCTTAAAATGCTGGGGAGGGTTTTCTGTGGATTTATCTGGCGTGTTGGACCATTTTCCTTTTATAGAAATGCTTCTGGGTTGCTTGTATTCCCATTCCGGATATTTTATATAAAAGCTGCTTCCTTTTTTGGGAACACTGCCAAAAGGTTGAAAGGGTTTGGTTGGATTGAGTATACCCAGATCGGACTCCAAAACAGGTTGCTGAATACCTTTGTATTTGGATTTGACCCTGACCTTTTTGACGGGTGTGTCTCCCAGTGCTTTGATCCATTTAAAGCTTTTTGGGGATCCGGCAGTCAAATCAAACCAAATGACGGGGGAACCCTCACCTACCATTTGGCCATGAATTTTTTCATCCTGCGAGACCAGGGAGGGCTGGTCTTTCCCCAGATGAATAACGATGCCCAATTGGTTTTCAGTAACCGAACAGCTGAGCCCTACTTCAGCGTGATTGGATGGGGCCAAGGTGATCCACCCTTTTTCCCCACTCAGATGAGCGGTAAAAATTTCAGGGATATCACTGGCTTCACCGGAAAAAGCCAATTTTTTTGTGAATTCAAACTCAAATTTAAAATATCTGTCAGCTGTGGCAGCGGCTCTCAGGGAAGGAAAAGCAAGTCCAAAACCGAAAGTGGCCGGGGCCAATTCCGGAAAATCCATTGTACCCATCTGATGTCCAAATGGCCACCATCCTGAAGTTTCCGAATTGAAAGGTTCGCCTCTGCCATCAAGGGAATTCGCCACCTGACTGATTCCTATTTTCTTGCCAGTCTCGTCCACCCATCTGTTTTTCAAATGTGCCACCCGGGCCAGATTGGGAGAAAATCCCCGGGTACTGCTATAATACCTGGCAATTCCTTTTTTGTCCTTCCCTGCATCGAAAAGCTCCCCTTCAGGAAGGAAAACCGCAGGGCTTTTGGATGCTTCAATCACCAGGAAAGCTTCATCAGCCTGGTGCGCTTTTCTGGGGATATTCAAAACAGTGGAATAATAAAAATCAAGGTGCCTTTTGGTAATCCCATTCAGGTGATCCTTTGAAAAGCCCAAAAGCTCAAGAAAAGCCACCAGCAGGGTCATATGAGGGGCCAGATCTGCAGTGGCGGCAAAAGCATTAAGTTTGGATGCTATCGAGGTTTGTAAATCCCGATAAGCGGTGGATCCCTTTTCCGGCAACTCCTCTATCTCAATCAATTCCTTGAAAAATAATTGCCAGTCTTTGTGGATGATAGGGGAATTGGTTTTAGGAAAATAAGGCAAAAACCGGGCAAAATTATGGGCAAAAAGCAACCAATCTTCCACTTCAAGACCCATCAACTCTATATTGTCAGGATCAAGTGCTGAAAGATTTCTATCAGCCTGTGAGGTGCCCTTCCTCCATAATAATTTCAATATGTGCAGGTTTTCCGGTTGCATGTGATTCAGTTGGCATTTCCTTCATTGAGGTAATAAGGATAAACCAGGTTAAACCTGGAGTTGGTACCTCTTACCATGTAGGTTAAATGGATCAATACCTTACCTTCGACCATTTCTTCTTCTGTGATATCAATTTTTTCCACTTCAATACGTGGTTCATGATACAATATGGCCGTACGGATCAATTCCGACACATAAGTAATGGTGGTTCGGTTCAGGGGGCTGAATTGTAATTCATCCAACTGGCAGCCATATTTGGGTTGCATTACCCGCTCCCCAAGCCGGGTGGACAAAAGAATCCACAGGCTTTCCTGAATATCTGTAACCCCGGAACTCATTTCTACCGATTCGGATTTATCATTGAAGGCAGGAGGAAAGCTCCATCCCGTACCTAAAAATTCCATTTCATCTTCCATGTTCACCTGTTTTTTTATCCAATCAGAACCGATGGTAAACCCGCTGCAATGGACCCTCCGTGCGAGGTACTGTCTCCCATTCTTGCTGCAGGCATGCCACCAATCATTACCGTAGCTGAACCTGCCACAATGCTATCCGGTGGTCCGGAACAGGTGGCCATATCTCCTACCCTCGCAGCAGGCATACCACCAATCAATACCGTCGGCTCACCGGGGGGCATTATTGGCCCTCCTACATGGGGAACTCCTCCTGGATTGACCATGGGGCAAATGTGCATGTCTGTAATTCTTGCAGCCGGCATTCCCATTTTGTGTTAATTTATTTGTATCAAAGACCCTTTAATGGTAGTCGTCGCACTACTGGAAACCGTAGACCCGGCCGATCCCTCAGCGGTAAATTCTGCCTGGGCCTTGACCTTAACATTGGTGCCCTCCAAATTCAGGTCGCCACTGCACTTCAGGGTCAGGTCACCCGCACTTTCCACTTCAATGCCATCGGCATTGAGGATTACTGTATTCCCATGATCATCGCTCATCTCCATATGGTCAGCATCATCATCCAGGGAAAACTTTTTTCCCTTTGGCGTTTCAATAGTCACTGCAGCCGTTTCATCATCAATCAGAATCTTTATTCCTTCTCGTGACACATAGCCCTTCTGATGGTTATCGTCTGCAATGGCTATGGGAGCCGGACTTTTACTGCTGTGCAGGGATCCCAAAACAACCGCCTGATTGGGGTCTTCATTGATAAATCCAACGATTACCTCGTCTTCAATTTCAGGACGGAATACCATGCCTCTCTCATTGCCGGCATCCAAACAGGCCAACCGACACCAAATCCCTTGTTCTTCTCCATTAATAACGGGCAAGGTCACCATTATCCGGTCCTCTCCCTCGGGGTCGTCCTGTAGTTGGGACACCTTTCCGATCTGCAGGCCTTTGACTGCTCCAAACAGACCTGAGGCAGGTTGGGCATGGATGGGGAATTTTTCCGAAAACCACTCAGGATCCATCCCAAATTGTACATCAACTGTCCAATTTCCTGCCGCCAACTGATGCATGACCCCTGAAACAAAAGCCTTACCTGAGAATCTATTACCAACCCCTCTGAGATCAATTAATTTACCTGGCGCTGCCTGCGGAATCCCCTGAAATTTGACCCTGCCCCTGATTTTGGATAATTGCTGTATCAGCCACTTTGAATCCGCCCAGTCCTGAAGACTTACTTCGGCAATTCTTCCTCCATTTCGCAGGTCAATTGGACCCAAACCCATTCGGTCCGCGAGGTTTGAAGGAGTAAGATTTCCACTGAGCCTTATTTCAGGATCATTGGCTTCAATTTTCTCCATTACCTGGTCTGCCGAATTCCAGGCTTGTGCAGACACACTTTCCGCTTGATTCCTGGCATCTATTTCTGCATCAAATTCCAGTATATTGGCGCCAAAAGTAACCGTCTCCAGGCTATCCTGTGCTAAATCGGGCTCGGTGACCAGTACCTTAGCCCCTTCTACCAACACTATCCTTCCATTGGCCTGGGCCCTTGTTACCAGAAAATCCCAATCGGTACACTGGTATTGGATCAGTTCGGGATGGGTGAAATTGGTGGGGGCTACTTCAGCCTCCAATCCATTTCGGGAAATCAATTGCTCCATCAGATCACTGTCCTTTTGATCATAGAAATATCCCGAACTGCGGTTAACGTGCATTTTATAGGCTTTGTCCCTGCACTCAATTACCAATTCCTGCCTTCCATCCCTGACCCTGAGATTATGATTGACGATTATCCCTTTGAAGATGGATTCGTTGTCCGAATGGTATCCAGCCAAAATTTCTATTTCATTTCCGGGAATAAAGGTATCCTCATTGCTTAGCGGAAAGTCACCAAGTGAAACATCTCCATCTACAATACTTATTTTTGCATAGGGAATCCGATTGATTTCCTTTTGGACAACAATACTTTGCACATGTACAGTATCGGGTAAGGTGTCTCCTTCAATAATCAAATCAAAAGTGACTAAATCTGAACTTCTACTGGTTTGTATCACATTGTTATTGGGCATTGGCTTGTTTTTGTAGGGGTGGAAAATAGAGTACCTGCCCGGGTTTAAGGCTTCTGAAATTGATCAGCTTATTGACTCTGGCTACTTCCAGGTAATATTTTGGATCTCCGTATATCCTTTGCGACATCAAAGAAAGATTTTCACCCGCCTTTACGACCCTGAAATGGGTCAGGTCCGGCGAACTGTTGTTTTCTTTGGCAGCACGCAGGTTATCTTCAACAAAACCTTTGAATTTAGCTTTTGCCAAAGCCCTGAGGGGCGTACCATCAGCCCGAAATAGCTTAAACTCCAAAGTCATCTCGGTCAGGCATCCTTTGAAAAGCAGGCTGCCCCAGGAAATCATCACATAATTGGGTTTGTGCTGATCGCCATTATAATCCAGGATTACTTTTTTGAAGTGTTCGATATCATCAATCACTCCATCCTCGGTAGCTTCCTTTCCGGGAACCACTCCAGTCCGGTCGAAAAGAAATTCTAAATCCAGTTCTTCGGGAAGCTTCTTGTTGAACCTGGTTGGAGCGGCACTGGTACCCGGAGCCTGATCCTCATTTTGATCTATTTTATATTGATAAATGTATTTCTCAGGATTCAGCAGGGTCGTAAATTCTCCATTAGCCACCTTTTCGTTAAACTCAGGGTCACTGTAAGCCACCAATTTCAATTTCTCCAATTTACCTTCGCTCATTTATCTTTCATTTTGAAGCCTCAGGATTTCCATGACCTGTTCCACGCATAGGGCTACCAATTCCTCTTTCCCCGTAACATTCCCCTTTTTTTTCTTGCCGGGATCGTCCACATGAATTTTTATGTGTAACTCTTTGATTTCTATAGGCATCATTCAATGGTTTTAAAATACTGGTAGGAAAACTCAAGGGTTTCGATCACCAGCTTGCTCTCCTGTGCATTAAAATCATCCACAGCCCATTTCACGGGAAAGGCATGCACCACATTCCAGGTCATCAAAGGTTCATGTTCCTCATTCAGCAGTTGAACGGTAAGGTCTTTGGGAGCGAACTCAAAATTCTCAAGGGCATCTCTGCACCAACTGATCAATTCGGATCCCACCATCAAGCCTCTTTTCAGGACCAAATTGGCATATTTGGTTTTTACCGGAAACTTGTGCTTGAACCTGTTTTCACCACCCTCAGCAAACTCCTCTGTATCCATGTCCACCGTCAATCCGGAAACAGACTGAAAATGGGTATCATTCTCCTCCCCGTCCAAGCCCGAAAAGCTGACAGAAAAATGAAAGCCAACCGGAGGATATGCATAGGCCATAATTAGTCGTTTTGGATGCTGAGTCCTTCATGAACCAATTCCATACTTTCTATGGCCACCTCATTGCCATCTGCTTTCAGGTCGGTGGACTGTACTTTTGTGGGCCAGGCATTTTTTACCTTCCAGACCACCACGGGTTCATGTTCTTCATTCAGCAGGGAAATGGTAATGTCTCTCCTTTCGATTTGATTGAGTTGAACCGAATTCCACCAGGCATAAAACTCATTGTCGCTGGCGAAAGTCCCTCTTTTAAGGGTAATGTTGCTGAATTTTTGCATGCCAGGCATTTTGGTTTTGCTGTATTCAGGACTTGCCCCGTGTCTGTACTCAATGACTTCGGTCTCTACATCCAGACCGGAAACTTCTGTAAAACCGATATTTGTTCCAGCCCACTCTACTTGAAAGTGAAACTTAGATAATGGGTAACTCATGGTATGTTACATTTAAATGGTTCATTGTATAAATCAGGATTCCTGCATTTTATGAGAGAACTTCAGAATGATAAATTCTGCCGGCCTCACGACGGCCATGCCAATCTCCACATTCATCCGACCTTCCAGAATATCTATGGCAGTCATGGTTTGCCCCAGTCCCACTCTTACGTAAAAGGCATGTTCTGGCTTGGCTCCGGCCAAAGCTCCGGCCCGCCATTGTTGCACCAGAAAATTCTCGATCATGGCCCTGACTTTCACCCAGGTGTTGGCATCGTTGGCTTCAAATACAAATTGTTCCGTAGCTTTTTTTACGGATTCTTCCACCATATTGAAAAATCGCCTAACCGGTACATAACGCCACTCATTGTCGTTTCCGGCAAGTGTTCTCGCTCCCCAAACCAAGGTGCCCTTACCCGTAAAGGATCGGATGGCATTGATGGACTTGCCGGCGGTGGTGTCCACATTCAACCTGTCCTGCATTTCATTGGTGATTTTTACCGTAGGCTTGACCACATATTTCAATGAAACATTGGCGGGTGCTTTCCAAACCCCATTGTTGGCATCCACCCGGGCATATACTCCGGCGATAAGTGGAGACGGAGGCAATATTACCCGGAGCCGGTTGATTTCATTTTTTATTTTATTATAGGTGCTGCTGTCTATATCCTCCACTTCACTAAGTGCCAGGTCATGTAAAGCCCCTTCGGATTCCATATCCAGCTCTTCAATATCCAGCATGGCATCCAAAATAGGGGGGTCGATCAAATCCAGGATCCCCTGTAGCAGGGCATTTACATCTGTTCCTGTAATACTGGTATTGGCATCCCCAGATGCCTGTTTTACAGCCGTTCCATCCACATCCTGGTTTAGAATATCCAAATGACCCTGAAGGCCTGCTATAAATGCAGGAAGGTTAGCACCCTCTTCCAATTCATCATTTAGCGCATTGCCTGCCTCTGTGGCTACTGTTGCCAGGGCTTCATCTGTTGGTTGGGCCAGTGCAGCCACATTATTGGTGTCATCTACTACTTCGGCCATCAGACTTGAAAACTCATTCAAGGCATCAATGATGTCCTGAAGGGGATCTACAACGGTGGCCTTATTGGTAACCGCATCTCCATCCGATCCGGCCTGAATGGCTGTATTGGCATCAGTAAAAGCAGTAATTTCTCCCGGCAAATCGGTCATGATACCTTCGGCTTCCACTAAAATTTCATCTATTTCCTCCATGATATCCGAAACAGGTGAAGCATCGGTAATCATATGGGAAATCTCTGTTTGATCCGGATCATAACTGTAATTGAGAATGGTTTCCACATAAGGGTAATAAACGGCCCCATATTTTTTCTCTTCCAGATCCCCGGTAATCAATTCACGAACGCCTGTATCCAAAGAAATCTCCGTTTCCATGATATTGGTATAAGTGTCAATGATTGTAAACCTGTCCCTCATTTTCCGGCAGAGTGCCAGGGCATTGTTATAGACAGAATAATACTGACTTGGTTCCGGCAGGGATATGGCATCCGGAAACAAGATCAAAGTCGGTTCATCCTCCTTTTCCAATTCCTGCAAGCCAAGGTTTAGTGCCGCCATGGTAACCGGGGAAGCGGGATCTGCTTCTTCGTAAATACCGACCGAAATGATAAAACAAGGTCCGCCTCCATTGGCGAAATAGGCCTGCATGGAATAATACATCAGAAAGGGCGATTTGTCCTCAGGGTCCGGCCCTTCCACCAATACCGATTTATCTCCTTCCGTCTCTGAAATCTGCACTTTTATTCCGATTTCAGGGTCAGGTCCTCCAAAGAACGTTTCATATTCCAAAAGGGAAACGATACGTTTGGGCTGGTTCAAAAGGGTTTCGGTGGTATCTGCCTCCTTCTCCCTTGCTTTTTCCGTGTAGCCAATAAAGGCCGGAATTGCGGTTTCTACCTGTGCTACGGACGGGGGAAATTTTGAAATTTCCTCAATATAGACACCTGGTGTTCTGTAATTTGCTGCCATGATTCATCCTTTAAATATTAATTTCTGAATAGTAATTGATTCCATCTGATTGAATGTGTTTTACCCCGGGATTGGGGAACCGCAAATGACTGATTGCTGCCGGATCTGTATCAAAATCCGTCTCTGTGGACAGCTGCACAAACCCATTTTTGGTTAAGGGCTTAGGCTGGTTGGTCTCCGCACCGGTATCGCTGGATGCCTGATAATACCGCCAATAAGTGCTTCGATTGGCAAAATGCATTTTAAAGACCGTGGGATTTATTTTAAGGGTATTGTTTACATTGATCACATTGAGATTACCTGTCTCCCCCTGCATCCGGATCAGAATCAGACCTGCGGTATCCTTACCGGCTTCTTTTATGCGGTAAGTATCCAGTAATAAGTCAAAGTTTTCTGCTGAAAGGAGAAAGCTGTTGGAAAAATATTCTTCGGTAGCTTCCAGGGAAATAGGCTGAAAGTCCAGGCCCTCCAAAGGGGCAGGATGAAAATTGCTGAAAAACATTTTTTCACCCGATAAAAAATTCATATTGGTATAATTCTCGAAATAAGGATCCCTGTAGCTAATCAGGAAAGCCAGGGTAAGTTCCTGATCCAATGGGATAAAACTATCCTGTGAATCTACCTCCAGGGTGCGCACCATCACCCGAAGGCTTTTGTTGGTGTTTTTTCCCAGGAGTTGAAATCGCCTGAATTTCCTTTGGGTTTCCACTGTTGGACTTATTTTGAGAAATTGGTTCCAATCGTATCCGGCCAACATTTTTTCCTGATTTTCTGCATTCAAATCCAGGTAGTTTTCTTCACCGTTATTGAGGTGATACCCGTGAAGGATATTTATGGAAAATAGGGTGGTATAATGGGTAGTGAACATGATCAGGGTTGGTTTTTAACATCTGAATGTACACTTTGTATTAAAGGACCGGCTGCCTGATCCAATTCTCTTTCTAAAGGAAGGAGGTTCAGCTGGTACAAGACCGAGGGAAGCTGTTTTCCTCCCAGGGTGCCCCAGATAAAATTAAGCTCTTCGAAGGTAGGAGTATACAACTCCATGGTAAAGCGAAAATTGCCCACTTGTTGCATGGTGTCTAGATCCCTGTCAAAAACCGTGTTCCCCTGAGTAAACAATTTCTTTCCCTGGAAAAAAGAAATGATGGCCGATAAATCCTTCAGGGATTTGCCATAGGCATTTCTGTTGGCAGAAAACAAGAGAAACAAGTGCAGGTGAATGACCCTGTTGCGGTATTGTACCTGATCGTTTCTAACATGGTGGTTGGGTTGGTTTTTCATGGTCCCCTCTTCGTGCAGGTTTACCAGGGTGAGCACCACTTTGTCCCGCATGGCTTCAGCTGCATCTGAAGAACCCTCCGCCAGTGCGATGTTGTCAATGACCAATTGAGAATCTTCCAGGCCTATTTCCTGAAAATAGGCATTTATCTGCTCGCTTAATATTTGAAAAACTTCAAAAACCATTATTCAATTCCAATGAGGGAATTTAAAGAAAAACCTTTTGCTTAAAGTTGGTTTTAAATAGGTATAGTGCAAAAGGATACAGAAGAAAAGATCGTATTTAAAGGCAATTTTCGGGCATGCACAAAGAAAATTACCTCAAACCGAATCCAATTACCTGTCCTGGAGGACAGGTCAAAATTAACTACTGACAGAATCAAATTTCAAATAAAATAATCGAAAATCCTAACAGGAATTTAAATTTATTAAGTCAAAAAACAGTTTTTACTTTTTATAAGACTTTCACCAACCCATTAAATTAGTTTGATGAAAATTTATATTTGGATCATGCAATTTTTGGGAGAGGCGTGTAGTTTAGTGTGAACGTGTTTACCGTAGCCCTGAAGTAAATGGCTTCAATCTGTTAAAAGGGTAAAGAAGTACATCGTGTTCTATAGCATAGCGAGAAGGTAACAGTCACTGGGTCTGCGGCCTCCCGAGGAGCGTTATACACAACTGGCAGCATCAAGAAAGAAAAAAAGGAGGTAATAATAATAGATTAATTTATTTAATTTTGAAGAAGAATTGGCTTATTTTAATATAGAGAACTATACTTTTCCCCACTAGCAAAATTACCCGTTGGTATGAAAAATATTCTGGTCATAATGGCCCATCCCAAATTTGAGCATTCCAGGATAATGAAAGGAATGGTAGACGAAATCCAGGGCCTGCCTAACGTAACCATTCGTGATTTGTATGAGCTGTATCCGGATTTTAATGTACAGGTACAGGAAGAACAGGAATTACTGCTTCTGGCTGATGTCCTTGTGTGGTTGCACCCTGTTTACTGGTATTCTTCCCCCCCGCTCCTGAAACAATGGATCGACCTGGTTTTGGAATTCAATTGGGCTTATGGTCCTCGGGGGACCTATCTAAAGGGGAAAACTGCTGTTAGCGCAATTAGTACAGGTGGAAATGATGCCGCCTATTCTGCTAATGGAAAGCACGGTCATGACCTAACCCAATTTTTGCTACCCTTCAAACAGACTGCTACCTTGTGTGGAATGAACTATTTACCGCCTTTTCATATCGGTGGATCGCATGAGCTGGAGGCACAAAAACTAAAGCAGGAAACTGGTTTGTTCAAATCCCTTCTTGAATTTCTTACCCAAACCAGCGATTTTTCCGGTTTGCACCAATTACCAAAACTCAACCAGTATAATCCTTAATCATATGGAAAACGGATTTCTATTTCAGGCGATGATTTACTTGTCTGCAGCCATCGTTTGTGTTCCAATTTCAAAAAAATTGGGAATGGGCTCGGTATTGGGTTATTTACTAGCGGGTATGCTTATAGGCCCTTTTGTACTCGGCTTCATAGGAGAAGAGGGTGAAGATATCCTTCACTTTGCGGAGTTTGGTGTGGTAATGATGCTTTTTCTGATTGGATTGGAACTTGAACCAGCAAAACTTTGGAGCATGCGAAAAATGATCAGCAGGGTGGGACTTTCTCAGGTATTGCTGACTACACTCCTTTTTTTCGTGGTTTTACTCGCACTGGGACAAGATTGGAGACAGGCACTTGCAATCAGCTGCTCGCTGGCACTTTCCTCCACAGCCATTGTGTTACAATCTCTGGGAGAAAAAAACCAATTGAATAGTACCGCCGGGCAGAACTCATTTGCCGTATTGTTGATGCAGGATATTGCCGTCATCCCGATTCTTGCACTCCTTCCTCTGCTGGCAACTGGTGGAGCAGTGATTTCTGAGGAGGCCCTTCATAGCCCCATTTCTCAATTTTCTGCTTTGGTCCAAACGTTATTTGTATTTGGTGCTGTAATCTTTATCATAATCGCTGGCAAATACTTGCTTGTTCCTTTACTGAGACTCATTGCAAAGACCAGGCTGCGGGAATTATTTGTCGGCTCTGCACTATTGATAATTGTTGGAATCGCCTTTTTAATGGAATTTGTTGGCCTCAGTCCGGCCTTAGGGGCTTTTCTCGGAGGGGTGGTTCTGGCAAATTCGGAATTTAAACATGAATTGGAGAGTGATCTGGAACCTTTCAAGGGATTGTTGTTGGGATTATTTTTTATTGCCGTAGGGGCCTCAATAAACTTTGGATTGATTCGCGAAAATTTCTTGCTTTTAGTTGCCGCCACGCTGTCTGTTTTGCTCCTGAAAAGCATACTACTTTTTGGTATCGGGAAGTTCAATAAAATGGGTACAGATCAAAACTTAACCTTTTCCCTGGGGTTGAGCCAGGTTGGGGAATTTGCCTTCGTAACCGTTTCATTTGCTGCCCAACTATCCATCATCCCTCCTTCTACCACCGAGTTTCTGATGGCCATAACGGCCCTCAGCATGGCATGCACGCCTATCCTTTTACTGATTCGTGAAAAATGGATTCTTCCACGGATTGGTACCCGGGAAAAGGCGTCCAGGGAACAAGATTCCATGCATGAAAAAAACAAAGTGATTTTAGCCGGGTTTTCGCATTACGGAAGTACCGTCGGTCGCTTTTTAAGAGCCAATGGAATCCAGGCAACTATTCTGGACTTTGATTCAGACCGGGTTGATTTATTGAGGAAAATGGGATTTGAAGTGTATTATGGAGATGTCACCAGACTAGACTTACTTGAAATGGCCGGAGCAAAGGATGCCAGCATTTTTATTTCTGCAATTGAAGATCCGGAAACCAACCTGAGGCTGGTACGACTCCTCAAGAAACACTTTCCGCATCTTGAGCTTATGATGAGGGCTCAAAACAGGGCCGATGCCTACGAAATGATTGAACTGGATGTAGCGCATATTTACAGGCAGCATTTGGAAAGTGCCGTACGAATGGGTAGGGATGTTTTGATCAAACTTGGATTTCGGGCATTCACCGTTCACCGCCTGGCACAAAATTTCATTAAATACGACGAAGATTCGCTCAAAGAATTGGTTAAAGTAAAGGATGATAAAAATGCCTACATATCAACCATTCGGCGAACCATTTCTATGCAGGAGGACCTTTTGAAGTCTGAATTGCACCGTCGCTTCAGTTTGAATGACCATGCCTGGGACGCTTCTTCGATCAAAGAAGGATTAAAAGAGAACAAAGAAAAAGGTAAATCCTAACGGATGGCTATCAGGCTTTCCCTATTTGTTCCAAAATCTTATAGGTAATCAGGTAGGTGGGCCTTACACCTTCCATACCCAGGGCACCAGAGGCCAGTGTACTGCCCGTTTCCAGCGGATTATCCGAAGCATAATAAGCATACATGACCTTCACACTTTTGCGGATGCTGTTCCGTATTTTGCTGGCAGATTGAATGGCCTTCTGGTAGTGGGCCCCCTCCATTTCCAGTCCGATGGCTTTCCAGGAGGATTCCATGAAATAGCCCAGAACCTCTTTGTTCTGCAGGGAAGTACCCAAAACAGTAATCATGGGTCCTTCGAAAACACCCAAACCAAAGCCCTCAAAGTCTGCTGCATCTAACTCATTTTTAAACGGATAATTGTCCGCAGTCCCCTCAAATACATGCGCGTTGGGTATCATGATATCTCCTTTTTTGCCTTCCAAAATACCTGCCTTTCCCATTATAGCAGTAGAAATGATGTTTAAGGGAACCTTTTGCTGGCCTACTTCATAGGGCTTCAAAAGCTCATCAAAGCATTCATAGGCTTGTTCGCCAAAAGCATAATCCATGACCACCAAAACAGGTCTTTTCTTATCAGACTCCTCCAGTTTGACACCGGGCAAAAGGTTGGGTGAACTCATTTTCCCAGTATCAATTACCTGCACCCCAATATTGGTACCCGAAGTATCTACCACCTGGATCAAACCATTTTTCCGGGCATAATCCAGGATTTCCTTCCCTTTATTGCCTTTGCTATTGACACTGATTTTCATAGCCATGTCTTCGATGGCTTCGTAATTTTCCAAACCCAATGCCTGGTGACCGTAAATGGTATTCACCACACTGTGCAGGTTTGCACTGATCACATGGATGGGGCGCTCCAGGAGGTTTTGTTCATCCAAAACAGTCTTGATGGCATTTGCCCAGGCTTCTCCATACACATGGTGCCCTACCCTTTCCCTCAGAGTGGCAGAAAAGGAAATTTCCCGGTCATTGCCTTCCAGAGACTCTTCCATGGAGAGCCTGCCCATATGGAAAATAATGGAAAAAAGGCTGTTGCTGTTATGTGAACTTTCAAACTTTTGAACGGCGGCAATACATTCCTCAAAAGTCCTTCCGGTAAGGTGAGTCAGGTAGGAACAAGCGGCCTCCTTGTTGAATTCCTCTCCCCTGTTTTCTTTATCCACAATCTCCTTCAATTTTTTCCAGTTGAGGTTGATTCGGCCTTTCGGGTCGGTACTATTGGTGCGGATTTTTTCAGATTCGATATAGAGAAAGGTAAGATGGGTCAGTATATCGTAAATATCGCTTTTGCCCCGGGTCATCTCCACATACATTTGTTCATCGTCCACCCGGTAACAATTTCTTTTTCTTTTTGAAGGAACCAATACCTGAAAACCGGAATCTTCATAGCCCTCTTTACTGATCAGCCGGATGTAACGACACTCCTCAATACCCTGTGGCAATCTTTCCATGACGTAAAGCAAACCCTCAAGCTCCAGCTTTTCAGGATCATTTACAAGCCCATATATCTCCGGGCTAAGGGTGAGTAGCGCCTGAACCAGAGACTCCCCTGAAACTCCGGTTGGTTTGTAGTTGCCACGCATAAATAAATGCCTCATGGTGATATACAACCGTTCTATGGCAGATCTGGACTCCTGTGCTTTGGTTCGTTTCATGTATTTAAAATTTGATCTTTAGCTATCACACGCCTCCCTTCAGGCAGACAGGTAATCTTTGATCGGTAAAAATTTGACAAATTTACAAAATATTATTTTGCAAATTAAAAACAGGCCTCCAAAAACCAAAAATTAAAACCTTACTAAATTCCGCAAACCTGTCAGATTTTTGTTGATATTCAGTCCAAAACAAACTTTGAATAGATGAAATCGACACAATTAAAATCATTCATTAAACGCACAGGGCAATGATGATTTTAATCGTTAAAGATTCCATAGCCTGCCCCGACTAATCGGGGTGACCTATTAAAAACAAATTTTAAACACGTGAAACCTGACAGGTTTAACCCTTTCCGACCTTATTTCAATTTTTCCGCAAAACGCTTTTTAAATTTTTCTACCTTAGGTCGGATCACAAACTGACAATAGGGCTGGCTTCCGTTCAATTCAAAATAATTGGTATGGTAATCCTCTGCCGGATAAAAGTTAGAAAATGGCGTAATTTCCGTCACGATAGGGCCGTCAAAAACTCTTTCTTCCTCCAGGGTAGCTTTCATTTGAGTGGCTTCCTTTTCTTGCTCAGGGGAGTGATAGAATATGGCTGACCTGTACTGAGGCCCCACATCAGCACCCTGCCTGTTCAGCGTGGTGGGATCATGGCTTGACCAAAAAACTTCAAGTAAATCAGAAAAACTAATCTGCTCCGGATCAAAAATCAAATGTACTACTTCTGCATGACCGGTGGTACCCGTTACAACATCCTTATAGGAAGGGTTTTCAATGTGTCCTCCCGAAAATCCGGACTGAACTACATCTACACCTTTCAATTTTTGAAACACAGCCTCTGTGCACCAGAAACAGCCTGTTCCAAAAGTGGCCACAGCTTTCTTCGCTGGTATTTTAATAGTGGTTTTGGGTAATTCCTGCATAAATTATATGTTATTTTATGTTTAGCCTAACAGGCGCTTCAGTCAAATAGTTTTGATCGATCAAATTACCATCCTGACGAATTTCAAGTAAATCCTGATCAAAAAGCCACATGGCCGCTTCCATCTCCTCCTCCATAAAATGTCTCCAATCATTAGGATAAAGCCAGCGGACCACATCTGAGGGGCAGAAGGAACTGCCCCTTCTCCTTTTGGCCATTTCCATCGTTGCCAAAACCAGTATACCCTGTTTTAAATAATCCATATTAAAAGAGTTTCATTTGGCCATTGCCTTTAAAATGACTCATGTCATATTCCGGCATCCGCCCATTTGGATGAATATATTTATGCACTGCAAGCTTGAAAAGACCAGCAATGGTTTGGGACAATGGCCCTTCGCCCTTTATCCTTCTTCCCCAAACGGAATCATTTGCCTTTCCCGCATGTAGCTGTTCAATTTGGTGCATCACCTTGTCTTTTCTATCCGGAAAATGCGTTTCCAGCCATTCCTCAAATAGGTCCTTTATCTGTCCATTAAGTCGGACAACCGTATATCCAGCCTTTTTTGCTCCGGCTTTGCCAGCCGCTTCGATGATTTTAGTCACATCTTCACTGTTGATACCCGGAATGATCGGAGCAACCATGATGCCACAGGGTATATTTTCTGTTGAAAATTTTCGGATCAGTTTTAATTTGAGCCTGGCTGTCGCTGTACGTGGCTCCAATAATAGCTTCAGGCCCGGGTCCAGATGATTTATGGAAAAATAAACATGTACAAGCTTGTGCGAAGCAAGTTCTTTAAGGATGTCAATATCCCTATCAATCAGGGTATTCTTTGTGATGACACTAACCGGGTGCCGAAAGGCCAGGCACAATTCCAAGATTTGTCTTGTCAATTTAAATTTTCTTTCAGCAGGCTGATAGCAATCCGTATTACCTGAAAGCATAATGGGATGAGGTTCATAGCCCTTTTGCTTGAATTCCCGCTTCAATTGACTGACAATGTCTTTTTTCACCAATATGTTGCTTTCAAAACCCAAACCGGCATCAAACCCCCAGTACTGGTGGCTGTTTCGGGCATAACAGTAGATACAGCCATGTTCACATCCCTGATAGGGATTTACACTATAACTCAATGGCAGGTCAGGGCTGTCATTGAAGCTCAGTGCCGTTTTGCTGGTTACGGGAAAAAATTGGGTTGAAGGGTTTTCCTCATATTCGGGAATATCTATCCCTTCCACATGATCCAACACCAGTTTGGACTTTTGATAAATATTGGCCGGTTGTCTGCCGGTTCCCCTACCCTTAAAATCTGCTCCTTTCATTGAGAGCAATTTAGAAAAAATGAACGAATTTCAGGCCTCAGGAATTACATATTATGATAAAGGCCGGGGGAAAGTTTTTTAGTGTAAAGGCTGTTTTTATATTGCTAAAATAGGAGGCAAATTGAAACCTTAGCAAATAGGAATAGCAGATTTGAATAAAAAAACCGCTGGGCTTCAGCATCACACTGCTTTTTTCGTAAATGGCGGTCCTGGATTCCTTTGGGATAAGACTAAAAGGCAATGAGGACAAAAACAGGTCAACAAGATCCCCATTCAAATGCTTGTCCATATTTTCTGCCGAATCACAGATGATTTTAACATTTTTGGAGCCATATCTTCTGTCCAGGTTGCGACAAAAATGTTCACTGATTTCAAAGACATACAATACGGCATCCTTATCCATGCGGTCAATGATCCCTTTTGTAATACTGCCATCTCCGCCCCCGAGTTCTACAATTACTTTTGCGCCTTTAAAGTCTGCAAAAGACAACATTTTATTTACCAAAGACCTGGAACTAAAGGTTACTGCACCGGTAGTTTTTATATTTACAAATAACTCTTTAAAAAGCGAACTTTTATTCATTGGTTAACTGGATTAAACTATCTTTTGATACTCAAAGCGGAATTTTCTGTAAATCCGCATAGATTATAAATTTCAAAGTTACTAAAATCAAAGTCATAAAATCATTTTTATTTCAAAAAAGGAAAAAATCGTACTCAAAAAAATGGACGGAAAAACGTTTACCATTCCTGTATTGATTCCAGACATTTAAAAAATAAATTTATTTTTTCCATTCTTTATCCTTTATTTTGATTTTTGATTGGATAGAAAAATTCCAGAAATGAGAGCCAACAACCTATTAAGTTCAATTTCTTTTATTTATTTGTGTTTTTTGTTCCCGGCTTTTTTGTTTGGGCAAAGTGACAGAAATGGCGATAGAAGGGTAACAGGAACTTACTATATTTCAAACGCCACTTTAATTCCTTATCCCGGAAAAATATTGACCGGACAACAGCTATTATTCGAAAATGGAGTAATCAAAGCACTGGGAAAAAACATCGATATTCCCGCAGAAGCACAGGAAATCAAAGGAGATTCATTGTTGGTGTACCCGGGATTTATAGATGTGGCCAACAAAACCGGTATGGTGGAGCCCACTATCCCGGAAAAACCTGATGATTTTGATCCCTCCGAGCCATTGCCCGAAATTGCCGGCATCCACCCTCATTTTTCAGCTGTTGACCATTACCAGGAAAATAACCCACACGATCAGGAGTGGCGAAAACTGGGCTTTACCATCGCCCAAAAACTTCCCAAAGGAAAAGGAATGCTTCCCGGAAGTTCCGCATTGGTCATCTATGGACATGAAAGCCGAAACAATATCCTTTCCGAGAACCAATCCCTTTATTTTAAATTCAGTACGGTGGGCGGTGTTTATCCCAATACAAATTTAGGGGTAATGGCAAAATGGAGAGATTTGATGCAAAATGCCAGGCTTTATGAAACCCACGGCGAGATGTACAGCGCGCAGTCATCCCTCAGACGCAGGGAAAATAACCCGGTAATGGATGCCCTGATCCCTGTCATCAATAAAGAAATTCCGGTAATTATTGAAACCTCAGGTGAATTGGATATTCGAAGGGCAATAAAAATGCAGGAAGAAAACAATTTCGACCTGATAATCACAGGCATCAATGAAGGTGATGGGTTACTTCCCATCCTCAAAGAAAAAAAGACAAGTGCCGTGCTCACCCTGGATTTACCTGATGATAAGTTTTCTGATCCGCCTGAAGGAGAAAAAGGCCCAGATTTTGAAAAAAGGGTGGAACGGGCAAAAAATGCTTATTTTAAATCGCTTTCCCTGGCTGGGGAATATGAAAAAGCAGGAATTCCATTTGGGTTTACCACCAAGCACCTTTCCAGGACAGACTTCATAAAAAATATCAGACTCATGATAGCGAACGGCTTATCCGAGAAAGGTGCACTGGCGGCATTGACTGTTAATGCTGCAGAGATATTACAAATTTCAGCTATCGCAGGGACTCTTTCGGAAGGAAAAATGGCCAATATGGTACTGATGTCAGATACCCTTTTCTCTGAGGAAGCCAAGGTTGTCATGGTGATCAGTGATGGCTATCTCTTTGATTATTCTGAGAAAGCAGAAAAAATAAAGGATGGAGCCAGGGTATGGGAATATGAAGCGGAGACGGAAGGTAGGAAATCCAAAGGAAAATGGAAATTTACAAAGGAAGACGATAACTGGTCTGGGACCGTTTCCTATGATGATCCCCAGACTGAGGGTGTCAAAACCTCCCCCATTAAAAATGCAGTAATTACTGAGAAATCGCTTGCATTTACCTTTTCCGTCGAAGTGGGAGAAAACACATTGGAGGTAAAGGTTTCGGGAGAAGTGACTGGAGAGAAATTTTCAGGAAACATGGAAATAAAAGGTTATGGAAATTATCCAGTAAAGGCTAAAAGACTGGAAAAACCGGAAATAAAATAATGCGAACAAAGTTAATTCTATCCGTTATAGGTACCTTCTGGTTTATTGTGGTTAGCCAGGCACAGGAGATCAGCAAAGGGGATGTGTTTATTAAAAACGCACATGTTATCACGATCACCAATGGTCTTTTGGAGCATACCGATGTACTTGTGGAAAATGGTATCATCAGCAAAATTGGCTCCGGCCTTAAGGAACCCAAAGGTGTACCTGTAGTTGATGCCAGCGGCCAATTTCTGATGCCGGGAATTATTGATGCCCACTCCCATCTGGCATTGGAGGTCATCAATGAAGCCAGCAGCCCGATAACAGCCGAAGTTAAAATGGAAGATGTAATCGATCCATTTGATGTGGGAATTTACAGGGCATTGGCAGGAGGCACCACTGTTTCACATGCCATGCATGGATCAGCCAATGCCATTGGCGGTCAAAACATCACCCTGAAGCACCGCTATGGTACGAGGGATCCTGACCAATTGATCATGGAAGAGGCACCCAGAACGATCAAGTTTGCTCTTGGGGAAAATCCTATCCGGGTACATGGGAGAGGTAAAAATCTGCAACCCCGGTCCAGAATGGGCGTGGAGGCAGTGATTAGAAATGGGTTTGAAGAAGCCTTACAATATAAAGCCGCCTGGGAGGATTGGAACGCTTCCGAAAAGGGGAAAGAAAAACCACAAATTCCTCCTGTTTACAATTCAAGATTAGAAACTCTGGTGGATATTCTGGAAGGTGAAATCATCATCCATTGCCACTCCTACCGGGCTGATGAAATTTACATGCTGATCAAAGTTTGTCAAGCCTATGGAATTGACAAGATTGTATTTTCTCATGTGAATGAAGGCTTCAAGGTTGCTCCTGAGCTGGCCAAATATACCATGGGTGCTTCAGTTTTTGCAGATTGGTGGGCCTATAAATTCGAAGTTTACTATTCTACCGCTTACAATGCAGCCATTCTTACCAAAAACGGAGTGGTCACTTCCATCAATTCCGATTCTGATGAACTGATCCGCCATCTTTATCATGAGGCAGCTAAAACCCAAAGGTATGGAGGCCTCACAGATGATGAAGCCCTGGCTTTGATTACCATCAACCCGGCCAAACAACTGGGTATCGACAAGCTGGTAGGATCTATAGAAGTGGGCAAGCAAGCAGACCTGGTCCTGTTTGACAAGCATCCCTTGTCCATATATGCCATACCGCAAATGACCTGGGTAGATGGGGTTAAATACTTCGATAGGGAAAAAGATGCTTCGGACCAGCGATTAAAAGTAGACCCCGAAGAAACACTGGAACCCATTTTTCTCCATACAGAACACCACAACTGTATGCGGGATGTGGATTTCTATTTTACAGGATTTGGCAGAAATCTTTTCGGCCACAGTCACTAAGCAATCATTCTATAGACCGATGATGAAAAAAATCATATTTTCTTTATTGTTTATCATTTGCCTTTTCAAAGCTGATCTTTTTGCACAGATTGATGGGGCAGTGGTCAAACCGTATAAAGCAGACTTTCTATTGCAAAATGCCAGGGTAGTTACGGTTACGCATGGCATTTTGGAAAATACAGACCTGTTGATTAAAGATGGAAAAATAGCTGCCATCGGTCAAAACCTAACCCCTCAAAATTATACCCTTGTTGATTGTAGTGGAAAATCTGTTTATCCCGGATTTATTGACAGTGGTACCAGCCTGGGACTGGTAGAGGTCAACTCCCTTCCGGAAACACAGGATTTTATGGAATTGGGCAAACTTACGCCTCAAATGCAGGCCCTCACGGCTGTCAACCCCAATGCGGTAGCCATACCCGTTACCAGGGTCAGTGGCGTTACTACCGTTTTGACCCAGCCGAGAGGCGGATACTTTCCCGGAACGGCTGCCCTGATTCAGCTTAATGGCTATACCCCGGATCAAATGGATGCCGGTTTTAAGGCAGTGATCATGAATTTTCCTTCTGCTGCCAAATCTGGGGATTATGATAGCAGATCGGAAGAAACCATTCAAAAAGAAGCTGAAAAAAAACGTGATGAAATTGATGAGATTTGGAAAAAAGCAGCCAACTACCTTTCCATCAAGGAAAAAGGCGGGCAACTGAAATACTATCCCGAAATGGAACAACTTTCCAGGGTACTCAAAAAGGAAATACCCCTGTTCATTGAGGTCAATGCCGCTAAAGACATTCTTACGGCACTCGAATGGGTGAAAGAGAAGGACCTGGAGGTGGTTTTTACAGGGGTAGCAGAAGGTTGGAAAGTGGCAGAAAAACTGGCAGCATCCAAAATTCCCGTGATTACAGGTCCTGTACTGACCCTACCCGGCAGGGCTTCTGACAAGTACGATGTGGCCTATACCAATGCAGCCGCACTTCACAAAGCAGGTGTTAAGCTGGCTTTAAGAACTCAGGATACGGAAAATGTCCGAAACCTTCCTTTCCATGCCGGTTTTGCCGCAGCATATGGACTGGGAGTGGAAGCCGCGCTCAAGTCCATTACCATAAATGCTGCTGAAATATTCAAAGTAGCCGATAGGTTGGGATCCCTTGAAGTAGGCAAAAATGCCACCTTGTTCATAGCTGATGGAGATCCCTTCGAGCCTAAAACCCAGGTGGAACAAGTTTTTATCAATGGATACCGCATACCAATGACCAACCGACATATCCGGTTATATCAGGAATTTCTGGATAGAGAAATGAAACCTGCAGAATAAGGCCTATTTTTCCTGAATTAGTGCTTTTTTCATACATTAGGGTTAAAATTCAATTGTTATTCATGAAACAAACATTCTATTTCTGCATTCTGCTTTTATTTTGGATTACAGCTTGTAAAAACAACAGGGATGAAACCCTTGCGAGGGAGATGCTGGAGGAAGTACAAAGCAACTTCGCTCCGGATAAAAGAGTTGCTCTTTTCGATGTTAGCTGGAATAATGGAGTTTTGACCGGAGAAACCAACATAAAAGAAGCCCATCAGAAATTATTGGAGAAATTGAACACAGTAGGTATTTCTTATACAGATAGTGTAAAGCTCTTACCGGATCCTGCATTGGGAGATTTAAACCTGGCTCTGGTAACCAATTCGGTGGCCAATATCCGGAGCGAGCCTAGGCATTCTGCAGAATTGGCCACGCAGGCCCTTATGGGTACTCCGTTGAATGTATTGAAAGCCTCCGGGAGCTGGTATCTGGTACAAACGCCAGACGGTTACCTTTCCTGGGTAGATGCTGCTGCCATTGTCAGGTTAGATCAGAAAAAGCTGAACCTATGGATGGAAAAAGAGAAAATAGTCGTGACCGAAATGATCGCAAATATCTATGCAGACGAAAGCGCTTCGGACATCGTCAGCGATATTACTGCAGGTAATGTGCTGGAGTTGATCGAAATTACTCAGACTGGCTATAGTGTAGCCTTGCCAGACAACCGTAGAGGTTTCATTCCCCTGGAAAAGGCCGTCCCGTACGAAAGGTGGAAAAACAGCCGCAGTACAGATGACCAATCTCTGATTCAAACAGCCCGGTTGATGATGGGATCACCTTACCTCTGGGGGGGCACATCCCCCAAGGGCATGGATTGTAGCGGCTTTACCAAAACCATCTATTTCCTGAATGGCATGGTGATACCCAGAGACGCATCCCAACAAATAAATGAAGGTGAATTGGTGGATTCGGACAAAAACTGGGAAAACCTGGAGGTGGGTGACCTGCTGTTTTTTGGTGTTCCGGCCACAGCAGAAAGTAAAGAAAGAGTGGTGCATGTGGGCATGTGGATTGGAGACAATCAATTTATTCATTCCAGAGGACGGGTGAGGATCAGTAGTTTTGATCCCAATGATGAAAATTACGATGCCTATGAATTAAACCGCTACCTTCGAACCAAGAGGATTCGCAATAAACCCAGCGAACACATCCTTTCCGTCGATCAAGTCCTACAATAAAATCAAACAATTATGAAAAAGTATTTCCTGGCTTATACCTTTTTGCTCCTGACTGGCTTTGGTTTTTGTCAAAACAAATTAGACGGGTTTTCCAGGGAAGAATCCGAAAAACAAGAGGCATTAGAAGAGCTCTTTTTGGAAACAGTAGATTTTTCAAGCTTTAAAAAACACTTGCAAACCATCACCAAACATCCACATATTGCAGGCAGCCCGGAAAATAATGCAGTGGGAGATTACCTGCTTACCGTAATGCAAGAAGCAGGATGGGATAGCCGGAAATATCCATATGATGTTTATCTTCCTAAGGATCCCGGGATTTCATTGGTGGAAATCATTACCCCTAAACGGCAGCCACTGAACCAAATGGAAGATATTCTGGAAGCCGATTCTTTTAGCGAGCATTCCGAATTGAAAAAGGGTTGGAATGCCTTCTCAGGTTCAGGAGATGTAAGGGGAGAAGTGGTTTATGCCAATTATGGAACCAAAGAGGATTTTGAGCAATTGGAAGCGTTAGGCGTTGATCTGAACGGAAAAATTGTTATTGCCAGATATGGGGGAAATTTCAGGGGGTATAAGGCCAAATTCGCAGCAGCTCATGGTGCTGCCGGTTTATTGATCTATACTGACCCAAAAGACAATGGTTTTACCAAGGGCCTGGTGTTTCCCGAAGGCCCCTATTACAATGAAAGTGCCATACAACGGGGCTCCTTGTTGACCGAAAGCTTTACAGGGGACCCCCTGACTCCCTTCGAACCTGCCCTGCCACTGGATGGTAAAAAGCGTATCGCCAGGCTAGACCCGGAAGAGACCCAGTTACACGACATTCCGGTCACCCCTATCCCCTATGCCTCAGCAGAGAAAATCCTGAGCCAAATGCAGGGAAAACCGGTACCGGCTGCCTGGCAAGGTGGGTTGCCCTTCACGTACCGGGTGGAAGGCGGGCCGAAGCTTACTGTAAGGGTAAAGGTAGTACAGCCCATAGATTTCGTTCGGATCAATAACGTAGTGGGCACCCTTAAAGGCAGTACCTACCCGGATGAATGGGTCATTCTCGGCTGCCATTACGATGCATGGGCATTTGGGGCCACAGACCCCAATAGTGGTACTTCCATGCTTCTTACCCTTAGCCAGGCACTGGGCAAGCTCGCAGAGGAGGGAAAAAAACCCAAACGCTCCATCCTTATCGCCCACTGGGATGGTGAAGAACACGGTGTCATCGGTTCCACCGAATGGGTAGAGCAGATGAAGGATGAATTAGGAGCTAAAGCGGTTGCATATTTGAATTTTGATGGCGGAGTTTCAGGGAAAAACATCGGCGGAGCAGCCTCGCCAAGTCTGAAAAAAACCATGACGGAGGCAGCCAAAAAAGTTGATTACCCTTACTCAGATAAAACAGTTTTTGATTTCTGGGCAAAAGACAATCCAACCCCCTCCATTGGAAACCTGGGGGGCGGATCGGACCACATAGCTTTTTACATGCATGTTGGAATCCCATCGCTTAGCGGCGGAGCAGGTGGCCCGACCTTGTACCATACCAACTACGATGATTTCTATTTTTACGAAAAATTTACCGATCCTGAGTTCCAAATGGGCGGAACCATTGCCCAATGGGCTGGTATCATGGCCCTGAGACTGGCCAATGCACCTATCATCCCATACCAGGTACCTCGATACGCCGAAGACCTGAGTCAGCATCTGGCCACTGTCACTACAGAAATTCAGAAATACGATGAGGATTTTCAAGGGTTTAAAGCAAGCCTCAAAATGCTGGAAGAGCTCAAAGCAGCAGCTGAAGAAATGGACAGCCTCGTAAACCAGGCATTGGAGAAAGATGCCTTGAGCTCAAAGGAAATATCCCGCGTAAACAAGGCCCTACTCAGCCTTGAAAAAAGTTTTATCCTGGAGGAGGGCATGCCTTTTGGGAGTTGGTACAAGTCGCTTTACGCATCCAATGATCCCTTCAGTGGCTATGCTTCCTGGATATTACCTGCTATTCAATTTGAAATTTCCAATCAATCATCAGCAAATTTGGAACAATGGGATCAAAAGTATGAGGCAGCTTTGCAACAACTTACCCTAGCTATTCAGGGTATAAGTAAGGGTTTAAAAACAGGGTAAAATTATTGGCAAGTGCAGAAAATGCAAAAAAATCATTCCCAATCTTTCTACTGAGAAGCGTAGCCGATGATTTTGTGCGCAGGCCTTATAATAGGGTCCTGACAGACAGACACATGCAAACTTCCTAATTTAACCCGAATGTTAAAATTTCGAATGTGCTTTTGTCCGCAAAAAGTCGTTGAAAACCTAAATTCCTGACCCTCGTACCTATTCTAATTTTCCATTATTTCGGGACATCAACCGGAGAAACCTTTCCCGGCTGCCTGCTACCTTTGTACAATTCAAATACCAGAAGCCGGCAATCTATGGTCCCATTGTAAAAGGGGATCCTACGCTTCGGCTTTAATCCTATTCTTTTGCCCAAATCCAGGTTGCCGGTAAACACCAAGCCGGTATAACCGGCACAGTGCTGTTTCATAAAATCACCAATCTCCCGGTAAGTCGTTTCCAGGCTTTCTTCCTCGCCAAGCCTTTCCCCATATTCAGGATTAAAAAACAAGGATCCTTTATCTGTTTCAGGTATGCTGGCATCCCTGAAATCACAGGTTTCAAACTGAATTAAATCTTCCACCCCGGCAGCTTTTGCATTAGCTTTGCTGGCATTAATCGCCCGTTCGCTGATATCAGAGGCGATGAATAACAATTCCGGCCTGTCCTTGATTTTGGCCTGTAATTTCTTCTTTAAATCATAATAAACCCCGGCATCATAGCCTTTGATATACATCATCGCATAATCATCCCTGAACAAACCTGGAAACCGATCCGTAGCCATCATGACTGCCTCTATGACAACGGTACCTGCTCCACACATAGGATTAATAAAGGGGCTTTTCCTGTCCCAACCAGAGGCAATCAACGTTGCTGCCGCCAGGGACTCCATCATGGGTGCAGTACCGGGAATTTTCCGGTATCCGTGCTTGATCAGGGTATCTCCACTGGTGTTGATATACAGGCTGGCTTCCTCCCCTTTCCAGAAAAACTGAAATACAGCTTCATTGAGTACAGAGCCGGAATCGGGCCGGATGCCAAATTTTTCCCGGAACCGGTCTGCAATGGCATCTTTGATTTTGACATTGACAAATAGTGGATTATCCACCGATTCATGCCGTACATTGCTGATTACAGAAAAATAACCATCAGGATCAATAAAATCCTCCCAGGGGAGGTCTTTTACAATAGGATACAGGTTTGAAATGTGATCCAGGGGGAAACTTTCAATTTCGTATAAAACATGACTTGCCGTTCTCAGGCGCATGTTTAAAAAAAGGCAATCATACAAACTGCCCTTTAATTCCACATGCGTTCGGTAAACACCTGCAGGTTCAAAACCCAGCTCAATTAATTCCGATTCCAAAAAAGGGGCATTTCTATCATAACAGGTAATTACCAATCTACCTGTCTGGTTAAAATCTATCATGGCACAAATATACCTGAAATTTTTGGCTTGGGGTCAATGAAATTCAGTCCTTGGTTTCAGGAGTTTTTGCCTTTCAGCACCGTCATGGCCGCTTCGTGATCTTCGGGATAATTGATGTTTTGAAACTCCGAGGTATCAGGTGCGTCAAGTAGCTCAATAGAAGAATTGATCAGCACCTTACGTGGGCAACTGTATCCCTGACTTAAAAAACGGTACATCACCGGGTAGGCACGTGGCTCCCAAAGTGTAATTAATGGCTCAGGAAATTCTCCCCTCGGATCCAAAAATGCGGTGGCCAATTTGGAGGGATTTCGGTGCGCTATCAAATATTGAATGGTTTTTTCGGACAAAAAAGGTAGATCACAAGCCACTGTAAGCCATGCTTTATCGGGATCTTTCATAAAAGCTGAGAGCAGTCCTCCAAAAGGACCTAAATGAAGAACAGTATCCTGTATCAGGGGATATGAATTTTGAAATTCACCAGCCTGGTCTGGGTTACAGGAAAGGTAAACAGCATTACAATAAGGGGCAAGCAAATCCATCATGTAGTCTTTTTGACTTTTACCATGATAGGTCAGATTGTATTTGTCCCTGCCCATTCTGGTACTTTTACCACCGACTAATACCAAGCCGTTTACTTTTGGCCTGTGATTAATGATAAATTCCTTTACAAATCCTGCCAATCTATCTATCTCCTGGATTCCAAAAACGGGAATTTCCTTCCACTTGGGCAAATGCTCCCGAACCACTTCAGGTATTTCACTTACTCCCTCTTTCATGAGAATAAGGCTTACCTGGGTTAATTTGGGTATTTTTCTATCCAAAGGTTTTTTGGGATCTATGACCAGTACCTGATGGGTTGCCTTAAAATGGTTGGCATTGATCAATACCAAATCCTGTCTGTTGAGCCATTCTCTTTGCTCAAAAACAGAGGTATCTTCCAGCCGCATGTCCAGTCTTTTGAAAACAATTTTGTCCCTCATTTCCATGAACTCCGGATATCGCATCAGACTATCCGGATCTCCTGCTCCGGCCAATAACTGATCTCCCTCCTGATGATCTGCATCTACATAAGCCAAACCAAAATCAGGGGAAAGCTTTTGGATAATGTCCCTGGCCATTTCCTGAATCAGGTTACAGGAAGTTCCCAAAAATCCCAGTTCAAGCCTACCAAAATCTCCAAATTGAGCTTTGGCAAGCTTGGCATGTTTTTGATGTTTATCTTTTGAAATCACGTTTTCCTCCCTTTTTTTCTTCTAATCTGATCTCTTTTACCATAATGTCATGTGAGAAACCTTTGCACATATCATAAATGGTAAGCGCTGCCACGGAAACACCCGTCATGGCTTCCATTTCCACGCCGGTCTTTCCAAATACCTTTACACTACATTGAACGAGTACCTCTGATTCGTTGTACAACTCAATGCTTACCTTACAATCATCCAATCCAATGGGATGACAAAGTGGAATCAGGTTGGAAGTTTGTTTGGCACCCATGGTACCGGCGATAATGGCCGTCTGAAAAACAGGGCCTTTTTTTGTCATCAGATCAGCAGATGCTGATAGCTCCCTGATGATTTCTTCTCCCAAAACCACCCGGCAGGAAGCCCTGGCTGTTCTTTGGCTGGGTTGTTTTTCACCCACATCCACCATATTGGGATTTCCGGTTTTTTTATCCAGATGGGAAAAGTTTTTTTCTGACATAGCTATTCCATTAACTATAGGATACTGATGATTACTTCAAATCCCTGTACACTTCCCTAACCCAATCAATGGCATGCGCAATTTCGTCATTGTTGGTAGATTTTCCCAGGGAAAACCGCAAAGTAGCCATTGCTGTGTCAGCATCCAAACCCATTGCGGTAAGCACGTGGGAAGGTTTGTCGGTAATACTGCTACAGGCAGCACCTGAACTCACTGCAAGGCCCTTGTTAACCCGGATCAGAAAAGGTTTGCCGGGAATGCCTTTAAAAGAAATATTGCTTACATGTGGCAGCCTGTTTTTCCTGGACCCATTTACTTCGGAGCCAGGAATTTTCAGCAGTCCTTCTTCCAATTCATCCCTCAAAGCAGACAGGCGGATGCCATCTTCCTGAAATTCATTCAAGGCCAACTCCGCAGCTTTTCCCAAACCTACAATTCCCGGGACGTTAAGGGTTCCACTCCTTCTTCCGGTCTCCTGCCCTCCTCCGGTTATTTGTGGTTCCAGCCCGATATGTGGCTGGGATTTCCTCAGATACAATGCTCCTACTCCTTTGGGGCCATACATTTTATGGGCAGAAAGGGCCATCAGGTCAATGTCTGCCTCCCTGACATCCACTGGAATTTTACCTACAGCCTGCACCCCGTCCGTAAAAAAAAGCACGTCATTCTTTTTGGCCATAGCGGCCATTTCACGAACAGGTAGCACAAGCCCGGTTTCATTATTGGCAAGCATGGCAGCCAGTAATATGGTCGTTTTTCTGAAAGTTTTTTTCAACAATTCCAGAGATACCAAACCTTCCTCATTCACCGGCAAATAGCTGATCTCAAAACCTTGCTTAGCAAGTGATTTCATGGTATCCAGAACGGCACTATGTTCCGTCTCCAGGGTAATAAGGTGGTTTCCTTTGGCTTTCTGCGCCCATGCTACACCCCTGATGGCCAGGTTAATGGCCTCTGTGGCTCCACTCGTAAATACAATTTCTTTTGCCTGAGCACCTATCAATTCGGAAACCTGCTCCCTGGCCATTTCCACAGCTTCCTCTGCCATCCATCCGTATGGATGGTGACTACTGGATGCATTGCCAAAATGAGTCCCAAAATAGGGCATCATTTCTTCCAGCACCGAAGGGTGGCAGGGAGTGGTGGCGTTGTGATCCAAATAGATGGGATAGGATTTCATTTATTGAAGAATAGGTTTATTACTTCTCCATGCTTTCTGCCATTTGAACGGCCTGATAAGCATTGACCAAACCACCCGTTCCACTGAGCTCATCAAAGCGAGTGGTCTTTTCTTCTCCGGGGAGGTTTACCTCTACGACTTCAGGTTTGTAAACTGAACTTCTCAATATTGACCTGACTTCTTTGGCTTTCAAATCCGGATAATAGGCCAGCAATAAGGCAGCCACCCCGGATACTGTGGGAGCAGCCATGCTTGTGCCGCTGTTGGATTTGTATTCAGAACCGGGAACAGTAGAATAAATATCCACACCCGGAGCAAACAAATCAACCCTTTCCTTGCTGAAATTGGAAAAATCGGCAGGCAGGTTCTCCCCATCCAGGGACGATGAGGCTCCTACTTCCAGCCAGGAGTTGGATTCCCCTCTCCTCTCATACCAGCGGTTCGGAAAATTATTGTCCGGATTGATTTCTTTGGCACTGTTGCCGGCCGCATGGATCAGCAATACTCCTTTTCTGGCAGCATATTTTACCGCCTTGTCTACCTGTTTTTTACCGGGAGAATAAGATTTACCAAAACTCATGTTGATGATATGGGCACCATTGTCAACAGCATAACGGATGGCATTGGCGATGTCTTTATCTCTTTCGTCCCCATTGGGTACTGCCCTAATGGCCATGATCAACACATGCTCAGCTATCCCATCCACACCAATGTTATTGCCTCTTTTGGCAGCTATGATACCGGCCACATGTGTACCATGTGATGGGTCTGGACCTGTGGGGTCATTGTTGCCATAATATTTTTCGGTATAATCATCGGGGTCATCACCGACTATATCCCTTGGATCAAAATCAGTATTGTAAGCATATTCGGCTTGTACTTTATAATGTTCAACTGCCTCCTTTAACATTTCCAGAATCTCATTGATGCCGGGATCCTGCAGGTTTACCATGGAAAACAATTGATTCATCATGTCCACTGCACTTGCCACTTTCTCGTCCGAGGTATCAAAATCTTTCAGGTCAGCTTTTCGAAAATTATCCAAATCAAATTTTTCTTTGAGCAATTCAGCCATCCCGGAAAAGCCCTTACTCATGTTGGAATACATGTTAAAGTTCATTTCGGCTTCCTTCTGGCTCTCCTCAAAATTGGCTTTCACCCGCTTCCAATAAGCAAATTCTTCCCTGTTTCTTCTTTTTACCTCGTCCTGCTCCATTTCTCCATACCTGGCCTTTAACCTGATGAATTCACGCGTTAATTCATGAGAATCAGCATCCACATGGCTTCCATCAGGTCCACCGATAAAATTCCATCCGTTCACATCGTCCACGTAACCATTCCCATCGTCATCAATACCATTTCCGGGAATTTCTCCTTCATTTACCCATATTTTTCCTTCCAGGTCCTCATGGTCCAGATCAATTCCAGAATCAATCACCGCAACGATTACCGTCTGTTTGGGTGATTTATCTTTTAAGATCAGGTCATAAGCTTTTTCGGTACCTGTTCCCATAAATCCATCTTCCAATGGATCAAGTAGAAACCAATTATCCGGCGTTTTGATACTGTCCCTTTCAACGACAAATCCAAAGGACGTGCCGACAAAAAAGAAGATACCCATAAAAAGGGTATAAAAATGATGTTTAAGATGAATTTTCATAAGATCGGATACTAACAATTGTCGAATTTTTTATGATGTATGGTAAAACTCATTTGTATAACGGATGAAAGTTATTAAAGATCTGAATCGGATCAAATTTCAAAAATTTTTTTGGTTGGAATTCACTTTGTACGGTAAACATATTTGTTTTAAAACAACCAGCCTGCCCTGAAACCGATGTTTTCAGCAACATGACCATGTACTTTCATGTCTGCCCCCAATCGAAACCCGGTCTTAAACTGATAGGATAAAGAATAACGCTGGTAAAACAGCTTGCCTTCCTGATATCCATCAGGCTTGCTGAGGTAATAGGCCATGCGTTGGCTAAAATCCATTTTCCCAAAAGTCAGGTGATGGGAAATAAATAGGGCCGGTATAAAACCGGATCCCTGCCTGTTGCTGCGTAAAGATTGATCCCAGGTGCTTTCCAGTCCTATACCGAGATTATTGATCCGCGAAATGGCATACATCAGATCGGCTGTAATGCCAATTGCAGGAAGTCTTCCGGAACCAGCGGGGTTATCCCTGAAAGTACCAAAACCTTCCAGAATAAAATAGCTGCGGGATTCAAATGGGGGTTTTTCAAATTCTGGAAAATCTTCATCTGTAAACCAATAACTTAAGCCAAGTCCAAAACCCGGGAAATTCATACCTCGGTTGGGTTGCCGCTGGCCGCCATTGGATATATGGTTATAGTTAAAGCCGGTATTTACTGACCAATTATCATGCAGCTGGTAGTTTATTTTGGGGCTTACCGATAATAAAAAGCTTACTGGACTGCTAAAGAAGGTGTTTTGGGGATTGGTGTTGGCATCAAAAACCCGGGTAAGGTGGGTGACGCCCATAGCTCCCCTTATGCTGATTTGCCAATCCTTTCGCCTCCATAAAATGGGTTCAAAATATCCGGATAAAAAATACGCATTTCCCAAAACTTTGGGATGATTAAAATTGGTATAACCAACAGTACCGCCCCAGTAATAGAAACAATTGCAATGCTCCCAGGCAGTTTTATTCATCGGAAGATATTCCCAATTGAATTGAAACCCCTGAGGATGGCTTTGAGATATGGGAACCAACTCTGCTGAGTGCGGAATAATCCACCCGCTTTGCCCATCCAGGCCAATTCGGGAAAGCCCCTGAGAAAAGGCTTCCATGTTCAAAAAAAGCCAAACCAGGCTTGTCAGCATAAGGTATAGATACTTTTCCATCAATTTATCTCACTGAATTCCTGTGATTTTGTTTCAATAAAAGAAAAAATCGCAGGGATCTATTGGAAAATATACCAATCTAAGCTTATTTTGCATCATCCTTTAACTTTTTACGGTATAAAGGATTTATATAGAAGAGGTAAGAGACAGGCTCGGCGACCCTCTGGCAACCTGGAAAATCCAAGGTGCCAATTCCTGCCAGATGAAAACAGTTTCATTTGGAAATATAAATTCTATAGAATGAGTTCAATTTTATATTTATTCAAGGATAAAAATTCCAAAAATTTCTTACGAGGTATTCACTGCGATTCAAGTGCTCAGATGAGCATCCCATGCCTTTGCTTCCGGCTTAAGGGAATCACCTGATGCATTTAGTATATTTATAGCTATATAATCAAAAAAATAAACCTAAAACACAACAAACATGTCAAAAGATTATCGTTTCGAAACATTACAGATTCATGCCGGTCAGGAAGCCGATCCAACGACCAATTCAAGGGCAGTGCCCATTTACCAGACCACGTCTTATGTGTTCAATTCAGCCGATCATGGGGCCAATCTCTTTGCCTTAAAGGAATTTGGAAATATCTATACCAGGATAATGAATCCTACCACGGATGTATTCGAAAAAAGAATGGCAGCTTTAGAGGGCGGGGTTGCTGCTGTGGCTACTGCATCTGGGCAGGCAGCCCAGTTTCTGGCCTTGAATAACTTCCTTACCGTAGGTGATAATTTCGTTACTTCTCCCTTTTTATATGGAGGTACCTACAATCAATTCAAAGTATCCTTTAAAAGGATAGGGATTGAAGCCAGATTTGCAAAATCAGACAAAGCCGCTGACCTGGAAGCAAAAATTGACAGTACCACCAAAGCCATATATGTTGAAACCATCGGCAATCCGGAGTTCAATGTTCCGGATTTTGAAGCGGTTGCTGCTTTGGCCAAAAAATATGACATTCCCCTGGTAGTCGATAATACCTTTGGAGCAGGCGGATATCTCTGTCAGCCCATTAAGCATGGTGCGAATATTGTCACATCTTCTGCCACCAAATGGATTGGCGGCCATGGCACATCCATAGGGGGTATCATTGTAGATGGTGGAAATTACAATTGGGGAAATGGAAAATTCCCTCAGTTCTCGGAACCTTCTGAGGGTTACCATGGTCTTAATTTCTGGCAAACCTTTGGATATGACAACCCCCTGGGCATGCCCAATGTGGCCTTTGCTATCCGTGCAAGGGTGGAAGGGCTTAGAGACTTTGGTCCGGCACCCAGCCCTTTTAATTCCTTCCTGCTAATCCAGGGCCTGGAGACGCTTTCTTTAAGGGTACAACGGACTGTAGACAATGCGCTGGCCCTTGCGCAATGGTTGGAGAAACACCCCAAGGTCAAGAAAGTAAATTACCCGGGGCTGCCCTCAAGTCCATACCATAAATTGGCAAAAAAATACCTCCCAAATGGATATGGAGGAGTTTTGAGTTTTGAATTGAAAGGGGAAAAGGAAACCGCTTCTGGCTTTATCAACAACCTGGAATTGATTTCCCATTTGGCCAATGTTGGGGATGCCAAAACGCTGATCATTCAGCCTGCGGCCACCACCCACCAGCAGCTTTCAGATGAAGCTCAGCTGGCTGCCGGAGTGACACCTACCATGTTGAGAATTTCTTGTGGTATAGAGCACTTAGATGACCTGAAAGCAGACCTAAGTGCTGCATTTGATAAAATATAGTTGTTAAAATGAACCTCCAATCGCCGCATTTGTCCATTGAAATGACCCACGAGATTTTCTATTGCAAGGAAGCCCTCCATTTGGAATCAGGAGAAATATTGCCCGAATTTCAGTTGAGCTTTACTACCCAGGGACAACTTAATAACAAAAAAGACAATGTTGTCTGGGTCTTGCATGCCCTTACAGGTGATGCCAACCCTCAGGAATGGTGGGCCGGCTTGATCGGTGAGGATAAATTCTATGATCCTTCCCGTCATTTCATCATTTGCGCCAACTTCCTGGGATCCTGTTATGGGTCAACGCAGCCCCTGAGTGTAAACCCCAAAACAGGAAAACCCTATTATTACGATTTCCCGAACCTTACTACCCGGGATATTGCTGCTTCCATGGATCAGTTGAGGCTTCACCTGGGTCTGGATCAAATTGATACGGTGATTGGAGGATCATTAGGTGGTCAGGTAGCCCTGGAATGGGCCTATACCTTGAAAGAAAGGCTAAATAATGCCATTATAATCGCTTCCAATGCCAAAGCATCTCCCTGGATCATCGGTTTTAATGAAACCCAGAGGATGGCCATTGAATCTGACCAAACCTGGGGCAGTATGGATGCTGAAGCGGGAAAAAAAGGTTTGGAAACAGCCAGGGCCATAGGCATGCTCAGCTACAGGCATCCGCAGACATTTATTCAGCATCAAAGTGAAACCGAGGAAAAAAGAGATAACTTCAAAATCAGCAGTTACCTGCGCTATCAGGGCATGAAATTGGCAAACCGGTTCAATGCCCTTTCATACTGGACCCTATCCAAAGCCATGGATAGCCATGACCTGGGAAGAGCCAGAGGGGGGACTGCAGCTGCTTTGGCTAAAATCCGATGCAGGGTGCTCTCCATTGGAATTGATACGGACCTGTTGTTTACCTGCGTAGAGTCCCGGTTTATCAGTCTGCATGTACCCAAGGGAACCTACAGGGAAATCAGTTCCCTTTATGGACATGATGCTTTCCTGATAGAATACGAACAACTTCAATACATCTTACAATCTTTTTATTTGGAAAATAACCATTCCATAAGGACCTGAATAGCATGATTCCCTACACCGGTATTAAAGAAACCTGCCTGTATATTGACGACCTTCAAAAGGCAATTGAATTTTACCAGGGATTACTGGAAATGCCCCTGATTTCAATAGTGGAGGAAAGGCATGTTTTTTTTAGATGCGGCTCAACTGTTTTGCTTTGTTTTTTGCCTGAGGTAACCAAAGAAGAATCCACATTACCCCCACATTTTGCCTATGGCAAGCAACACCTTGCATTTGAAGTACCGGCCGGAGACTTCCAGAAAACAAAAGACCTGCTGATCAACAAGGGTATTGCCATTACCCATACCCAGGACTGGGGGAATAATCAGAACAGCATTTATTTTGACGATCCATTTGGCCATGTGCTGGAAATCGTACCGAAGGGTATTTGGGAATAAAATTTTCCAGGTGATTAATTTTTTAATGGTTATTTCACCTCATTATCTTGTGGTTTTATTTTTCTTTTCGAATATTGCAGCCATCCATTCTTTTAAACTGATAAACTGAAATGATCTACAAAACTTTATTTACGGTATGTTTTATTTGTGCCGGTATTTTATTTTGTAAAGCCCAAAATATGGAATTTCTAAAAAACAAGGTTATCGCCCACAGGGGTGCCTGGAAGGCCAGTTCCCACCCCCAAAATTCGCTGGCCTCCTTACAGGAAGCCATAGATCTGGGATGTGAAGGATCAGAATTTGATGTATGGATGACTGCCGATGGGGTACTGGTAGCCAATCATGATGCTGATCATGAAGGCATGAAGATCGAAGAAGTGACCTATGCACAATTGCTGGAATTTCCCCTGCCCAATGGAGAGAAAATACCTACTGTCGAAGCCTATATCAAACATGGCATGATGCAACATAAAACCAAGCTGATCTTTGAAATTAAACCTTCCGGAATATCCAAAGAGAGAGGGCAGCAACTTGCCGCTAAATCTGTGGAATTGGTGAAAAAATTAAAGGCTGAAAAATGGGTTGATTATATTACCTTTGACTATGACATTGGTTTAAAAGTACTGGAAATGGATCCCAATGCCAATGTTGCCTACCTGACAGGAGACAAAACTCCAGCCGATCTAAAGAAAGCCGGATTTTTTGGTTTTGATTATAACATCAATAAACTGAAAGAAAATCCCCATTGGATTCAGGAAGCACAATCTCTGGGCCTTACAGTAAATTCCTGGACCGTAAATAAGGAAGAGGACATGCGTTGGCTGCTAAACCAGAAGGTAGACTTTATTACTACAGATGAACCGGAAAAGTTGTTTACATTAATTCGGTAAAACACCTATATTTAAAATGATTGAAACCCTTACCTGACCACTGTTCTTGGTATGGCGGCAGGAAGCCTGCTAAGCATTTCATTGTTAAGCAGCTGGGTGACATTGGTAAAACTGGAAACATTGATTACACTATTATTTTGTCTTCCAATCAACACCACTTCGTCTCCAACCTTTACTTCCGGGATATGGGTGATATCCACCATAAACAAGTTCATATTGATCAGGCCAACTATCGGAGCTTTTTTGCCTTTTATCAACACCTGACCCCTATTGGACAAAGCCCGGGGATATCCATTGGAATATCCCAATGGTAAAACGGCAACTGTCATGGGCTGGGTGGCTTGAAAAGCTGTCCCGTATCCAATAAACTCTCCCTGATCCACATTTCTGATATCCATTACATCGGTTTTCCAACTAAAAATCCTCTTTAGGGAAGTGTCGGATTTTTTGTTGGTTTCATGCAGATGGGCAAAATATACATCAGGGCTTGGCCAGAAACCGTACTGTGCCACTCCTATGCGTACCATATCATAAACAGTATCCTTCATCGCAAGGGCTGCTGCAGAGCAAGCAATGTGGCGTAATTCTGGTAGAATGTTCTTTTCCTTACATATTTTAAGGGCCGCTTTATACCTCTTGTGCTGCATGTCAATTTTAAACTGGTTGGCAATACTTTCCGCTCCTCCAAAATGAGTACAAAGACCTTCAAAGTAAATCCATTCCGTATTTTTTTTCAAAAATGTCAAAGCTTTTGGAAATTCTTTCTCATGCATTCCAGTCCTGTTGGCTCCGGTTTCTACTTCTACATGTACTCTCGCGGGTTTGCCTACCTTTTTGGCTGCCTCAAGGGCTATTGGTAACCGGTCATAATTGTATACAAAAAAGCCAATATCATTCTCTATTGCCCATGGTATATCCTCTTGATAGATGATACCCATAATCACCACATGACTCTCCTTTTTGCAAACCCGCAAAACTTGTTCGGCTTCGAATGAGGAGGCCACACAAAAGTGATTGATACCGCACTTTTCTGCCATAGGCACGAAAGATTCAATCCCGTGTCCGTAGGCATTGGCCTTAACAACAGAAGAGAGGATAGGCTTTTCGCCTATCTTCTTCCTGATAAAATTGATATTACTTTTATAAGCAGATTGTTTTAATTCTATTCTTGATGAGTGTCTTACCATTTTCTTTTGGTTTCTAACCAGGTATAAGATTTTCCCCAACTTTCTTTTGCTAGTTTTTTTACTTTTTCAACCTCTTTGGCGGGCACATTGTTCATTATACCCGCTGCTTCAAGATTATTGTAGTGAAAGGCATAAGTCCTGGCTGCAAATTGGTGAAAGGGAAGTGAAGATTCACCGTGAATTTCACCTTTACCATAAACAGAAGGTTTGATATCCTGCCCCCAATCTTGCCGGCCTTCATTATTCGGATTGAGAAAATATGCCCTCAATTCCCCTGTATTGTCTTCATCTATGCGGAGCAAAGAAACAGCATGAAAGCCCAACATTTCCCCTTTTGCCGTAGTAACAAAAATTCCGACCGGATTTGGGTATACCATCCTGTGACCTCCGTTGTATTTCGGATGAAACATGGAATAAAATACCCTGACAAATCCATCAAAATCAATGATGGCATTGTACAGATAGTCGTATGCAGAGGCAAAGCCAATCTGAATCCATTGGCCATACAGGGCTGGGTTGACCCACTTGTGCGGATCCTCTCCCCTTCCCGAAGCGCGCAACATCATGTCGTTATAAATCCTGTCGAGCATGGGAACCAAAGTGACGGATACGGCATCCAGGTGATGGTCCAGAACCTGTACCAATCCCGGTTGCGTTTGAGAATATTTCACCTCCTGCCCCTCAAACCTGAAGGATAGGTCATCATATTCTGCTGCTGTTTGCACCATATGGATCAATTTGGCCGGTGCATGCTGACTCCACATGCTGATACCCCGGGCACTTTGGCAGGTGGGATTATTTCCCTGGCCTACGCCAAGTGGCTGACCCAAAATCCTGAAAAGTGACCCTATCAGGTATTGTTTAGGGGTAACCTTCTCGTGGGGCGTTCTGGTGGATTTCAAGATTCTTTTGACTACCTCAGGATGAATGGTAATCTTAGAAAGATTAAATAAACCCGAACGAACAGCTTCTCTGGCCAATACGCCGTTCTCAAGCATTTTGGCGAGCCCATACAAACATTGTGCATTGAAGGGATCAATTACCTGAACAATTAAAAAACTCACAAAATCCCTGTATTCGTGATACCTGGCTTCACCTGCCGCACTTAGCGCAAAACATGGAGGTACCAGTTCATACAATTCTTTTCTTACAAGATGAAGCAATAATACCGCATGGTATTGACTAACCAGGCCAAATTGCAACATCACTTTTCCCATTTCCTTTGCTTCATACTCAAGTTCTGCAATGGTCAGTTTATCCAATTCCTGCCGGTATTTCTGAAACGTTTTACCAGTTGTTCTTTCGGTAGGTCGGTAAATGCTCCTTTGAAATGCCAATAGATCTTCATCCTCAGGGTCATTGGGGTCCAGTTCAATTTTTTCTTTCACCAAGGCGATGATCCTTCGTTGTTTCTCTGTGACCACCGGACGTTGCTCACAGATCAATTTCAATTCCTCCGCAAGCTTTGACTTGACTTTCGAAAGTTTAACACTATTGGATAAAAAAAGAAAAAGAGAATGTACTTTTTTCAACTCATGCCCACTCATTATCAACCGGGTTTCTTCCTGAGGCTCATTGAAAACAAATTCCAGATTGTAGACGATTACCTCCTGAACAAAATTTTCGGCTTCTGCGGCACTAACTTCATCCGATTTCATTTTCCCTTTTGCAATGGCCAGCATCCTAAGCTCACTGAGCAATTCAATGGTGGAATTGGGGTGTCCACTTTTATAAGTGCCATTGACCAAAGCAGGAACCAATTTTCCCGGATGCTCCCAGGGTGAATCTTTTAAAATGCCTGCACCCACCAATTTGGGAATATTTTCGTAAATCCTGGATATTCCTTCCTCACTATCACACCAGGTATCCAATTGCCCCATTATTTTCTGGGCTTTTTGTTTGCTGGTTAGCGCTGTAGCTTCTTTGTATTCTTTGAATAACTCCTCAAAAAGCTCCTGGCTTCTCTCTACTATCTCCTGATTTTGCATGAATGGTTTAACACTTAAAATATTTACAATTGTGAAAAGAAAAAATATTGACAAACTTAGCTGTCAATATTTTTTCTACCTGATTTTACATAATGAAGAAATAAATCACTAGACTATCAAATATAACTTATTAGCTTTTACTGATTAATGATAAAAATCCACATTTTCATAGTGGAGTAATAGTTCCGTCATCCTGTCCGGATCTTCTCCCTTAAAATTAACAGTTCCGAAATGATTTCCAAACCCCTCTCTGTCACTGATTTTTTGAGTGGTCATGGGAGGTATCAAATTATGGTCCAGAAAATAAGACTCTTCTTTTAATTCCTCCGGAATAATCAGTTTGGAAATCTGATTTTTATGGGGATAAATCATGACATTTCCATAAAATTCCTTAGGCCTGGCATCCAAAGGTGGTAAAATTTCTGCTAATTCCTCTTCCGTTAAATCTGGATCGTGACAAAGGACAAAAGCAGCCAGGGCATCAAAACCATAGGCCTTACCACAAAGTTCCAATATATGTCCACCAGGAATTCTGCAGGCAGTTTCACCAAAGCTGATTTCATCATTTTCGGTCAGAAACCATTCCGGATGGATCATTCCATACTGAATACCAAAAATATCCACCAGCTTTTGCATTTCTTTCATTATTTTATCCCTTTTGGTATGCAGGTAATTGCCTTCAGGGATAAAGTTGCTGTAGCCCAGTTTTACATATTCAGTAATATTTAAAAATCTGATTTTACCACCGTGAATAAACGCTTCACATGAAAACTCTTTACCCGGCAGATGACTCTCAGCTAGGCAGGGGAAATCTTCGTCAACACATTTGTTTTCAACGTCCTTTTTGGATCGCAGCAACCGGTGACCTACCGTTCCCGCTGATGCAAAAGGTTTAATATGTACCCAGCTATCTTCTTCACCATCTATCTGAAGATTGGCCTGATTCAGCCTTTCCATAAAATTTAAGACACCTTCTTTACTATAAACTTCTTCAAATAGTCCTACACGAAGGCCGCCAATTAATGCTTTTCGCTTCATCATGGCCTTATTTCTAAACAAAAAAGCCCTGTTGAGCACCCTTGGATCGTCCCTGTAAAGTGAATTCAAAGCTCCCGCCCATTCTACAGTTTCCTCAAAAAGAGGCACGGCAACATCGGCACCAAATTCATCCAGCTTGGCTTTCAGGTCCAAAGAATTGGAAGAATCGCTCCATTCATCAAATTGATAAGAGACGAAAGGAATATTATTTTCTTTGGCATAGCCTTCAAAATCCGGGTAGGATACTACAACATAGGGTTTGTTAAGTTTTTGCATACTTTCAATTACGGGTAAACTCCAACCCATTAGTGCGAAACATTTTGCCATTTTTATATAGTTTTTTGGTTCGTTTTCTTTTACAACAAAAAACAGGCTAAAGTCAATTATAATAGAAAAATAAAAAAAATTTCCTATTTTATTTAATTCCTATCTTAAAATAATCAAAATAGAGCATTTTATTTTGCCGGTTTTCGGATATAGCCTGGAATTCGGTAAAGCGGAAACACCAGACATCTCAAAAAATGGAATACCAAAAAAAAGCAGATTGCAAATTATTGTGTGACAACATTTGTATTTTTCATTAAAAAAATAAATATTTGTATGGTTTACGATGAAAAAAGAAGCACACATAAACTACAACCCCTACCTTGCCCATAACAATCTTTTTGGGTATCCGATATTGTTTTCGAAAAAAACCCTCAGGGCAGTTTTCAGGGCATAGTCCCTATTTAATTTTTATTGTATCCTACGGAGATACGTATTTATCGACAATATTCATTAACAATCAAACCATCTTTCTAAGGGCTCAAGGGCATGCGTAATTATTACAGCCATGGGTCCAAATAATTGATACAATGGCCAATCAAAAATTTATCATTAAACCTGCCGGCGAAGAACATTGCCAATATGCTGAAACCATCACTGAAGAAATGGAACTTTCAGCCCAGGCCAGGGGTACAGGAATAGCCAAACGCTCTCCTGAGTACATCAAAACCAAAATGAAAGAAGGAAAGGCGGTCATTGCCCTTACTGCGTCCGGCCAGTGGGCAGGATTCTGCTATATTGAGGCCTGGGGTCATGGGAAATTTGTGGCCAATTCCGGATTAATTGTTTCACCTGAATTCAGAAAACACGGATTGGCCAGGGAAATAAAAAGAGAGGTATTCAAACTCAGCAGAAAGAAGTATCCTGATGCCAAAATATTTGGCCTAACCACAGGGGCTGCTGTTATGAAAATCAACTCCGAACTCGGATATTATCCCGTCAGCTATTCTGACCTTACTACAGATGACGATTTCTGGAAAGGCTGTCAAAGCTGTGTAAATTACCCAATACTCACAAGTAAAAACAGATCCAATTGCCTTTGTACAGCCATGCTTTATGAGCCAAAAAGCGTAAAAAAAGCGGAACAGAAGAAACTTTCCGCTCAATTCAACAAGAATCTTAGTCTTTTTGAGCGTTTGATCAAGATCAAACGGGCCATGTTTCTTAATATTGCCAAGGGAAAAAATGCCCTGGCAAAAGTCAAAGATAAAGTAAACCAGTCTTCTTAGTCTTTTATTTGGATCTCAATAATCAACTAAAAAGCAATCAATCACATGAAACCGGGCATGAAGAGAAAGGCACACATGAGGATGATTATGAAGCATGCGAGATTCTCCCGAAAGCTGGGGACCTTTGGTTTGGGAAAAGTTATGACCTATAAAAACCAATTATAAACATATGAAAAAAGTAGTTTTAGCATACAGTGGCGGTTTGGATACTACATTTTGTGCCATCCATTTGAGTAAGGAAAAAGGGTACGAAGTGCATGCTGTATTGGTAAATACCGGAGGTTTTGAAAAAGAGGAATTAAAAGGTATTGGAGAAAGGGCCGAAAAATTAGGTGTAGCTTCATTTAAAGTTCTGGATGTGACCAGAACGTACTATGATGAGGTCATTAAATTCTTGGTTTTCGGCAATGTATTGAAAAACCAAACCTACCCACTTTCTGTAAGTGCAGAGCGAATTTTGCAGGCCAAGGCCCTGGCCGAACATGCAAAAAGTATAGGAGCCAATTGTATCGCACACGGAAGTACGGGTGCAGGTAATGATCAGGTGCGTTTTGACATGATTTTCCAAACCATCCTCCCGGATGTGGAAATCATCACTCCTATAAGAGATCTCAAACTTAGCAGGGAAGAAGAAATAAACTTCCTTAAGAAGCACGGAGTAAGCATGAATTTTGAAAAAGCTGCTTATTCCATTAATAAGGGCATCTGGGGCACCTCAGTAGGAGGAAAAGAAACCCTTTCATCCGATCAGGCCTTGCCAGAGGAAGCTTATCCTACTCAGGTGAGCAAAACTGATTCCGAGACCATCAGCATTGGATTTGAAAAAGGAGAAATAACGCGGGTTAACGGGCAACTGTTCAGCCATCCTGTAGAAGCCATTTTAAAGGTCCAGGAAATAGCAGGACCATTTGGTATAGGCAGGGACATCCATGTGGGGGATACCATCATTGGAATCAAGGGAAGAGTTGGCTTTGAAGCCGCCGCACCCATGCTCATCATCAAAGCCCACCAGCTATTGGAAAAACATACCCTCACCAAATGGCAGGGTTACTGGAAAAATCAGCTGGCCGAGTTCTATGGCAACCACCTGCATGAAGGACATTACCTGGATCCGGTCATGCGCAATTTGGAAAGTTTTATGGCCAGCACCCAGACTTACGTTAGCGGGGAAGTCAAAATTCAGCTGCATCCCTATCGATTCAGTATGATTGGTATCAACTCCAAACATGACCTGATGTCCTCCAAATTTGGCAGTTATGGGGAAATGAACAAAGGTTATACCGCAGAGGATGTCAAAGGTTTCACCAAAATATTTGGCAACCAGACAGCTATTTTTTATCAGGTTAATCAAAATCATGCTCATGAAGACCATTAGAACGGGAATTGTCGGTGCGGCCGGATATACAGGTGGTGAATTGGTGAGGCTTCTGGTGCATCATCCTCATGTTGAACTAGTCTGGATCCACAGCAACAGCCAGAAAGGTAAAAAACTGGAGGAGGTCCACCCGGATCTGATTGGTGATGCCTCTCTTGTATTCACAGACCAGGTTGACAGCAATAACCTGGACCTGGTTTTTCTTTGTTTGCCTCATGGAGAAGCAAAACCATTTCTGGAAAAACAATCCTTTGCTGAAAAGACAGTGATTATCGACCTGAGTACGGATTTCAGGGATGAGTCAAACGGTTTTGTTTACGGCTTGCCTGAAACCAATAAAAATCAAATTCAGCAGGCTATAAAAATAGCTAACCCGGGATGCTTTGCCACCTGCATACAATTGGCAGTGGCCCCGGCCATTAAAAAGGGATGGGTTCAGGACAACCTCCATGTGTCGGGAATTACCGGTAGCACCGGGGCAGGGAAAAGCCTAAGTGCAACCACGCATTTCAGTCACAGAAACCAAAACGTGTCAGTCTATAAGCTTTTTACCCACCAGCACCTCAAAGAAATCAATCAGACTTTTGGCAAGCTGAATACAGGTTTTGATAAGCAGGTGCTGTTTGTACCCTACAGGGGTAATTTCACCAGAGGGATTTGGGTAACAGCCTATTTTCCATTCGAAGGCTCTTTGGAGGAGGCTTATCAGGTCTACGGGGACTTTTATCAGAATGCTGCCTATACCCATGTCAGCAAAAATGATATCGACCTCAAGCAGGTAGTCAACACCAATAAATGTCTGGTGCATCTTAAAAAGGAAGCTGGTCAATTGGTGGCCTATGCAGCCATTGATAACTTATTGAAAGGGGCCTCTGGTCAGGCAGTGCAAAACATGAACCTTGCCTTTGGATTGGAGGAAAAAGCAGGTTTGCAATTAAAAAGCGTTGCATTTTAATGATTTACGTCCCCTGTAGATAGAGCGGAAAAGCTCTTATCTTCCATTTAAACTTACACAAAAAAATGCAATTATTTGATGTCTATCCATTGATGAATGTAACGCCCGAGAAGGCGGAAGGGGTATATATTTGGGACCGAGAAGGCCGGAAATACCTGGACCTGTATGGTGGCCATGCGGTGATTTCTATAGGACACAGCCATCCTCATTTTGTCTCCCGGATAAACGAACAATTGGGAAAAATAGCCTTTTATTCCAATTCGGTAAATATACCGATTCAAAAAGATCTCGCAGGAAAATTAGGTGAATTATCCGGACTGCCGGATTACCAGCTATTCTTGTGTAACTCGGGTGCCGAAGCAAATGAAAACGCACTCAAATTGGCCTCTTTTGCCACAGGAAAATCAGGTGTGATCGCTTTTAAAGGAGCTTTTCATGGTCGAACTTCCGGAGCAGTAGCTGTTACGGACAACCCCAATATTAGGTCTCCTTTCAATGCTGGCCACCAGGTATATTTTGAAAGGTCCGGTGATTTAGCCGGAGTAGAAAAGCAACTCAAAAGCAAAGATATTGCGGCGATCATTGTTGAGGCCATACAAGGGGTAAATGGAATTCAGGTGGCCGAACCGGATTTTTTGACAGGTTTGGCCAGGTTGGCCAGACAATACGGAGCCAAATTGATTTTGGATGAGGTACAGACTGGCCATGGACGGACAGGTAAATTTTTTGCCCACCAATGGACGGACGGACTGGAGCCTGATTTAATCACCATGGCCAAAGGCATGGGCAATGGTTTCCCCATAGGTGGGGTTCTGATCCATCCTGATATTCAGGCAAAATATGGGATGTTGGGAACGACCTTTGGCGGCAACCACCTCGCCTGTGCGGCAGGGTTGGCTGTACTGGAAGTCATGGAGTCAGAAAACCTGATGGAAAATGCTGCTTCTCAGGGAAGTTCCCTGATCAAGGCATTGAGCAGGGTTTCATCTGAAATTACCGGAGTGAGGGGAAAAGGTTTGATGATTGGCTTTGATTTGAAACAAGAGGCTGCGGCCTACCGTTCTGAGCTTATGGTGAAACATGCCATATTTACAGGTAGTGCCGCCGGAAAACATACCATTCGTCTGCTACCCCCACTTGGTATTCAACAAGAAGAGTTGCAATTATTTATCAATAGTCTGGAATCAACCATCAACCAGAAAGAGACCGTTTAACAAAATGAATAGATTCACCCAATTTGAAAACAAAACCATCGCCGAAACATTGATCGAAAAGGCCTTGGAATTTAAGGCTAATCCTCTAAAAAGCAATACAAAAGGGCAGGGAAAGCGGCTAGGATTGATTTTTTTAAACCCAAGTTTGCGAACCAGGGTCAGCACCCAATTGGCCGCTACCAATCTTGGAGTGGATAGCTTCGTATTGAACATGGACAAAGAGACATGGGCCCTGGAAATGCAGGACGGGGTACTGATGAATAAAAACAAGGTGGAACACATCAAGGATGCCGCTGCTGTCCTGGGTGGATATTTTGACATGCTGGCCATTCGGGCTTTCCCCACCTTGACAAACAAAGAAGAAGATACAGAAGATTTCACTATCAATCAGTTTATCAAATATTCAGGTATTCCTGTGATCAGCCTGGAAAGTGCCATAAGGCATCCTCTACAAAGCCTGGCAGACATGGTTAGCATCAGGGAAAGTTTTCAGGAAAAAAGAAAGCCAAAAGTAGTGCTTACCTGGGCCCCCCATATCAAATCCATCCCCCATGCCGTTGCCAATTCATTTTCTGAATGGGCATTGGGATGTGGGCATGACCTCACCATTACCCATCCGGTGGGTTATGAACTTGATGAACAATTTACCCAGGGAGCTACCATTGAATACAATCAAAAAAAGGCTCTGGAGGATGCGGATTTTGTATATGTGAAAAACTGGAGTGCATTCAATCCCTATGGAAAAATCCTTAAAGTAGACGAAAACTGGTTGCTCAAAGAAAGCACTTTAGGCAATAACCAACAGGCCAAAATAATGCATTGTCTTCCTGTCAGAAGAAATTTAGAACTCAGTGATGAAATATTGGATGGAAAACGCAGTCTGGTCCAAACTCAGGCAAAAAACAGAATTTTTGCCGCCCAGGCTGTCATTGACACGATGATCTAAACCAAATAAACCAATGGACATTAGTGTAATCAAAATAGGGGGTAACGTCATAGATCATCCTGATAAATCCAACCATTTTCTTAAACTATTCGCCAAATTTCCCGGGACCAAAATACTTGTTCACGGAGGTGGGGTGATGGCCAGCAGAATAGGAAAATCTCTGGGCATAGCACCAAAAATGCATCTTGGAAGAAGGATTACGGATAAGGATACACTAGATGTAGTGACCATGGTGTATGCGGGCCTGATCAATAAAAACCTGGTGGCTCAGCTGCAAGCATATGGACAGAATGCCATCGGACTTACCGGTGCAGACGGCAATGCCATTAAATCGGTAAAAAGACCTGTAAAGGAAGTAGATTTTGGATTTGTAGGAGATGTGGAAAGTGTCAATACAGCCCTATTGGAATCTCTGATGAAGCAAAACATTGCCCCTGTATTCTGCGCCATTACCCACAACAGAAAGGGGCAGTTGCTCAATACCAATGCGGATACCATCGCCTCGGAAATTGCTACTGCACTGGCCAAAATACATCGGGTAAAACTTTATTTTTGTTTTGACAAGACGGGAGTACTCATGGATCCCGAAAATGAAGCCTCCCTGATTCCTCTGATCAATGAGGATATTTATAAAGAATTGATGAAGGATAAAATCATTCATTCAGGAATGATTCCCAAATTGGAAAACGCCTTTAACGCCATTAATAAAGGAGTGAATCACGTTTGGATGGGTTTGCCGGAAAACTTACTTTTGGCCTCCAGGGGTAAAAATGCAGGCACTATCATAGAATCCCTAAAATATGATTTGTATTAACTCACTTCCGCTTTTAAATACCTATCTGGCTTGGAAAATTTAGATATTATAAAAAAAGAGGCCTTACACTTACTAAAAGAACTTATCAGGACACCTTCTTTGAGTAAATCCGAAGACAAAACTGCTGATATACTCCAGGCTTTTCTAAAAGAAAAGAAAGTTGGCACCCATCGAAAAGGCAATAATATCTGGGCATTCCATAGGGATTATGACTCATCTCTTCCCACTGTCATGCTCAATTCTCATCATGATACCGTCAAACCCAATCAGGGATATACCCTCGACCCCTATAATCCTCTCACATCAGCCGGAAAATTGTTTGGACTTGGGTCCAATGATGCCGGGGGATGTCTGGTGAGTTTGCTGGCTACTTTTGTTTATTTCCTTGGCAGACCACTGCCTGTCAATTTGTTGTTTGTAGCTTCGGCAGAAGAAGAAATCAGCGGCAAGGGAGGAATGGAATCCCTGATTCCATTCCTCCCTGAAATGGCCTGTGCCATAGTAGGCGAACCAACAGAGATGAAAATGGCAGTGGCCGAAAAGGGTCTAATGGTTGTAGACGCAACCGTGAAGGGCAAAGCAGGTCATGCTGCCAGGGAAGAAGGCGTTAATGCCATCTATGAGGCCTTGGATGATTTAATTGCCATAAAGGGCTTTAAATTTAAAAAAGTCTCCCCCTTTCTGGGACCCAATAAAGTATCTGCCACCATTATTCATGCAGGATCTCAACACAATGTTGTTCCAGACCAATGCACCTATACCCTGGATGTGCGGGTAACAGATGCCTACAGTCTGGAAGAAGCTTTGAAAGAACTTCAACAGGAATTAAAAGCCGAACTTCAGCCCCGCTCACTGCGGCTTAACTCTTCTCATATTGACGAACACCACCCCATGGTTAGGGCAGGGAAATCTTTGCAGTTGGAAACCTTCGGAAGTCCTACCTTATCAGATCAGGCCCTGATCCCCTACCCTTCGGTAAAAATCGGTCCGGGAGATTCTGCCAGATCACACAGTCCTGACGAGTTCATCTATATTGAAGAAATAAATCAGGGCATATCCATTTACATCAACCTGTTGGAAACCTATTTTTCCATACTAAACCAACCCAAAAAATGAAACTTTGGCAAAAAGACAAAACCAGCAAAAAGGAAGTTGAAACCTTTACCATAGGCAGGGATCCGGAGTTTGATCTTATATTAGCACCTTTTGATGTAAGCGGATCCATGGCACATGCCCATATGTTGGCTTCAATAGGCCTGTTGACCGAAAAAGAACTGCAGGTACTGATTAAAGGGCTTAAGGAAATCCGGGAAGAAATACGAAAAGGCATATTTACCATTGCTCCAGGCGTGGAGGATGTGCACAGCCAGGTAGAATTTTTGTTGACAGAACGCTATGGCGATATAGGCAAAAAACTCCATAGCGGAAGGTCTAGAAATGACCAGGTTTTGGTGGATTTGAAGCTGTATTACCGGCATGCTATCCAGCAAACCGTAGAGGAAACCCAAAACCTATTTGATTTATTGGTGGACCTTGCCGAAAAGCACAAGGATGACCTGATGCCTGGCTATACGCACACCCAGTTGGCCATGCCTTCCTCTTTTGGACTTTGGTTTGGTTCCCTGGCCGAAGGATTGGCAGAGGACATGCATCTTTGGCAATCGGCCTATGCTTTGGTCAATCGCAATCCTTTGGGCTCAGCAGCGGGATATGGCTCCTCCTTTCCTTTAAACAGAACCATGACTACTGAATTACTGGGCTTCGCTGACATGCATTACAATGTGATCAACGCCCAGAATAGCCGGGGAAAGACTGAAAAATTCCTATCCTTCGCGCTTGCTGGTACAGCCGGAACTTTAAACCGCCTGGCTACAGATGCCATCATGTACATGAACCAGCACTTTGGTTTTATCCATTTTCCGGATGAACTGACCACTGGTTCCAGTATCATGCCGCACAAGAAAAATCCGGATGTATTTGAACTGATCAGGGCTAAAACCAACCAGATCCAGGCTTACCCTCAAAGTATCATGATGCTGTTGACCAACCTGAGTACAGGGTACCACCGGGACTTGCAATTGTTAAAAGAAACGATTTTTCCAGCCTTTGAACAATTAAATGACAGCCTGAAAATCGCCCGTTTGATGTTGGAAAACATAAAGGTTAAAAAGAATCTGCTGGACAATGATTTTTTCGCCTATTTATTTAGTGTTGAAGAAGTGAATCGTTTGGTGCTGGAAGGAATGCCCTTCAGGGATGCCTACAAAAAAGTCGGAATGGATATAGAAAAAGACAACTTCGCTCCGGGTACCAAAGTAAAACACACCCATGAGGGTAGTATTGGCAACCTCTGTTTGGAAGAAATCAAGGAGAAGATGAAGGCGTCGGGTATTGACTTTTCAAAAGCCATCCAGGCGGAAGAGAAGCTCTGGCAATAAACAGCGGCTATATAGAATCCTGAATAAGATAAACCATAAAAGAGGCCACAATATAACCTCCTAAAAAGGAAAGAAAATAAGGCCAGGTCAGGTCATATTGTTTATAGATCGTATTTTTTGCAGATTGGGTAATCTTGTTGAATTTTTTGAACTGCTTCACCGGAAACATGGAAAGAAAAAGTAGACCATAACAGCAAGTAAATATCAGGAGAGCTACAAATGTTTGCATGGCTATTTTTTTGTTATTGCAAATATAAATTCATTGGGATAGAACACAAAAATTCATCGGGTTTATCCGCTTTCAGCAGGGTAATTTTTTTTATTATAACTCTTCTGCATAAACAGGAGAAGCTCAATGCTTTAAATTGAATATATTGAAAAAGTCAAACCTCCTGTGCCGCTTTTTAAATTTATATTTCATCTTGGCATAAGTAAAATCAGGTATAATCCTAAAAGACTGAATAATAACCAATAAAATCAAAACAGTAGAGCCAATAAAGATTACATCAAAGCTAAATCCTGCATCTACAACTACACCGTATACAGCAGGTCCCACAGCAGAGCTAAGCACCATGATGGATGCAAAAATACTTCTTACCTTGCCAATAAAAGTGGCCCCAAACAATTCCACCTGCAGGGCAGACATGATGGCATTGCCAAATCCTGCTGAGGCACCCATCAAAATCATGTAAGGAAAAATGACCAGCTGATCATTGAACAACCAAATAAACAGGATGGCAAAGAGAAAGGGTATCAAATAAAATGGAAAAAATTTTCTTGCTGAAAACTTATCAATCAGGGGGCCTGCAAACAAAATGGCCATGGAGCCAGCGATGGCATAGAAGGTAAGCCCTACAGCCATCCATTCCAGTGTCCACCCCTTAAAATCAGCAATGGCAAACTGATAAAAAAACAAGCCTGTGACGGTAAAAGAAAGCACAAACAGGTTGGGAGCAAGCAACCAAAAAGAACCAGATTTGAGGATTTCCCATTGGGAAACTTCCTTTTTTGAACCATCCTTTCCTATAGCTGCAGTTTCTTCATGGACCACAAGGTTTTTTTCATCAATAAAAAAATACAGGTATATAGGCACCACTAATAAGACTATGGCCGCATTTACCATAAGGGATTCTCTCCATCCGAAAATATTGATTAATGCCACCACCAAAATGGGCAAAATAGCCTGACCAAAGGGATGCCCCAGGGAAGCCAAACTGATGGCCTTGCCCCTGCCCTTTAAAAAATACTTGGACATGCTGGTAATGGCAATATGACTAAAAAGTCCTTGTCCGGCAATTCGCAAGCCAAAAAAAGCTACCGGAAGCAGGTACCAATAATGATTTAAACTCATCAAAACCAGGGCCATTAAAAAGACCAGGGTAGCCAGGAGGGTATATTTTTTTAGGCTTATTTGATCTATGTATTTTCCAACCTGCGGCAAAAGAAAGGCACTTCCAATGGTTGCTACCATATAGTAAACACTGATCTGCGCATTTTGGAGCGAAAATTCCTCTATCAGATAAGGCACATACAAAGCCAAAAGATAGGTTTGACCATACCCGGATAAACAGGTCATCAATAGCCCGAATGCCAAAAGTCTCCTGTTTTCCAATATAAAATTCCAATAATTCATCGCAGCTGTGATTTATGCAAATTTATAAAAAGCCTTTTGGGGAAAATGGAAATATAATTTGTGAAATTACCAAAAAATACATTTACAAAAAACCAAACCAAAGAAAGATGAAAGATAATTCCTAGATATTATATAAAATGAAAGAAGAGCTTATAAGGCCTTCAGCTGGAATAATCCCAATTTGCCTACTCAAATTTGAGTATAGAAGTAAATAATTTTGATACAAAGACCTGCTTTTTTAATGGTGGACTGGTTTTTTTTTCTTTATTTAGACTTTTGTAAAAGAAAACCATTAAAAATATGACCACCGGATTCCAACACCTTCATTCCTATCTGGCATACCTCGTACTGGCAGGAATTATCTTCAGTTTTATTTTAGCACTTTTTGGAGCATTGAGCGGAAAAGAATTTGGGGAAAAAGACCGTAAATTTGGATTGATAGGAATGATACTGGCACATATACAATTATTGATAGGCATTGTCTTGTATTTTTTAAGCCCTTTGGGATTTTCAAATCTGAGTGGGGAGGCCATGGGAGATAGCTTGAGCCGCTTATATGCCTTGGAGCATCCTTTAATTAATATATTGGCAGTAGCCCTGATCACCATCGGCTATAGCAGGGCCAAAAAACTAACAGAAAGTAGAAGCCGCTTTAGAAGCATTTACATGTTTTATGGAATTGCTTTTATTCTTATTCTGAGCAGGATCCCCTGGAATGCCTGGTTGAATTAATAACTTATGGATCAAAATATCCTCCTGGACCTGGTATCCAAAAAAATGCCTTTTGGGAAATATAAAAACAAATTGATCTGTGATATCCCTGAGCATTACCTGATCTGGTTTAAAAGAAAAGGATTTCCGGAAGGAAAATTGGGCATTTGGCTGGAAACCATGTATGAAATCAGACTCAATGGCCTCGAACATCTTCTTGACAGACTCAAAACTAAATAGCAGGCAACTTGTCTTCCGCTGCCATATTGTTGCAAGAATAGATATTTAAGGATACCTTTGTAACCGAATTACGGTTTAAATCATCCTTCAGATTTGTGAAAAATATCTTTCTATTCTGTTTTTGTCTATTTCTATTCCCCATTATTTTAGTATTTGCACAAGAAAAGCAAACCTATACTGTAAAAGGAAAGGTAGTAGATGAATCGGGTGAGCCCTTGCCCGCAAGTATTCTGGTACATGAATTAGGAAAAGGGACTGCAGCATCTTTGGATGGCACATTTAGTATAAAAGGACTAAATCCTGGGAGTTACCACTTGCACATTACCCATATTGGGTACAAATCACTGACCAAAACCATTAATTTGGAATCAGAAGATTTGGAACTCAATTTTACTATGGTAGAAACTGCCATTACCCTGCAATCACTTACAATAGAAGCCAATCCCTTTAAAAACGGACCCATAGAGCAATCCCAAACCATCGAAGTGGTGGACCGGGATTTTATTGAGAAAAACAATTCAGGCACTTTCTCCAATGCATTGGAGAAACTTCCCGGCATCAGTACCATCAACACCGGAGTGGGAATCAGTAAACCCGTCATCAGGGGCATGAGTTTCAACCGTATCATGGTCAATGACAGGGGAATCAAACAGGAAGGACAGCAATGGGGAGCTGACCATGGCCTTGAAATCGACCCTTTTGATGTTGATAGGGTGGAAATTGTCAAGGGGCCTGCCTCTTTGATATATGGGTCAGATGGCATGTCCGGGGTAATTAATATTTCTCCAGCTCCACTTCCGGAAGAAGGTACCCTTCAGGGCCACCTGATCAACAGTTACCGAACCAATAACAACATGCGCAGCCATTCTGCCATGGTGGAAGGGAATGAAAATGATTTTGTTTTCAAGGCTCGGGTTACCCTACAGAATTTTCAGGATTACCGGGTGCCTGCTGATCGCTTTGTCTATGCCGGATTTGAATTGCCTGTCTATGATAACCGGCTAAAAAATACGGCAGGAAAAGAAAGACACTTTTCCTTCATGGCCGGTTTGAGAAAAGATTGGGGTAAATCCACCCTAACCATTAGTCAATTTAACCAAACAGCGGGAATATTTACAGGGGCAGTAGGTATTCCAAACAGTTACAACCTCCGGCACAATGGCTCCTATGGGAATATTGAGTACCCCAGACATGACAATATGCACTTAAAGGTCATCTCCAATACCAATATACAATTGAATAAAAACTGGTTGGAAATTGACCTGGGCTATCAAAGAAACAACAGGCTTGAAGAATCCTTGCCACATATTCATGGCGTCGGCCCCACGCCAGAAGGAAATCTTGCCCTGGCCCTGTTTTTGGATACCTATACCGCCAATGTCAGGTTCAACTACCATATTAACCAAGACCATCAATCCATCATAGGTTTCCAATCTGCATGGATGGAAAATAAATTCGGGGGTTTCGAATTCCTGCTTCCGGATTTTCAGTCTCTGAGTTCCGGCCTGTTTTATTTCCATGAATACCGTTGGCAAGACAACTTTATCGTCAACGCAGGTCTTCGTTTGGATGGAGCCATGCACGATATCCAAGCCCACTATCAACCCGTTTATGACAATTCGCTTAACCCAACAGGAGAAACCACCCAACGTAATCCCGACATCAACCGAAATTTCTTTAACCTCAGTGGCTCAACGGGATTATCCTGGATTATAGATGAAAAAAACAATTTCAAGCTAAATCTGGGAAGCAGTTACCGCATCCCTACTCCCATAGAATTGGCTACCAATGGTGTACATCATGGAAATTTCAGACATGAAGTGGGAGATGCCAATCTGAATAGCGAACGGAGTTTTCAGGCTGACTTGAATTATACCTACTCCAAAGATAATTTTCTGGTAGGCTTTAGTCCTTTTATTTCCTATTATGATGGTTATATCTACCTGGCCCCTACCGGCAGGTTTTCCACTTTACCAGCTGCAGGCACCCTTTGGGAATACCGGCAGAACGATGCCTTTTTTTCTGGCGCTGAATTAAAGTTGCAATGGGTTCTCTTCAAATCATTGAAGGCTACAATGGCAGCTGAGTACGTTTACAACTACAATCTGGATAGTGGACTTCCTCTGCCCCTGACCCCTCCTGCAAGCCTGCTTTCAGGTTTGGAATGGACCCTGCCAGCCGGTTTTTCACGCTTTTTTAAAAACGGATATATATACCTGGAATACAGGCATGTAGCAACTCAGGAAAGAGTGGATAGAAATGAACGCGTCACAGATGGTTACGGCCTGCTGGACACTGGTTTGGGATGGGAGGTACCTGTCGGAAATCAGGATTGGAAACTTCAAATCAGTGGTCAAAACCTCCTGGATACATTTTACTACAACCACCTCAGCAGATACAGGTTACTCAATCTCCCTGAACAGGGAAGAAATGTCAACATCAACCTGAAAATCCCTTTCCATATTAAATAAGCTTAATTTTTTGTTTTCAATTTTAGGAAGTTTGCCTGATATATTTTATTATTGCAACATTAATGCATTTGCAATCATATTGTACAAGTAATAGTTCTGCAATAATTTAACTCACATCCATAATGATTAACATGAAATTTAACAAACCAACGTACTTAGTTTTGGGCCTTGCATTTGCTTTTATGCTTGCTTGTGAACCGGCAGAAGAACAACCCAACGACCTGGCTGCACCTGTTATTGACCCTGCGGAAGGTAGTGATCATATAGAACCAGAAAATGGAGAGGATTATGGTGTAAATTCTGATCACATGCACGTTCGGTTTTCTGTGGAAGATCTTTCAGGTATAGGACAGGTGAGAGTTAATGTGCATGCCAATTTCGATGGACACAGCCATGCCCGGGTAAGCAATACTTTTGCCCGTCTGGATATAAATAATATTTATAGTCCAACAGCAGAAAACCCTGATTTTAGATTTCCTGAAGGAAGTACCAGGATAAACATTGATGCCTCCAGTTCTGATATTTATTGGGCTGGAACCAATTCCACTTTAAGCGGGCCTGTAATCGCCGGATCCTACGATGTGGGTATTGAGGCCACAGATATTTTTGGCAACCAAACCGGATATGCTGATGGCAGCAGCTATATTGCAACCATTCAAATCCGAACTCCTTATGCACCAGCGGTTTCTATCTCCAATCTTCATGATGGAGAGTTGGAAGCAGCCGCTGGAATGCCTCTGGAGGTTCAGGGAACAGTCTCCAGGACTGAGCATGAATTGAGCTCAGCCATTACTTTTCTCTGGATCAGGCTTGCGGAAGAAGGAGATGATCATGGCCATGATGACGATGGACACAACCACCGTGTTGCTGATGAAGATTTCTATGATAAAATGTGGGGCAGCTCCGCCTGGATAGACGAGGGAAATGGTCCTGATTTGCCGCACAACGAAATGCTGGACCTGAGTAAAATATTGACAGGAGATGATGCCATCATTGTTCCTGCAGGTGAAGATCACCTGGATTTGATCATTAGAGCAGAAGACAGCAATGGAAATACAACAGAAGAAATCTTTACCATACATGTGGAATAATAAATTGGAGGTGTTCATTTCCTCCTGAAAATAACAAAGAAAGCGCATCAATTGTGATGCGCTTTCTTTGTTATAGCTATTGGCCTAGTTAATATTGTTTGTTAAAAGATAATTATCATTCAACAAAAATTTTTGTGTGTGGTAGTTCAAGCAATTGGTTCAGGTAGTTTTTTTCAGAAAAAAAGCTGTCTCCCCAGGAAAAATACCCAATCCCTGACAAAATAGTGCTTTTAGCTTCATTGTCAAAAGCAAACGAATTTCCATTCTGACTTATCAGAAAGAAAAAAAGAATTATTGCCAGGTATTTGAAGGATAATTTCATGGTATAATTTGTTTAATATTTAATGAACTATGGTTTAACAAAAATGTTTGAGAAGAAGAAAAATAATTCCAGAAAAAAGTTTAATCTCTTCAATTTGTAAAAATTCCTTGTTCTTGTTTGCCCCTTTATGGACTGCAAAGGCAACAGGTCCGGGATAAGCTGCGGACCAAATGAGATTGTGAGTAAACAAATTGTATAGGATTTCCTCGACAAAGGCTAAAAATCATTTCTACAACCAATTTCTTGAATTGAAGGGCTATATATTTTTATGAAACCACACAAAAACGTTTATTGACCCTTAATGACACCTATTTTTCCATTAGATTTCCATTAGAATGGAATTTAACGACAAGGAATCCTCCTGTCTTAAGTTCTCCATTAAAAAGTAGCTTGCCATGAATTTCTTGAACAATATCCTCTGGAAGAATTGAGGTTATTTTTCCATCAGATAGTTTCCAATATCCAAGTCTCTCGCTAAAGTTTATAGGAATGTTTTTATCTACATTATCAATAATATACGCATCTTTTTCGGTTGAATACGCATAGAAAACCTTATTTTCAAAATTGTTAATGTATTCTCTTATAGGCACATCTGTCTCTGATTCAAACTGATGTAGAATTGGATATTCTTTACAACTAATAAACAATAAGGAAAAAAACAATACCGATTTTATAAAGCCTGATACATTGATTTCTTTTAACCTCATTTGATTTAGTAATAACACCAATCACTCATTTGGACGAAAGATTAACAATTTCATCATGACCAAATTATCAATTAGGAAAAAACTTCCCTTCTGAGGTTGTTTTAGAGGGGGAGAATGCCATACCCTAGTAGCTCAGGCTTTTACAGAAAGCTGAAGACCAGGACAAACAGCCATGAAATTCGGGAGTTTGTAAATAAACCCTTCCCGAATCTGTTTGCAAAAGAAATGAACCCTTTTAAAAAGTTGGAAGTATGTTTTATACAAAGCCGGAAATCAGAACACAGAATTAATATTCATTAAAACGAATCAGCAGGAAAATAAGGAGAGCAAAGCATTAATTGCTGCGCATTAAAAGCTTCCCTGGAGTTGTCATTCTTACCAATATTACCACTTACCAGAATGATATTGTAATCCGGCCCCTGGTCTGCCAAATGTATTTTAATATGTCCGTCGAAATCATTTATGGCCTCAAAATCAAATTCCTTTCCATCGGATAATATTCCGAGAACAGTCCTGCTTTGCAATGTTCTGCTGTCAATGGGGTTCAAGGCGTGGGCGATAGGCGCATCGCCCTGATCAAAACTCCCAAAATGAAGGTGACCAGTATAGAAATACGGATCATTGGATTTATCCCCAAAGAGTTGGATAAGAAGTTCGATATCTCCATTATCAAGGGTTTGAAATGTCGCTTTTCCATCAAAGTCAAAATCACTGGATTGGTAAAGATCGTATGAAAGACCTGCATCATTTACCAGGTTTTCTTCCGGTTGGCAGGAAATAAACCCCAAAAACACCAACGCAAATAGAAAATTATATCTCATATTTTTAATAATTGTTTTAACGGCCATTAGCCTGTCTATCGATGGAATTAGTATCTTGCTCCTATCTGCCGAGAGTTAGTTGCTTAATAATCACCCTATTGCGTGAAATTCCCCGCATGTTTGCCATCATGTTTTTGCTGAATATTCCTCTGTTTCTAAACGAATAGGTGGCTTTTTTGGTTTATCAATAATCAGATTTTATTCACTTTACTGACGAATATCATCCAAATTAATGAAAAGATTTTCAATTTTATTCAGTCAGCTCGACCAAACCAACAAAACCGGAGATAAACTCAAACTCCTGGAAAACTATTTTTCGTCGGCTTCTGATTTGGACAAGCTCTGGACACTGGCCCTGTTTACACACAAAAGACCCAAAAGGACGGTAAATACCAGGCAACTGAGGGAATGGTGTTGTGAGCTTGCGGGGATTTCTCCCTGGCTATTTGAGGAATCCTACCAAACGGTGGGCGACCTGGCGGAAACAATCGCTTTATTGTTACCCATAGCCAAAAAAAGCGCAGATCAGCCGCTACATTACTGGATAGGCTTCCTGGCATCGATTAAAGATAAAGAAGAAACAGCTAAAAAATCTGCTATTCTGGAGGCCTGGGAGGTTTTGACCAAAGAGGAAAGGCTTGTTTTCAATAAATTGATCACAGGCGGTTTTCGCATTGGTGTAAGCCAAAATCTGATTACCCGTGCTCTGGCGAATACTTATGGCCTGGAAAAGACAGAAGTGGCCCACCGCATCATGGGAAAATGGGACCCCTGGACGGCAGACTTCAATGCCATGCTGTTGGAACCTGATTTTTCTGATAACCTGTCCCGCCCCTACCCTTTTTTCCTTGCCCATCCCCTGGACCAAAGCAATGAGTTGCCAGGCAAGAGAGCTGAATGGCAGGCAGAGTGGAAATGGGATGGTATCCGTGGCCAGGTAATCAACCGCAAAGGGGAAATTTACATCTGGTCAAGAGGGGAAGAACTGCTCACCGATAAATTTCCCGAATTAAAAGTAATGGTAGAAAATTTACCTGAAGGCACCGTTCTTGATGGAGAAATACTTCCCTTTGAGAATGGTAAGCCCCTGCCCTTTGCCCTGTTACAAACCAGGATCGGACGAAAGCAGGTGAGCGCCAGCCTGATGAAAAAGGCCCCTCTGAGCTTTATATCCTATGACCTGCTGGAATGGCAGGGAGAGGACATCAGGCATTGGCCTTTGAAAACCAGACGGAAACAATTGGAAAAACTAGTGGCGGATTGGCCATCTGAAAAATTAGAAATCTCCAAACTTATCGAATCAGAAACCTGGGAAGAGCTGGCCGGTTTTCGGGAACAGTCCCGGGAGGTCAAAGCAGAAGGCCTGATGTTGAAGCATATCGATTCTCCTTATGAAACTGGCAGGAAAAGAGGAAGCTGGTGGAAATGGAAAATCGATCCTTTAACCATAGACGGGGTGATGATTTATGCGCAAAAGGGCCATGGAAGGAGGGCCGATCTATACTCAGATTATACCCTGGCCGTATGGAAAGGAAAAGAACTCATTCCCTTTGCCAAGGCTTACTCCGGACTTACCGATAAGGAAATGCAATCTGTGGACGCCTTTGTGAAAAAAAACACCAAAGAGCGGTTTGGGCCTGTGAGAACCGTGAAACCTGATTTGGTTTTTGAAATAGCCTTTGAAGGGATTCAGGAAAGCCCACGACACAAATCAGGAATCGCATTGAGATTTCCAAGAATTCACCGATGGAGAAAAGACAAGCCCATTGAGGAGGCCAATACCCTGGAAGATTTACAACTACTTTTGGAAAAGTATGGAAAATAGATGGGCAGAAGAGTGGTTTGCCAGCAAGGGTTGGGTGCCTTTTGACTTCCAAAAAGAGTGTTGGAAGCATTACCTGGAAGGAAAAAGCGGCCTGCTAAATGCTCCTACAGGATCTGGAAAAACCATGGCCCTATTTATTCCGGTATTGATGGAATACGTTCGTAAACACCCAAAAACATGGGATAAACCAAGAAAAAATGGTCTGCAACTGATTTGGATTACACCGCTCAGGGCTCTGGCACAGGACATACAGCAGGCCATGAAACAGGTTTGTGAAGAAATGGGTATTCCCTGGCAGATTGGGGTTAGAAACGGCGATACCAGTACTGCTGAGAGACAAAAACAGAAAAGGTCCATGCCGGAATGTCTGGTGACCACACCAGAAAGCCTTCATTTACTCTTTACCCAGAAGGACAATCACCAAATTTTTAAGGATCTGCAGACGCTTGTCGTGGATGAATGGCATGAATTGCTCGCCAATAAAAGGGGGGTTCAGGTGCAATTGGCCCTACAACATGTCCACACGCTGGCACATGAACCGTTGAAGGTATGGGGCATTTCAGCAACAATTGGTAACCTTACTCAGGCACATGAGGTCCTATTGGGGAAATCCACTCCAAAACTCATTGTCCGGTCTTCAATAAAAAAGGATATCCGGGTAAAATCTATCCTTCCGGATGAAGTGGAAAAATATCCCTGGGCAGGGCATTTGGGGGTAAAATTATTGTCTAAGATCATTCCTATCATTGCATCCAGCCAAAGCGTGCTGCTTTTTACCAATACCCGTTCCCAAACTGAAATCTGGTACCAGAAAATTTTGGAGGCAAAACCGGAATGGGCTGGAATTATTGCCATGCACCATGGGTCACTGGACCCGGGAGTCAGGGCCTGGGTAGAAAATGCCTTGCATGAAAAAAAGCTTAAACTTGTGGTCTGCACCAGCAGTCTGGATCTGGGGGTAGATTTTCGTCCAGTGGATACCGTCATACAGGTAGGCGGTCCAAAGGGAGTAACCCGCTTTGTGCAGAGAGCAGGAAGGGCGGGCCACCGTCCCGGAGCAAGAAGCAGCATCTATTTCGTGCCTACGCACTCCCTTGAATTGATTGAAGCCAGTGCCTTGAGGCATGCCATCGAAGCCGGCCAATTTGAAGAACAGGTACCATTGGAAGATTGCTATGATGTGTTGATCCAGTTTTTGGTCACGCTCGCAGTCGGTGAAGGTTTCTTACCGGAAAAAATTTTCCCGGTGATCAAAAAAGTACATGCTTATGAAGGATTGAGTACTGAAAAATTTGCCTGGCTGTTGGAATTTGTCACCATAGGAGGAAAAGCCCTGGGCAGCTATGAGGAATTTTCAAAAGTAGAGATTCTATCAGACGGCTTGCACAAGGTAACCAATAAAAAAATGGCCATGAGGCACCGTCTTTCGATGGGAACCATTGTCAGTGACCCCATGATTCAGGTGAAATACATGACGGGCGGTTACATAGGTTCTGTGGAAGAAAGTTTCATTAGTAAGCTCAAAACGGGAGATGTATTTTGGTTTGCAGGCCGAAGCCTTGAATTTGTAAATATCAAAGAAATGAAGGCCCAGGTAAGGAAATCCAAAAAGAAAACCGGTACCATCCCCAGGTGGATGGGGGGAAGGATGCCCCTGTCATCCAGATTGGCAGCACTTATTCGGGATGAACTCGACAAAGCAGCAAACAATCAATTAAGTGCTATTGAACTCCGGACCATACAACCCATATTACAGCTACAGCAATCTTTGTCCAAAATCCCCGACAAAAAATCTCTTTTGATTGAAACCTGCAAAAGCAGGGAAGGATACCATGTATTTATCTTTCCATTTGAAGGTAGATTTGTCCATGAGGTACTTGCGGCATTGGTGGCCTACCGAATAAGCGTAAGCCATCCGATCAGTATAAGTATCGCCATGAATGATTATGGATTTGAATTGCTCTCTGATAGTCCTATACCCATCGGGGACGCTCTTGAAACTGACCTTTTTTCTCCTGAGAATTTGATGGAAGATGTATTTTCCAGTATCAATGAAAGTGAAATGGCCCGCCGGCGATTTCGTGAAATTGCCGCCGTTGCTGGCCTGGTATTTCAGGGGTATCCCGGAAAAGGAATCCAAACCAGGCACTTACAGGCCAGCTCAGGTATTTTGTATGGCGTATTTGAAACCTATGATCCGGATAATCTGCTACTGGCTCAGGCAAGAAGTGAAGTGCTAAACATACAAATGGAAAAAAGCAGGCTGCAGAAAGTTATTCAGCGGATCAACCAACAAAAAATTCAGTTGCTTAATACCGTGAGGATAAGTCCTTTTGCCTTTCCTATTATGGTGGACAGGCTTAGCAGAAACAGCCTGAGTTCTGAAAAAATAGAAGACCGAATCCAGCGCCTACAAGCCGAACTATTGGCTTAAAACTTGTTTTGGAGGGATTTTAGCCGTAAATTAGAACTTTATTTGTCAACATCATTTAAATCTTTCCATTTATACCGAACCTTATGAAATCGACATTTCTTGCAGTGATAATGACTTTTCTATATGTGGCCTGTATGGGCCAGACTCCTCCCAATGGCCCTGAAGTCACCGAGCCAGAATGGAGCAATTATGACATCGAAACAGTAGTCGGTGATTTGAAACTGCCCTGGGGTTTGGCATTTTTACCGGATGGCAGCATGTTGATTACCGAAAGAGCCGGTGAACTGATCCACTTTAAAAATGGTGAAAAAACCATGATAAAAGGGGTACCGGAAGTAAGGGCCAAAGGTCAGGGTGGCCTGTTGGATATTACCCTTCATCCCGATTATTCCAGCAACGGGTGGATTTACATGTCTTATTCCTCTGAAGAGGGACCAGGTGATGGTGCCCATACGGCCATCAGCCGGGCAAAATTACAAGGCAATCAATTGTCCAACCTTGAGGTCTTATATAAAGCTACCCCAAATACCGATGCCGGGCAGCATTATGGATCCAGAATTGTATTCGACAAGGACGGTTACATGTTCTTTTCTATCGGGGAGAGGGGCAATCACCAGGAAAACCCACAAGACATTACGCGAGATGGTGGCAAGGTATATCGTTTAAAGGATGATGGAAGCATACCTGACGATAATCCCTTTGTCAATAATGCGGCTGCAAAAAAAGCCATTTATTCTTATGGTCACAGAAATCCTCAGGGAATGATCCTACACCCGGAAACCGGTGAAATTTGGGTGCATGAACATGGCCCAAGAGGAGGTGATGAAATCAATGTGGTAAAAAAAGGAGCGAATTATGGCTGGCCGGAAATATCTTATGGCATCAATTACAATGGAACCATCCTGACGGAGGATACTGCCAAACCCGGAATGGAGCAACCCCTCTATTATTGGGTTCCTTCCATTGCTCCAAGTGGTTTTGCCCTGGTAACAGGAGATAGGTACCCAGCTTGGAAAGGAGACCTGTTAGTGGGTTCCCTGAGTTTTGCCTACCTGGAAAAACTTAGCCTGGAAGGCGAGGAAGTAACCAAAAGAGAAAAAGTTATTGATGGCATGGGGAGGGTCCGAAATGTAATACAGGGACCGGACGGTTATATTTATGCAGGGATAGAAGGCAAAGGCATTGTGAAAATCCTTCCTAGAAATTAGGTTTAAAGAGCATTCGCGAAAACTGCCTGTTTTCATCCATTAAGATAATGGAATATCCGAAAAAATTCTAAGACTTATTACCAGTTACAAATTTTAAATAATGCCGAACGATAAGTATGATTTTATCATCATTGGCGGCGGCTCTGCCGGAAGTGTGTTGGCCAATAGATTGAGCAAAGATCCTAAAAACAAAGTACTCGTTATTGAAGCAGGAAGGCTGGACCATGGCTGGGATTTCAGGATCCACATGCCTGCAGCGCTTACCTACCCCTTGAGTAATAATTTTTACAATTGGGGATACGAATCAGACCCCGAGCCATACATGCACAATAGAAGGATCTACCAGCCAAGGGGAAAAGTGTTGGGGGGATCAAGTTGTATCAATGGCATGATTTATATCCGGGGCAATGCCTTAGATTATGAAAAGTGGGCGCAAGACGAAGGATTGGAGGCCTGGAGCTATGCCCATTGCCTTCCTTATTTTAAACGCATGGAAAACCGGCTGATCGGAGGGGATAGTTACCGGGGTGAAGGCGGTCCGTTGCACCTTACCACGCCAAAATGCGATAATCCTCTTTTTGATGCATTTTTTAAATCTGTGCAGGAGGCAGGCTATCCATTGACTGAGGATGTAAATGGTTACAAGCAGGAAGGATTCGGGAAATTTGATGCCACTATATATAAGGGCAGGCGCTGGAATGCTGCGCGGGCATATGTGCACCCTGTGATGGATCGAAAAAACCTGACCATCAGTTTGAAATCAAATGTTTCTAAAATCCTGTTTGATGGTAATAAAGCAATTGGTGTGACCTATTCCAAGGGAGGAAAAATGCATACCGCGCATGGCGGTCAAATCATTTGTTGTGGGGGAGCCATCAATTCCCCTCAGGTATTGCAACTATCCGGAATTGGTAACGGGGAAGAATTGACAAAATTAGGCATTCCTGTTGTTGCCGATCTCAAAGGAGTAGGAGAAAACCTTCAGGATCACCTGGAAGTTTATGTGCAATGGACTGCTAAAAAGCCGGTTAGCCTCTACCCTTCCCTGAAATTTTACAACCAACCCAAAATCGGTCTGGAATGGCTTTTCAATAAAACGGGCGTTGGAGCCAGCAACCATTTCGAAGCCGGTGGATTTATCAGAGGCAATGATGAGGTGGCCTACCCCAACCTGCAATATCACTTTTTACCCATTGCCATCCGTTATGATGGTTCGGCTCCCAATGAAGGACATGGCTTCCAGTTGCATGTAGGGCCTATGAACACCGATGTCAGGGGACATGTGAAAATAAAGTCCGATGATCCTTCGGAATACCCCAGTATTCTTTTCAATTACCTGTCCACCGATCAGGAAAGAAAAGAATGGATAGAAGCCATTCGCTGTACGCGCAAACTGATCAACCAACCTGCTTTTGATACCTTGAGAGGCAAGGAAATTTCACCTGGTGATGGTGTTGAAACCGATGAGGAAATTCTGGATTTTGTGGCCAGAGAGGGAGAAAGTGCATACCACCCCAGTTGTACCTGTAAAATGGGTTATGATGATATGTCTGTAGTAGATAGCCAGCTAAAGGTTCATGGTATTTCTAATCTGAGTGTGGTGGATGCTTCTGTCATGCCGCATATTACCAATGGCAACATTTATGCACCGGTGATCATGATTGCAGAGAAAGCTGCTGACATTTTGCTGGGAAATACCCCCGAAGCCCCACAAGAGGTCCCTTTTTACAAACATTCACCTAAGGTGGAAAAAAATCAGTTCACCCATTAATGGATTTACTTCATCAATTCATCAATGGCCAATGGGTGCCGGCAAAAGCCGGAGCCCAAAGGTCCATCCAAAATCCCTTTGACCAAAAAGTCATTGCTCATGTGTCAGAAGGTGACCGGGAAGATGCCAAAGCAGCTATAGAAAGTGCCCAAAATGCATTTCACCAGGGAGAGTGGTCAAAAATATCAGCCACAGAACGTGGTAAAATGATTTATGAATTGGGAAACCTTATTGAGGCCCAAAAAGAAAAGCTGGCAGAATTGGAAACCCTGAATACGGGAAAAACCTACACCGAAAGCCTGTGGGACATGGATGATATTGCGGGAATTTTCAGGTATTACGGCGGACTGGCAGATAAGCATGCCGGAGAGGTCATAGCCAGTCCCAACCCAAATACGCATAGCCGCCTGGAAAGGGAGCCGGTAGGCGTGGTAGGGATGATCTGCCCCTGGAATTACCCTTTGTTGCAAGCCGCCTGGAAAATTGCTCCGGCACTGGCAGCAGGATGTACGCTAGTCATCAAACCCAGCGAAATAACTCCTTTGACTACCATCGAATGGACCAGATTGGCAATGCAGGTCGGTTTTCCCCCTGGGGTGATCAATACCGTACTGGGCCCGGGTCATTCAGTGGGTGCAGAACTGGCTGAAAACCATTCCGTAGACATGATCTCCTTTACGGGTGGGGTGCTGACTGGCAAGAAGATCATGCAGGCCGCTGCCGGAAACGTCAAAAAAGTAGCTCTGGAACTGGGAGGCAAAAATCCGCATATCCTTTTTGAGGATGGCGACTGGCAATCCGCCATAGATTTTATCCTCAACGGTGTTTTTTTCCATGCCGGACAAATTTGTTCTGCCGGCACCAGATTGCTGGTTGCTTCAGGTATCCATGACCAGGTAGTCTCCTTATTGGAGCAAAGAATCCGAAATATCCGATTGGGAAATGGTATGGATGAAAAGACCCAAATGGGCCCTTTGATCTCCGCTGACCAATTGCAGAAAGTCGAAAATCATGTTCAAACTGCGGTTCAGGAAGGGGCCAAACTGCTCGTTGGGGGAAAAAGACCGGAGGAGCCGGATCTAAAACAAGGTTTTTTTTATGCACCTACCCTATTGGTCGGATGCGAGGAAAACATGCGCATCGTACAAGAGGAAGTTTTTGGACCTGTAGTCCATGTGGAAAAATTTGAGACGGAAGAAGAAGCCATTAAAAAATCCAACAATACCATATATGGCTTGTCAGGAGGTTTTTGGTCCAGAGATCCCGAACGGATTGATCGGGTATCCAGGGCCCTCCGATTTGGTACGGTATGGATCAATGATTTCAACGTGTACTTCACCCAGGCGCCATGGGGAGGATACAAACAATCCGGTCTTGGAAGAGAACTGGGTCATACTGGCCTGGAAGAGTTTCAGGAAATCAAGCACATTTACCAAAATTTTAACCCCCAGCCCATAAATTGGTTTGGGAAGTAAAACTACAATATCATCGATACCAGGACGCTAGGCATTTTCGTAACCCTTTTCTTTTACCTGATCATTCTGCTTACTGGATATTATGCCAGTAGAAAGGAATCGGGAGATCAAAGTTCGCAAGGCATGCTACTGGCAGGCAGGCGGATGCCGGCATGGATAGGGATTTTTACCATGACTGCTACCTGGGTAGGTGGCGGCTATATCATCGGCACCAGTGAGGCAGTATATGACAGTGCCCGGGGGCTGGTCTGGGCCCAGGCTCCCTGGGGCTATGCCCTGAGTTTGATTTTGGGAGGTTTGTTTTTTGCTAAAAAGATCAGAAGCTTTGGTTTCACCACCTTTATTGATGTTTTTGAAAACAAATATGGCAAAAAGACCGCCGCTGTTCTTTTCATCCCTGCTTTGATAGGAGAGATTTTCTGGAGTGCTGCTATATTGGCTGCCCTGGGAATTACTTTTGCCACTATATTTGGCCTGGATCTGGAGACGGCCATTTTGGTATCGGCGAGTATTGCGGTGGGCTATACCATGCTGGGAGGCCTGTGGTCTGTAGCCTATACGGATGTAGTGCAGCTCGCATTTATTATCATTGGTCTGGGCATCAGCATACCTTTTGCCCTGGATAAAATCGGCGGATTAGAGCAGGCCTTGGTACTTTATGACCAAAACATAGCCAATGGCTTTACCTTATTCCCTTCCCTCAATGCTTTCACTGGCAATGATCCCGATTGGGGAAACGGGATATGGGTTTGGGTGGACTTTGCCTTGTTGCTGGTCATGGGAGGCATACCCTGGCAGGTTTATTTTCAGCGCGTATTGTCCTCCAATTCCGATAAATCCGCTGTGAGGCTTTCCATATTTGGTGGGATTTGTTGCGCCCTGATGGCCATACCTGCCATATTTATCGGAGTAGCGGGTGTAGGTTTTGACTGGAGCACATCCTCCCTGGGTACAGCTCCGGAAGCCACCATGGTACTTCCCTATGTACTCCTGGAAATGACACCGCCTTTGATCGCAGCCCTGGGACTGGGAGCAGTTGCGGCCGCGGTAATGTCATCTGTAGATTCCTCCATATTATCTGCCTCCTCTATGTTTACCTGGAATCTATACCGCCCACTCATCAAACCCTCCTGTACCGACAAACAAATAAAATTAACCATTCGTCTGGCCATTCTGGTAATCGGGGCCATTTCCACCTGGCTGGCCCTGACCCTTCAAAGTGTGTATGAGCTTTGGTACCTATGTGCCGACCTGGTCTATGTGGTGCTGTTTCCCCAATTGGTATTGGCTCTTTATTTCAAGAAAAGCAATCAATATGGTGCCATTGCAGGAATTCTGGTAGGCTTGATTTTGAGGTTTGGCGGTGGAGAACCCATTTTCGGTATAGAACCCTTCCTACCCTACCCAATGAATGATCCTGTTGCTGGCATACAGTTTCCTTTCCGAACCTTTGCCATGTTGGCCAGCTTGTTAACCATTGTATTGGTATCATACCTGACCCATGCTAAGGTCAAAGAAAAATAGGCCTATGAAAAATTTGCTGCTTTCCTCGCTTTTCCTGATTTGCTGCAAACTGACTCTTGCCCAAACCGAAAGGCTAATCCTGGACACAGATCTCGATTCGGATGTAGATGATGTGGGGGCTATGGCCATGTTGCATACCCTTGAAGATCATGAACGGGTAGAAATATTGGGCATTATTGTTACCAGTGATGATCTTCATGCCCCACTTTGTGCCGATGCCATCAATCATTATTTCGGAAGGCCTCAGATTCCCATAGGAGTAGAAAAAGGAATTGATTTGAGAGAATTCTCCAAATACACCCGGGCGATCAGCCATACCTTTCCAAAGCGGCTGAACGAGTATGCCGATGCCGAAGATGCAACCCGGCTATACCGTAAACTCCTGGCAAAAGAAGCAGACAGCAGTGTCACCATTGTTACTATAGGTCATTTGACGAATCTGATGCATTTGATACAGTCTGCTCCTGATGATATCAGTAAACTCTCAGGTTTTGAACTGATCCGAAAAAAAGTAAAGCTATGAGCCTGTATGGGCGGACAATTTCCAGTGGGCAAAGAAGCCAATTTCTACAGACCTGACCCGGAATCCACCCAAATCACAGTGGAACAATGGCCGGGCAGGGTGATATATTCCGGATGGGAAATCGGCAATGAAGTCATTACCGGAGGAGAATATCTTAAAAAATCCCTAAAACCCGATAGCCCCGTCTATATGGGTTATCAATTGTACAATGACTTTTCGGGCAGGCAAAGTTGGGACCAATCGGTATTGCTGTACCTTATCTCACCAGACAGCTATTGGGAGCTAAGCCCCAAAGGAATGGCCATTGTTCATGATGATGGCAGCAATGCGTGGAAAACGGATAAAAACGGGCAGCAACAATACCTCATGGCCAAAACCCCTCCCACAGAAGTTGCCAAAATCATCGATGCCCTGATGGTAGGACATTACAGGGCTGATTTTTAGGGTATGGTCTGAAAGCAAATTCAACCCAGGTAATTCAGTTGATTGCTGTAAAGCCCTATAAACAAAAAGGCCGGAGTTTCAATTTTCATGAAACCCCGGACAAACCCTACATTAAAAAATAACCAACTAACCAAAATTCTTTCCAAGCTTTTACACTTTGACCATTTTTTCTTTTCCCAGACCTTACGGGCCAGGTTTAAAAAACCGATACCTAAACCTCAAATATTCTTTTATCTTATTGCTGTTTGATAAAATAAAGGTAACAGATAAAAAATGGTAATTATAATATTTTACCATATTTTTTACTATTAAAATGAACAAAACATTTTTTTTAATTTTGAAAAACAAAATTAATTGTATGGATTATTTTAAACCAACTATTTTGCATTTGCCAAAGCCTTAAAAGGGATTTGTCCAATTTAGGGTACTTAAAATCAATTGGTTACAAGGTTTTTAACAGGAAAAGGTATAGGTAGCCTGGGAAATTTTATTTGTTATTCCCCGGCTCATTCCATCAACAGTAAAAAAGATTCTTTTATGGTTCCAAAAAGCGATTTATAGATCCACTCTTTTATTTTAAAATTGATCGTACATCCAGCCACTTAAAATAGCCAATCCAAAACTCAATAAAGTTCCAATCAAAATGTACTCTGTCAATTTTCTATCCTTTGACTGCCGGAGATCTCCGAATCTAAAAACTGACTTTGCCGCTACCAAAAACCCTATGGCCTCCCATCTTCCTGCCATGATAAATACAAATACAAACCAGCGCTCCAGTATACCTATATATTGGCCTGCTTTATCCAGGGAAGCCGTATGATCATCCGGCAGCGGGTTCCATCTGGATATAATGGTTTTGATGATCACGGATGCCGGTAAAGATAAAAACACAAAAATTGTGACGGCCAGCCAATGCTTGTCCCTGAGCTGAAAAATCCAGTCAAACAGGGAATGGTCATAGAACCATACTGCGACAAGTAAAGTAAGCAAATGGGCGGATTGGTCGATAAAAAACCAATACCGCCTGCTTTGCTCATTTTGAGCATATAATTTTATCAGGTCAATGAGCCCATGGGCCATTGTGATTCCCAAAGCATAGGGCCAGAAATCAATATCGGCTACCAGAAGCATCAGCAACAAGCCATGTACCAGCAAATGCAGGTACAGTTGATAAGCACCCAACTTTTTGCTTTCCTTGGCTGCTACCCACTTCCTGGGCTGAAAAACAAAATCCCCTAATAAATGGGCCAATATGAGCTTAATTAAAATGATCATGACAAGTACATTTCCAATTTACGGGGAAAATAATCCAACAAAGCATTGACTGTATCAAACCTGGCTCTGGATAACCTGGCACTTATGGCATGCTGGCTGATTCCCTCCAACTCCCCAAGTTCCCGCTGTGTTTTTTCGGGGTGCTTCATGACCAGGTAAACCGTACTGGCTGAATTTTCTGTCCATTCATCCATTACTGTCAGAGCTAATTTCAACATCAGGTTAATTTCCTGATCAAATACATCAAAGGGACTTTTGATCAGCAATGCCTGGTTGCTTTTTGACAGGTTCTCAAATGCCTCCCCAGAATGTATATAGGCTGTTCCGTTGTTTTCCAGAAGGCGTTTTGACCTGAAATTTTCATCTCCCAAACCAATACCCATCCTGATATCCAAGGGGGCTATTGATTTGATTCTTGCCTTCATTCTGATAGCAACCTGCAGCACATCCGCAGGATCCTCCAATTTCAATTGAAAGCTGTCTCCGCGGTAGATGTCCCAGTCCACTCCTGCTTTGCCCCAAATCTCCAACTCAGCCTTTAGCAGCCCCATCCATTTTTCTGCTGGTACCATCCTGGAATCCTTGATGTCTCCGGTTATGATTGCAATCATTACAATATCCTGTTATTAAATGATAATTAAATATATCACATAAAAACATGATAATCAATTTTATCAATTAAAAAGGTGATAATTTAACTAAACATTAATCAAAAAGCGATCCACCACTCCTACCATACCAATTAAAAGCATCCCTATCAATCCTGTAAAAACCAAATAATATAGGGTAGGTAAAACAGTTTTTCTCAGTACGCTCCCCTCTTTGCCCAACAAACCCACGGTAGCTGAAGCAGCCACCACGTTATGGATAGCGATCATGTTACCTGCGGCTGCTCCTACGGCTTGCAAGGCAAGGACCCAGGTGGGGGCCATTCCCAACTTGTCGGCAACACCATACTGAAAAAGACTGAACATCAGGTTGCTGACAGTATTGCTTCCGGCAATAAATGCACCTAGAGCCCCAATCATGGGGGCAAAAAATGGATAAATCATCCCTACCTTTTCTGCCGTCCATTCAGCCATTAAGATTGGCATGGCCACCAAGCCTGAGTCATTTTCTCCGGAATTGATGTATACCCTCACCATGGCCACGGCAAATAACAGTACTGCACCTGCCTTCAGGATCATCAAACCGCTATCCTTTAGAGCAAGCTTCACCGAAGCACCCTTCATCTGATGGAGAAAATAGGTCATGCAACAAACCAATAAAAGGATGGTCCCTGGTAAATACAAGGGGGTACTGCTGCCTGAAATGTTGGTACCTAAAATACCTTCCAGGCCAAAGGAAATACCGGTCAGCCAGGCTTTGACGGGCAATTGGGGCAATCGGCTGATGACCAATAAAATGGCCAGAATAATATAGGGCATCCATGCCTTAATCAAAGTTACCCTGGCAACCGCGTTCTTGGAGCCGGCAGCAGGGATATTTAAGGTACCTTTCCATGCAGGTGGCCAGGCACCAGAAGCTTCCAAATCCCAAACCTTCCGCGGAACCAAAAAACCAATTTTAGCCGCTGTAACCACTAAAGCCAAACCAACCAAGGAGCCAATCAATGAAGGGAATTCAGGCCCCAGGTATATGCCTGTAATCAAATAAGGCAATGTAAAGCAAAAGCCAGCAAACAAGGCAAAGGGAAAAATTTGGAGACCTTCCCTCCATGACCTCTTTTTTCCAAAAAACCGGCAAAGCATCAATACCATCAAAAATGGCATCAGGGTTCCCACCACTGCATGAATAATGGCTGCATTGGCGGTGACTTTGAGCAAAACTTCTGAAAATTCCCAACCGAGTAAATCAAGCCTGGAAGTCAATTCGGGACTTTCCAGACCACCCCTTATCCCTACCAATATGGGCGTACCTACGGCCCCGAATGTTACGGCTGTGCTTTGCACCATCATTCCCAAAACCACTGCAGCCAAGGCCGGAAACCCCAGGGCCACCAGTAAGGGGGCAACAATTGCAGCAGGAGTACCGAAGCCTGCTGCGCCTTCGATAAAAGAACCAAAAAGCCAAACGATGATGATCACCTGTACTCTCCTGTCGGCACTTATTCCCTGAAAACCATTCCGGATGGTATCCACCCCACCGGAATATTTCAATAAATTGAGTAGCAGTATCGCTGCGAATACAATATACAATATATCAAAGGTGATGAAAAAACCTTGTATGGTGGCAGCCACAATGGTCAGCAATGACATCTCCCAAAAGATATAGGCCAGAATCGATGTCAGCAAAAAGGTCACCGGCATGGTGATCCTGGCAGACAGCCTAAAACCTACCAACATGATTGCGGCAAGTAAAATGGGAAAAAGAGCAAGTAAAAACAGCAGGTTCATCGACATGGCATTCCGGAAAGACTTAAACGGTAAAATCCAGATTTTCAGTGACCCGCTCTCCCTTTTCTTTCAATTTTTTCACATAAAGGTGTATCCTATCTTCCGCAATTTTCAAATTCGTATTATTCAGATTGATATTCAATAAATCGATAAACCAGGGAATCTTAATGTCCTCTTTAACGTACACGTCAACGATTTTTCTTGCAATTGGAAGGGTTGTATCTTTAGATGCATTGTATACATCTTTATCATTGGCATTCAGTAGCTTATCATATTCCTCTTTAAGTAATTTATCGAATGTTTTTTCAGAAAAAGTGTCCCCTTTGACCAAGCCTGTTTCTGGATCATCTTCCGTAATTTCAGCGCCTTTGTGAAGCCATTCCCAAAGAATACTCAAACGGATTTCTCCTGTGGCCATATCTTCCATCAGGTAAAGAACATCATCATCCCCAAAGAAATCCGCAGGTTTCAGAGCTGCAGCCTGCATGCCCTGTCCAAAGGCATTGCCATATTGCAAACCAACACTCAACAGGTTTCTGGCTCCTCTGATGGTCCTTGGTGCTTTTTCTAGTAGTATCAAGCCAGCTGCATCTTCGGAAGAATAAGTCAAAGGAGGAAATTTTCTTCCCAGTTGATTGGCTTCACCTTTCTTTTCCCATACCGGGCGAATGATGTGAACCATTTTCCAATGCGCTACCCATTTGCCACTCGCTCCCTCCCGCTGCTCTCTCTCTGCTCCTGAAATGGCTTTATTCATACTATTGCTCACGCCTTCTTCTGAGCCCACCGGAATATTAGGCTCCATTCCTCCTTGCCAAAGGGCAAAATTCCCAAGCTGGTCAGCCGTATTGACTGCCCTTCTTACCCGGTCCTCGTAATTTCTCATGTATCCATAGGTCATCCCTATGGATTCTATATTTGGATTGATAAAGGAAGGATCCCAGGCCATGGCATCGGATACGCTATTGATGTAATCCCACCTGCCGGTATTGTAACCAACAAAATGTTTGCCCAGGGCTGCCCTGATTTCCATCAGCTGATAAGTTGCCTCAAGCTGTTCCACCAAAATATAAACCTTTACCGCTCCTTCTTCCAATCCAAGGTGCTTTTCCAGATGGGATATCATCTTGTTCCATAAAGCCGCTTCTTCAGCTGTCTGGATCTTTGGCAGGTAAAGCACGATAGAGGAACCTTTTTCCCGGAGCACCTGATAATTATTGGTCACATATAGCACCAGATCTGCAATAGAGGCAGAAAATGAAGCGCCATCTTTCATGCGCAGGTGTCTGTCATCCAGATGGAGGCCCCTGGCCCTGAAAATAACAGTAGTAAAATCCAACTGTAATTTATAGTCCCGGATCTTCTCCTCTCCAAAAAATTCTTTGGACCAGCTGTTCATTTGTGCTGCCACCTGCTCAGCCACAGTTAAAAAAACGGGTGCTCGATGAATGGCTAACTTTAGGTTTCTTTGATTATCCAGCGACATGGTACCCGTTTGACCCAAAGCATCTTCACCATCAAACATCCAACCGTCGGCACCTGACAACAGCGCATAGGCTACATTTCGTATACTGCTTTCCAAAGGGGCGTTGGGTTTGGCTCCAGGCCCTGTACCCTGAACCCACTGCCTTTGCAGGTCTTTGGGTATGGCCGTTCCTTCAAATTTCCCGCTTCTTGCATCTTCCACTTTGATTGAAGTACCGGGGATATTTGTAGAAGGGTCTAAAAAATCAATCCGCTTCTGCTTTTGCCTTCTTTCCTGCCTCCTGCGCAAACGGACTTCCATTAACTTTTTCACCTCCGCATTAAAAGGTGCCATTAATTCCAGGGCAGACAATACCTCATCGGTATAGACATCCTGATATTCCTGATTTAAATTATTGCGGATAATGATACTTTTTTCAGTCATAGGTTACTCAATTGAAGTTTAAATGAACTAAGGGTTTTTTGAATGGCTTTTAAATTTATGTTTTTGCAACAGAAAAATCTCTTTTATTTTCTACCTAAACCAAACTGGTCTCCCGCAGCTATGGCCTTTTTGTTTTCCAGGTGCACTTCTATCATTTTTTCACTGGCTACGTAATTGTAAAATTCATCCTGGAGCGTATAGAGAATGGACCTGGTTTTCACATCAATCACCTCACCACTGGAAGGATAGGCGTACTTACCATCCAGACTAAAGGTAACCCAGCCTGGCATGTCTTGAAGGGGGATCGTTGTCAATTGTTGATAGGGAGGTTTTGCACTGAAAACATGCATGCGCATGTTGTGACCATCGCTAATCCATATTTCCTCCTCGTCCGGGGTTAACCCTATGCCGTGACTGGGGTTGCCGTGTCTTCTGACAGGCCCCTTGTCCCAACCCTCCACCACCACCTGTGCCAATTTCTTCCCGGATTTTAGGTCACCCACCTCAAAACCCAACAAATCATTCACATTGACAAATACAAGACTTTCATCGCTATTGATGGTAAAAGGTCTGATACCATTGGAAAAGGGACCGATTTTTTTAGCCACTGTATGGTTTTGTGTTTCTGCCACATGCAATAAAGGGGAGGCAATATCGGCCATATAAACCTGTCTTCCTGATGGCCCATAGATGGTGTTGTGGGCTCTTTGTACCACTTTGATTTTAGCAATCAAATCACCAGTCTCGCAATCCACCACATTCCAAAAATCTTTTTCAAGAGAGGGCATGTACATGGTCAGCCCATCGGGTGAGATGGACATCCGATCTGCCCCACCCTCATATTCCCTTTCCCAAACCAACTTCTCGGTTTCCAGGTCTATCCTTTGCAGACCCTCAAGGGTGCTGATAAAAATACTGTTCAGTGGAATGCTGATATCTATCCCTTTCACATTGGAGGGCTTTCCATCTGCTTTGAAACCTCTGGTAGGTATTCTTTTTACAAATTTGTGGTCATTGTCCATGTCAAAGACCAGCAATCCGTGACCACCATACCCCAGGTAATTTCTTATTCCAGGTACAGCTACATATAAATACCTTTTACCCGCGACTGATTGGTCTTCGCTATTCGTTTGCGGATAAGCTGGTGAGACAAATGCGCTCAGGAAAAAAAGGGTAAATACGACAACAGCACAAAAGGGCTTAAAGATTTTCATTAATTTGGGTTTATCATTCATAACGGTAAGCATTAATATAATACCAAAGATCCTGTCACGCAAATGATTGATTGGAATAAAAAATTAAATCCCTTTCAACCGGAGCCGAAAGGGATTTTTACTAATTACCAATTGCGTTCTTTAAGATAGGCATCCAACTCCTCCCTGCTCATGGGCAGGTCCTGCTTGTCGTTAAGCCAATTCAAAAAATCCTCTTTGATGGCATCACTCCAGCGACTGTCTATTTCACCGGCGGTATACTTTTGCTCCCTGAGTCGCTGATGGCCGAATTGGTCCCTTAGGGCCGTAAATTCCGCATTGATAACCAGGTCTGCCACCAGATAAGCCGGGATAAAAATCACACCCCATTTATTGGCCAAAACCGCATCTCCGGGCAAAACAGTTGCCCTGCCCATGCGGATGGGATAATTAATGGTGGTCAGCATCATTTCCTGAATATAAGAAGGGTCATGACCTTTGATCCAGGCATTGAACCCGTCAATTTTACTAAGACCTGCCATATCCCTTACAGAACCATTGAAAATTACTCCATTACCCGAATTGGCATAAATGGCGTTACCCAGATTGTCACCTATCAGGGTACCATCCACGATTTTTCCATATCCATCTGCAACATAAACATCGCCATCTACCAATACATCTATAGGCCAGGAATTTGTTCCCCCCGATTGGGCCCTGTTTTCTTTTTTGCCAACCTCTTTTACCAACTCATTAACATCTTCCCTGAACGGCATGTATTGGGCTGTTACAGCCCTTCCCGTCAATACTTCGTCTTCCTTTAGGATAATCCAGTCATTTTCGAACTGGTTGTTGTAACCATTATTCCGCAAGATGCCCCAGGCCTCCTCCATAGAAATCCCCTTGAGTCTTTCCAGTAGATCGTCCGGGACTTTTGGACGCCCATCAGGAAATCTTTCCCCCTCCCAGGATGAAGTCAGGGCCCTAATCTGATCCGGAGTTGGGGAAATCTGTTGGGAAAATCCCAATCCGGTAATAGTGAGACACAAAACAAAAGATACCAGCGTTATTCTAATCATCATTTTAGGTTTAAATAGTTTTTTTCGTCAATTTCTTGAAAAGAACCTAATAAAGCAACCCATACCCCATCCTTTTATCCAAGTGGTCACAGATTCTCTTAATTAGGATTCGGAAATTTCAACTCCACCACCTGTCATTGGAGCGGTCGGTATTCCACTCCTCTGTAGGAGCAAAATAAGATGTCCCTTCTACCAGGTGCTGTTTGATTACCTCCTCATTCAACTCAACTCCTAATCCCGGGCCTTCGGGAACCTTGGCAAATCCATTTACAACCAAGGGCTTGGGTATATTTTTTACCATGTCTTCCCACCAGGGAATATCCACTGAGTGGTGCTCAAGGGAAATAAAATTCTCGGTGGCTGCCGCACAATGGATATTTGCCATAAAGGATACCGGAGTGCCTGCAAAATGCATGGCCATGGGAATTCCCTGCTCTTCTGCATAATCGCCTATTTTTTTGGTTTCCAGGATACCTCCTGAAGATGCCAAATCCGGTTGTATCATGTCAATGGCCCTGGCATCTATTAATTTTATGAATTCTTCTTTTAAAAAGATATCCTCTCCTGTCAAGGTAGGTGTCTTGATGGCATCGGTGATTTGCTTCCATTTTTCCGTATAAAACCAGGGTACCATGTCTTCCAGCCAGGCCAGGCGATAGGGCTCCAATGCTTCGCCCAGGCGGATACATTCCTTATAATCAAAATGGCCAAAGTGGTCTGCTGCCAGAGGTATGTCATATCCCACCTTTCTTCTTACCGCCGCCACATATTCTACCATCTCTGCCACACCTTTGTCGGTAAGCTGCACGCCGGTAAAAGGATGGGCGGTCCTACCGTAGCTACCATATTCAGATGCCCATTGATTCCCCTTATCAAATGCTTTGGTATTGACCACAGAACCCTCATTGTCCCGGACCATTTGTACCCCAAAATCCATTTTGAGAAAGGTATAGCCCAGATCCATTCTTGCCTTTAGGCGATCCGCAAAAACCTCCGGGTCTTTTGATTGGGTAGTATCGGAATAAAGCCGTATCTCATCCCTGTACTTCCCGCCCAACATTTGATAAACCGGGATATTATAGGCTTTGCCTGCCAAATCCCAAAGGGCCATTTCCACAGCACAAACACCACCAGCCTGCCGGGCGTGGTTGCCAAACAATTTGATCCTTTTAAATATCCTTTCAATCTGACAGGGGTTTTCTCCCAATAAGCGGCTTTTTAATACGAGTGCATACCTGGCACTGGCTCCATCCCTGACTTCACCCAAACCATAAATTCCCTGGTTGGTATCAATTCTGATGATGGGGCAGCGCATGGGGGCCCCTGCCACTTCAGCAATACGGAGATCGGTAATCCTCAGCTCGGAGGGGCTTGAATTTCTGTTTACCTTTTGTGTACTGTGGGCCAGCGTTTCTTCTATGGGCTGGAACATAAAGGCTCCTAAAGTCAGGCCACCTAGTCCTGCTTTTTGCATAAATTCCCTCCGGGAAGGCACCGGCTTCGGATGCAATTCAGACTTCTTTTCTATTTTGTCTTTGCTTTTTCCGGGTAATTTGAACAAGTCATTGAATTTGGGATTGTGATAAGGTTTCATGGTATCTGGGTTTGGTTAATTGATAGGCTTATTCAAAAAAGGGGATCCCCTCCACGGCATATTTCTTCATCCCCTCCTCGTTGATCTCCACCCCTATACCTGGTTTCTCTGAAAGACTAATAAATCCATCCTGGGTTCTGGGACCATCATAGCTGACAATATCCTGCCACATCTGGTCGGTATCCATATATATTTGCCATTCCATAATCTGAAAATTGGGAACAGAAGCACAAACGTGACAGGAGGCCATAGCTCCTAAAAAGGATGCTACCATATGGGGACTGAAAGGAACATAATACAGATTGGCCAAATTGGCTATTCGCTGGGCTTCGCCCAATCCTCCGGCTTTCTGAATATCCGGCATGATAATGTCTGCCCCGCCCTGGTTCAACAAATTGACAAATCCATAGGCCAGGTAGATGTTTTCACCAGTACAAATAGGCGTGGAGGTTTCGCTGGTTAGCTTTTGATAAAGGTCAGGATTGTCAGCAGGTAAAGGTTCTTCCAGCCACATCAGGTCAAGATCTTCATACTTTTGGGCCATCTTAACCCCGGTAATAAAGTCATACCTGCCATGCATGTCCACACAAATATCTATATCAGGCCCAACTTCCTCCCTGACCGCAGCAATGGCATTATACATCCTTTCAATCTCCGGGGGACTTGCTGTCCAGTTGAAGCGATCATATTTATTTGGATCTCTTCCATCGTCCACATCAAACTTGACGGCAGTATAACCCCGGTCCACTGCACCTCTGGCCGCTTCCGCATAGTCCGAGGGGCTGGGGTTTGTAGCTGTATATAGGGCTGTATCACAGTAAACCCTGACTTTGTCCCGAAATTTTCCACCCAATAACTGGTACACGGGTACATTAAATACTTTTCCGGTAATGTCCCAAAGGGCTGTTTCTATGGCTGTCAATACGGCCACGAAAACGCCTGACTGAGCCCCACCAAAAAAAGCCCCTTTTCTCAATTGCTCGGCAAGTCTATTGGGGTTTAATGGATTTTGTCCCTTGATTTGATTGCCCAATCTTTTGACCAGGTGATAAGTACCATGAATGGCATCCACAGCCTCCCCGCAGCCCCAAACATCCTGGTTGGTATATACTTTTACATAAACAGCCCCCCTTACGTAACCACATTTGACATCTGTGATTTTCAGATCAGAGGGATTGGAAGCTGATGGCATCCTTTCCACTGCTGCCGAAAGGCCAGAACCATAACTGGAAAGAAAGGCGGCCCCTGTAATCCCAGCCAAAGTAGTCTTGGAAAGAAAGGACCTTCTATTCAATTTGTTTTTCATGTTGGTGTATTTTGAGGTTTATTCATTCTTCATACAAATTGTTTAAACCTTTAGGTAATGAAGAAAATAGATTTGATTTATTGAATCAGCTTTACCAGGTACGGTTTTTTAGAATTTCCTGAACCTGCTCCCTGGGTACCGGCAATTCATCGATGTGTTCATTCAGCCAGCCAGAGAAATCTTTTTCTATTTCATCAGACCAGCGGGTATCGATCTGTCCTGCTGAATAAACTCCTGCCCGAAGCCTTTCGTGTCCAAACATGTCCCTCAGCCTTACAATTTCTGAAGTGACGACAACCTTTTCTGCCAGGTGAGGTGGAATAAACGACACAGCCCCATCCCTTCCCAGGACAACATCTCCGGCCATCACAGTGGCTTGCCGTATTTTAGTGGGCTGGTTGATCCCAATCAGCATGGTATTTAAATTTCCTCTTTGGTTATGGTGAGAGGGATGATAACTGGTAAAAAAGGAGGTAAATCCTTCTATTTCTCTCAAACCCACAATATCCCTGATAGCACCGTCGTAAACAATCCCGTTTCCCGAACGGGCAAATATGGCATTTCCCACATTGTCGCCTATCGTCGGGCCATCTACATGGGCACCAAACTGGTCAGCCACATAAACATCCCCCTGAACCAATACATCTACGGGCCAGGAATTCTGCCCTTTTTTTCCTGCTGCCTTACCCCTTTCATCGATGGCATCATGTATATCCGGCCTGCCCGGCATAAAGGTAGCCGTGACCGCCCTGCCCACCAGTATGCTATCCGGATGGATGGTTTCCCAACCTTCCGCATATTGGTACTTATATCCTTCATTTTTCATGACTGCCCAGGCCTCGTCGTGGGTTACTTCCTTCATGCGCTGAATGATATCATCCGGTACTTTTGGCCTGCCGTCTTCAAATCGTTCTCCTTCCCATAGGGGGGTAAGGAAAAGCATTTCCTCTTTGGTGATTTGTTGGGCGTACAGCGGATTAACCATAAGGAAAAAGAATACTGTAAAAACAAAATGCTGAAAAATGATACCGATTTGCTTCATGTTATTTTTTTTAACTATTTTCCTAAAAACAGATCTTTTGTTCAATTAAGAATACAAATTGTGAAATATTGAAAGTTTTCTATTACCATCTGATCTTTTGAAAAGTCCAATCTGGATGAACCTTTTTCATTTCAATTTCATCGTCCCTCTTTTTAAGACCACTATCCAGGTATTGCTGATGGAGTTTTGCCAGGGCCTCACGATCCAATTCAACTCCCAGTCCCGGTCCGGATGGCACAGCCACAGCACCATCCTGGAATTTCATGGCACCTCCTTTGATGATTTCTTCCGACTGCCAGGGGTAATGCGTATCCAGGGCGTAGGGAAGTTGGGGAAGCGCTGCTCCCAGGTGGACCATGGCTGCCAGGGAAATTCCCAGATGACTGTTGGAATGCATGGAAAGGTGTCGGCCAAAGGTGTCACATAGTCTGGATAATTCCATGGAAGCCCTCAAACCACCCCAGAAATGGTGGTCACTCAGAATTATGTCCTCGGATCCCAAAGCAATACTTGAAGGGATTTCATCAAATGAAGTAGTACACATGTTGGTGGCCAAAGGGGTTCGGATCATTTTTCGCAGCCAGGCCATGTTTTCCTGCCCCCTTACCGGATCTTCCAGGTACTCCAAAATAGGTTCCATGATTTTTCCATATTTCAGGCCAGTTTCCGGTTTCCAAATGGCATTTGGATCAAATCTCAGGGGAACTCCCCCACCAAATTCCTGGAAAAGGGCCTGCATACTGGCTACTTCCAGTTCTGGTTCAAAAGCCCCTCCCTTTAATTTGATGGATTGAAAACCATAGGCTTTACACATGGCCCGTGCCTGTGCAACAACCCCTTCCTGATCTATGGCTTTCTCCTGCCTTGCAGCATCCCATCCTGTAGCTGAGGGCTTCTTTGCAAAGCCTAATTTACCTCCTGCCCCCTCATACTTAAAAAAAAGATAAGCCGCAAACGGGACAGCATCTCTCATCTTTCCACCCAGCAAATCTACTACTGGCCGGTTAACAATTTTGCCTATGATATCCAGACATGCCACCTCCAATGCTGAAAATATATGGACCAGTTTTCTTTGATCCCAAGGCGCATCACCCCGATCAAGACTGGAGTCTTTACCAAACCAGGCCTCCAGCTCTTGTTGAATTTTACCCAATTGATAAACATCTTTTCCGATAATTATAGGGGAAGCCTCCCGCAAGGCCTCATCAATAGCCTCATTGCCGGGAATTTCACTGATGCCCACAATACCGTCTTCTGTTTCCAATTCCACAATGGTACGTAAGGCATATGGTGCATGTAATCCTGCGGCATTAAGCAAGGGAGGATCTGTTATGGCAATAGGGGTGATACGGATTTCGCGGATCAAGGGCCCTTTTGCTGAATGAACTTGTTTCATAAGTAAAATAAAATTGGGCTGCTATGGACTAAATTATTACTCAAGACCACTGAGCTTTTCCATCAATAAAGCCAGGGCACTGTGGTCTTTTTCATCCAATCCAGCGGCCAGCACCGCATCCATATGACTGGCTACCAGAGCTGACCCATATAGAGGTACTTTAAATTCCTTTCCGGCCATCAATGCAATATTCATGTCCTTGCGGTGCAATTTAATTTTAAAGCCGGGATCAAAATTACGGTCTATTATCCGTTGCCCATGGAGATCCAGAATCCTGCTTTGGGCAAAGCCTCCCAAAAGCGCTTCTCTCATCTTTTCCAGGTTTACACCCGCCTTTTTAGCCAGAGTAAATGATTCAGCCACTGCCTGTATGGTCATTCCCACGATCATCTGGTTACAAGCTTTGGTCATCTGCCCCGCTCCGGCATCGCCTATCAAAACGGCACTTTTTCCCATTATCTCAAATAATGGTTTTACCTTTTCATAGGCTTCCTGGCTTCCACCTACCATAATGGAAAGGTTTCCTGATTCAGCTCCCACTTGTCCTCCGGAAACAGGTGCATCCAAGGCTTCCACTCCCTTTTTTTTCATGGCCTCAGCTACTTCCCTTGCTGTGGAGGGCGCAATGGTAGACATGTCAACAAAAATGCTTTTGGATTTGATGCCTGCCAATACCCCATGATCAGCAAAAACAACTTCATTTACTTCCGGAGAATCCGGCAGCATGGTAATGATGATTTCCGCATTCTCAGCTACTTCTTTACAGGTGGAAAATGCAGTGGCACCTTTATGGGTCAAGTCCCCTGCTGCCTTGTTTGTTTCCAGCACAATTAGCTCATGTCCTGCATTCAATAAATTGATAGCCATGGGTTTCCCCATGATTCCCAAACCTATAAATCCTACTTTCGTCATAACAATTAAAATTTTATTTATAATACATATTGAAAATTCTAAGATCAGCTGGTTTCAGGCTTCATCTTTTACGGCTTGAAGGAGACCGATGATATGGCCATACGCAAAAGCAAAGGCTTGCAAACCGGCTCCTTCGGCTTCGTGTTGTGGCACATGGTCGGGCATTACCATACCATCAAATTCCACATCCCGCAAAGCCCGGATGACATGAAAGAAATTCATTTCCCCATTATCCGGATAGACTTCCTGAAAATTATTGTAGTGCCCCTTAATATTTCTCAAATGAATATTGAAAATCTGTTTTCGTTTACCTACCCAATCAATAATAGGGAAAATCTCGTTTTTAGGATCCCGAAGACCTTCTGCAATCGAACCTATGCAGAAATTAAATCCATGATATGGACTATCATATAGCTGGGCAAAACGTTTGATACCCTCAAAAACCTCAGGGCTATTCCACCGCATGATGCCATTGTATGCATCTGGTACCGGTGGATCCGCAATGTGGTTTCCTAATTTGACCTGGTATTCTTCAGCCACCGGAAGAATTCTGTCCAAAAGATAAGTAATTCTTTCGAAAACTTCATCCGCATCTGCCCTTCCTGCTTTGGTAAGCTGCTGTTCGCGGTTCAATGCCTCCTCGTAATTCCATGTGCTATAGGAGGCATTTCCTCTTGCAGGATCAATGGTTCTTCCTGTCCGTAATACCGGCAGGATGGTGGTGTTGTAATTCAGAAGTTTAACCCCTGTTTTGGCTGCAACCTCAATCATCTGCTGAACCATTTCAATTTCATGGTCTCTTTCGGGACTTTTTCCCATCATGATGTGGGGAATGATCACCCGGTCAATTCCTGCGGAAGATAAAGGCAGGTGGTAAGCGTCCAGACTGATACCATACTTCTCACAGGCATCCCTTTTCCGAAGGGAATCTTCAAGATCCCAACCCTTTCCTTCAATGAATTTTGGCATGCCTCCATCCATATTGAATACCCCGTGGCGGGCTTTGAAAGCCAGGTTCTCTTCAGAAGTGCCACCGGACTGACAACCAACTTTCATCAATACCTCCTTTTTCCTGGCTGTTGCTTTGCCAGGCCTTTGATCAGGGCTATTTTCTGTTCCAAAAGCAGCCGAAGCGGCGGCGAATGCCCCGGCTGTCCCTGAGGCAAATAACTTTACAAATTTTCTTCTGTGCAGATCTTTCAGGAAATGTTTCATAAGTCTATGGGTTTATCTGTTTTTTATACCAATGGGAATAGTTTGGCAGCCACCAAAATGGTAATCAACCCAACTATTCCCATGATTGTCAATAATGGTGAAAAGGTCTTTAAGGCTTCTTTTTCCGTAAGGTTGCTCATTTTACATACGATCCAGAAACCACTGTCATTCATCCAGGGGATCAGCTTTGACCCACAGGCAATGGAAAGCCCAAGATACAGCTGATGGTACTCCAATCCTGCGGTGGACATTCCCGACAATATGCCGGAAGCTGTTATCATGGCTACGGTGGCTGAGCCCTGTGCTGTCCTAACCAGGGCCGTGATAAAGAAGGCCAGGGGTATCAGGGCTATCTGAAAGCCTTCGGTCATCGATTCTATCCGGATACTTATCCCGGTTTGCTGAAGCATGGCACCAAAAGCACCACCTGCCGCTGTAATCAAAATAATTACCCCTCCACTGGTCAGGGCAGCCTGAACCGCACCCTTCATACCAGCCCTTTCCTTATCCTGCTGTAAAAATAATGTCAGCAAAGCGGCCAAAGCCCCCAAAATTAAAGCCATATTTTTCTCACCCAGGAAATGAATCACATCAAAAATTACCCCTACCGTACCTCCTGCTGCCTGATCCCAAAAAGTACTGATGGTAGCACTTCCGGTAATCAATAAAAGCGGGACCAATATGGGGGATAAAGAAAATCCCAGAGATGGCAATTGGGCACTGTCTTTATCGGCCAGGGATTGAATTTCATTCAAAGGGGCATCCAATGAATCCCTTAAAGGGATTTGGTTTCTTTTATTGGTCCAAACAGCAAAGATATATCCGGCGGCTATGGTAACCAGGCCAACCAAAAACCCCCCGACCATCATCATGCCAATAGGAATGTTCATTTCTGCAATCAAAAACAAAGGGCCCGGTGTAGGGGGCACAAGGGAATTGGCCATGGCCGCCCCAGCCGTAATACAAAGTACCAGTAAAAGATAACTTTCCTTAAGGCGCATTGCCATAGCCTTGGCCAGGGGGATCATGAGGTAGAAAACGGTATCAAAAAAAACTGGAATCCCAAGAAAAAAACTACCACTAAGAAATGCCAAAGGGGCATTTTTTTCACCGGTCAATCCGAGAATGGAACGTACAATCCGTTCTGCTGCCCCACTCATCAGCATGGATTTACCAATAATCGCCGCCATGGCTATCAGGATCCCTATTTTCCCAACCGTGCTCCCAAATGCTCCTGCTATCCTTTCTCCAATAGGTGTGGTTGCCAGGGCTTGGGCATTAGCATCAGATTGGCCCCTGCTGAGGGCAAATTCTACAATTGCCTCAGCGGGAGTCATCCAGGCTACTACCAATGCCGCAAGAAGCAAGGCAATAAAGGGATTTAACTTGCCTGCTAAAATCCCCCCTACCACAATCAACATCCCTACCAATAAAATAAAAAAGGGGTCCTGTATCATTTTCCTGGTTTTTTGTATTGACTTAGCTTGCTTTGTAAGTCCCGGGCCCCTGAGGCAACAAAGGTGGCATCTGACCCACAGGCTATCAATTGAATGCCCATGTCCTGATACTTTCCGAAATCCGAAGGATCAAAGATTAAAATACCCACAGCTTTGGAGGCATTTTTTGCCGCTCTTACTATTCGGTCTACTGCCTCCAGAAACAGGGGGTGGTTCAGGTCTCCGTCTATTCCCAGGGCAACTGTCAAATCGGCTGGTCCTATGAACAAGGCATCAACGCCGGGAGTTGCGGCTATTTGATCCAGTTCCTCCAGTGCTTCAAGGGTTTCTATTTGGATAACCCCCAAAAGATTTTCCCAGGTACTGGATTTATACTGATTGAAATCCTTACCAAAGCCCGTAGCCCGTACCATTTTGGCCACTCCCCTGATACCTTTTGGTGGGTAATGCATGCCTCGGACGGCTGTTTTAGCTTCCATGGCAGAATTTATCCTGGGACACATGACCCCTTCTGCGCCCAGGTCCAATACGCGGTGAATGCGTTCTTTATGGTAACTTTCTACCCTGACAATGGCTGCTGCCGGGGTATGCTGCAAAGCCTGAAGCTGGTGCAACAGGTCTTTTGGTTCCCCTGCACCATGCTCCAGGTCTATCAATACCCAATCGAATCCCGATAGTCCCACAATTTCTGCTGTTATTGAGCTGCCTAGATTTAGCCAGCAGCCAATCAGGGATTCTCCGGATTTTAATCGTTTTTTAATTTGCTTCATTCAATATTATAGGTTGGTTATTTGGAAGAAAGTACTAAAGTTAGAATTATATACATAAAAACCTACTTTACATCCCACCAAACCCGCGTATCCAATACATCCGGCCCCATGCGACTGGTCGCCTCGTCTACATTTTCTTTATTCACTGTAAGTTCCGAATCAGGATAAGTCAATCTTCGGATGAAATCCTCGTTTTGTAAATCGCTTCCCGGATAAGGATTGGGATTTACCAACGGATACCCGCTTCTCCTGAAGTTTGCCCAGGTTTCAGGTCCGATAAGAAAAGAAGAAACCCAATACTGTGTATTGATCAGTTCCAGCTCATTGCCTGTTTCCAAAGGATGATTTTCGATATAGGCATCAATCGCTTCGGGAGCTATTTCGGTGTCATTGGGCCAAAGTGCCATTTGCTCCATATGCGCCCGGATGCCATCATGATAGAGCTGCTCTGCATCTCCCGGTACCCAACCTCTGGTGGCTGCTTCAGCATGAAGCAAAAGGGTCTGGGAATAAGTAACCAGAAAATTCGGCGCTTCGGGATTCCCCAGACGGGTACGGTCCAATTGACTATAGCTAAACAGGCTGGCCAGCCCGGCAGCTTCTGCCACCGGTATAATGGTCGTATTGTCATAGCCCTGAGGCATTCCAATTTGAACCTCTGGTGACCTGTTTGCATTGGCTTCCACCTGCTCGCCCCCACTCAGCGCACCAACATACCTTACGGCAATGGATTCCAATCTTGGATCGTTATTGCTTTGTAGAAAGTTGACAAAATCTTCATCCAGGTAATAAAAGGGTGCCTGTCCCCCATTTAAATTTGTCCCTACATTGTTACGGTAATCGGCATTGTGCCGTATTACCGCATTATCATCGTTGGATTGCATTAATCCGCCATTTACGGCCTTTACGGCATATTGGGAAGCTACAGTTGGATTTACCTTAACCAGACGCATGGCCGCACGCAACAACAGGGAATTGCCCAGCCTTTTCCACTGCTCAATATTGCCGCTGTATAGTATTTCCTGGTTAATGGGGTCCTTGTTTTCATCAAGGCCCTGAACGGCCATTTCCAGATCATTCAGAATGTTGGTGTAAATAGCTTCCTGGGAATCGTATTTTGGGAATACATTTCCCGAAATGTAGCCCAGACCTGCTTCAGAATATGGAACGTCACCATAGGTATCGGTAAGCATCATGAAGGCATGGGCCTTCCAGATCCGGATGATACTGTAGAGATTTGTTCTTTCAGGGGCATTTCCCAGGCTTTCAAGGCCATCTATTAAATTTTTCACGATTGTCCTGTAGCCGGTTTGCCAGTTTCCCTGAGTAGCAGATCGGTTATCCTGGTTAAGGTTTCCACCTGTTCCTACCCCCTGAAAGGGAGTAATCATTTGCTTGACAATGGTTGTTTCATACGTCAGGTTGTTGTATCCAGGAGAACTGGAAATAATGGCTTGATTCAATTGAAATGTTGGATCAATGGAGGTAAGACGCACTGGATTGGTATTCATTTCATCAAAACCTTCATCACAGGAGCCCATAAACAGGACTATAAGCAGCCCTTTAATCAGATATATTATTTTTGACTTTTTCATTTCAGTTGTTGTTTTTTGTAAATATCAATGGTTCTTTGAAGCAAGGATTGCTTAGAATTTAACATTGAGATTGAATCCCGTGCTTCTGGTGACCGGCAATCCTGTGGCTTCCAGACCCGCATTGTTGTCGGATATGATTCCGTTTTGATCGGGATGGATATGCGGCACCCATTTCTTGATAACGGCCACATTGTTTGATACCAGATTCAGACGCAACCCCCTTATGAATTTATTTTCAGGGAGAAGAGATGTAAAATCATATCCCAAAGTTAATTGCCTCAATTGCCAGGAACCCGCATTGAAAACAGATTGCTCAGACATCCTTCCGGAGCGAATCGTCTCATAGTAGGTTTGTACCGGAGACTGGGCTGTATTGATTTCTCCATTAGGATTGACGCCATCTCCCACAACGAACCCCTGCTCCCTGCCTACCAGGGTAGCCTTATCCAAGCCATGTCTATAAGCATTGGTATGGGTACCTGAAATCATCTTATGACCCAACTTGTAGTCAATCAGAAATGAAAAATTCAGGTTTTTGTAGGTGAAACCATTGGTAAATCCCCCTACCCAAATAGGAATTGCTGTTCCAAAATTCAATTGCTGGTTGGAACGAAGTGGACGTCCGTTGTTTGGATCAAATATTTGTCGCCCCTGATCATCCCTGAGGTATCCCCATCCATAAAGTTGGGCCATGGGTTTACCCACCTCCTGCCTTACCTCACCGTGGAACTCAGCGGTACCCACCGTGATAAAGCTGCCATCCACATCATCGCCCAAACTCAGCACTTCAGATTGGTTGTAAGAAGCATTGGCGCTGAAATTCCAGTTAAAATTATTGGTGGTTACCGGAGAAATAGCTGCAAACATTTCAACTCCTTGATTTCGGCTTTCCCCCACATTGATTAATTGATCCAGGAACCCAGACCCATCTGAAATCTGAGCTTGCAGGATCTGATCAGATGAAAGTTTATCATAATAGGAAACTTCAAACCGGAGATTATCAAATAAAGTCATTTCAAGGCCTATTTCCTTTTCAGTAACCCTCATTGGCCTAAGGTTATCATTAGGCACCACGGATCCACTAATGGCCCCTACCGGCTGGGCGGTACCATTTGAATTAGGAAATTGCTGCTGGTTGATGTTGTAAAAAAGGTTGTTGGCATACGGTTGAACGTCCGTATCGCTACCCACTTCAGCATAAGCTACCCTGATTTTGCCAAAAGAAATCCAATTGGGTAAATTGGCAAAGGCCTGAGAAAAAACAAAACTACCTGTGATGGAGGGATAGAGTATACTTCTGTTGGCCGGAGAGAGCGTAGAAAACCAGTCGTTTCTTACAGTTCCGTTCAGGTATAAATAGCCTCTGTAAGACAATTCAGTACTCGCGTACAAAGAATTTACCTGTCTTTCTGAGATGGAATAATCTGTGGTAATTTTACTGGAATTGCCTATAGTGTACAGGCCACGGGTATAAAAATTTTCCCCCAACAGGGTATTAACATCCAACCTTCTGTACATCTGGTTGCCTCCCAGATTCACTAGTAATCCGAAATCTCCAAAAGTACGGTTTATGCCAAGTAGGAAATCTGCATTTACTTCCCTGAAACGCCTTATGTCTTGTACATATTGGCCATTTACAAAACCCGGGGGAGGTGAGGACTGTCTTTGAGAACCAGTGGGGAGATTATACTCTGAGTCCCTTGAGAAAAAATCCTGCCCAAACCTTCCCTGCAAATACAGCCAGTCTGTAAATTCATACCTGGCAGTAATGTTACCATAAATTCTGTCACGAACATTATTTTCAAATCGCGACAGTGCAAAATAGGGATTGGTCCGGTTGGTAAACCTGGAATAGGGAAATTCATCCCCATTCTCATCAAAAGCATATTCTTCCAACAGATCCATTGGCATGGAAGTAGCCAAGGTATAAATGACCACCGGGCTGAAGTCCTGCTCGGCTATATTCGGAGGATTGATGCGGTCTTCCTTGGAATAATTAATATTGCCCGAAACAGTCAGTTTCTTGATGTTTTGGGTAAAACCCAGGTTAATGGTTTTTCTGTTATAATTAGAACCTGGAAGAATAGCTTTGCTGTCCATATTGGCTACAGAAAGACTAAATCCACCATTTTCCCCTCCGGAAGAGAGTGTTATGGTATTGGAAAAAGTGGATCCATTCCGGTAATAATCCCTTACTTTGTTGGGTTGAGGTTCGTAAGGAACCTCTATCCCATCAAATAAAATCTGGGTCATTCCAGGCTCAAATTTTTCCCCGAAACTCCATACACCAGAAACCGGTCTGGGAGAGTTGGGCCTTATTCCACCCTCCCCCTGACCATATTCGTATTGGTAATCGGTAAAATCAAATGGGGTATCTGTTGTAAAGTTTGAATTCAGTTCTACCTGGATTCCGGATCCGGTAGCCCTGTTCCTGGTGGTGATCATGATGACCCCATCCTTGGCCCTTGCACCATAAAGGGCAGAAGCAGCTGCACCCTTGAGGACCGTCATGGAAGTGATGTCATCGGGGTTGATACTACTCAATCCATCACCGCTATCTGATTTTCGGTTGCTGCCTACCTCAGACACATCACCACTAACCCCGAAATTGGTATTGTCTATGGGCACCCCGTTCACCACAATCAGTGGGGAATTGTTGCCTCCAAAAGAAGATACCCCCCTGATCCTCACTTTGCTGCTTCCCTGTGGTCCAGAACCCATAGGAGTGATGTTGACCCCTGCAACTTTGCCTTGAAGGGAATTCATGAAATTTGGTGTTCTGTTGATGGTCATCTCTTCAGATTCCACCGTTGAAGTGGCATATCCAAGACTTTTTGCCTCCCTTTTTATACCTAATGCCGTTACCACCACTTCTTCCAAACCTGCAATATCTTCTTTCAGGGTAATATTGATAATTGACCGGGAATTGATATTGACCTGTTGGGTGGCAAATCCTATATAGGAGAACAGTAAAACACCATCTTCAGGTGCTGTGAGTGAAAATTCCCCATCAATATTGGTTATGGTGCCGATGGTAGTGCCTGCCACAGATACAGCAACTCCCGGTAAAGGCTCACCGGTTTCGGCGACCACCTTGCCAGCTACTTCAATATCTGCTTGTTCCATTCCGGCCTCCATCACTTCTTCATTGGGATTATCGGTAAGAAAACGGACACTGATGCTGTTGTTCACCTGCTTGAAATAAAGTCCTTTTTCTCCTGCCAATTCCTTTAATATGTCTGCTACACTTCCTTTGGTCAGGTCCAAATGAATAATTTCATGGTCATTGAGTCCCTTTTCCGTATAGAAAAAACGGTAATCGGTTTTACTTTCAATGTGTTCCAATATATCCTGCAAGCTTCCCTGCATGATATCCATTTCAATGAACACATCTTCAATGCTTTTTGCGCTGTCAAGGGCATAGCCGGTATGAAAAACCAGCATGCACAGGATTACTAAAGCCAGTATCCTGACTTTCAGATTTTCAATTGGTTTTAATAAAACATGTTTCATGGGATTTTGGGAAATGGTTAACATTTTAAGTAAAGTATTCAGGCTATTCAGCCTGATGACAAAGGATAGATGGCTACATTTTTTCCATTTAAGTCATAATCAAATTGTAATGCATGGCCTAATACCTTAAGCACATCACTCAGGTAAGCTTTCCTTTGGAATGTTCCTGTACAAAGGTCATTTGGAAGTTCTCCCTCAACAGATATGCTGACCCCATACCAGTTTTCCAACTTCTTTATCACAAGCTGAAATGGTTCTTTTTCAAAGTGGAGGATTCCTTCCTTCCAGAGAGATATTTTGTCCGGATCTACATCAATTATTTCCATAGACTGTGTATTTTTGGATATCTTGCCGGCTTTTCCGGGCTGAAGCAAAATATCCTTTCCGGTTTGTTCATTCAAGATTCGAATCTTTCCTGTAGCCAAAGCTATTTCTATAGATTCCAGATATTCGGTATTGATATTAAAGGAGGTTCCCAAGACGGTTGCCGTAACTTGTCCAGCCTGCACATAGAATGGCAATCCAGCTTTCTTTTTTACATCAAAAAATGCTTCACCAGTTAAAATAACCTTCCGGTTTTTGGCAAAATCCCTGATATACCTGATCCTGCTATCGGCATTTAAAAATACCCAGGAACTGTCCGGCAATAAAATCTTGGACTTGACTCCTTTTGGGTTTGATTTGGTGATCCATGCAGTCTCTTTTACCGGCGGTGGATCCTCTTGTCCTTGTGGCCAATTTTTGAAAATCCCCCATTCCTTGGCTATCATTAAAATGGCTACCAAACAAGCCGTATATCGGATCCAGGTGAATACATGCCGGACTTTTCTGTTATTCTGCTGACTTAGGCTCCCGGTTTTTTTTTGCCGGCTTGAAACTTTAAGAACAGGGTGATTTGGAGAAGACCTCAAATTCGCTTGATCAGCTTTATTTTCTGCCTCCCAAATCATTTTCAACATTTGCTGAAAATCACTCTTCCCTTCGGGACTATTCAAATATGCCAGAAATGATGCTGCATCGCTTCTGGAAAGCTTGCCTTTATGAAATTTTTTCCACTTTTGAATGAAATCCTTCATCTTGACCCCTTAGGTTATATGGTATATATCCATAACTCAGGTCATTTACTCACATGAAAAATAAATTTTCCATATATTTTAATGAAAATTATTTATTTTATAAAATATTAAAAATAAAGGTGAGTAAATTAAAAAATCAGAAACAAAACAACCAAATCGTAAGGTATCAGATCATTGGAAATAAATTCTTGTTTTAGCTTTTTATTGGCTTTATAGAGCTGGTTTTCTACTGTTCTCTTCGAAAGATGAAGCCTACTTGCAATTTCATCGGCTGTGAGATTTTCGGTGAACTTCAATCTAAAAATTTTCTGTTGACCTTTGGGAAGTGCATCAATGATCCTTTCAGAAAAAACTTTCAATTCTTCAAAGTCCAATGCTTCCTCCGTACAGCAACTGGCATTAGTGCCATTGTTTAGCTGGTATGTTTTATAAGCAATGTCCATGGCATTTTTTCGGGACCTTTTAAAAATGGAGCAACGCATAATGGTAAAAAGGTAGGCGTTAAAAGACAAGGAACTGTCCAATCCCTCCCTCTTTTCCCAAACTTTTAAAAAAACCTCCTGAACCACTTCCTCTGCATCCTCTTGTGGCAGGTACATTTTTTTACAGGTACTAAGGATTTTGGAGGAAAATTTTTCATAGAGTTGCTGAAAAGCATTAGGGTCTCCAGCCCTCAATAAGGCAACAAGCTCGGGAACCGAATATGTATTGTCTGCTATCATCGGTTATTCAAACATTTTTATCTTACAATTAATGTATTTTTAGCATTAAACACAATATTTTATTCCATTTAATATTTATTAAGAAAGATTATTTTATGATTCTTAAATTTTATTTTAATCAGCGTAAAACAAATTAAATTAATAATTTAAGACGCATTTAAAAAAATAAATTTGACATAAAAATAATTCTGATTAAATATTATTTTTAAAAAATACTTAATTAATAA
>NZ_JABURL010000113.1 GCF_014762705.1 Cyclobacterium sp. | reverse complement strand
TGAAATATTTAACCTATGGATCACATATATTTACAAATAAAATACCAATTAAACCACTATGTAATAATTTAAATTTAAAATTATTATAATCATATTTTAATCTTTATAATTACTTTATTCTTAATCCAAAAACAACAATATTTTTCAATAAATTATTGTTCGTCCAAATAAAATACCATACATTTAATGGTAAAAACTTAAAATATACTTAATTAACTACTATTTCAATTAATAGTTTTATAGTACCTTGAATCAGGTTATTCTTCTAATTTAGTTTCCGTTTAGCTTTGGTTGGAGCTTGAATTGCAATTGGTGTCTCGTTCAGCAAAAAATGAATCAAAAAAAAAATAATTCAGAATTATTCATCCTCATTGCCGAAGGAAATAAAAAAGCCTTTGATGAATTTTTTGAACTTTATTATAAAAAACTGGTAAACTTCTCAAAATTTATTTTAGAGGATAAAGGAATGTCTGAAGATGTTGTTTCAGAGGTATTAACCAATTTATTAATTGACAAAGAGCGTGTTTTCAGGATGAAAAATTTTGAAGCCTATCTTTATACCGCTGTTAAGAATAAATCTCTCACAAAGATTGATAGACACAGAAGGGAATTAAGGATTGAGTGTGGTGATGAGGATAAAAATCATTTTATTTATTCCATTACCCCCCATCAATTGTTGGAAGAACAGGAATTGAATCATTTGATTCAATCACTCGTAAATACGCTGCCAAAAAAAAGGAAAATGGTATTTCAATTGATTAAAGATGATGAATTGACCTATCGACAGGTTGGCGAGATCTTGGAAATTTCAGAAAGGACCGTGGAAGTGCATTTAAAGCTTGCCATCAAGAGCTTTAGAGAAAAAATTAGTCTTTATCTCGATAGGAAGATGGAGAGTAAAAAACATTCCAAAATATCTTAGTGTAGAAAATTCCTGAATATATGTAGGCTGGTACCAACCAGTAAATTCAAAAGAACCGGGTTATTTTCCTCATTGTTACTTTGAAACCATATATTCTCCCAAAAAATATTTTTGTTAGTTTGATTTCGATTAATTATTACGGTTCCGGCCTTCAGATCAAAAATTTATTTTTATTTTGCTAAATATTACGGGTTTTTACATTTTCATTGGTCTTATCAATACAAAGAATATTTTCATTCTTTTTCTGATTCAACATTTGAATTCTCAAAAGGATGTCAATTAGATTGAAAATAGACCAAGGGAACAATTTTCGACTATATTGAGCAGATTTTGTTTCTAATTGTTTTGAATTGAAATTGGCAATTAACTATAAGGTTATGTTTGAACGAATTTATGGTTTTGGTTTGATTATCACGGCCCTGATCTTTCAGGCATGTGATAAACAAGAGTCCACCATGGTTGGAAATTCCCCTAACAAACTGCCGGATGAGGTTAGTTATAACTTTCATGTCAGACCAATATTATCGGACAACTGTTTTGCCTGTCATGGACCTGATGCCAACAAGAGGGAAGCTAATTTAAGACTGGATATCGAAGAAGAAGCCTTTAGGTCTCTGGAAAAAACACCCGATGCCCATGCCCTTGTTCCGGGAAATCCTCTTGATTCTGAAGTATATAATCGACTGGTCTCAGATGATCCATCAGTAAAAATGCCTCCTCCTGATTCCAATTTAAAGCTTACAGATTATGAGATCAGCATGATCAAAAAATGGATCAGCCAAGGGGCGAAATATGAACCGCATTGGTCTTTTTTGCCTCCAAAGAAAGTTAAAATCCCAAAAATAGAACACGATGAATTGGCCAATAATGAGATTGATTATTTCATTCTTAAAAAGCTGGAGGAGAAAGGTTTTAAACCCAATGAGGAAGCGGACAAGGAAAGCTTATTAAAAAGACTAAGTTTTGATTTGACTGGTTTGCCTCCAAGTTTGGAAATGATGGATGATTTTTTGGAAGACCCTAGTGAGGACGCGTATTCGAATTGGGTAGACCGAATGCTTTCCAGCCAGGCTTATGGGGAAAAAATGGCTGTTTATTGGATGGATATCGCAAGGTTTGCTGATTCCCATGGCTTTCAGGACGACAGTTATAGAAGCCAATGGCCATGGAGAGACTGGGTGATTCATGCTTTTAATGAAAACATGCCTTATGATCAGTTCATTACCTGGCAACTTGCCGGGGACTTACTTCCCGATCCAACGAAAGAGCAGTTATTGGCTACGGGGTTTAACCGAAACCATAAGATTACCGAAGAAGGAGGAATAGTGGATGAAGAATATAGGGTCATGTACGTTACTGATAGAACCAATACCTTTGGAAAAGCACTGATCGGAATCACCATGGAATGTGCAGGCTGCCACGATCATAAATATGATCCGATTTCCCAAAAGGAATATTATCAGCTGTATTCATTTTTTAATAATATTAGGGAGAAAGGTATTGAGTCCGTCGTGGGAGGACCTGAGACATATGCCAAACGCCCATTTATGGAGATTACAGATGAAGATGTTGATGCTATACTTGGATTCATAAACAAACCGGATACCAGCCAATTGATCGTGTCTATCATGGGGGAATTAGATTCGGCCCGTACGTCCTACGTACTGGAGCGAGGATCTTATGAAGCACATGGGGAAACAGTGACACCAGGCATGCCCGAATCAATATTGGCTTTTAATCCGGAATTTGAACGAAACAGATTAGGTCTGGCCAGATGGTTATTTGATAAAAATAACCCCTTAACCGCCAGGGTATTTGTCAATCAAATATGGCAGGAAATTTTTGGAAAGGGCATTGTGGCCACACCCGGTGATTTTGGCATGCAGGGGGAACTTCCCAGTCATCCTGAGTTATTGGATTGGTTGGCCTTGGATTTTATGGAAAACGGTTGGGACATTAAGCGTCTGGTTAGGCAGATGGTAACTTCCGCTACCTATAAACAATCTGCCGTAATTGATGATGAAAAAATGGAAAAGGATCCTGAAAATATTTTCCTTAGCCGTGCACCACGATATAGGTTAAAGGCAGAATTTGTTCGTGATTTGATTTTGTCAAGCAGTGGTCTATTGGATACTACCCTGGGAGGACCAAGTGTAAAACCCTATCAGCCTTCCGGGCTGTGGGAGGGAGCTACATCTGGCAGGGGCATTTTATCAGTGTACAAACAGGATCATGGTAAGGACCTTTACCGTAGAGGGCTGTACAATTTTATCAAGCGGACAGTTCCTCCGCCCGCCATGACCCTTTTTGATGCCAGCAACCGCGACCAATGCGAAGTGGAGAGGTTGATTACCAATACTCCTTTACAGGCATTGGTAATGTTAAATGATCCAACCATGTTGGAGGCATCCAGGGTACTGGCCGGGAAATTACTAAAGGAAAAAGCGACAGCAGAGCAGAACATAAAGAAAGCCTTTCGAATGATTGTTTGCAGGTTTCCGGAACAGCGGGAAATGGAAGTATTGATAAAATACCATCGCGGACAATTGGAAACCATGGTAAGTGAAAATGCGAAAGCTTTGTTAAATGTGGGAGAGTATCCCTTCGAGGAGGATTTAGACCCCGTGGAATGGGCCTCGCTAATGCAGGTTATTTCCACCATTTATAATTTAGAAGAGACCATTTCCAAAACTTGATATGGATAAAAATATTATTGAGCACCACCTGAATTTGAACCGGAGAAAATTCCTGTCTACAATGAGTTTGGGGCTGGGGAGTGTCGCTTTGGGATCATTATTGATGCCTGACCTGTTTAAAGGTAATGGTCAAATGGAAGGAGAACTGGCAGCAGCAATACCTGATTTTGCACCTAAGGCAAAAAGAGTAATTTATCTTTTTCAGAACGGAGCTCCATCTCAACTGGAATCCTTTGACTACAAACCGAAATTAAAAGAAATGGTGGGTCAGGATTTGCCGGAATCGATTAGGGGTGGTCAGCGGCTAACAGGCATGACTGCCAATCAGTCCTCTTTTCCTTTGGTAGGGTCATTTTCAGGATTTAATCAGTACGGAGAATCCGGAGCATGGATCAGTGATTTGTTTCCCTATACTTCAAAAATTGTCGATGATATCTGTATTGTGAGGTCCTTGCATACCGAAGCCATCAACCACGACCCCGCCCTAACTTTTTTTCAAACAGGTGCACAGCAGGGAAACCGACCCAGTATGGGTGCCTGGCTGAGTTACGGACTGGGCAGCGAAAACAAAAATCTTCCCGCTTTTACCGTTTTGCTTTCCCGGGGAATTGGGAACGGCCAGGGTGTTTATTCTAAATTGTGGACCAATGGATTTTTGGATTCGGTACATCAGGGCGTACAGTTCAGCAGTGGCGAAGACCCGGTATTGTACCTTCGTGACCCAAAAGGAATGAGCAGGGTGGAACGACGAAAAATATTGGATAATCTGGCCGAGCTAAATCATATGTCCTATGAAAAGTTTGGAGACCCGGAAATAAGTGCAAAGATCCAGCAATATGAAATGGCCTACCGGATGCAAACTACCGTGCCGGACATTATGGACCTTTCCAAGGAACCGGATAGCGTAATCAAGCTGTACGGGCCGGATTGTTTGGTGCCCGGAACTTATGCTGCCAATTGCCTATTGGCTAGAAAGCTTTCTGAAAGTGGGGTTAGGTTTGTACAGCTTTATCATCAGGGATGGGATCAGCACGGCAACCTGCCCTATGAAATTACCCGCCAGGCCAAGGATGTAGACCAGGCTTCTGCAGCATTGGTGACAGACCTCAAGCAGCGGGGCCTGCTGGACGAAACCTTGGTCATATGGGGTGGAGAATTTGGCAGGACCAACTATAGTCAGGGGAAACTGACCAAAGATAACTATGGCAGGGATCATCATCCCAGGTGCTTTAGTATTTGGATGGCTGGCGGCGGTATAAAACCGGGAACCGTATATGGCGAAACGGACGAATTGGGGTACAATGTCATTAAGAATCCCGTCCATGTTCATGACTTTCAGGCAACGGTCCTCAATCAACTTGGGCTCGATCATGAAAAGCTGATTTACAAGCATTTGGGTAGAAGGTTTAGGCTTACTGATGTATCAGGGAAAGTCGTCAAAGACATATTGGTATAACTGGCCATGGCAAATCTCCCAAACGATATGAAAAACAAGTACCGGATTATTGCAGAAAGGCTTCTGTTGGGTTTGAATATCCTACTGCTTTATTTTTTATTGCTGGAAAAGTTTATTGAAATTCCCTATTGGCTACAACCTCTCGGAAGGTTACACCCCATGATACTCCATTTTCCGATTGCCTTGCTACTCTTATCGATGGGGTTGGAATTTTTCAGATTCCGAAAGGAATTCAGCAAAGAAAAATTTTACCAGGATTTCCTCAGGTATTTACTGCTTTTTTCTGTGGTAACCGCAGCTTTGGCCGCTGTGATGGGTTTATTTCTATCACTGGAAGAAGGATATGATGGCGCCGTTTTAACCTGGCATAAATGGTTGGGTGCTGGGATCGTTTTCTTTGCCAGTGTACTATATTTTGCCAGAGATAAGACCTGGTATCAGGAAAAGATAGCTAAAATATCGGCCTCTTCGTTGATAGTCATCACGCTAATGGCAGGCCACTACGGCGCATCCCTGACACATGGGGAAGACTTTATCTACATGCCCATTATTGCAGGGAGGGAAGTGGTGGTTCCTATTGAGGAAGCAATTGTTTTTGATCACCTGGTAATGCCTGTTTTAGAAAAAAAATGTAACTCTTGCCATAATCAGAGTAAAGCCAAGGGTGAATTGATCATGACAGATAAAGTTTCTTTATTGAAAGGAGGAAAAACGGGAAAACTATTCGATAATGAATCTCTGGAGGAGAGTTTAATGCTACACAGGCTTTCTCTGCCAATGGAAGATGAGGAACACATGCCTCCTTCAGGAAAACCACAGCTTTCACCGGAAGAAAAATTGCTTCTGGAGCTATGGGTTAAAAATAAATATGATTTTGAAATGAAGGTATTGGCCTTACCTGCCGGAGATTCTCTTCGTCTTGTTTCAACGAATGTGTTAAACCCTTCGGGAAAAAGAAAGACGTATGAATTTGATATGCCTGATGAAAAAACACTGGAAGCGCTCAATAACGAATACCGGGTAATCAGACCTTTAAGTAAAGAATCACCCGCCTTGGATGTAACCATTTATAATCCAAAATCTTACACCAGTCAATCACTAGTGGAACTGGAACCAATAAAAGAACAAATTGTATCACTCAGCCTTAATAGAATTCCGGTAGAGGATGAGGACCTGACCATTGTCAATCAATTTACCAATCTGGAAAGATTAAATTTAAACTTTACCAATATTACCGGAAATGGGCTTCAGACATTGACGTCTTTGAAAAATATTGAACACCTGGCCATTTCAGGTACATCAGTGGCATTAAATGATTTAAAACCTTATCTGAGTAGCCTAAAACGCCTGCAAACCATATCCGTATGGAATACGGAAATTGACGTGGACGATCTGGAACTTCTAAGAGATGAATTTAAAAATATTCAAATAGTTGCCGGTAGAGATGGGCTTGAGGAGGAAAAGATCAAATTAAATGTTCCCATACTTAAAAATCAAACCAATATCTTTAGGGATTCTATAGCTTTGGATATAGGCCATCCAATAGAAGACGTCACTGTAAGGTATACATTGGATGGAACTGAACCTGATAGCCTTACTTCACCCGTCTTTGAAAAGGGGAAAGTGTGGTTAGACCGGACTACATTGGTCAATGCAAAAGCATTTAAAGAAGGTTGGTTTGGAAGTACCAACACTACCTTTTCTGTTTATAAAAATAAATACCCGCCTGATTCGGTCAATTTGTTGTCTCGCTTAAACAGGGTTCATCCTGCAAATGGCCACGCTACCTTTTTTGATGGGGACTTTGGCGGTTTCAATGCCAATAGTCCGGCCTGGGCCAACAACTGGGCCGGTTTTTCCAACGAGGATATGGAACTGTTTTTGACTTACAACCAGGAGATTGAAGTAGCTTCAGTCTCTTTCAATGTTTTGGTGGAGCCGGAAACGATTATTTTTCCTCCCTCCCAAATTGAGATTTGGGGTGGGAAAAGTAAAGATGATTTAAAATTAATGGGTAGGCTGACTCCTGAATTGCCGACGGAAGAGCGAAAACCTTATATTCAATTGATATCTACGACAATTAACCCGACCAAAGTAAATTGTCTGCTGGTCATCGGTAGGACCTTGAAAGAAATTCCTTCATGGCATCGGAATAAAGGGCGTGGCGCATTATTGTTGGTTGATGAAATGTTTATTAATTGAGTAGGGGCTAATTCTCTGATACCAGGAACTTTGTCATCAGATCCATTTAACCTATTTTGCCGGACCCAACTGTTTTTTACGGGAAACCTGGGATGCAAATAGGGGATGGACACTTCTTTATTTCGCTTTTGTTGGTCTCCTTCGGTAAGTGTACCCAATTTTCTTTGGATTAATGGTCCGGCTTAAGAGACATTGCAAGCCAATATTTACCGGGATTTGTAATCGGGTTCGGAATATCCTGGCCAGGAATTTTCCAAAAAATAAATTGTAATCCTAAATAAATAGGTTTAAACTTTTCAAACGAAAATTTTTTGTTTGGTTAATTTTTTAAAATTCAAATTTCTATCTTTTATGAAATTAATTTAACCAATATAAATATTAGAAATATATAAAAACAAGAGTTTTTTTTCTTTTGTGCTTACGGGTATTAGCTGCCTTTCTGGTTATACTATCATAAAGCGCATTCATGGAGAGTTTTCAACAGGATATTGACCATTTGATTTTATTGTACCTTAAAGGAGAGGCTACTCAAGAGCAAATTGCTGCCTTGAAATATTGGATCGCTGCTTCTGAAGAGAATAAATTGATATTTGAATCTATTCAAAAAATCTGGGAGAGTGAAACATACTCGAATGCTATTAAACTTAAAGCCAGGAGAGAAGAAATATGGTCAGCGGCAAATCGAAATAAAACCGCCCTTCAAAGGAGGGAATATCCTGCAAAATCAGTCTTGTGGGCAGCGGTTTTCACATTTTTTCTAATTTTTTCTGCCATCGCCTTTTATTATAGGGCAAATGATGAACCTCCATTGGTAAAAACTATAACCTGGCTGAAAAAGGAAAATCCAGCCGGACAGCGTTCTACCCATTTACTACCTGATGGTACACGAGTTTGGTTAAATGCGATGAGTAGCCTGGAATATCCGGAAGTTTTTTCAGATAGCGTAAGAAGGGTAAAAGTTACCGGGGAGGCGTATTTTGACGTAGCCAGCAATCCAATTCAACCATTTATTGCTCAAGTGATGGGTATACATGTGGAAGCTTTGGGTACCGCTTTTAATGTTAAAAATTTTTCTAATGAATCTACACGAGCCGTTTCATTATTGGAGGGTAAGGTTAGGGTATCTGGTTTTGACAAAGACCAAAGTTATATTTTAGACCCCGGCTATGAAATTTTAATGGAAAAAAACAGGGTCGATTTTCATGTACAAGCAATAGATTTTGATGCTTCTTTTGGTTGGAAAGAGGGGATTCTAATGTTTAACGGGGATGATTTTGTCACTTTCAAACGATCTATTGAAAGATGGTTTGGTGTGACTATGAAGGTGATTGGCGATCCTCCCACCAACTGGAATATCAGGGCCAAATATTACAATGAAAGCCTTAAAAATATCTTGCGTGATATCAGTTTTAATAAAAACCTTGATTTTGAAATGGTTAATAAAGACTTGATTTTAAAATTTTAAGCCTACTGATGAATTAAATATTTAACGAAAATTTTAAAAACCAAAATGATGATAAATGAACCCAAACTTAGATTAGCCTTAAAAACCATTTAATTTCTTCACTAAACCCATAATAACATGAAAAAAAGATACAAAGGCTTCTTTAGTAAGTCTACAACTTCCTCCCTTTTTGGAATAATTTTCCAGCTATTGCTGGTCAATTTTACCATCGCTCATGGAGCAGATGCGCAAAAGGCAATTAAAATTCAGAAAGTATTTATTGAGTCAGCCTATACAAATGCTACTTTAAAAGAAGTTTTTGAAGACATTGAATCAAAAACCGATTTTGTTTTTACGTTTGATATTAAGGATGATTTTTTGGATGAAAAGTTCAGCAAACCTCCCAAAAAGGAAAGTGTAGAAACGATTCTCAGAGAGATTTCCAGTCAATCAAGATTGGCTTTCCGGCAAACCAATAATAACATCAGTGTAAAAGAATCCAATCGGGAACCTCGAATAATTGATGCAGTACCAGAATTTGCCGAAATTGAGATAACAGGCCAAATAACTTCTTTTGGAGACAAACAAGGACTTCCGGGTGTCACCATATTAGTCAAGGGAACGAACATTGGCACAGTCACTGACATTGACGGAAATTATACGTTAAGCGCACCTGATGAAAATGGAACTTTGATTTTTTCTTTTTTGGGTTATGAAACCCGTGAAGAACCGATTAACGGTAGAAGCATCATCAATATCGAACTGTCTGAAGATGCTAAAGGACTAGAGGAGTTTGTTGTTATCGGTTATGGTATTCAAAAAGAACGTGAGGTTACAGGGTCTATTGCAAGTGTTGAAGCCGACCAATTGGAAGACCAGCCTGTAGGTCAGTTCGTACAGAAGCTGCAGGGAAGAATGGCTGGTGTCCAGATTAGCCAGGCCTCAGGAACGCCGGGAGGAGGAATGGCCGTAAGAATAAGGGGAGCGGCCTCCATCAATGCAGGAAATAATCCATTGTATGTTGTAGATGGTTTTCCTATCGTTGGGGACATCAATACTATCAATCCTAACGAAATTGAAAGTTTCTCAGTACTAAAAGGAGCCTCTGCCTCTGCACTGTATGGTTCCAGGGCGGCCAATGGTGTAGTTTTAATTACTACAAAAAGGGCAAAGCCCGGTCAAACATCCGTTCAATTAAGTGTTATCCAGGGAATGACACAGGTTCCGCAAAGGGGGAGGGCAGATTTAATGAATGCCCGGGAATTTCTGGAGGACAGGAAAGCTATTTATGAGGATAAAATCCGCTATGAAGGCTTTACAGGTGGAATACCTGAATTGTACCAGAATCCCGAGGCCTATAACGGGCCGGATACAGATTGGTACGATGAGTTATTACAATCGGGTAAACAAAATAGTTACAACGTTTCTTTTTTGGCCAATAAGGACAATTTCAGTTCCGCCACCACCTTGGGCTTTTTTGATGAAAAAGGTGTAGTACTAAATACCGGATTTCAGCGTTTTTCCCTTCGGACAAACAACGAATACAAAATAAATGATAACATTAGGGTAGGGTTAAATTTAGCGCCGACTCACCAGTTAAGCAGGAATCAGGCCACGGATGGTTTTTATAGTATACTTTATTCAGCCATCATTACTCCTCCTATTTTTTCTCCAGATGATGTAGATGAAAATGGAAATCAGAAAGTAAGTTTTACCGGACCCGGTCTATTTACCTTCCCAAACTGGAAAAAAACCATGTTGGAAACCTATGACCGCTCGGCTACTAATCGCTTATTGTCCAATGCCTATTTTGAAGCAGACATCCACAATGATTTCTTCTTCAAAAGTTCTGTATCGGTGGATTTGGGAAATGCCAAAAGGAGGGTATTTAATCCATCCACTGCAGGCGGCATTTTCTCTCCTCCACCCAAGCTCGCCACTGGCTCATACAGTACCTATGATTATAGCTCCTGGTTAACAGAAAACACCCTTAATTACACGAAAAATGTAGGCAACCACTTCATTGATGCCCTGGTAGGTTATTCTGCTCAAAAATATCATCAGGAAAACAATGTATTGACAGGAACCAGCTATCCGGATGATGAAGTATCCTGGATAGATGCTGCTGCGATCAGATATGGTAACAGCAACATGTCTGAGTGGTCTTTACTTTCTATGTTTAGTAGGTTAAATTATAACTACATGGGAAAATACCTGCTTTCGCTGTCAGTCAGAAGAGACGGTTCCTCCAGATTTGGTTCAGAAAACAGATGGGGAACCTTCCCTTCCGTTTCTGCAGGATGGATCATTTCTGACGAATCTTTTATGGCTGACCTCTCCGGTATTAGTTACCTGAAAGTCAGGGGTGAATATGGACATGCGGGTAATTTTAACATTGGTAACTACAGCCAGTTTGGAAATATATCTTCTACCAATTATGTTTTTGGAGGTGCCTTGGCACAAGGTAGGAGTCCGGTATCCATAGGTAACCCATTTCTTACCTGGGAGACTACAGTTGGTATTGATTTAGGGGTTGATGTAGGCCTTTTCGATGATAAAATTTCTTTGGTTTTCGATTATTACGATAAGCGGACAAACAATATGCTCTACCAGGTTGATATTCCCTACGGTACTGGTTACCCAAATATCCAGGATAATATTGGTGAATTTCATTTCTGGGGCTATGAATTTGGAGTTAATGCCAGAGTATTGCAGAGCAGTGAGTTCAGATGGAATGCAGATTTTAACATTTCCTTTAACAGGAACAAAGTGATTCAGTTGGGAACCAATAATACGCCACTCGGTGGATTAGGAAATTATTCTTCTACCATTTGGAAAACAGAAGTAGGGAAGCCAATCGGTCAGTTTTACGGCTATATCTTTGATGGCATCTATAAGACGCAGGAGGAATTTGATTCGCAACCTAAACACGTAACATCCGCAGTAGGAACGATCAGGTACAAGGATATCAATGAAGATGGTGTAATCAATGTGGATGACAAAACCTATATTGGCAATCCTAATCCTAAATTCTTTTATGGGTTCAACAACAACTTTTATTTCAAAAACTTCGATATGAACGTGGTCATTGCCGGTTCTTATGGGGGTAAAATGTATTACTCTTTGGCGGAATGGTCAGAAACCCTCGAGGGAATATTTAATGTAGAACGATACATGAAAAATAGGTGGAGATCCCTGGAAGAGCCAGGTGATGGTATCATTGGACGGTCGTTGTCAGGCACTACCGAGTTTCCCCGAAATGTTCAGGATAGGCTTGCCCTGGATGCTTCCCATTTGACATTTAAAAATATTACCCTTGGTTTTACGCTCCCCGAGTTCAGCAAAAGTGTCAGCTCGGCAAGAATATTCCTAAGTCTCCAAAATGCACTTGTTATTACTCCATACAAAGGAGCAAACCCTGAATCAAGTTGGCAGGGTCTTAATGGGCTTCAGGAAGGTGTGGACATCAGTCCTTACCCAATTCCAAGAACGTATGCCTTAGGAGTAAATTTAAACTTTTAACCAAAACCAACGACATCATGAAAAAGATAGCAACAATACTTGCCATACTGATAATAAGCTCCTGTTCAGAAGATTTTCTGAATCTGGTGCCGGAGAGTACTATTACCTCAGGAAATTTCTATAAAACAGAAGATCACTTTAATCAGGCCCTGGTAGGTGCCTATGCTTCACTTAGGGGTGCAAAGGGTTCTATCGCTTCCTGGACAATGGGAGAAATGAGATCGGATAATACGCATCTGGAATTTAATATTACCAACCGGGGGCCAGGTTATATAGAAAGAGAGTATACAGATTTTTTCATGGACGATGTAAACAGTGGTCTGGTGGCTAATAAATACAATTCCGATTATATTGGCATTGCGCGAACCAACGAGATTTTAGATCAGGTTGAAGAAGCTCCCTTAAGCCAGGAAAAAATCGATCAAATTTATGGCGAAGCCAGCTTTTTGAGGGCCTTGTTGTATTTTGATCTGGTGAGGTATTTTGGAGGTGTGCCACTGTATTTAACAGCTGTAAAGGGTGCAGGTGATGCCTACCTTCCCAGAGCGTCTGTAAACGAAGTTTATCAGGCGATAATTCAGGATTTAGAAAATGCCATCAACCGCCTTGATCCGGTTTCTTTCCCTCAAAATGGCAGCGCAAATGAAGGTGCAGCCAGGATGCTGCTTGCAGATGTTTACCTGACCACTAAAGACTATCCGAAAGCAGAATCAGAACTTTTAAAGGTGATCCAAATGGGATATTCTTTGCTAGACAATTATGGAGACGTGTTCGAATTGAGTAACAAGAATAGTTCCGAATCCATTTTTGAAATACAATATCAACAAGGAAATCAGGGACAAAATAGTGATTTCCTCTATCCGTTTATACCGCTTTCTGCAGATGTAAGTCTTATTACCGGCATCAGCTCTCAAAACCTTCAGGGAGGGGGCTGGAATACGCCTACTTTCGAAATGATTGCGGCCTATGAGGCTGGAGACGAAAGACTGCCTGCCTCCATCGGAATTGTAGAAGGTACTGGTCAAATTGGGAACATGTTTATCGATGAGTTAAAATCTCCTGTAGACTATGTACCAACTCCGGGAAAAAGAACCTATCCATTCATAAAGAAATACCAGAATCCCCATGCATTGGAACGTAATACGGATGACAACTTTCCGATTTATCGCTTTTCAGAGGCTTTATTATCAATGGCCGAGGCCCTCAATGAACAAGGAAAATCAGCGGATGCATTGCCCTTTCTAAATCAGGTAAGAGAAAGAGCAGGTTTAGAACCGGTTACCGAAACCAACCAGCAGCTGCTCAGGGAGATTATCGAACGTGAAACCAGGGTGGAACTGGCATTTGAAAATAAAAGATGGTTTGATCTGTTGCGCACGGATAGGGCTATTGAAGTTATGAATGCCAATGGGGTATACCTTAAGGAATTTTATGCCGGAGAATCCTATTTACCAGCAATGAGTTATAATGTTACAACCGAACGGCTTTTGTTTCCAATACCACTTAGGGAGATAAGAATTGGGAATTTGGAACAGAATCCTGGCTATTGATACCCGATAAGTAGTATGCAATAACCGGATAAGCCCAAAATTTAAAAGGAACAGCAGGCAATTTGAAAGCTGCTTGCCTGACAAATAAACCTTTAAAAAAAGTTAATTTTGAAGTGCCTGCTGTTCTTATTATATTAACCATAATGCTCTCATTCTGTAAATGCCTGATTTTAAATGCCCATATGATAGAGAGAAGAGTAGAAATACCAATGAGAATGATTAAGTTATTAAGTGCTATTCGTACTGTATTATTCATGGTGTTCTCCCTGTACTTTGCAGGGTGTACTTCAAATGAAGGTGAAATAGGGATTTCAGAAAAATTTCCTGATAAAGTCAGCTATAATTTCCATATCAGGCCCATTCTTTCCGACAACTGCTTTGCCTGTCATGGACCGGATTCCGATGCCAGGGAAGCCGGATTAAGGTTGGATATCGAAAGTGAAGCATTCAAAGCCCTTGCGGAAAATCAAGGGGCTTTTGCTCTGGTTCCCGGCAAACCGCATCAGTCTGAAGTCTATTTGCGTGTAAACTCGAGCGATGAAAGTCAGGTGATGCCTCCTCCGGAGTCCAACCTCAAATTGACAAACAGGGAAATAGAGCTCATCAAAACCTGGATAGAAGATGGGGCGGTTTATGAAAAACACTGGTCTTTTCAAGCTCCTCAATACATTGCAGCCCCTGAGGTAGAAGACAAAAACTGGCCTGTTAATGAGATTGACCATTTTATTTTAAAGCAACAGGAAGATGTTGGATTGCACCCCAATCAGCCGGCTTCAAAAGAAAGTATGCTCAAGAGATTAAGTTTTGACCTGACCGGATTGCCACCAAATCTGGATTTGATGGATCGGTTTAGTGAAAATGATAATGCTGACGCTTATGAAGAGATGGTTGATTACCTGCTGTCTCAGCCTTCCTACGGAGAACGAATGGCTGTTTATTGGATGGATATATCCAGATATGCCGACTCTTATGGCTATCAATTGGATAACTTCCGGACACAGTGGCCCTGGAGGGATTGGGTAATCCATGCCTTTAATCAAAATTTGTCTTTTAAGGATTTTATTACCTGGCAACTGGCTGGTGATCTCTTGGAAAATCCCACCAAAGAGCAGATTTTAGCCACTGGGTTTAATAGGAACCATAAAATCACAGAGGAAGGTGCTGTAGATGAAGAAGAATACAGGATCACCTATGTGACAGATAGGACCAATACTGTTGGCAAAGCACTCATAGGCATTACCTTTGAATGTGCGGCTTGTCACGACCACAAGTTCGATCCCATCTCCCAAAAGGATTATTATGAGATGTTTTCATTTTTTAATAATATCGATGAGTTGAGGACCTCTACTGCTCCAATAGATCCATTGGTAGGCACTCCGGAGTCCTATGCAAAAAAGCCGTACATTGAGATTACCGATGAAGATGCCGAAGGTATTCTCTCGTTTGTAAACAAACAGGATACCAGCAAACTGATTGTTTCGGTAATGGGTGAGCTGGATACCCTTAGAAACAATTACGTGTTGGAAAGAGGCGTTTTTAATGCATACGGAAGAGAAGTATTTCCAGCAACTCCTGAATCAATTCTAAATTTTGATCCAAAATATCCAAAAAACAGGCTTGGATTGGCCAAATGGTTGTTTGATAAGCGCAACCCATTGACTGCGCGGGTTTTTGTGAACAAAATCTGGAAGGAATTTTTTGGAAGAGGAATTGTCAATACGACCAGCGATTTTGGTATGCAGGGAGAATTGCCCAGTCATCCGGAATTATTGGATTGGCTGGCCATTGATTTTATGGAAAATGGATGGGACATCAAACGGCTTATCAAACAAATGGTGATGTCTGCCACCTACCGGCAGTCGGTGGCGATCGATGAAAGGGAAAGGCAGAAAGATCCTGAAAACAGGTATTACGCCAGAGCTTCGCGCCACCATTTGAAGGCAGAATTTATTCGTAACATGGTCCTTGCAAGCAGCGGACTTCTGGTACCGGAGATAGGTGGGCGGAGTGTGAAACCTTACCAACCTGAGGGATTGTGGGAGGCAGCGACAGCTGGGGGATCTACCCTGGCTGAATATACCCAGGACCATGGAGATAACCTGTACCGCAGAGGCTTGTATACCTTTGTAAAAAGGACAGTGCCACCACCCTCCATGCTAATCTTTGACGCCAGTAACAGGGACCAGTGTGAGACGGAGCGTTCATATACGAATACCCCTTTGCAGGCTTTGGTCATGCTCAATGACCCAACGGTCCTTGAAGCCTCAAGGGTACTGGCAGCCCGTTTGCTCAGTGAAAACTCCACCCAAACAGAAAAAATTACTAGGGCTTTCCGCTTGATTCTATGCAGGAAACCGAAAGCAAAAGAAGTAGAACTGCTGCAAAACTATCTTAAGGAAAAGCTGGAAAGTATCACAACGGAGGACGCTGAAGCATTGGCTTCAATAGGCGAATATCCGGTGGACGAAAATGCGGATAAAGTAGCCGTAGCAGCCTTAATGCAGGTAATTTCCACCATGTATAACATGGAAGAAGCCATCACCAGATCTTAGATTTATGGAAAAGGAACTATTAGAATACGGATTGAACAGAAACAGGAGAAGGTTTTTATCCAAATTGAGCCTTGGAATCGGAAGCGTGGCTTTAGGTTCCCTGCTGATGCCGGATCTTTTTAACCGGTCACGATCAACTGAAGACCTGGAATCAGGCGTACCCGGTTTACCGGATTTCGCACCTAAGGCAAAGCGCGTTATCTATCTTTTCCAAAATGGAGCACCCTCTCAATTGGAGTCTTTTGACTACAAGCCTAAGCTTAGGGAAATGCAGGGGCAGGATTTACCCGCTTCCATCAGAGATGGACAAAGACTGACAGGTTTTACGGCAAATCAGGCTTCCCTACCTTTGGTAGGGTCTTTCGTGGACTTCAAGCAGTATGGAGAATCAAGGGCCTGGGTAAGTGATCTCTTTCCGAAAACAGCCAAAATCGTCGATGATATCTGTATCATCAAATCCATGCATACAGAAGCAATCAACCATGATCCGGCATTAACTTTCTTTCAAACCGGGGCCCAACAAGGAAACAGACCCAGCATGGGATCCTGGCTGAGCTATGGACTGGGAAGTGAAAATCAAAATCTTCCTTCCTTTACAGTGCTGATTTCAAGGGGAGAAGGGAATAGCCAGGGCGTATATTCCAAGCTCTGGTCCAACGGCTTTTTGGATTCCATTCACCAGGGCGTTCAGTTCAGTAGTGGAGAGGATCCGGTTTTATACCTTAATGATCCCAAAGGTTTAAACCGGTTTGACAGGCGACAGATGCTGGATAAGCTGGCCCAGTTGAACCAGTGGTCTTATGAGGAAATTCATGATCCGGAGATCAATACCAAAATTCAACAATATGAAATGGCTTACCGCATGCAGACCACGGTGCCTGATGTGTTAGATATTTCAAAAGAACCTCAAAGTATTATAGACCTTTACGGGGAAGATTGTAAAAAGCCAGGAACCTTTGCTGCGAACTGCCTGCTGGCACGAAAACTTTCTGAAGAAGGGGTTCGGTTTGTGCAATTGTACCACCAGGGCTGGGACCAACATGTCAATTTGCCCAAAGAAATAACTGGTCAGGCCATGGATGTGGATCAGGCTTCCGCAGCTTTGGTTACGGATCTCAAACAAAGAGGTTTGCTTGACGAAACACTTGTGGTATGGGGTGGAGAATTTGGGCGAACCAACTTCAGCCAGGGTGAATTGACCAAAGACAACTACGGGCGTGACCACCACCCCAGGTGCTTTAGCATCTGGATGGCAGGCGGCGGTATCAAGCCTGGAATTGTTTATGGCGAAACAGATGAATTTGGCTACAATATCACCAAAAATCCGGTACATGTACATGATTTTCAGGCCACACTATTGCATCAGTTGGGACTGGATCACGAAAAATTAATCTACAAGCACCTGGGCAGAAGGTTCCGTCTCACCGATGTGGCAGGAAATGTCGTTAAGGATATTATTGCTTGATTTTGAAAGCTTCTGCGGCATCCTGGCGGAATTTACGTACCTGGAAATCCGACTGTAAACGAAATCCCTCCGCCGCGGCGGAGGGCAAGGGGGATCTTTTCGAGAATTTTAATTTGAACTAAAACTATTTTCCGGTTATTAACCTTAGAATTCCTTCAGAAATTATTGAAACTGGCTCTTTTTCCATTGACAGCCTGGATTTAATATCGTTTGGATTCAGTCTTCTTTTTTTCTCAAAAATTTGTCTTGGGAACACCATTTTCAACTTCCCATTCATCAATAAACACACCGATTTCCTGGAGAATAGAAGGCATGGATTTCTTGACATCTCCATCCAAAAACCTTAGAAAACATAAGCCCATTTTTTCCAAAACCAATTGCCTTTTAAGATCTTCAACAACCGATTCATCCTGGAAGTGGCTATCTCCATCAATTTCGATGACCAACTGTAATCTCTTGCAGTAAAAATCGACAATATAATCTCCTAATGGTTTATGTATGTAGTTACGTAAATAAATCCCCCTTTTTAAAGGGGGCAAGGGGGATTTACTGACGAAAAATCACATCAAAATCGTAAGTCAGATAGATGGGATGAGCACGAAAAAATCCCCCTGCGCCCCCTTAAAAGGGGGATTAGCTGAAAGGCATGATTGAAGCCGAATAGGTGCCATTTAAACGGACTGAAAATACTACTCGTCAATATGGGTACTGGTAAACCGCAGGTATCCATACACCCCATCCCACATGGATCTGTCCTTACTCCGTTTGTTTTTATTCAT
>NZ_JABURL010000099.1 GCF_014762705.1 Cyclobacterium sp. | reverse complement strand
GGTCATAGACCTTCGCAGTGATACCCTTACCCTGCCTACCCGGGAAATGAAAGAAGCCATGATGATGGCCAGCCTGGGGGATGATGTGTTTGGAGAAGACCCTACGGTACGGCAGTTGGAAGGCAAGCTGGCAGGGATTTTCGGTATGGAGGCCGGCTTGTTTTGTCCATCCGGCACCATGACCAATCAAATCGCCATCCGCCTGCATACCCGACCGCAAACCGAGGTGATTTGCCATAAAAATTCCCACATTTACCTGTATGAGGGAGGAGGGATCATGTCCAACAGCCATGCCTCTGTAAGGCTGCTGGAAGGGGAATTCGGAAAACTTGAAGCAGAAGCCATCCGGCAAGCCATCAATCCGGATGATGACCATGCTCCTGAGACTGCTCTGGTATCCCTGGAAAACACCATGAACAAGGGAGGGGGCAGTGTATACCTGTTGGAGGAGATAAGGCCTATCCGGCAGCTCTGCAAAGAGACCGGCTTGAAATTGCATCTGGACGGAGCAAGAATATTCAATGCCCTGATTCATTCCGGTGAAAGGGCACACGATTGGGGCAAGATGTTTGATACCATTTCCATCTGCTTGAGTAAAGGACTTGGATGTCCTGTGGGATCTGTTTTGCTGGGCAGTCACCAGGATATAAAAAGGGCCAGAAAAATAAGAAAAGCATTGGGTGGAGGCATGAGGCAGGCGGGAATGCTGGCCGCTGCAGGAATATATGCCCTGGACCACCATGTAAGCCGGCTTGAAGAAGACCACGAAAGGGCCAAGGAAATCGCCCGCATAATGGAACAAATCCCAAATGTTAAGCGTACTTTGCCGGTGGCTACCAATATTGTCATCGCTCAATTGGAAAAGATCAGTCCGGAATCCTTCTTGGAGAAACTGGCAGAAAAAAAGATCAGGGCGGTAAAGTTTGGCGCAGACCAAATCCGGATGGTCTCCCATCTGGACATTGATGACCGGCATCTGGAAACCATGGAAGAACGGCTTTCCAATTGGAAAATGACACTTTAAAATTTCCCCATTCCACAAAAAGCATTGATTGATAATGGACCAAACCCCACTTGCAGAAAGGATGCGACCGGTACGGTTGGAAGAACTGATTGGTCAGAAACATCTCTCGGGACCCCAAACCTTCTTGTTTAAAGCCATCCGCTCCGGATCTGTGCCTTCCCTGATTTTATGGGGTCCACCCGGTGTGGGCAAAACCACCATTGCCAATATCATCGCCAATGAGGTCAAAGCACCTTTTTATACCCTTAGTGCCATCAGCTCCGGTGTAAAGGATATCCGTGAAGTGATCCAAAAGGCCCGTTTTCAGCAGGGAGTGGTGCTTTTTATCGATGAAATTCACCGGTTCAACAAGTCGCAGCAAGATGCCCTGCTGGGAGCTGTGGAAAAGGGCACCATTCGTTTGATAGGAGCTACCACGGAAAATCCTTCTTTTGAAGTCAATGCCGCACTGTTGTCGCGCTGCCAGATTTTTACCTTAAACCCCCTTGGCAGAAAAGAGCTGGAAGCCATGATGCTGCAGGCCCTGGAAAAGGATGTGGTGCTGAAAAAGAAAAATGTAATCCTTAAGGAGACCGATGCCCTGCTGCGGATCTCGGGAGGTGATGGGCGGAAGTTGCTGAATCTGCTGGAAATCGTAATTGACAGTTTCAAAGAAGAGGATATTGTCATTGAAAATGAGCGGGTCATGCAGGTAGCCCAACAAAAAGTGGCCCTGTATGACAAGTCAGGCGAACAGCACTATGATATCATATCGGCTTTTATCAAGTCTATAAGGGGATCGGATCCCAATGCTGCTGTCTACTGGCTTGCCAGGATGATTGAGGGTGGGGAGGATGTGAAGTTTATTGCCCGCCGATTGCTGATTCTGGCCTCCGAAGATATTGGAAATGCCAATCCCAATGCCCTGCTATTGGCCACCAATTGTTTTCAGGCTGTCAATATCATCGGTTACCCCGAAGCCAGGATCATTTTATCCCAGTGTGTTACCTACCTGGCTTCCTCTCCCAAAAGTAATGCGAGCTATATGGCCATCAATCAGGCACAGGCATTGGTAAGGCAGGAAGGCGATCTCCCGGTGCCGCTACACCTGCGCAATGCCCCAACAAAATTAATGAAGGACCTGAACTATGGCAAGGCTTATCAGTATGCCCATGATTTTGAAAATAATTTTGTCCTGCAGGAATACCTGCCGGACAAAATCAAACATACCAAGCTTTATGATCCCGGTGCCAATGCACGGGAAAACGACTTGAGAAAACAATTGAGGCAATTGTGGGGTAAGAAATACGGCTATTAATCGGCTTTGCTAAAAGTATAGCGCAAGCCAATCAAGGCCCTGAAAGTAAAATCAAAAGCATACATCGGGGTGCCCTCCATTACAACCGCAAACTGCCGGTGGGCGGCTATGGGCTTGAAGCTAAGCCCTACAGGCAGGCCAAACCTGCCATCATCAAATTCCGTATAACCCAGCATCAATCCGGCATGCGCATTGTACCAATCTGTTTGTTTGAGGTTATACTGTCCCATAACTTCCAGACCAATAAAAGGATTGACCACATCACCAGCCAGAATGCGCGCCTCTCCGAAAATTTGTTTTTCCGGATTGGTGCCCAGTCCAATATGGTTTAGGATTCCTCCCTGGTACACACCGACATGCATCTGGGCATTAACGCTGGTTGTTCCTGCAAAAATTAACAGTATAAAAAAGCAAAATAATAAGGTAAGGTTTTTCATAAGACTTTTTTTGACAAAATTAAAGAAAACTTTCGTTATTCATAGTCTTGTGTGTAAAGTCACTGGAATGTATACTAAAAAAAAGTAGTTTTGTGAAAATTTAAAATTCTATGAACTGGAAAAAGGAAGTAAAAAGTTGGGGCATCATGCTGGGTATTTTTGCCTTTTTGTATTTTACCGGACTGATCACGCCTATTGTGGGAGGGTTGCAATCGATGGTATTATCCACAGGTCTGATCAAGCCTAAGGTGCTTTTGGAAAACAAGGAAAAGGAAGCTTTTGACTATACGGGACAGTTTTTGGACGAATATGGGGATCGTGTTGGCCTTTCTCAGTTTCGGGGCAAAACCCTGTTTATTAACCTCTGGGCTACCTGGTGTCCTCCCTGCAGGGCGGAAATGCCCCATATTTCCGATTTGTACGATAAATTAAAGGATGAGGGTCAGGTAGAATTTCTGATGATAGCACTGGATGATGATTTCAGTAAAAGTATTCAATTTGTTGAAGACAAGGAATTTTCCTTTCCGGTTATCCATGCTGCCTATGGGCTGAATCCCTCCCTGCAAAGCCAGGCCATTCCCACCACATTGGTGGTCAGTCCGGAAGGGGAAATTGTTTTTTACCAGGAAGGCATGAGTAATTTTAATAATCAGGAGTTTCAGGATTTTCTTTTGGGCCTCTAAACAATCCCGATTTTACCCCGATAAGTATCGTCCGTCCCTACGGGACTTAAGGAAGGTTAGATTTCCCGTAACCGTAGGTTAAAACCTACGGTTACTAAATAGCTCGTGCCTACGGCACTGGTTTTAATGTACAACAATGAATCTTTTCTTTGTAATTTTTGCGGCATTTCAGAAATGCTGGAAAAGTATTTCCATTGTAAATTCAACACCATCTAAAGCTCCCTAGGAGCGGCCGATTTGGTAACCAGGGAGTTTAGCCCTTGGATTCTCCTCTACCCAAAGCTCCGTAGGAGCGATCGATCTGGAAACCATGGGGTTCAGCCCATGGATTTCAACACTATCTAAAGCTCCGTAGGAGCGGCTGATTTAGTAACCATGGGTTTTAGCCCATGGATTAGGATCCAACCAAGCTATCAAAAGTGCCGTAGGCACGGCCGATATACTACCCCGGTAAGTTCTGAGTCACTAAAGAAACCTGCTAGAGAACCAATCTTTTCGCCCCTACCCAAAGCTCCGTAGTAGCGGGGGATTAATTTTATAAAAAAAAGCAGGTCCTTCGACCTGCCTTTAAACTAAACCAACACTTTGTGAAAAAAGGCATTTACTTCCTCTACGAAATTTTTTCTGCTTTTTAGTCCATAACGGTAATGCTTCCTTCCATGGCCCCATGCACCGTACAGCGGTAGCCTGCGATTACTGCGGCGAGTTCTTCGGTCAGGGTGAAACTAATATTCGCTCCATCCACTTCAAAACCAACAGTTGCATCGGCTTCAAAGGATCCATTTTCGCTGCCTTCGGCCAGTAAAATGTTCCCATCCGCATCCCTGAAGTCCAGTGGATGACTTGCTCCGCCATTGTTGACAAAGGTGTACCTCAACCCGGTCTGTAAACCAATGGCCGCATTATTTTCATCCAGGGTTCCGGTAGCACCATCGCCATCAATAGATGCGATGATATAGGCAGAGGCACCTACATTGTTCAGGGTAATGGTAGCACTTGATGTAGCATCGTCTGCTGCTGGCAGGATTACCTGATCAATGGCGTGGATGACTCCTTTTTCAGCATGAATGTTTAAAGAGGAGGAAATCAATCCGGATTCATTAATGCTCAGATTGGCCAGATCTACATTTAAAATTTCACCTTCCAATAAAGTAGGTAATTCGGCACCATCTCTCAGGTCCTGTGACCGCAGGAAAAAGCTAAAAGAAGTGTCGATGCAAACAAGAGACTGCCTGCCGTTTTTTGTATTTTTTTAATGATATAGTTCATGGAATAAATAATATTTGGTCTGAAAAAGTAACCAACCCATGCTGGAATAGTTATAGAAATTTAATCATAAGTAATATATTAGGTATGAAGCACCAAAAATGTATAATGGGTGTGACTATTCCTCGGGAAGCCACTAATCACGAATCCTGTGTACGCTCAGAATTGTAAACCCTGAAAACCAGGGTTCGACATGGCAAATATCGGACAGCCCTGCTCCTCGGGATTTGTAATCCCTGAACGGGTCTGGTCTCTTTTTTTGGTCACAAGACACAAAGAACGCGAAGGGTTTAATTGGTTAACTGGTTAATTGATTTTGGAAACCGGGTTTTTGGGTTTTGAGGGATTCGGAGTTAGTAGGTGGGGTTGTTAAGGGTTAAGGGTGGGCCAAAAATCCAAGGGGTTTTTGGGGAGGCTATCGTTTAACCCTTAACAACCAGGGTTCTACCTAAAAAAGGGCCCGATTCCAAACAGCAACTTTGATTCCATCAGCCCCTTTCCAGCCTTTTTAACCATTAACTCCTCCAAACCCCTCTTCGTTTTTTGCGTTCTTTGCGACTCCCTTTTTATCCGGATTCGGTATTGATAAGGTCGAACAGCAGGTAAACCATAGGGTTTTCTCCATATTTTATGGCCTGATCTGACCTTGACCCCTGATCAGCCATTTGTAGGAACACATTTCTTCCAGTGCCATGGGGCCCCGGGCATGTAGTTTTTGGGTACTGATACCGATTTCTGCTCCCAGGCCAAACTGTGCCCCATCTGTAAATGCCGTAGAAGCATTGGCATACACAGCCGCTGCATCCACAGCCTGGAGAAATAGGTCAATGGTCTTTTCATCGGTAGCCAGGATGGCCTCACTGTGTTTGCTGCTATATTTGGCAATATGATTCAGGGCTTCCTCCAGTCCACTTACGGTTTTGATGGCCAGGGTAAGCGAGAGAAATTCCGTTCCAAAATGTTTTTCTTCAGCATGTTGCAGCAGTGTGTCCGGGTAGTTTTTATCCAGGGCTTCATAGGCTGCCTCGTCTGCAAATATTTTTACTTCCTTATTGGCCAGTGGTTTGCATATGGCTTCCAGGTCCTTTAACCGGCTTTGGTGAATCAACAGGCAATCCAGGGCATTACAAACACTGACTCGCCGCGTTTTGGCATTGAAGATGATTTGGGTTCCCTTTTCCAGGTCTGCCGACTTGTCAAAGTAGGTGTGGACAATTCCTGCACCGGTTTCAATGACTGGAACTTTTGCATTGTCCCGGACAAAGTCAATCAAGCCCTGACTGCCCCTGGGTATAATCACATCCACCAGGCCAACGGCCTCAAGCAGAGCTTTGGTAGCTTCCCTTCCGGCAGGCAGCAGATTGACGACATGGGGATCAACTTTATTTTTATTCAAAACCTTATGGATGACTTCAACGATCTGGGCATTGGAGGCATAGGCATCCGAGCCGCCTTTCAGGATCAGTGCATTCCCGGTTTTAAGACAGAGGCTGAAAACGTCAAAGGTTACATTGGGACGGGACTCGTAGATGATCCCGATGACCCCAATGGGCACCCTGGTTTTTTTGAGTTCCAATCCATTGGACAGCCGCTTTTCAGCCAGAACTGTTCCCAAAGGAGAGTCCAGTTTGGCCACGTTGATGATGTCTTCCGCAATGTTTTCTATCCGTTCTTCGGTTAGTTTCAGCCGGTCATATTTGGGATCGGAAGGATCCATGCGGTCCAGATCTTCCTGATTGGCATCCAATATTTCCGGGGTATATTTAATGGCGGCCATGGCCAGGTCATCCAGTATTTTGTTGATTTTTCCTTCAGGTAGCAAAGATAGTTTCCTGCTGGCATCCCGCGCTTGTTGAAAGATGTGTTCCTGGTTTTTCATAAGAAGCATTTGGCTTGCGGACAATTTTTAATTCAATTCTGAAATGTAAAGGTAATCATAATGCACCAATGGTTTTTGTCCGCCCAAACCGATTTTGTCTCGGGCAGTGGCAGCGCCATATTCCGCCTTTCCCAGACCGATTCTTTTGCCGGAGGTATCCATGATCCGGACAATGTCCCCCTTAAGGAAATCTCCGTTGATCGCATGTATGCCTACTGGCAGTAAGCTGGTGATTTTTTCGGAAAGTAAAGCCCTTTTAGCGCCTTCATTGATGATGATTTCTCCCTTGGAATAATTGTCGCTATGGGCAATCCATTTTTTATGGTTGTGCTTTGATTTTCCGGGTTCAAAATAGGTGCATTTCAGGTCTTTGTTGTAGTAGGCAATCAGCACATTGTCCTTTTTTCCATTGGCAATCAGCACTTCAATTCCCAAATCAGCTGATTTTTTGGCCATGGTCATTTTTGTCAACATACCGCCCCGGCCAAAAGAGGACTTATGGGTGGAAATGTATTGGCTGAGATCGGGCATTTTTTGTCCCACATGGAGGATGAGTTCAGATTCCGGATCTGAAGGATGTCCTTTGAAAATGCCATCCACATTGGTAAGCAAGATCAGGCTGTCGGCATCCACCATGGCTGCAACCAGGCCGGCCAGCTCATCATTGTCGGTAAACATCAATTCTGTAACTGCCACGGCATCGTTTTCGTTGATTACCGGCACAATATGGTTTTTGAGCAGGCCCTGCAGGCAGTTTTTCATGTTCAGGTAATGGGTGCGGTCCCTGAAATCCTCCCGGGTGACCATCAGTTGGGCGATGGGGTGGCCTTTACCGGAAAACAATTCCTTATAGGCACGGATAAGGTCAATCTGCCCAATGGCCGCCCATACCTGCTTTCTGGAAACGGCATCTGTTTTTGGGGAGAGCGGCTGGGATTTTCTACCGAAAGCTACCGCTCCGGAGCTTACCAGGACCACCTTCAGGCCTTTTTCCAGCAGGAATACGACCTGGTCCACCAATGTGCTCATCCGCTGCAGGTCAGGACTGCCATTGGCCATGGTCAGCACATTTGAACCGATTTTAATGACTAGTGTCTGGGTAGTAGAGGGCATAGGTGCTGGTTTAAGCGGATTTCCTGCAAAAATAACAAGCTTTGGGGAAATAGACTACTATATATAGCCCATTTATCAGATTGGTTCGAGGGTATTTACAGATTTAATCCTTACTTTGTGGGGGTTATTATAGAGCAATCGTCAGCTAAAAAAATTTTTGAAATTGGGAGATTTAATCATTGAGTTTAGTAATTGGATTTGGGGTACTCCATTGTTAGTCCTGTTGATGGGTGGAGGTTTTTTTATGTTACTTTATTCTGGTTTTATTCCATTCAGAGGTCTGAAGCATGCTATGAAAGTAGTGGGGGGCAAATACGATGATCCCAATGCTTCGGGTGATATTACTTCATTGCAGGCATTGTCTTCGGCCATAGCGGCCACGGTAGGCCTGGGCAATATCAGTGGAGTGGCTTTGGCCATTGGTACCGGCGGCCCGGGAGCTATTTTCTGGATGTGGGTATCTGCATTTGTGGGGATGGCTACAAAATTCTTTACCTGTACCCTGGCCATCATGTACCGGGGAAAGGATTCATCCGGGCATGTACAGGGTGGCCCCATGTATGTGATAGAGGAGGGGATGGGAAAGAAATGGCGCTTTCTTTCTGTTATTTTCTGTGTGGCAGGGATCATGGGACTTTTGGCCATATTTCAGGCCAACCAATTAACGGCGGTAATCAGGGTGGTCATGTTGCAGCCATTTGATCTGGATTGGGGGCAGCCTTCCCGTTGGATCATAGGCATCACTGTAATGTTATTGGTAGCAATGGTCATTCTGGGAGGTATCCAAAGGATAGCCAAGGTGGCTTCCAGATTGGTGCCGTTCATGGTTACCATGTATTTTGTTTGTGTATTCATTATATTATTCAAGAATTTAGGTGAGGTGCCCTCCATGTTAATGGTGATCTTGGAAGACGCTTTTACCGGAAACGCTGTATTGGGAGGTGCTCTGGGTCAGGTCATTATCATTGGTGCCAGAAGGGCGGCATTTTCCAATGAAGCAGGAATAGGTACTGCCCCAATGGTTCATGGGGCTTCCAAAACCAGTGAGCCTGTCCGGGAAGGTTTGATTGCCATGCTGGGGCCGTTTATCGATACCATTGTGGTCTGTTCCCTTACAGCATTGGTGATTCTGGTTACCGGGGTATGGAAAACCGGGGAAAAAGATGGGGTGCTGTTGACCTTGTCAGCTTTTGAGCAGGGTTTGCCCGGTATTGGCAAATACCTGCTGATGGCAGCCGTATTGATCTTTGCGCTCTCTACCATGTTTACTTATTCTTATTACGGGCACAAATGTTTCAATTACCTGTTTGGGGCAGATAAAGCAGATTACTACAATTACTTTTACCTGATCACCATTGTGGCAGGTGCTGTTACATCGCTGAGTGTGGTCATGAGTTTTGTGGATGGCATGTATGCGGTCATGGCCTTTCCCACCATGATTTCGGCCATCTACCTGTCTCCAAAGGTGGTGGCAGCAACCAGGGATTATTTTGAAAGAATGAAAATAATGGATAAAAAATGAAATGGCTGGTAGCACCCAATGCATTTAAGGGCACATTGCTGGCAGAAGAGGCCGCTGCCACCATCAAGAAAGTGATCCTGGACTTGCATCCCAGAGACCAGGTGGATACCTGTCCTATTGCCGATGGTGGCGATGGTACTTGTTTTTTGCTGAGCCAGCAATTGGGCCTGGACATTATCCCGGTCACAGCATGTGATCCTTTGGGCAGGCCTGTGAAGGGTTTTTTTGGCTTCGACGAGGCTTCCCGGGCCGCATTCCTGGATGTGTCCACCGTTTCCGGTATCAAGTGGCTGGCAGATCATGAAAGAGATCCCTGGACAGCAAGTTCCTATGGTACAGGGGAGCTGATCCAAAAGGCCCTGGGCCTTGGGGCGGAAAAAATCATTCTGGGACTGGGGGGAAGTGCCAGTGTTGATATGGGAACCGGTATTTTACAGGCCCTGGGGGTTCAGTTTCTAGATGCAAAAGGAAGGGAATTGTCGCAATTCAGCCCAGGGTTTTTGGATAAAATCAGGCATATTCAGATAGGAAGAAAACTTCCTGAGGTTTCTTTTACCTGCTTATGTGATGTAAGCAATACCTTCTTTGGCACATCTGGTGCCATCCCGGTATTTGGTCCTCAAAAGGGCTTGCTTTTAGCAGATCATCAAAAATTTTTAACCGCTTCTCAAAACCTTTTTAATTTGTTCCAAAAGAAATGCAAATGGGAACTGCAGGATCAGCCCTGTTTTGGAGCGGCGGGGGGAATTGCTTTGGGCTTAAGTGCTTTTTTCCCTACCGAAATGAAACAAGGGGCCAGGTATTTTTTTGACAAAACCCGGGTAGAAGAACGGATGTTGGCCGCAGATATCGTAATTACCGGAGAAGGAAAGTTTGACACCCAATCCGCTCATGGAAAAGGCAGTTTTGAATTGTTGCAAATGGCCAAAAAAATGGGGAGGCCGATTTGGCTGGTTTCTGCGGGGAATGAGGGAGAGCAAATAGGTTTTGATAAGGTGTTGCGGTTGCCAGACCTGGATTTCAATTCCCCGGAGCTGATGGAAAAGGCCAGGGAGAATTTAAGGGATACCATTTTGAAGGGTTTGGACTAGTATGGTTTTTTGACAATTGCATTACCGGTCCAGGATAAATCTGGATTGAAATTCTGAGCATGTTTACATTATGCGGATTTCAAATCCCCAAAATCTGTCCCCGGGAATTTAAATCCAAATGAGCAGGTAAGCCTCGCAGGGATTAAAAATAACATAAACAGCTGCTATAAGGTATTGATTTTCTTCAATAAGTTTAACGTTGGCGTAATTTAAACTGTTTTTCATATAAAGTACAGCTCCCGAAGAAATTAAAAAAAGGAGACCTATGATTTAAATATGCAAAGAGGGCTGGGCCGACAAAAAACCGGGGTGCGCAGAAGGCTTGTGGGGGGAAGGATTTTTTTGTCTTGATTTTTTGGTACTTTTTGATCAATCAAAAAGTGCAATAAAAACAATCATAAATTTAAAAAAAATAATTTTCACCCAGCCATTACCTATAAAATATAAAAAAATAATATTCTCAAATCTAAAAAATAACATTTCTTCTTCGTGATTTTTTCATTTTTTAAATGTAAGCCTCGCAGGGATTAAAAAAACATAAACAGCTGCTATAAGGTATTGATTTTCTTCAATAAACCTTGTTTAAACTGCTTGCTCACAGGCAACGTTTTTTTATTGATTTCAACAAAACCATCCCCAACAGCTTCAATTTTAGGGATATTGACCAGATAGGACCGGTGAATGCGGATAAAGCGATGAGCGGGAAGTTTGTTGGCCAGCACTTTCAGCGGAGAAACTACCAGTATTGTCTGCTCCCTGCTGTGGATTTTTGCATAATTTCTTTCTGCCTCCAGGTAATATATATCCTCATAAAGCACCTTTACCAGTTTGTTGTGATTCCTGATGAAAATACTTTCTTCATTAAATGTTGCAGGCCTTGCCTTCTCATTATTATAATTGAGTTGTGCCATGACCAACTCCAATGTTCTTTCCAGTTCCTGGTAGCGGAAGGGTTTAGAAATAAAGGCAAAAGGGTGGGTTTTTTTGGCTTTTTTAAAATGAGCCTCATCATTGTTGCCGGTAAGGAAAATAACAGTGGTATCATTGACCTCCTGTATCCTGCTAATGGTTTCAATACCGTCCATTCCTCCTCCCAAACCGATGTCTACCAACAAAATATCAGGTCGAAATTGGTGAAAATGCTGTATGGCTTCTTCTCCATTGTTTTTGATACCGGTTACCTCATAACCAGACTTTTTGAGATTTTGAGCCAAATCCGCAGCCAGAATCAAATCATCTTCAATGATCATCATTTTTATCATGCGTAAACCGTTTGTGGTGCTGTTTGAAAGGTCAACAGGAAGTATGTTCCCGTATGGTTATGGTTTATTTTTTTTATTTCCCCATTGAGCTGGCTGCTTAGCAACTGAATCAGCTGGGCACCGAAACCTGCCGGGCTATCCGGATTCTTTTCTCTGAATCCTACCCCATCGTCCCTGTAATGCAGTTTTAAGGTGTGATTTATTTTTTCCAGTTGAATGGTTATTTGACCTGAAGCTGCTTTCGGGAAGGCATACTTCAGGGAATTGGTGATCAATTCGTTTACGATCAGTCCTATGGGGATGGCCTTCACAATATCCAATTCCATGGGCTTCATATCACAGGTCAGTTTTACCTTATTTCCGGCACCAAAACTGTAGACGATTTCCTCTCCCAATTTGGAAAAATAATCTTTCATTTCTATACAGGCAAGGTTTTTTCCCTGGTATAACTTTTGGTGAACCAAGCCCATGCTTTGCACCCTGTTCTGGCTTTCAAGCATGATTTGCAGCATTTGTGGGTCTTTTATACGGGTCGATTGAAGGGAAAGCAAACTACTTACTACCTGAAGGTTATTTTTGATACGGTGATGTGTTTCCCTAACCAAAAAACTTTTTTCTTTATTCTGAATTTCCAACAAGTGGTTTTTCTTTTTGATTATCCTGTAACCCCGAAAAAGTACCAGGATGAATACAAACAGGAGTATACTTCCAACATACCAATAGGTGGCTTTCTTTTTCTGTTGAGCAAGGTCAATGGATTGCTGCTTTATGGTATTTTCTTTTTGAGCCAGCTCCAGGGCAGATTTTAAGGTAGCTGTTTTCTGTTCAGTTTCTTTATTGAAAATGGTTTGATTTAATGTATGGTAGGTCTTATAGGCAGACAAAGCCTTATCGCTATTCCCCAGCTTTTCATAGGTATTACTTAGGTTTTCATAAACCTTGCTTAAAAAAAAATGGTCCCCAAAATCCTCTCCTGCTACTTCTATGCTGTTTATCAAATAACTTTCGGCATCCCTGAAATTTCCCATTGCATAGGTTACTTCCCCCAGTCCGAGTAAAGCCCTCATCTGCATAAAATCGTTGTCAAGTAATTCGGCATAGTACAAAGCGTTGTTTCCCGCCTTTTTTGCCGCCAGGAAGTCATTTTTATGGATGTAAAGGGTTACCAGTGAAATGTAAGCATCACTGAGGTTATTGTAAAAACCAAACTTTTCTCCCATGGCAATGCTTTCCAGGAAATGACTTTCTGCCTTGTCTGTCTGAGACAAGGCCAGGTAATTGTTTCCCAGGACGTAATGGGTAAAGTCAAAATCTAAATCATCAATCCCTCTTTTTCGGAACAATTCCAGGGATTTGAGTCCATAGATTAATCCGCTTTCGTACTTTTCCTGCTTCCAAAACAAATAACTGATGTCGCTATAAGCCATTGCCTGGGCTTTAAGGTCGCCTGTGGCAATGCCCAAATCCAGGGTTTTTTTTGCCCAGTCAAAGGCTTTGCCCAGATCACCCCGGCGCTCATAAACATATCCCAGGTTGGTGTACAATAACCAGAGGTCATTTGGGTTGACTTTATTCTGAGCAGACTTGAGGTAGATTTCTGCCTGATCCGGTTCATCCATTCTCAATAGAATGGCACCTTTGACCAACTGAAACCTGCCTTCCCAAACCTTGTTTTTTGCCTTTGTGCTTTCTTCCAGCCCCTGATCCGTAAAAGCCAAAGCCCGGTTGAGATTCCTGGTATGTGTATAATACCCCAGGTCCCATAGTACCTTCCACCGGAGGCTGTCCGGCTGCAATGGCTGAAGCGATAAATGCTGCAATTCATCCAGATACTCCTGTGCAAAATCAGGAGGATAAGAAAATACGGGTTTGTATGTTGTTGAATTCTGGCCACACACAATTCCTGGTAAAAAACAATACCAAATAAACCCAGGGAGAATGAGCAAAAATTTCATACAATAAATATAATAAAAAACAGCTAACAACCGACTTTTCGATATTGCCTGGTATAGCGTTTTTTACTATTTATGGGGGATTGGGAAACAAAAGTCTGCTGCCCGGACAAAAATTCAACCTATTGGGCAAACAAGTCTTGTTTGCAGAAGGCATAATGGTTTACTTTAAACCTGAATACAATCCTACAAAAACAATAAAGATTAAGGTTTTTAACAAAATAAAAGCAGCCTCCCTTGGAGGCTGTTTTTATTTTTACCCTTCTTTTTTTTTAAACAACTTTTTATACATTGTAAGGCTCTTTTTGTTTATGATAAAATTTATAAATTCAGCCATCATATGACCATATCGGGTAAATAATTATTAATAAAGTACCATATGTGTTTTTATTCTTCTATATTACTTCTCAATAAGAAGTTTTTTTACTATGCTTTCGTATTCAGAATATCCCTTATTGTTTTTCGTTCTGATGGCTGTTGCTATCGTTCCTGTTTTGTTTCCACTTCTGATCAGAAAAGAGAAACAACAAAGGGTATTCAGGTATTTCATTGGATTGATGCTGGCTTGTTTTGCCTATTCATTTTCCTATTTTTTGGAATTGACCCTGCCTGCTGTTTCATTAAAAATACTAATGGTCAAAGCGCAATACCTGGGGGCGGTGTTTTTTGCGCCCCTGGTCATTTTGTTTACCCTTGCGTATACCCGAAAAAGTCAGTGGATTTCCAATAAATTGATTTTTTCCTTGTTTTTTCTTCCTGTTCTGAATTTAATCGCTGTATGGACCAATGAATGGCACCAGTTGTTTTATACTTCTTTTATTACTGCCAACAACGGTCATTTTCAAGTGATGCAAACAGGGAAGGGCTTATTTTATTGGATACACCAAGGCTACACGCTGATTTTATTGTTTGTCAGTCTTGGTTTGCTGATTAAAAGAGTCAGGGAAATCCCTCCAACTGATTCAAGACAAGTGATCATGGTCATCCTGGGTTTATGCAGTCCTTTATTGTTGTATATTTATTATTTAGTGGGAAACATTCCTTTTCTTCTGGATCCTATTCCTTTTGGTTTCCTGGGAACAAGTGTTTTTTTTTATTTTGGACTAAAAAAATTCAACCTTTTTAAAATTGTGCCCATTGCCTATCACACCCTTTTTAATAATATGCAGGAAGGTGTACTGGTTTTGGATAGCAACGAAAACCTGGCAACCTTAAACCTGTCAGCGGCAAAAATGATTGGTATTAGCAAAGTTGATGAAAAAAGGGCCATTTTGGAAATAGAGAAAAACTGGCCTGAAATAAAGGAGCTATTTACGGGTCAGAATGACTTTCAGGTTTGTGAAATAAAAAGGAGGGTGGATGGATTTACCCACTGGTACCTGCTTACCAAATCTCTGATTAAGGATGAAAATAACAAGGTTGCCGGTACCCTGCTTGTGATTAGGGAAATTACCCAACAAAAGAATTTTCAAATGGAAATAGAGCGGTCAAGGGAAGCTGCTGAGGAGGCCAATCGGGCAAAGAGCGAGTTTTTGGCCAATATGAGTCATGAAATCAGGACCCCATTAAACGGGGTCATAGGCTTTACCGAATTACTGACCAAAACCAAATTGAACGAGCAGCAACTGAGATATGCTCAGACTGCCCTGAATTCAGCCAATACCTTACTGGGGTTGATCAATGATGTGCTGGACCTGGCCAAAATTGAGTCAGGTAAAACTGATCTTCATCCCGAAAATGTCCCCCTACATGAGCTACTTGAAAATATCCTGGACGTTTTAAGTTTTCAGGCCCACCATAAGGGTCTGGAGTTGATTTTGGACCTGGGGTCTAATGTGCCTGCTGTTATAGAAACAGATGAACTTAAACTCAGACAGGTATTGATAAACTTGCTCAACAATGCTTTGAAATTTACCGAGGCAGGTGAGGTATTGTTGAAAGTGGAATGGAAGGAAAATGTAGAAGAAAGCGATAGGGGTAACATTCGGTTTTCTATTATCGATTCAGGTGTAGGTATTGCGGAGGAAAAACAGGAATTGATTTTTGAGGCTTTTTCTCAGGCAGATTCTTCCACAACCAAGAAATTTGGTGGAACAGGCCTTGGGCTGACCATTTCCAATAAACTGCTCAAACTGATGCAAAGTAAGATACAGATAAGGAGCGAGGTAGGTATAGGGAGCTGTTTTTATTTTGACTTGATGGTGCCCTATAAAAAAAGTACTGAGAAAAAGATAAGGGGGTTTTCTCAGGTATTGATTATTGACGGGAATGAAAATTCAGGCAGGTCAATTGAAAAATACTGTATGAATTTCGGGTTGAAAACCATTGTCGTTGCTTCAGTAAATGATTCATTTACCCTACTTGAGAAAAACAGGGATATATCAGTGGTATTGCTGAACCATAAGATATTGGGCAAAAACAGTGTGGCTGCCATGGAGCAAATGATGCGCATTGCCAGTCCTTCAAAAAATAAAGTTGAATTCGTGGCGGTGGTAGGCAGCAACGACAGGGAAGAAACGATCAAATCCTATGAAGGGATCGGCTGTAGCTGGGTGTTGGACAAACCTGTGACACCAGGTAAAATAAAGGCATTGTTTACCAAAATCCTGGCCATAGAGCTTAAGCCCAAAGCATCTCGTCCTATTGCCAAAAAACCCGCAGAAATTCCTCACCGTGGTTTCAAGCTGCTGCTGGCAGAAGACAATGCGGTAAACCGGATGTTGGTAAAAATTCATTTTGAAAGATTGAGTCCCGGTGCCAGGGTGCTGGAGGCTGAAGAAGGAAGACAGGCAATGGCTATTTTTCTGAAAGAAAAACCAGATCTGGTTATTACGGACATTCATATGCCTGGAATGAATGGATATGAATTGTTGAAGGCCATAAGGGAAACACCTCATGGGAAAAACATACCGGTTATAGGTTTTACCGCCAATGCCATCATCAGGGAAAAGACGGTTACACCGGACCATGACTTTGATGCATATCTCACCAAACCAGTGAAACAGGATAAATTCCGCGAGGTGGTGAGCAACTGCCTATTCAAAAATAAAGCGGAATAAAAAAAGGGAACAACCGCTGGGCTGTTCCCCTCATTGATTTTTAATTGTCTTCTCCCCTTAGCTTGATGACTGCCCCATCCAATTCTTCACTTATCCTGATTTGGCAAGCCAGTCTGCTGGTTGGAAAAAACTCCGGAAGTGCTTCCAATTGATCCAATTCAACATCAGTGGCTTCCCCCAGGCTTGTTTTTCCGGACAAAACCTCTATGTGGCATGTGGCGCAAAGTGCCATGCCCCCACAGGTTGCCAATACTGGATATTCGGATGCTTTTAAAACCTCCATCAGACTGAGCCCCATGTCATCAGGGGCCTCAATATCCTGGCGATTGCCTTCCAGGTCTTCTACAGTGAATGTTACCATTTGCTAAAAATACGATTAAAATGAATTGACTCCGTTTACAGTGGTATATTTAAAACTCAGTTTTTTATCGGGGTACACATATTTGAAGGCCGACTGCATCATGATTGCGGCCTCATGAAATCCGCATAGGATCAGCTTCAATTTACCAGGGTAGGTGTTGATGTCCCCAATGGCGTAAATTCTTTCTACTCCGGTAGAATAATCCCTGGTATCCACTTCTATGGCATTTCTATCCACCGTCAAACCCCAGTCTGCAATGGGTCCAAGCTTGGGGCTAAGACCAAAAAGAGGGATGAGGTAATCGGTATCAATCTTGATCTTTGCTTTGGCTTTATCTTCCAAAAGAACCGATGCCAGGTGTCCATTTCCTCCCAGTTCTTTCAGGTTGGCAGATAAAATCAAATCTATTTTCCCTTCATTGGCCAGGTCAAATACCTTGGAGGCAGAGTCCGGTGCTCCTCTGAATGTTTCATTCCTGTGTACCAAAGTCACCCGCTGGGCCACATCGGAAAGGTAAATGGCCCAATCAAGGGCTGAATCACCTCCACCTGCCAGAATCACTCTTTTATCCCGAAACTGCTCGGGATTTTTAACCATATAAGCTACCCCCTTACCTTCGAAAGTTTCTAAATTTTCCAGTACGGGCTTTCTGGGTTCAAAACATCCCAAACCTCCGGCAATGACCACAACCTGAGCATGAATCTGCGTTTTGTCATTGGTGGTCAGAATATAAGACCCATCGGTTTGTTTACTTAGATGGTCTACCCGTTCTCCCAGCGAAAAGGTTGGAGTGAAGGGTTTGATTTGATCCATGAGCTTATCTACCAACTCCTGGGCCTTTACCTCAGGATAACCCGGAATATCATAGATGGGCTTTTGGGGATAAATTTCCGAAAGCTGACCCCCTACCTGTGGCAAGGCATCTATCAAATGGCAGCGCATTTTCAATAAACCGGCTTCAAATACGGCAAACAAGCCTACCGGGCCTGCTCCTATAATACAAATGTCAGTAGTAATCATGGTATTATTCGATTTTTATGGTTGAACCCCATGAGGATTCGATTGTTTGTACAAATATAGTTAGTATAACAACTATTATAAATAATTGGCGATATTATTCTTCCAGGTTGCTGTATATGGTGTTAAGAATCCGCTTGAATTCATGAAAATCTTTTTCATTTAAATTTTCCCAGGCCTTTTGCCTGATCAGCGCTATTTGAGGCTTTAATTCCGCTACCTTTTCTTTGCCTTGCGGGGTCAGGTGAAGCTGGTAACTCCTCCTGTCCTCCGGATGCTGGATCCGCTCCACATACCTTTTTTTACAAAGGATGTCCACAATCCTGGTCAATGTGGGATGATCTTTGAAAACAAGATGCGCCAGTTCTGTTTGACTGAGCTTCTCCTGTGCATCCAGATTTTTCATGACCAGCCACTGATCTACCGTGATGTCAAATTCCTTTACCTTAAACTTTTGCTGGGCATATTGTTTGACCTTCCTTGCGGTCCTGTCCAGCAGAAAGGAATACCTGCTAAATTGCTCGTATGTCATGCCAATTATTAGTACGACAAATATAAATATTATTTTTCAACAATATCCAACAAAGCCTATAAAAATTATAGGCTTTGTTGATTAATTCTTTCCGGCTTTTTCCATAGCGATTTTGGCCAAGTGCGGGTTTAGTTTTATTTTCAACAAATAACAATCGCCGGTAAGTTGCAAAAATCCTTTATAATCATTTGATTATTAGAAAGATAAATACAATAAGTTTTGCGCTGTAGATTTT
>NZ_JABURL010000052.1 GCF_014762705.1 Cyclobacterium sp. | reverse complement strand
ACCGCGAGCACGGCCACCTGTCCCGCCGCGGGCAACGCCGAGGTGGTGGCCGTCCTGGCCACCGCCACCGCCACCGCCGGAGCTGCCTCCACCACCACTACCGGATTTTGAACCCGGGGGACTGGCTGAATTACTCAACGCAGAACCAAAGGTTTTTCCAAGGTCGGAAGAAAATCCTGCCAGAGAACCTGCCGCAAAGGCGGTTCCGGAATACCAGGTAGGATGGTAACGGCTTCGCGTTTGGTTGTCATCGGAGGACAGTGAATCTATTTTGTTTTCAAAGGCTTTACCCCAGGCTTCCCCCACATCCAATGCAATGGCAAAGGGAAGAAACTTTTCAAAAATTTCGGGTGTCAATCCTGGAGGATTAAAGGACTCCAATAATGGCTTTTCAGCGGCATTCAGGTACATTCTGAAGCCTTCAATTTCATCCATTACCTTTCTGCCTTTCTCGGTGGGAGCTTTCATCAGAAATGCAAAAATTACATTGACAAGTCCCAATATCAGCGCTACGAATAAAAAGCCAAACGAAAACTGAGCATCAAAGAAATAAATAGCAATAAAAGGGAAGGCCAGGATGAAAAGAAAGCTGAAGGCTTCACTGATAATGGTACTTATTTTCACATGCCCATAATCCAGGTAGTGCATCACTGTCAGAAACACCTTTCTCAAAAACATGAGGAAAAAGAAACAAAAAAACAGACCCATAATCAGGAAAACATTCTCCGATTCCAGCGAATTATCCATGGTATATTTTACGCCTAAAATCAAACTTATAATAGATATTAATATACCTGGAACCAACCAGGCATAATTGTTTTTAAAATGAGTGCTATGAAACCGCTCGTACAAATCCTTTTGCAGTCCTTTCATCGCTGCTCCAATCTTTTTGTGTTCTTTCTGGTCCAGGCTGATCATCTGGTTTCCCCCCGGAAATAGATTGGACATAATGCGCTGGTATCCACTGTTTGTCGTCTCGGGGAAATCAATTTTCTCCAACACATACTTTTTTTTCTTTTCCTCTAAAATCTTTAACCAGCCTTTGGTTGCCAGTGCCACTATGGCCGAAACATAGGCTTTTGTATCAAATCCCATTTTGTAAAGGTACCTAACCGCTGCTGCATCAAGCCCTTCGGGGACTTCAAAAATGGGGTAAATTCCTCCTTTATGGGGATCTTTACCCACTCTTGTCCAGGCGTAAAAGTAATAGGCAAAAGCCAGTAGCAATCCGATTAGCAAAGCAAAGATTCCTCCGTTTTCGCTCAAAAAATTTCCCGTTTTTTCAGCAGCGCCCGGAGGCGCAATCAAACCTTTTTGCCAGGAAACGGCCAGAGTCAATGGCTCCTTTGGATTTAAGGGTTCCGTGACTTCCACAAACAATTCCCTATCGGATTCCTTTTTGATGTTGCAGGGACAATTTGTACTTCCGGAGGGGCCTGCATAGGCGGCATATTGGCCGATTACCCCACCCGGAGGAAGAATGACTCTGGCAGTTGCCTCCAGGATCCTGAATTCCCAGTTGTCCCCGATGGCATTCCAGTAAAGTTCATCGAAGGATTCAAAAAAACCGATCTGCCGGTTGGTGGTGTATACAATGGTATAATCATATATTCCAGGTTCAAGCAAAGTGTTCTCTTCTCCGATTCTTATCACTTCATAATCACCCTGCCGGATAACTTGGTAAGGTTCCCTTGTGCCATCCTTCCGTACCTCCAGTACATCGAAGCCTACCCTTACTTGATTGTTGAAACGGTCCCTGTACCTTACCGGAAAACTTCGAAAAATGCCTCGTTGTATGGCATTTCCTGTACTTCTAACCTGGATTTCCTCTGTTACCTTTAAAGATCCATCCGGTTGGATTTCTATTTCACTGTGATATTTTAGAATTTCTTCCTGGTCCTGAGCGATTAACGGGGAAGTGCCAACCAAAATAACTGTAAAAAGACAAAGTATAATGTGGCGCATATTAGTTTAAATTGATTTCTGGTACCATTCTGTCTGATTCATCCGTAAGTGCAAAGAAATCAAACTTCTCAAAACCAAAAAGTCTGGCAATCAGGTTGGAAGGAAAAGATTCTATTTTGATGTTAAGTTCTCTGACTGTGCCATTATAATATCTTCTGGATTTTTGCAGGTAGTTTTCTATTTCCGAAAGCTGCTCCTGAAGCTTTAAAAAGTTTTTATCTGCTTTCAAATCAGGATAAGCTTCAGCAATTACCAATAGCCGCTTAAGGGACCTGCCCAATTCGGAGGCAGTTTTGGCCTGATCAGGAACTGTCTGCCCGGCAATGCTTTTGTTACGGAGGGTGGTAATTTCCTCCAGAAGCTGCTTTTCATGTGCAGCATATCCCTTCACGGTAGTGACCAGATTGGGCACCAGGTCGGCCCTTCTCTTCAATTGAACATCTATGCCGCTCCACCCCTCGCGGGCGTTATTTCTCAGCCGAATGAGACGGTTGTAAATAAAAACGACCTGAAAGATCAGAAGGCCAATGACCAATAGGGTAACAATCATGACATCAAATGAAATTAATTATAAATATAAAGAATTAAAATAACCATTTTATTCTGAAAGAAATCACATGCTGTTTATGTCTTTTTATTTGTACAATTAATTTACAAATAAGGGCCATTTAAACGGCTAATTTTTTTATGGAAAAGCCAGGAGCGCAGAATTGGATTACTCATGGGCATATACTTGCCTTAAGTTTCACGATTAAAATTACTTTTTTCCAGAAACAAACTGTGGAATTATTTTTTGATAATGGATAAATTATACACAATAATGGTTAATTTTGACT
>NZ_JABURL010000118.1 GCF_014762705.1 Cyclobacterium sp. | reverse complement strand
TTTTGGAGAAAAAAAACAACTAAATTAGAGGCTGCCCGACTTTTCGGACAGCCTCTTTATATTATCAAACCAACAGACCAGCTCTCTTAATCAGGGCATCGGGTTTAGGTGACCTGCCCCTGAATTTTTTGTATAAGACATCCGGGTGCTCTTTGCCTCCCATAGCCAATATATTATCCCGGAAGGAATAGGCGGTCTCTTTATCGAAAATACCTTTTTCAAGAAATAATTCAAATGCATCGGCATCCAGTACTTCTGCCCATTTGTAACTGTAGTATCCAGCCGCATAACCTCCCTGAAAAATATGGGAAAAGGAAGCACTCATCATGGTGCCTGCTACTGGTTCAAGCAATTCAGTAGGTTTCATGATTTCTTTTTCGAAAGCAAAAACATCTTCGATTTTATCCGGGTCGGCTGTATGGTAGGCCATATCTAACAAACCTAAACTGATTTGCCTTACCGTCTGATATCCCTGATGAAAATTGGCCGCTTTTTTTATTCTTTCAATAAGGAATTCAGGTATTGGTTCACCTGTCTGATAATGTTTGGCGAAGAGGTCCAGACATTCTTTTTCATAACACCAGTTTTCAAATATTTGCGAGGGGAGTTCTACAAAATCCCAATATACATTGGTACCCGACAAAGATTCAAAATTACCATCAGCCAGCATTCCATGTAAAGCATGTCCAAACTCATGAAATAGGGTAGTCACCTCATTGAAAGTCAATAAAGAGGGCTTTGTTTTGGTAGGTTTTGTAAAATTACAAACAATGGAAACGTGCGGCCTTTGCTCTTTATTACCAGTTCTTTTCTGGCCACGGTAGATGGTCATCCAGGCTCCGTTTCTTTTGCCTGGTCTGGGGAAAAAGTCGGCATACAATACCGCCAGATGGTTCCCTCTTTCATCATTGACCTCGTAGGCCTTCACTTCAGGATGGTATACCGGGATTTGGGGATTTTCCTTAAAAGAGATCCCATATAATTTTTTTGCCGTAGCAAAAACGCCTTCAATGGTGCGGTTCAATTCAAAATAGGGTTTTAGCAACTCGTCATCTACCTGGTATTTCTTCATCTTTAATTTTTCGGCATAATAGCTGACATCCCATTTTTGAAGATCATCCAATTGATCTTTTTTTCTGGCAAAGTCCGCCAATTCAGCCATCTCTGCTTTGGCCTTGGGCCGGGCTTTTTCCAAAAGTTCATTTAAAAATGAAAGGACCTGTGCACCGTCAGCGGCCATTCTTTCTTCCAATACAAAAGAGGCAAAGTTGTCGTAGCCCAAAAGTTTGGCCCTTTGGTTTTTTAATTGGAGGATTTTTTTTATGATTTCCTGGTTGTCCAACTGATCTCCTTTACAGGCCTTGGTGTTGTAGGCAATAAAAAGTTTTTTCCTTAAATCTCTGTTGCTGGCATAAGTCATGAAAGGAATATAACTGGGAAAGGCCAGGGTAAAAACCCATTTCCCCTTTTTTCCTTTTTCTTCCGCAACCTGTGAAGCTGCCTCCACAACTCCTTCGGGCAGGCCCGCAAGGTCTTTTTCTTCAGAAATAATCAATTCATAATTATTGGTTTCCTTCAATACATTTTCCCCGAATTGCAATCCCAGCATGGAGAGTTGCTGGTCAATGTCCCGAAGTTTCTTTTTACCTGCTTCATCCAGGAGAGAACCATTTCTGATAAAGGATTTATAGGTTTTATCCAATAAAGTACTTTCCTCTGTACTCAGATTCAATTGATCCTTTCGGTCATAGACCTCTTTTACCTGCTTAAATAAATCCTCGTCCAATAAAACATCATTGCTATGGGCCGAGAGCAAAGGTGATATTTCCTTGGCAAGCCGTTGGATCTCTTCATTGGTTTCGGCGGCATTGAGATTGAAAAACAGGGAGGCAGCTCTGGATAATTTCTCTCCCGAGTTCTCCAGGGCAACAATTGTATTTAAAAAATCGGGGTGAGAATTTTCCTTTATGGTTTTGATGTCTTCCCTTGCCATTTCTATGGAAGCCTGAATAGCAGGCAGGAAATGTTCATTATTTATCAGGTGAAAAGGTGCAGTTTCGAATGGCGTATTGAAATTTTCCAATAATGGATTCATAGCTAATTTTTATATTTGAATTTAAAATACAAAAATAACAAAATTATGGAGACTATTTTGGGACTAAAGTTACCGACAGATGGTACTTACAATCCATTTTATAAAAGGTATATCGACCTGGTTGCTGGCAAAAACCTTAAGGCGCTTTCCCGGGAACAGGAAAATCAAATGGTTTCGATCTTTCAGCAAATTAAACCCGGTTCAGGACAAGAAACTTACCAGACCGGAAAGTGGTCTTTGAACCAGGTTTTGGGACATATTGTGGATACAGAAAAAATAATGCATTTCAGGGCACTTTGTATCAGTAGGGGGGAGTCAGCAGCATTTCCAGGCTTTGACCAGAACAGTTACGTGGAAAATGCAACTTTCAATGAAGTGAACACTGAAGAGCTTTTATCTTCCTTCTTATTGAACCGTCAGCTGTTTTGGCAATTTATCAGAACAATACCCCGGGAGCAATGGGATGTTATTGGCAAGGTTAGCGGAGAACCCATGTCTCTTCATGCCTTGGTTCACATTATCTTTGGTCACTTGGAGCATCATTTGGTATTGATCAAGGATCGTTACCTACCCCTTTTGGCCTGATTTTGGTTAGTGTGATTTTTATTACTGATTGAGCAGAATCAATTTTTTAATTTTGTATTAAACTTAAAGTAAGGAATATGGCGAGTGGAAAAAATTTCTCTGAACTCATAAATGGCGAGCAGCCCGTCCTGGTGGATTTTTATGCTACCTGGTGTGGGCCATGCCAAATGATGCAACCCATCCTTCAGGAAACTGCTTCTAAAGTGGGTGGAATGGCAAAAATAATAAAAATTGATGTGGACAAAAACCCCCTGGCGGCCAGTAAATTTCAGGTAAAGGGGGTGCCCACGTTGATTCTATTTCATAAAGGCAAACCGGTATGGAGGCAATCTGGAGTTGTACCTGCCCACCAGTTGGTGCAGGTGATCCAGCAACATGCCCTGGAAAATGCATGATTAATGGAAGGTGGTTTACCGCTTTTTGAAGGACCAGGTTATTTCAAAAGTTGCAATGATCTCACCATCCGGATGACAACCGGTAACTGGCACAGTTACTGTGCCTACATCTCCAGAATATTTTAATTTCTGAATTGTATCCGATATTTTTTTTCCCTCGGGGCATTTCATGGTGACAGTCTGATTGGCCTTTTTGATAAAATCGGCCTTAAAACCTGTTACCAGCATGGAAATGGTTGTGTTTCCGGAAAGATGCAGCATACAAAGGATTCCAGATGCAAGTTCCGCAGTACCTGACAAAGCCGAAAAATAGATAGATCGAAAAGGGTTTTTAGACCTGTAATTAAAGGGTACGATGGTATGGCATTCCTCTAGGTTTAGTTTTTGTAAGCGACTGCCCCAAAAAACGACTGAGGGTAGGTTCCCTAACATGTACCACAGAAAAGCGGGGTAGGAAGTAATTGACTTGTAAAAACTTTGCTGTGAAGGGCTCATCGGTTTTTGGACTTGAAAGGCGGCAGTTCATTAAGATAGGATTTCTCTAATTATGATCCAATGAATCAATTAAAAATATAAAAAAACCGCAGCCAATTTGGCTGCGGTTTTGTCTAAAATAAACCCATAACATATAAAACTCAACCTGGATTTTTAGTAATAAAATTCAGGTTGAGTTTGGTCAAATCTTAATTTAAATCGTTGCAGCGACATTACTACCGATATTCCCCTGACTTACGATTGTTCCAAGTGCATCCATGGAAAGGTGAACATTGACATAACCATCAATGGTTAAAATATCCGAATAGCTTAGTGCCGATCCATTATCCAAGGCCCTAATATTGGTAACGCTCATACCCGTGCTGCCATTTACCGGATTAAAAGAGACGATGATTCCACCACCCTCTGCAGCCGAATTGGCATGGATGTGGGCGGGATGAATGCCGCCATCCGGAGTATTCATCAAACTGATAGTGGCAAGTGTAAATCCATTGTTTCTTTCACTGAAAGTGATGGTACCGCTGATGCCGGGAACCGCCAGTTCATCCAAATCATAGCTGGTGGTATTTCCCGTTAATTCATTTCCACCGATATCCCCCTGAGCGACTATGGTTCCCAGGTTGGCCATTGATAAGTGTACATTCACATATCCGTCTATATCCAGAATTTCCTCGTAAGTTAATGCGGCTCCACCATCTAAAGCCTTTATCGTGGTTTTGCTCATTCCGGTGGTACCGTTTACAGGATTGAAAGAGACAATGATCCCCCCACCTTCGGCAGCCGAATTGGCATGAATATGGGCCGGATGTACGCCTCCATCAGGTGTGTTGTTCAGCATGATGGTGGCTAGCGAGAAGCCATTTTTCCTTTCCTCGAATGTGACAGATCCATCTATACCAGGAACTGCCAACTCATTTAAAGGATACATTTTAGACATTCCTGTCAACTCATTACCCCCGATGTCCCCCTGCGCTACAATGACATTCAGCTGGTTCATCGACAAATGAACATTGACATAACCATTCATATCCATGATGGCATCATAAGTCAATGGCTCCCCACTGTCAAGGGCCCTAACTGTAGTTTTGCTCATTCCTGTTGTTCCATTAACAGGATTGAAAGAAACGATGATCCCTCCACCTTCAGCAGCCGAATTGGCGTGAATATGCGCCGGATGCATGCCGCCTTCCGGTGTGTTGTTTAGCACGATGGTGGCCAGGGAAAATCCGTTTTTCCTTTCTTCAAAAGTTATGGAACCGGCTATACCTGGTACTGCCATTTCGTTGAGCATATAACTGTAACTCATTCCGGTCAATTCGTTTGCTCCTATATCCCCCTGGGCTACTATGGTGGAAAGCTGATTCATGGAAAGATGTACGTTCACATATCCATCCAGATCAAGGATTTGGTTGTAAGTTAGTGGCTGACCGTTGTCGAGCTCCCGGATAGTGGTCTCACTTGTTCCGGTGGTACCATTTACAGGATTAAAAGAAACAATAATCCCACCACCTTCAGCAGCAGAGTTGGCATGAATATGTGCCGGGTGCATGCCCCCTTCAGGGGTATTATCCAGTTGAATGCTGGCCAATGTAAAGCCATTCAACCTTTCTTTGAAGATGATAGACCCACTGATGCCGGGAACAGCCAGTTCGCCAAGCGGGTATTCTTTAAAGTTTTCCGTCAATTCATTGCTTCCAATATCCCCCTGAGCGACAATGGTACCCAGATTGCTTGCACTGAGGTGGACATTTACATAGCCATCCATGCTGATGATTTCCTCAAAGGTAATGGGCTGACCGGCATCATTGTTTCGGATAATGGTGCGGCTTGTCCCTGTTGTGCCGTCTACAGGATTAAATGAAACAAGAATGCCTCCTCCTTCTGCTGCCGAGTTGGCGTGAATGTGAGCTGGGTGAGAACCACCATCTGGTGTCCCGTTAAGGTTGATTGTGGCCACTGTAAAACCCCCTACACTTTTCTCAAATAAGATAGTACCGCTGATACCGTCCACATCTTTGGTAAGCAGGTTATAGCTTTTGGAGTTTCCATCCAGGGCATTACCCCCGATATCTCCCTGAGCCACCACCGTTTCCAATTGTCCATAAGCCAAATGTACGTTTACATAACCTTCAAATGAGCTTAATGCTTCGTAATTGATGTAGGTGCCGTCATCTTGTTGGTTGACCAGGGTTACACTTGTTCCAGTGGATCCATTTACAGGTTCCAATGAAATGGCTATGTCACCACCCTCAGCAGCTGAATTGAAATGAATGTGGGCGGGATGGGAACCACCATTAGGTGTACCGCTCAAATTGATGGTTACTTTGGTGTAACCTCCTTCACCTTCTTCAAAAACAACATTTCCACTGATCCCGGAACCATCTACCGGATTCAAGGGATAAGTTCTGCTGTTACCTAAAAGTTCCAGCGCATCTGCCGGACTTTGTTCGTCTACACAGGATTGCAAAAGCATAGTGCCTGCAATGCCTATCATTAAAAACAACAATTGATAGTATTTTTTCATAAGCTTTTAAGGGTATTATTTAAATTAGAAATTTCTTAAATAAGTAAACTGTTTGGCTGGTAAGATGTTTTATATTTGTGAATAATTTTGGTTTATACTCAATATACAAACATTTGTTTTTTTAAAAAAACCCAATAATCTGGCATCTTTTTTGAACCAACAAAATTTATAAGACTTGATAATTATGTATAAAAAAATAGCTGCGTTCATCTTTCTTGGGCTTTTTGTCTACAGTTGTGCTACAGTACCTTTAAGTGGGAGAAGACAATTGAGCATTGTTAGCAATGCAGAGGTATTGCCTTTATCTTATGACCAGTATGGACAAGTGTTGGAAGAAAGCAAGGTGTTGACCAATACAACAAAGGGCAAACAGGTAGTCAATGTGGGAAGGCGGATCGCCGAAGCAGTAGAAAAATACCTGGATGAAAATGGGCACCCCGAAATCACAGAAGGTTTCGCCTGGGAGTTTAATTTATTGGAAAGCGAACAGGTCAATGCCTGGTGTATGCCAGGTGGGAAAGTGGCCTTTTATACTGGAATATTGCCCATTTGTCAGGATGAAACCGGAATTGCAGTGGTAATGGGCCATGAAGTAGCCCATGCCATTGCCAATCATGCCCGGGAACGAATGTCTCAGGGGATGGTAGCCAACGGTCTCATGGGAGGTCTTCAGGCTGCCATGGGAGAAAACCCCAGCTTGACCCAAACCATTTTTTTACAAGCCGTTGGTGTAGGTGGACAGGTGGGAATGTTGAAATTCTCAAGGGATCAGGAGCTGGAAGCAGATCAATTGGGGCTTATTTTCATGGCCATGGCGGGATATGATCCCAGGGAAGCGCCGGGTTTCTGGCAAAGGATGAATGCACAATCTGGTGGAGAAAGACCTCCGGAATTTCTTTCAACGCACCCTGGTCCCGAAAGGAGAATAGACAAGCTGAATGAGCAAATGGACGATGCCCTGAAGTACTACAAAAGTAATTAAGTTTTCTATATGCTTTACCTGAGTTGGATCAATTGTTCCTGCGTATCGAGTTCAATTGTCAATGCAGGAACGGATTTACAGATCTGAAAGGCATGTTCTCCCACGGGCAGGGGATCAAATTCCGAAATCTCATCCAAGAATGCAATGTTGTTAGCTTGCATTTTTTGCTCCTGACCCCGGATGATGGCAACCTGCTCAGAAAAGCCATGAAAGTAAATTTTAGCTTTCTTGAAGGAGCTGGTAAATTCTCCTGTTGCTGCTCCTATGGTGAGGACTCTATGGTCATGGTCCATCCGAATGGTTCTTTTGGAGAATTTCCCGTTCAGGTATTGGCGGCTTTTACCATCATCCTCATACAGGTCTTGGCTTTGTACGCCTTTTCCTTTATAAACATGTATTTTTAATCTCCCATCATACTTGTCATCAACATATTGGATCGCAGCTTGCATGAGCAGAATGGAGCCGGCAGCTACAAATACGGGTAAGTAATCAAGTGGGCAATCCCAGAAGACTTCCTGACCTCCTCTGGTCTTTCTGTCCGAGAAAAAATAGTACCAGTCACCCTCTGGCAAATAGATTTTGGTGATGGTTTTATAACTTTCTACCGGGGCTATCAACAGGGAATCGCAAAACAGGTATTGGTTTTCATAAGCTCCATGGTACACTTTGTCATCAAAGGGATAAACCAGGGCAAGACTTTTTTCCACCGGCAATCCGCTTTGGCTGGATTGATAAAATGCAGTATAAATTAATGGCATCAACTTGTATCGCAAGCGGATATAATTTCTGGCAATGGCCTCTACCTCCTCACCAAAAGACCAGGGTTCGGAAGCATGGCTGTTGATCATGGTATGGGCGCGAAAAAGGGGACAAAATGCCGCAATGCTGATCCATCTGGCAAAGAGTTCCGGTGAACAGTTTCCTACAAAACCACCGATATCATATCCGGAAAATGGCACGCCGCTTAACCCAAGGCTGTTGACCAGTCTGATGCCGGCCAGCATGTGTTCATCATTGGATACATTATCCCCTGTCCACACCGCAGCATGTCGCTGAACACCGGCAAATCCGGATCGGGTCAGGACAAAAGGTCTGGATTCAGGTTGTTGCTTTTGTTGTCCCTCTGAGGTGCTTCTGGCCATCTGAAAACCATACACATTCCGGCTTTTTTTATGGTTTCCCCCCATCCCCTCAAAGTCGAATTGTACCAAATTGGGTATGCTTTGGCCCCAGGTGGCAGGTTCATTCATATCGGTCCAGAATCCATCTACCCCCAAATCAGTATAAAATTTTAATTTTTCCGCCCACCAATCCCTTGTTTGGGCAAGAGTAAAGTCTGGGAAGGCACACCAGCCTGGCCATACCTGGCCCTCGTAAATCTCGCCATCTGGATACTTCAAAAACAGTTTTTTAGATTTTCCTTCCAGATAGGGAGTATAGTCTTCATCGACTTTTATTCCCGGGTCAAGTATTACTACTACCTTAAATCCTATTTTTTTGAGGTAGCTGATCATGGATGAGGGGTCGGGAAAATTATTACCATCGAAGGTGAAAACCTTGTATTTCTCCATATAGTGTATATCCAGATAAATCACATCTGCAGGGATGTCTTTATCCCTGAAGGTTTGCGCCAGCCGGATCACATCTTTGTCCGGGTAATAGGAATACCGGCATTGCTGGTACCCCAGGGCCCATTTCTGGGGGAGTTCCGGCTTTCCTGTCAAATAGGAGTAGGCAGTAATGATGTCGGTAATGTTTTGATCGTGAAAAAAGTAGTAATCCAAATCCCCATCTTCTGCTGAATAATAGGAATACCGGTTGTTTCCAGCGCCAAAATTAAAAGTTGTTCTGTGGGTGTTGTCAAAAAATATTCCATAGCTGAGTCCGTGATGAAGTCCCATAAAAAAGGGTATGGAAAGGTACAAAGGATCATCCCCTGCGCCATAGGCAAAATGGTCTGTGTTCCAGTGGGTATAGGTTTGCCCATATCTGTTTAAACCTCCTGTTTTTTCGCCAAGGCCAATGAATTTCTCCCATTCCTGTAGTTTTTTATAATTACTGACCTCTGTACCCAACCAATGAATCCCATAATTGGGGTCGTCTTCGCTGATTACCTGACCTGAAGGATTTTTAAAAGTAAGCGAAAAATTTCCCTTGCTGATAGACAAATAGATTTTGGTGGTTTTTAACAAAAGGAATTCATCTTGTTCCTCAAATGTAAATACATTCTCATTCGCTTCGGCTACCACCGAATAGGGGTTGGGTTGAAAAGTTTTTTTTAGACTAACCTGTATCCTAAAAGTATTGTCTGCGTAAACCTGAATCTGAAATATACTGTTCTCCGTTTGTCCTGAAATACCTGTGGGCGTCAGGCTGTAGTTTATCAGTTTGCCAGGTACTTTCGGATAGGCTTCGTTCTTTTGCATTTTTTTGGCTATTTTTTTTCAATTTAACCAGGAAATCCAATATTCAAAAGCGATAAACGGGATGGTACCAGGTGTATGGAGAAAAGGTTCATTCCAGTATCCCGGAGCATGTTTCGCAATAGCTTGTCGTGTATCAGGAAAGGCTGTAATTGAAAAAAATCATTAGGATTGGAATCCGATGCAGGACACCGCAATGGGGAGGTCAAAAACAGCAATGTAATGGCTGATTTTGTGCTGATGCCCCGGGATTGATTTGCAATAGAGTTCCCAATGAATAAATCGGGAAAATTAATGCCTTTCTAAGCAAACGTATAATTTTTGATTAGAGAAAAGACAGGCATTGACCCAAATGTCATTTACAAGGAATGCCAATAACAGGTAGACTTCGCTTGTACTGACCCAGGTGAGGAGGTGATTTCAACGGGAGTAGCCAGCTAAAGCGAATGGATAGGTGAGGAATTGCCGAAAAATGACCGTAAACCTTTTTCAAGGGCGTCCGATCGGTTACTTCCTTGCCTGTTTTTAATGAGCGAAGGCATTTTCATGCATAGGCGATAAATAAATTAACCTCAAGTATTAACGGGTGAAAATGCAATAACAAGATGGCTGTCCCGGCTTATTGTAATGCCGGGACAGCCAAAAATTTTACCGGATTATTCGTTTACCTGGGCCAGGTTTGAACCTAGGGTTTAGTGTCCCTTTTTACCAAATATTCTTTGAAGTCCTTTTTGGGAGGGGTACCTACTTCCAAGGTGTTCAGGCCAATATCCACCGGAAGTTTTATTTTAATGATTTTAAAATCTTTGTAGTTCCCCATTGGTGCCCCCGGAGTGGGAGACTTCTCATAGGGCAAATCTTTGGCCAGAAAAGTAGTGGTAGAAATGTCGGAATTAATTGCTTCAAATTGCAAGGCATCATATTCCTGGAAGTGATAATCTTTATCCGCTGTACGTTTTTCCAGTTCCAAATCAGTTTGTGCCTGTACATGAATAGAAATAAAAGCAAGACCGCATAGTAAAATCATCAACTTCATATCTGAATTGGTTTTGGTTATAATGGTGGTTTAATTTAATCAGGTTTATGATTAAATCCCAAAGTTTTGGATAAAAATTAGCAATTTATTTTTCATTGACTGGTTTTTTAAGCGGTTGGATGGTATAAAAAAAATATAAATGGAAGGGGAGAAATTGTTCATAAAGGAGTTGTCAGGAAGGGGTATGTTTTAAACCTGTTGGACAAACAAGGCCATTATAATTTGTACCTGAGCAAATATTTTCCTGTAAAAAGTAAACTACCGGAAATAAAAAGAATCAGGCACATAACATAAAAGCTGTTTAAAATGACTTTACCAATGCCTAATTCCTCGACATTTACAAAAGGATAAGGATAAAAGCCTGTTATTTCGCCTAAAATCAAGATGGATATCAAATACAAAGCCGGGTAAATTAACCAGTAGGGTAACATGCGCCAATGAAGCGCTACTTTGTTTTCAAAATAAACCCAAAATGCCAAAACAAGCACTGGATTGATGCTGTGTAGTACTTCATCAGCGAGCCATTGAAGACCTTCCGGTTTCCAAATTCCCCTGAGCACCAACTGATAAACCAACCCTACCACCAGGATATAAACTGTAATGGCAGTTAATTTGCCAGGTTGTAAAAAAAAAATGATCCGATTTCTTTTTATTTTTCTCCCGGGCAATAACGGTAAAATATATTGCCACAAGCGTATTGGTAAGGATGGTAAAAAAACTGAAAAACCGAATGATGGTGGAGCCAATATCAGTTGTCCGGTTATGCAGCATGAGAAAAAATTGAGCGGCTACAGCTAACCAAACTAAAGGAGCAAGCCATTTTATCCAGGGAATTTTCATAAAAATCAGGTACATGGTGGATTTGGCATTCTAAGAGCTTCTATATCAAACTCATTCAACAGACCGGCCTGATTCGTGTTGTTCCTTTGGACTTGGCATAAAAACATGCTTAAATTTAACTTTTATTAATTAATTTTAAGCACAAACCTAAATATAGGAGAACAATAAAATGTATTTTTTTGAATCCCATAAACTGTTTGAAAGTAACTTAATCAGCTTGCTTTTGTTGTTCTTTTTTTTCTGCTTTTCCATTCCTGCTACGGCTCAACAGCCAGCTTTACGTCTATATGCAGAAAATGACAGCAGTACCTATGCCGGACTGAGGCTTACAGGACAGCTCTGGATGCGATTGAACGAAAATAATCCGGGCACATTGATCAATGGACAGGCTTCGTCATCTTTTTTCGATATCTCTGTAAGGAGGATTCGTTTTCAGACCTATGCCAGGATCAGGGAAAAAACCAATATGACCATGACCCTCGGGCAAAATAACATCAATTACCTGACTGCCCGATCCGGGGAAATCCGGCTGCTTGATTTTTATGTAGATCACCGCCTGCATCAATTTCTCACTGTTGGAGGAGGGCAATCGGGATGGAATGGAACTTCCAGGTATGCCGCACCCCTGACAAGTAAAATGTTGACACTGGATGTTTCCCCATTCATGATACCAACCGTCAATCAAACCGATAATATTCTACGGAAATTAAGTGCCTACATCAAAGGGCAGGTAGGCAAATGGGATTACAGGTGGGTATTCAGCAGGCCTTATGCTCCGGTTGAAAATACAGGGATTTCAGCGATTTCTACTTTTGCCAATGTTAAACCAGGCATTCAAACTGCTTTTTATCTGAAACATCAATTTTTTGAAAAGGAAAGTAATCATTCCCCTTTTCATCCCGGAACCTATGATGGTGAAAGGAAGCTTTTAGCGTTGGGAATGGGTTTTGAAAGGCAAAATGATGCCATGTGGCACCTCAATGCGAGAGCCGATACAATAACAACTCCCCTTACCCTGATGGCGATTGATCTTTTTGGGGAATTACCATTACCAAAGAATAAGGCATTGACTTTTTATACCGGTTATTTTTACTATGATTTTGGTCCTCAGTACCTGCGGGTGATCGGGTTTAACAATGTGGGCAGGGGAGTAAATGAAATGGGAACATTTAATGGATCAGGCAATTCCTGGCCTGCCATCGGTACCGGGCATACGGTGTATTTTCAAGGCGGATTTATGTGGAAAATTCCTGAGAGAGGGGAAAAAATCCAGCCTTTTATTGCCGGACAATATTCCAAATACCAGCGATTGGACGATCCTGTATCTTATTTTGAAGGAGGGGTTAATTTGTTGTTGAATGGACAGGGTTCAAAAATAACCCTGGCCTTTCAGAACAGGCCGGTTTTTGATTTTTCAGGAGAAGGTAGGCTGCTCGAAACCACAAGAAGAAATGCTTTTGTCTTGCAATACCAGTTGCGGATAGAATAAGTGGTTGTCTGAAAGGCAAACTGAAGGCCGGGTAATTTGATCCTGCCTTCAGTTTTCGAACCTATTCTTTTACCCACTCATTGTCTTCTCTGTTGATATCTGCCAATCTTTGCGAGGGATCAATGGTGATGCTTTGTATCGCTGAGATCGGCTGATCTAGCAGGAATTCTGCAGTAGTATGTGTCCAGGGCCATCTTTGGGTAAGGATTCTTTTCGCAAAACCTTCTTCTTCGGCCTTTATACCCCGCATGATGGTCAGGGGGAGGTAAACGCTTACCTGATGCCCGTCCGCATAATTGATCAATAAATCGATGGGCATGGGCATCAGACCCTTTCTTTGGAGGGTGATTTTTGTTTTTCCATTTGTTTCTTCTACCCCAGCTATGGCATAATCAATGGTTTTGGTGGTATATACCCAATATTCCTTGAACCAATCGAGTTCCAAACCGCTGGCTTTTTCCATTACCCTGGTGATATCGTTGGCATTGGGATGCTTGAATTTCCACTCTTCCCAATACCTTAACATGGCCTGATCCCTGATGTCTTCTCCTATGATATAGCCCATTTGGGATAAAAAGAGGGCTCCCTTGGAATAGGCGGCCGCACCATAAGCTGTATTGGTATGAAAATGATCCGCATGCGTGGCCATCGGTTCTTCCAATCCGGATTTTGCCAGCCTTTCATAGCTCACATAGGCACCTCTTTGTGGAAATCCGGCCGGTTCTTCTGTAAAAATAGCCGCCATGCACCGGTTACTGGCAAAGGTGGTAAAACCTTCATCCATCCAGGGATAGAGAGATTCATTGGAGCCCAGAACGCCTTGAAACCAACTGTGGGCCAATTCATGTACCATTACACCCACCAGGCTACCTAGAGACCTTTGACCAGTAATAAGCGTAGACATGGGGTATTCCATTCCTCCGTCACCTCCCTGGATGACCGAAAATTGCTGGTAGGGGTATTGGCCATAGTTTTCACTAAAATATTCCATTGCCCTGGGGGTAAATTCTTTCAGTTTCGACCAGTTTTTTTCTGTTTTGGAATTTTTGATATACAGGTGGTGTATGGTGATGCCATTTTCCATGGTTATTTTGTCATGGGTGAAATCAGGGTCGGCAGCCCACATGAAATCATGTACCTGCGGTGCATAAAAGTGCCAGGTAAGTTTGGCTGCTCCAGATGGGCTTGTATTTTCTCCATCCGCCTGGTAGCCATGCCCTATTTCATCAGCATTTTGTAAGTATCCGGTGCCCCCCAGAACATATTCCCTGTCAATGGTTATTTTAACATCAAAATTGCCCCAGGTACCATAAAATTCCCGGCCTATGTAAGGGTTGGCATGCCATCCCTGCTCATCATAATTTGCCATCTTGGGATACCACTGTGCCATGGAATACCTGACCCCTTCGGCATTGTCCCGGCCAGCCCTTCTTACCTGCAGCGGTACCTGAGCCTCAAACTCAGAACTGAAAATTGCCGTGCTGTTCGGAAGAATTGGTTCTGGTAAGGTTACTTCGAGAATGGTCCCTACCTCTTCCATAACTACCTTTTTACCATTCATGAGCAGACTTTTTACCCTCATATATCCGATTTCCTCAGGTTCCAAATTGACGATTCTATCACCAACCCTTCTGTCAGGATCTGCAATGGTTCTGGACCGTTCATCCATCATGCTGTTGGGCTGAAAAGCATTGTAAAACAAGTGAAAAAAAACTTTGGTCAATGTATCCGGAGAATGGTTGGAATAGGCGATGGTCTGCCTGCCCTGGTACCGATTGGAAGATACATCCATATCCACTTCAATTTGATAGTTGATGGATTGCTGCCATCGGTTGCTTTGTGCATGGGATAAAGGACCAAAGCCAGTAAGTATCAGTGTCCAAATAAAAAAGAAGGTGGTTTTTTTCATCTTTTGTTTCGTTTTGGCCCTAAAATAAAGCAAATAAAGCTAGCAGACAAACCGATTCCCCTCACAGGTTGTTTTGGCTGAAATTTGATTTTGTTTTCATTTAATTTTTGGGCAATCTATATTTACAGGGAAGCCGATCTGAACCAGAGGATAGGTAATTGAGTTGCTTATGGGAAGTGACTATTTTCATGGGCATGTTTACCCTTTATTAAATGAATAAAAACAAGGCTTTTTCAGGTTTGGCAATTGCAGGGCTTACTACCCTTTTTTTCATACTTACCTGGCAGGGTCTTACTTTTAATTATGATTTTGAAAACTTTTTCCAGGAGAATGATCCTGACCTGGATTTTTATCGGGCATACAGGGAGAAATTCGAAAATGACAATGATTATCTCCTGATTGCATTAGGTCACAAACCTGATATTTTTGACAGCCTTTTTCTGGAGCAATCCCTTCAATTGAAAAAGGAGATCAGCGGGCTGGAAGGCGTTTTGGAAGTAGTTTCCCTATTGGACCAGGAAGAAGCCCTTATAGGCCCGTTTGGGGTGAATTTCAGGCCTCTCCTGGATTGGTCTTCCTCCGAAAACCTTAAAAAAACTGCACAAAGGCTTTCAGAAGATGATCTTTGGAAAGGTAGCCTTATGGACAAAAATGCCCGTTACCTGCTGCTTTTGGTCAAAAACAAACAACGTATTGCCAAGGAGGAGGGAGACAGGTTGTACATGGCTATAGAAGGACTGCTGAGGCAATCTGAGATACCCGATTATAAAGTGGCTGGAAAAATAAAAGCACAAGGTGCTTTTGTCAGCTTGCTTCAAGAAGAGTTCGCATTTTTCTTTGTTCTGGCTATCATATGCGTACTCCTCTTGCTGTGGTTATTGTACCGGGTTTGGTGGGCGATAGTGCTACCGCTAATCATTATTTTGATTGGGATTTTTTGGACCATTGCTTTTCTATTGCTAACGGGAGGCGAACTGGATATCATGCTGGTGATGCAACCCCCTATATTGATGGTAATTGGTCTGAGCGGTATGGTGCATATTTTGAGTCATTATCAGGGGTTGATCAGGAAAGACGTACCGAAGGAGAAGGCGGTGGCCCTTGTTTTTGGAGAATTGGCCTTGCCGATTTTCCTGACAGCACTTACCACTGCATTGGGATTCATTTCGCTCTACTTCACGGATGTATATAGCTTAAAATGGTTTGGCCTATATACAGGCTTAGGGGTATTGTTCATGTTTACATCCTTGATGAGCCTCCTGCCAGTGGCCTTGTTTACTTTTGCACCTCTCGGCTCTTCTCAAAGTAAGGTATGGGAGGCAAGGTGGGAAAATTCAATGGGGAAATTGTACCAATGGATTTTAGCCAAAAAAAGCCTGATAGCGGTACTTTTTGTAAGTATTAGTCTTTTGGCGGGGTTTTTCATGTCCCAGGTCAAAACCGACGGGTATATATTGGACAATCTGCCTGAAGATCATCCATTAATGGCTGATTTTCGGTTTTTTGACGAAAGATTTTCCGGCTCCAAGCCTTTGGAAATTTTTGTATCCGTAGAAAATGATGACCTTACTATTTTTGATTACCAGGTGCTCAGTGAAATGGAAAAGTTGGCCGCATTTATCAAGGAAAACTACAAAACCGATAATGTGCTTTCTCCGCTCACTCTGATCAAAAGTATCAATAAGGCAAGAAACAGGGGCAACCCAAAAGCTTATCGGTTGCCTTCCGAACTGGCCTATCAAGGAATGGACCGCATGCGTGATCAATTTATGGAAAAGCGTGATTTGGGTGTCTGGTCGGAAGACCTGAAATCAGGAAGAATGAGTGCCAGGATGGAGGATCTGGGTAGTTTTGAAGGGCAGCGCCTGCATCAAAATTTAAACAGGTTTGTGAAGAACAACATAGACAAAGAGCTCCTTCAGGTAAGGATCACCGGTACTTCCTTTTTGATCGACAAAAGCCATGAACAGGTAACCCAAAATGTTTTTGAGGGTTTGGGTTTCGCTTTTTTCTTGGTGGTTTTTATTGTCGGCCTGCTTTACAAATCCTGGAGGATAGCTTTTCTGGTCTTGCTGCCCAATATTGTTCCCCTGCTATGGATAGGGGGAGCCATGTATTGGTTTGGTATTGATTTCAAACTGTCGACATCAATTGTTTTTGCAATTGCCTTCGGGATAGCGGTTGATGACAGCATTCATTTTATGACCAACCTCCGTTTACAAATGGCAAAGGGGAATTTATTGGATCATGCCATGCGCCTGACTTTCATGACCACTGGCAAGGCCATTGTCCTGACTACTTTTATCTTATCATCAGGTTTTTTGGTTTTGATGTTCAGTGACCTGGAGATCCCCTGGTTTGCCGGATTTTTGGTTAGCCTTTCCTTGTTTTTTGCCTTATTGGCAGATTTATTCTGGCTTCCGGTATTGTTGCTATCCATAAAAAAGCTCTTGAACGCTAAAGTTATTGGGGATCTTCCGGAAAAGCAAAAACCGCAGAAATAGGATAGTGGTCGGAATAATCCACTTCCCTATGGGTATTGAACTGTAAAATTTCTAAACCATCATTAAAAAAAATATTATCAATGCGCAAAAAAAACAACACTTTATTGTAGGTGAAGCCAAATCCCCTGCCCATTTGCTCGAAACCATTTTCTAAAATTTCCCTTAGACTGAAATACGTGTAGCTATAGGGCAAGTCATTAAAATCTCCTGCCAAAATCACAGGGTGAGGACTGTTTTTTATGTGTTCTCTAAGTATCCCGGTTTGAGTTGCCCGCAATTGAATACCCTGTTTTAATTTTCTAATGGTACTCCGGTACTGGCTTTTGATGCCTTCCAGGTTATCCAGTTCTGCCGCACGGATATTCATGGATTCCAAATGGGTGTTGTAAATTCGGATGGTATCCTTTCGGATAATGACATCGGCAAACATGGCTCCATTGTTTTTTTTATTGTCAAAAACCTTCCCACTATGGATGATAGGGAACCTGCTGAAAATGGCCATACCATAGGATTTCTTTTTGGGGTTTCCGTCTACGGTTATAAAGGCATGTTCATATTCCCCTTCATTACCGATAATCTTCAGCGCATTTCTTGAAGGTGTAGTAAAATCCTGGTAAAATTCCTGAAAGCATTTGATGTCTGAGGGGTTTTCCTTAGCCCATTGGATAGAGTTCAGTACCAACTCTTCCTTGTTTGGTCCCCAGGTATTGTTAAAAAGCATGACATTGTAGCTCAGAAGGGAGAAACCCTCTGTCTCTTGATCCGGGAAATTCCATTGAATGGTGACTATAAAGAATTTCCAGCCTATAATTAGGGCTAAAATGGGGAAGATGATCAATTTAATCCTGCCAAATAACAGGAGAACAACCAAAAAAAGATTCAATAAAACAAAAATGGGTATTAACAATGACAACAGTCCTGTATAATCCCAGTTTTCAGGGGAAATATGTATGCTGAAAAAAAGTAAAACGGAAATAAAAAAGATTGAAATGATGATAAAACGCATATGCTTGCTGTCTGTGTTTTGCAAATTAAAAAAAAGAACCGTTAGCACACAAAGATATTTTTTTTGACTGCCATTTCTACTAAATTATCACAAAATTGAATACTATCCAGGGGGTTTTAACAATTCCCCCCTTCTCCAGTAGTTCTGCAAACCAATCTTAATCGAAGCGACTAAGTCCGGAACTAGATGAATTACGTTTCGATACACCGGAGTTGCTGAGGTACCAACAGACTGGTACGGGTGCAAGTAATGTTCTCAAAAGATTACCCAAGTCAAAAGCGTCCACTGCTGTAAGGAACGAAACCGTCATTGGTAGCATTAACTTTTTTTAAACGCAGAAATCGGGATGACGATAGGTTCTTTGCATTATAGGGGAATATAAACTTCTCATCGATTAGGGGATAATTAGGAGTTAAAGTTTATTTTTGGTATTTTACCGTATTTTTGGTATTATACAGTATTTATATTGTACTTTTTCCGTGTTGAAAAAGATACCAAAAAATCAAGAAAAAAAAATCCTTCTCACAACATACCTGCAGCACCACCGG
>NZ_JABURL010000055.1 GCF_014762705.1 Cyclobacterium sp. | reverse complement strand
AAGAGACAAGTATAGGTATGAATGAATTAATTGAGGCATATATTAGTTATATTCCCCTTTTACATTTACTCATTTTTCCCGGAATTTAACTTTATTTTAGGTTATTTGTTTGCCTGCAAAGCTACTCTTTTCTACTGTAGAGGGATTGGATTTGGGCTGTTTGTTTTTCTGCCAGGCCAATCAAATCTATATCCAACTCATTTTTGTTTGCTTCAATTACCTGGTTTTTCATGGTTTCCGGCAGGTTTTCAAATCCATGATAAGCTCCCAATATGGCACCGGCCACAGCTGCGGTGGTATCATTGTCCCTGCCAAAATTGACCAAAAAGACCAGGGTATCCAGAAATTCAAAATCGCTGAACAACATAGCGGTCAGGACTTGCAAATGGATCTCACCTGCATGAAATGGCATGTCCTGCAATTGCTCATCCAGTAGTTCGAAAGCCTTCATGATGGCCGCTTTCGGGGATTCATCCTGGCCAGTTAATTCATTTTCCATGATCGAACTTCCTTTCGCTTCTTCAACGATTGAAAGGGCAGTTTGCAGAATGCGGTAGCTGCTTCTTCCCACCAACCGGCTTTTGAAATAGCTTTCAGGGTCTACCCTTCGCAGCACTTCCAGCATATTTTCCGGTTTTCCGGATGCTGTCATGGCTGCTGCCGTCATGGCCGCGGATAAGGCACTGATATCCTTGGCGTAGCCCAAATCAAACAAGCTTAGGTTAAAGGCTTGTTCATAGGCTTTTTCAGGCTGTCCCGGATATAAAAGACCCAGGGCAGGGGAATAAAGTAAACCTGCACAGACCATTTCTCCACCATAAAATTTTCCCAATGCTTTTTGGTAGCCCATCAGGTTATTTTCAAGCAGTGGTTGAGATACTTTGTACCATTCCTGGAGCCAAAGCACCCTCAGATTGGCATATTCCAATGCTTCGGTTTCTTCGGGTTGCAGGGTTTTAAAATCCTCAAAATACATTTCATACTCCTTAAGGATTTGTTCTGAAAACTGAACCGGATCAAGTTCCAGGTCATTTTGTTTTTCCAAATACTCAAAGGTCAGCTTTTTCCACCGGGTATCGTCGGTTGTTCCACCGGCAGGTAAATTAACCTTCCAGGTTCCCTCAGGGGAAACTTCCCTAACCATATTATTCAGTTGGGTAACCCACCCATATTCTCTGTTGATGTCATCTCTGCTCCACATCTCTGTTGGCGCACCCATGGCATCCCCAATCGCACTGCCAATGAGCATTCCTTTTACCTTGTCCTCCAATTCAGCAGGGCTAAGACTTAAAGTGGGGGCTGGCTCATTGGTCAATTCGGCCTTTTCCGGAGGCCGGTTATCAGAACTGCAAGAACTGATCCATGATAGCAAAAATAACAAAATAAGGGTTTTAAAATTGTTCATTGAGGAGAAGATCAATAGCGTAAAGGCTTAGTTTTTCCTTGTCTGGTAAGGTTAACGATAAGGGGAGTTGGGCCAGTCCAAATATGCGGCGCAGAATTTCCACTCCCGTATATTGGGCGAGCCATTTGGTGTTCAGTGGATAAGAATTACGTATTTTTTCTATCAGGCTGTCCGGTATCCGGGACATATTCAGGTGTGCCAGCATTACGCCCAGATCAAACTCAGGATCACCCATGAATGCAAATTCGGTATCGATCACTTTCATACCGTCTGAAGTATCCAACCAGCTTCCGGGATAGAAATCGCCATGAATCAGGTGTTTTCCCTTGCTAAGATACCTTTCCCCTAATAAATTGATTTGATGGAGCAACTCCTTGTTGCTTTTTATTATTTCAGAAAGATCCTGCAGGCCCGGCTGGATTTGGTCCAGATCAAATCCATTGTCTTTCTGAAACGGCAGGACAAAAATGTGCTGGTGGTTCAGTTTTCTCATGGCCCTATTTTCAGGAAAAGCATCAATGGCTAAATGATGCAGAGATTTCAGGTAATGCAGCAAATCTTCCAACTGATGGTTTTGCAAAATTTCCGGATGTTGGTATATATCCAGAAAATCTTTCGCCTTTTTCAGGTGGGCCAATGCCAGTAACCAATGGGAAGGATCAAAACCCAGCACTTTGGGAGAAAAGGACTCAAGGACCTCATCCCCGGCAAGGGTTTTGTAGAAGGCAAATTCTATACCCGTTCTCTCACGGGGTGCTGGCACCTGCGGATACTTGACTACGTGGTCCCTGGACTGCTTCAACACAAACGATCTTTTTTCTGTGTTAATGGTTAAAGTAACGTTCATGTTACCTTCTCCTGCCTTTTCACTGCTGATCACCATCTCATCCGGATGAAGCATTCCATTTTTTCGTAAATGTTCAATTTGTACCTGGTCAAGAGGGGTTTGTAATAACATAATTTTTAATAACGAATGAAAAGCATGGGTATGGAAGATCAAAAATAGAAACCATAATTGGATCCTGTGTGCTTTTATTAAAATAAAATCCCCTTTTCCTGTTCATTCCTAGTGTTAACTGTTATATTTTTGATCCATGAGTAAGAACACAATGGATTTTAATGCACTTTTGGTGCAATTGGCCGGAAAGTTGGATGGCGAATTGCATTTCGACAGTTTAATGAAAACACTGTACGCCACAGATGCTTCTGTCTACCGTTCCCTTCCTTTGGCCGTGGCCTTGCCTAAAAATACATCTGATATTCAAAAATTGATTCAGTTTGCCACTGAAAATGCAACTTCGCTGATTCCCCGCACGGCAGGAACCTCCCTGGCTGGGCAATGTGTAGGAGAAGGCATAGTGGTGGATGTATCCAAGTACCTGAACAAGGTAATTGAATTCAATAAAAATGAGGGTTGGATCCGGGTCCAGCCAGGAGTGGTCCGAAACGAACTCAACAATTACCTCAAAGATCACGGTTATTTTTTTAGTCCCATTACCAGTACCGCTACCCGTGCCATGATCGGAGGTATGGTGGGCAACAACAGTTGCGGTACCACTTCCATAGTTTATGGTAGTACCCGGGAACATGTAATGGAATTGAAAGTTTTGCTCAGCGATGGATCGGAGGTCATTTTTCATCCCATGAGTCCGGCAGATTTTGAGTTAAAATGCAAGCAGAATAACAAGGAAGGAGAACTATACAGACATATTCGGGATGAACTCAGTAATCCGGAAATACAAAATAACATCAGGGATCATTTTCCAAAAGCCAGCATACATCGTAGAAATACAGGATATGCAGTAGATTATTTACTGGAATCCCAACTGTTTTCAGCCGTTGACGCTCAATTTGATTTTTGCAAGTTGCTTTGCGGATCTGAAGGTACACTTGCCATCACCACGGAAATTAAAATTCACCTGGACCCCTTGCCAGACCCCTGTGATATTGTAGTTGCCGCTCACTTTGAAAGCATACATGAAAGCATGAAAGCCGCGCAGGTGGCCATGAAGCACACACCTACGGCAGTGGAATTGATGGACAAAATCATTCTGGATTGCACCAAGGAGAATGTGGAGCAAAGCAAAAACAGGGATTTTGTTGAAGGGGATCCAAAAGCCATTCTAATGGTAGAATTCAGGGGCAAAACCATAGCTGAAGCCAGGGAGCAGGGACTGGTATTTGTGAATTCGCTAAAAGATGCCGGACTGGGATATGCCTATCCGGTAATTGGTCCGGAACGGACAAGCAGCGCCTGGGAGCTTAGAAGTGCTGGTTTGGGCCTGCTGGCCAATATACCGGGCGATAAAAAAGCCGTGGCCTGTATTGAGGATACAGCGGTGGATATTCACGATCTGGCAAATTATATTGATGAATTTGCCGAAATCATGAAGGGTTTCGGGCAGGAGCCAGTGTATTACGCCCATGCAGGGGCAGGAGAGATCCACCTCAGGCCTATCCTCGATCTCAAAAAGGCCAAAGACGTTGAAGAATTTTATCAAATCAGTGAAGCCAGTGCAAGACTGGTCAAGAAATACCAGGGCTCCCTTAGTGGGGAACATGGTGACGGAAGGGTGAGGGCTGCCTTCATTCCCATGATGGTAGGGCAGGACAATTATGAGCTATTCAAAAGGCTGAAGGGTACCTGGGATCCCAAAGGTATTTTTAATCCGGGAAAAATTGTGGATGCCCCGCCCATGAATACTTCCTTGCGGTACGAACCTGATATGGCTACGCCTGAACATGAAACCAAATTTGATTTCAGTCATGTAGGTGGGATCCTGCGCATGGCGGAGAAATGCAACGGTTCCGGAGACTGCCGGAAATTGCCCAATTCAGGCGGTGGCACCATGTGCCCCAGCTTTCAGGCCACCCGATATGAAAAGGACACGACCCGTGGCCGGGCCAATACCCTTCGCGAGTTTTTGACCAACAGCAATAAGTCAAATCCCTTTGATCATCCTGAGATTAAAGAGGTGATGGACCTGTGCCTTTCCTGTAAAGGCTGCACTTCTGAGTGCCCTTCCAATGTTGACATGGCCACCCTGAAAGCAGAATTCCAATACCAGTACCACAAATCCAATGGAGTTCCGTTGAGATCCAGGGCCTTTGCCTATATCAATAAATTGAACGGTTTGGGAAGCCTGGTTCCGGGAATATCCAATTTTTTCCTGTCTAACGGCACCACCGGAGCAGGCTTGAAAAAGATATTACATGTAGCTCCTGAGCGAAATCTTCCAGCCATCAGCAAGCAATCCTTGAGACAATGGTATAAGAAGGAGTATACCCGGTTGAAAGGAAAAGATATCATCAAAACAGTCTACTTTTTTTGTGATGAATTTACCAACCACAATGATACGGGCACCGGAATCAAAGCCATCAAACTGCTCAGGCATTTGGGCTATGAAGTGAAAATAGTAGACCATGCCGAAAGTGGGAGGGGAGCCATTTCCAAAGGCCTGCTAGACTATGCCCAGAAAGCTGCCGAAAAGAATGTGCGGTTTTTTTCAAATCTGGTGGATGCAGAACATCCTTTATTGGGATTGGAGCCATCTGCCATACTTAGTTTCAGGGATGAATACCCAAGATTGGTAGGCAAAGATTTAAGGGAAAAGGCAAAAACCCTGAAGTTTCACTGCGAAATGATAGATGAGTTTCTGGCCAAGGAATTTATTGCCGGTAATATTGATAGCCAGGCTTTTACCAGTGAAAAAAAACAAGTCAGGCTTCACGGGCATTGCCACCAAAAGGCACTTTCCTCTGTCAATTATTCCAAAAAAATACTGGAACTGCCCCAAAATTTCGAAGTAAAGGTAATTCCCTCCGGTTGTTGCGGTATGGCAGGCTCATTTGGCTATGAAAAGGAGCATTACACGTTGAGCATGCAGATAGGGGAAATGGTATTGTTTCCAGCGGTAAGGGATGCGGAGGAAGAAACGTTGATTGCCGCTCCGGGCACCAGCTGCCGCCATCAGATCGCCGATGGTACCGGTAGAAAGGCCCAGCATCCTGTGGAGATTTTGTTTGATGCTTTGAAAAGGTAAATCTATGTTAAAAGCAGATAGGCAAAAGGGCGGTCAATTTTTGATGGGACAACTCGAAACTCAAGCTTGTAACAATAGGGAATGCAGCAAATTCAGCATAAAAAAGTGAACCACGTAGCTTTTACGGCGTTGGAAGAAAAGCGAAAAACATACAAAATGAAACTGATAAAGTGATTTAAAATGTTACATTTATAGAAGCAAAAATGCCAATTAAATGAATGTTCAGGCAACAAAATTGGAATTAATGCAGCTCTTGCTGGATACAAAAGAAGAAAGTGTACTTTTTCAGCTTAAAGAAGTATTTGAGAAGGAGAGCCTTCGGGAAGCCAGAATCCGTGAGGAAATGGAAGAAAGTTCCAAAAGAGCGAATAGAGATATAAAAGCTGGCAGGGTTCATACACCTGAAGAAATTGAAGAACGCTTGGAAAAGCGGTTTGGGGGATGAAGGTAATCATCACCGACGAAGCCTAGCAAAGATTGGAAAAAGAACTTGATTTTTTAATTCAAGTCCGGCATGTACCAGAAAGTAAAGCTTTGTTTCTAGGCAAAAAACTTTTACAGAAAGCCGTAAGCTAGGCAGATCAGCCTCATAGGGGTCTAGAAGAACCTTATCTCAAATCATTAAAACAAGGACATAAAAGGTTGGTAGAGGGTGAATTTAAAATTATTTACCGAATTGTAAAAGATACAGTTTACGTTACAATTTTTTTTAATACCCATCGTAATCCAGGGGAGATGAAAAGGTAAATCTATTTTGCAGCTTTTTACCCGACGCGCAGTTATTCGGTCTAATACCAAAAAAGGCCTGGCATCATATGCACAGGCCTCTATTGATGGATTATAACTTTAACTTTTCAAAGTAAACTCTGGCAATTTCCTAATTTCACCGCCTTTCATGGCTGATTCATGCGCCAAAATGCCCACACAGGTGATATTGGCAGATTGGCGGGCATCCGGATAGGGTGCCCTTCCTTCATGTAAAGCGGTAAGAAACTCATGCACCAGGTGGGGATGGGAGCCTCCATGACCAGCCCCCTGAATAAAGGAAAGGTGTTGGTTTTCATCAGAATCATACACCCCTTGCTGGGTAAAACCTGCTATTTCATCGGGTAATAGATGGCCATAGTCTGGTATTTTAACCTTGGCAGGCGCTTCTCCTGTGTGCACCACACTGTCTTCATGCTCGATCAGGGTCCATTCAAAGGATTTTTCAGAACCGTAGGCATCAAAACTTTCCCTGTATTGCCTGGCAGTATTGAAAAGGGACCGGGTTACTTCTGCAGATAAATCCGAATCCTTTAGCTTGATATGGCAGGTTTCGATGGCAAAGGGTGAGCCATATTTCGCTATCAGGTTTTCGTCTATCCTTCCGGAGCCAAAACAGGAAACATATTCCGCTTGTCCTTTCGGCAAAGCAAGTACCGGGCCTACGCAGTGAGTGGCATAGTGCATGGGAGGCAAACCCTCCCAATAGCCCGGCCATCCGGCCATCTCCTGCTGGTGGCTGGCGCGAAGAAATTGCAGTTTACCCATTTCACCCTTTTCATACATCTCTTTGACAAAGAGAAATTCCCTGCTGTAAATGACGGTTTCCATCATCATGTAGGTAAGTCCGGACTTTTCGGTTTCTGCTACGATCTGCCGGCATTCTTCTACTGTAGTAGCCATAGGTACGGTACAAGCCACGTGTTTCCCTGCCCTCAGGGCTTTCAGGGATTGCTCCGCATGTGCCTGAATGGGAGTATTGATATGGACCGCATCAATATTTGGGTCTTTTAACAGTTCATCATAATCTGTGTACCGCTTTTCTATGCCAAAAGCATCTCCGATTTCGTTTAACTTTTCTTCGTTTCTCTGGCAAATGGCATACATATTGGCCAGGGGATGCTTTTCGTAGATGGGGATAAACTCTGCTCCAAAACCCAAGCCGATTATGGCGATGTTTAATTTTTTGTCAGTCATGGTATAATTATTATTTTATGAAACTCATGATTCGCAATTCCCGTTTTGTCTCAATTTTTGCCTAAAAAAGCAAAAATTGAGACAAAACTGCATATTATTCTCTTATTAACCAGGGGATTCAACCCGTGGTAATTTGTACCTAACTGGAGGTCGTAAGCAAACGAACAAGCACTATCATTTGGAAAATACAATCAAAATTTAAATCGATCTGTAAGGGCATATACTGCTCCCAGCTGCTTTCAATCAAGGAATGAAACTTAACTTATGCGGTTGGCAGGTTTCAGTCTGCCGCCCAGGATTTAAGAAATTTGTAGCCATCGGCAGCAAAGGCATCCTGGCTTTCTGCCAAGGGCCTCCAGATACAGACGGCTCCGGCCAACTCTTTGATTTCAGGCGTAAAACTTTCTATGGTGACGGTACCGGAATAATTTACTTTTTCCAGCCCCCTTTTGTAGGCATCCCAACGGGTTTGACCTGTTCCCGGAGTGCCCCGGTAATTCTCGGATACCTGCACATGGATCAGCTTGTCTCCTGCCTGCTCGATGGCTTTTTCGATATCAGGTTCTTCTATGTTCATGTGAAAACCATCCAACAATACTTTGGCTGCAGGGTGGTTGATGTCTTCAATCAGCCTCATCAGGTCAGCTGTGGTATTGATCAGGTCGGTTTCAAAACGGTTCAGTGCTTCCAGGGCAATTTCCTGTCCCGCCGATTTGGCCATTTGACATACCTTGTAAAGGTTGCTGACCGCCCTGTCCCATTCTATCTTTTTTTGCTCCGGGGATACAAGCCGGGCCTTTCCCACCGCTGAATACATGGGACCCGCCACAAAGGAGGCTCCCAGCTCCGCACTGATTTGCAGGCACTGTTGAATATAATCAAAACTGGTTTTGTGGAAGGAGGGATCCTCATGGGTAAGGTCTCTTCCGGGACCAAAAGCACCGCAAATAATGGGTTTCAATCCATTGTCAGCAAGGGCCTGTTTTACTATCCCTGTGTCGATCAGCAATGGGTCCTCCACCGGGATTTCCACCGCATCATAGCCCATTTTCCTGATTTTTGGAAAAAGGGATACCGATTCCGAACCAAAAGGGGAGGTCCACAGCCAGGTAGTAACACCTAATTTTATGTCTAAAGCCATATTCTTGGGTTTTGTTGAAAAAAAAATTATTCTACAATCATGATGCCGTTCATGATTCTCCAATGTCCGGGAACAGTACAAAGGTAAGGGTATTCTCCCGGTTCTGTGGGAGCGGTAAATACCAGGCTCTCGCTCGTCTCAGGATTGACCAGCGGAGTAGCGGCAAGCACTTCAGGGATTTTGGGCACGAAATTCATTTCCATGCCATTCGGATCCCGGGCCAGTGCATCGGCTGCCTTTCCAATGGTTTCCAGGCTGCCTGCCTTTCCGATCAGCAGATTGTGCTGCATGAAGTCATCATTGACGAAATCTATGGTTACCTGCTGTCCTGCCTTAACGGTGAAAGTTGGTTTATCGAATTTCATTTCATGCTGGATCACACCCATCTTGATGGTCACAGCACCGGCAGTACTGCCGGAGGCTACCTCGGCTGATGCTGTGCTGCTTTCGCCAGCGTCGTCTGCAGGGACTTTTAAATTCAGGTGTGAAGTACGGCTATTCATTCTTCCCCTGAAATAAAACCGGTCGGGATAGGTGCCCACCTGATCGGAGCCCATGTTGTCATGGCCGATTCTGACTCTATCCGGGCTAAGTGTATTCGAAAACAAACCGGGGGCCATCGCCGAACCAACTTGTTTGTCATCTATGCTGATGGCCATATCACCATTTTCCAGCAAGCTGGCTTTCAATTCAAACTGCTGTTCCGGAAGTGCACCTCGGGAGGTAGCCTGATAGGTTTTTCCGGCCTGTTTCACCAACCAGTAGATCCTGTTATTTTGAATGTAAAGACTATAGCCGTTTTCTGCGTTGCCCTGAGCGAGAATGACACCCTCAAGTGCCTCATCGGCCTTGCTGATGGTCGCTTGAACATGAATTTCCTTTCCGGCTATTTCCGGCGGGTAGGGGATACCTGCCCTCCTGTCGAGACTGTATTGTTCCTCGACAAGACTCTTGGTTACTTTTTCTCCCAAGGTCATCAGGGAATCCGGTTTGTTGACATCCAGAATAGTTCCGGACAACTCATTGAAGGATTGTGGATGGCTCAAAACTGCGGCAAATATGGCCTGGGGCAGGTAATCATCGGTGGAATTGTCGGCGTCATTGCTGGCTTCCAGGATTAGTTTGGATGCTGCATCCGATGAGGGCATATCCGCAACGGCCAGAAATGCCGCCTTCCTGGTATTCAGATCCGGGTCATTGAGTAAGTTGGCATCCAGTATGGCCTGCAAAACCTGCTGGTCTCTGGGTAATACCATCAGGGCATTTTTCCGCACTCCTGCAGCAGGATGGTTCAATGCCCGGGTGACGACCTCCAATGCAGCTTCATTGCTGCCATCCAGTGCCCCGGTTCCGTGCAAGGCCCACAAAGCATGCACAGCAGGGCTGTTTAGCCCGATTTCATCCACAGATGTATTGTCTACCAATTTTAATAATTCATTGGTAATGCTGGTGTTCTGGTTTTCTACAATCAGTTTTTGAGCGGTCATGCGCCAAAACATGTTGTCACTTTTCAATCCACTGATCAGGTCACTGTTGCTGGAGGGATCAATGTCCATGGTCTGGTAATTATCCGATCCCTTATAAACCATTCTGTAGATCCTGCCATGCTCCCTGTCCCGCATGGGATTGATGTAGGCATTTCCCTCCCCATTTTCAAAACCTTTAGGGGTGGGGTTATGCTGTATAATAAAATTGTACCAATCGGCAATCCATAAGGCCCCGTCAGGACCTACTTCAGCGTGTACAGGGGAAAACCATTCGTCTGAACTGGCCAGGATATTGAAGCCATTTTTCTCTACGAACCCAGACCCATCCTTTTCGATGATGGCATTGTGCAATACCCTGCCGGTGGGTTCTGCTACAAAAGCTACCCTGTTCCAGTAAGATTTGGGAAAGTTTCTTGCGGTATAAAAGTGATGTCCCGCAGCCGCTGTATATCCACCATGCCAGTCAACCTGCCTCAAAAAGGGCGTCAGGTGAGGCATGTCATAATGGGAGTCTATGCCATGAACTGCATTGACGGATCCGCCATGAACGGGCCTTCTGACATATTTGCCGGGCATGGCCAGGTAAGCACTGTGCTGTCCGTTGGCTGTAGAAATGAATACATTGTTTTCCTCAGAAAATCCCAGGCCCCAGGTATTGTTGCTGGTATTGCCCAGAAATTCAAAATCTGTCCCATCCGGATCGAAACGGTAAACGCCCTGACTGAAGGAAAAGGGTTTGTTGTCTATTTCGCCCCGGAAACCGGAATAGCCCAATACCCCCCAGATTTTGTTGTCAAAGCCATAACGCAGATTGGAAGGTCCGGCATGGGTGTCGCTTTTGCCCCATCCTGTAATGATGGTTTCCCGCTGGTCTGCCTTGTCATCGCCATCCGTATCTTTCAAAAACACAAAATCAGGTGCCATGGAAATCAATATGCCTCCATTTACATACACCATACTGGTAGGGATATTCAGGCCTTCTGCAAATACCGTGATTTTATCTGCTTTACCATCTCCGTCGGTATCTTCCAGGATTTTAATTTTATCATCACCACCTTCCTGTCTTACTTCATTGGGGTAATCGGTGGTTTCTATGACATACAAACGTCCTTTGTCATCCCAACACATGGCCATGGGATTGATAATATCCGGCTCGGAGGCAAACAACTGCAGTTCAAAGCCTACGGGCACCTGAACCAGTTTCATGGATTCTTCAGGAGAGAGGGGGAGTTGATATCTTGGCGCAGGATCCCGGTTTTCGTAATTGGGGATTACTGCATCTTCAAACACCGTTTGGGGAATATCATAATCGGCCACTTGTTGGGCTACTTTTTCCCCAACGGCCCAAAGAACGCCATTGGCAACCAATTTCAGGAATTCAGGCTGATTCCAGGTTCGCTCATCATGCCCGTAGGCGGTGTAAAAAACCCTGCCTTTGCCCTGCTCCCTGACCCAGGTGTAAGGTTCCCTGTGATCTCCTTCTACGCGCTCCATGAGGACGGTCATGTCCTCGTTCAGCTCGCTGTGCACATAGGTTTCATCCCAGGTTTCAAATTCGGAAATGCCTTCCATCACAGGGTGAGAGGAATCGGTAATGCTGGCGGTAAAATCTCCGGTACCGTGGGAGGAGAATTGCCCTCCAACTGCTTCTACAAACCAATCGGAATTTCGAAAACAAAAGGAAGCACTGTGTATGGGAATCAAAGCTTTGCCCCCTTCCACATACTCCTTCAAGGCCGTTTCCTGTTCGGCTGTAATCTCGTCATGGTTGGCATAGATCATCAGGCCATCGTAAAGCCTGAGTTTTTCGGCATTCAGGTCATCAGGATCGGCCGTATAGGTAAGGTTGATACCTTGCTGGAAAAGGTGTCTGGCCAGGCCAGGCATTAGTTTTTCGGAATTGTGGTGGGTGCTTTCATGGCCGAGGAACAGGATTTCTGCCCGTCTGGGACCATCCGAGAGTTCAATTTTGGAGGAGTTGCCACCACATCCCATCATGAGGAGCATGGCTACAGTGATTAACCCGATATACTTCATTGTTATTAATGTTTGGGTACTTATTGCCTTATTGTTTCAATCTACTAATTTGAGTGATTTATAAGTGTATTTCTTACTGTTTTTTATCTAATTGTGACTGTATTTTGTCATTTTTACGTATATTTAGCTCTATTTATTGCATAAAGTAACTAGCTGTTGAAAAAAGCATTCCAAAAATCCCGAATTCCTGAGCAGAATGCCTTCGTGATAAAGGAATTAATCGCCCCTAATTTTGATAAAAACTGGCACTTCCACCCGGAGTACCAGCTGTTTTTGGTTTTGAAAGGCAGAGGTACCCGTTTTGTAGGCGATGACATGCGTACCTTCAAAGAACATGACCTGGTCTTCACAGGGCCTAATTTACCCCACCTGTGGCGGAATGACCAGGAATACTTTGACAAAGACAGCCAATTAATAACCCATGGGATTGTGGTGTATTTTCCTGAAAACTTCATCGGGCAGGATTTGCTGCAAAAGGAAGAATTTGAGGAATTGCTGGGATTGTTGGGTAAAGCATCCCTTGGGCTGGAGATTCATGGAGAGACCAATGAAAGCATCAGGCCTTTACTGATCAGGCTTTTGGAGCAAAAAGGTTTGGATAAAATCATTGGTTTGTTGAAAATTTTACTGCTTATGGCCCGCTCCAATGAGGTAAATCCCATTGTTCAGGCAGGGTATATCAATGCCAATAAGGAATCTGAAAAGGACCGGATGAGCAAGGTATATGCCTTTGTGATGGACCATTTTCAGCAGCCCATTAAACTGGAAGAAGTGGCCGGACTGATCAACATGAGCAGCAGTTCCTTTTCCAGGTATTTCCGGTCCAGGACGAATAAATCCTTCTCTGATTTTTTATCGGAGGTGAGGATCAGCCATGCCTGCAAGCTGTTGCACAAGGAAAACCTGAATATCAGCGAGGTCAGCTATGAAAGTGGCTTCAATACCTTGTCAAACTTCAACCGGCAGTTCAAAGAGAAAATGAACATGACACCGCTGGCCTATAAAAAGGATTTTATCCATCGTTTTGATTAATTTTTTAGGTTCCGCATCAGCATCCCCAGGGCATTTTTCTGGTTTTTTTATTTAAGCAGCGAAAAAGAATTAAATTTAGGATGAGGTATACCAAAACCAGATAACCATGATGCTGATTTCGACTGTTTTACAAGCTTTGATCATCCTTCAGGTGGGTGCCATCTACCCTGATTTCGGCACCCTGCTGCACCCTAAAGCACTAAAATCATTGGATTCCAGAGAAGTTCCTGAATCATTTCGGAATGAATTGCAGACAGCCCTTGCGGAGATTGGGGAGGACGAACCTGATCCGCTCCTTGAAATACATTATGAAGGATTACTGGACAATAATCACTTGAGGGTGGAAACGGTCCACCATCTGGAAGACATGGATAAGCTGGCCCTTTTTTATTGGCACCATGCCTTTTTTGGAGATGACCATAGCCTGCAAAAGATGATGGATTTTAGCCTTGCCTGGGCAGAGATGTTTCAACCTACCGGCAACCCGATTAATGAGAATAAATTGCTTCCGATCGTTTATGCCTATCCCTTTGTGAAACCGCATATGGAACGCCGGCAGCAGCAGACAATGGAGGAATGGTTGAGAGAAATGGCAAGGGCTGAAATCGGGAATGAACGGGTTCCTTTGAATAACTGGGAAACCAAACGCATCAATCTGGTGGGGAGCATAGGTTTGTTGCTGGAAGATGACAAGCTGGTTTCCCGGGCAGAAGAAAAAGCGGCCTACTATGTGGAGCATGCCCTTTTTGCCGACGGGAGCAGTGCAGATATACGGCAACGGGATGCCCTCAGTTACCATGTTAGCGGGTTAAAACCCCTGCTCCAATTTTTAATTACTTTAGAGCAGGAAGCAGGTCGTGGAAAGGATTTTTTCTACCGGGAAACGGCTGATGGGGCCTCTGTGGCCCGTTCTCTGGATTATGTGCTGCCTTATGCCAAAAGGGAGAAAATTTACCGGCAATGGGAAAATTCAAAAGTTAAGCTGGATCAGGAAAGGGCAGCGGCAGGATTGGAAAAATACCAACCCGGAGTGGCTTATGACCCGGAAAAGGCCTATGAAACCATGGCACTGGCAGCTTATTTTGACGATAAATACCGCATGGATCAGTGTGAATTGCCTCTGTGTCAGATTTCTGATTTATTGGATTAGACGATAATTGCTATGGGTTAAGGTACCGGTTACTGGCCAGTCTTTTTTTTAGCTGTCTATTTGTAATTTTATCTTTTTGCCGGACTCAACGGTGGTAGTTAAGGGTTAATCAACTGTACCATCATCCACTAGATCCAATTATTCCCATCAATCATTATAGTAAAAAAATAAAAATCTGCAACCCCTATTAGTGTAAATCAGAAAGTAAATTATCCGATATCCAAGCCCTGAAGGGGCAAAATACCAAAGCACAGGGTGAAGCCCTGTGCCACCGTCTGTAATGTGAACCCCAGCCCTGACGGGGCGAGATATGTTTGACTCGTCCTGGATACATGGAAAATATCCCGCCCCTCCAGGGCTCAGAAATCACATTGACTTTTTTCCGATGGGCTCCACCCATCGCTGAGGTATGGCGCCCCTTCAGGGCTCAGGTCAGATGTGTTAGTAATAATTCCGAGAGGTTTATTCCCATCAATCATTACAGTAAAAAAATAAAAATCTCCAACCCCTATTAGTGTAAATCAGAAAGTAAATTATCTGGTATCCAAGCCCTGAAGGGGCAAAATACCAAAGCACAGGGTGAAGCCCTGTGCCATCATCTGTAATGTGAACCCCAGCCCTGACGGGGCGAGATATGTGTGCCATTCACGAAGAGATGAAAAATACCCCTGGCAGGCAACATCCGTTTTTGCCGGTTCAGTAGGGGTCCATATCAAAGCAGCAGCAGAGAAAGGTACAATTCCGCTGCCATCCCAACGAGCAAAACTATCAGGTACATGCCTCCAAGTATCCAGAACTTGATCAGGGTCTTGAACCAGTGCTGCTTGTACAAACGCAATAGGGCCAGGTAGGCATAAGTTGTCACCAATACAAACGCAGCCAAAAAGATCCAACCGCTGCTGATTCCACCAAAAAATGCCAGCAGGATGACGGTACCATACAGCGCATAAGCGAAAGCATGCAGGTGAAAGCCCAGGATGATGTTTTCAATGAAATAGACCTTTCGGCTGCCAAAGAGTATATGGATAAAAAGGGCGAAAACCGGCAGCAATACCAGCATCATCAGGGGCAGGTTTTTGGCCACCTGAATCAGGAATAGGTTTGAATGTGCCACCAGGTCCCTCTTTTTTTGCAGGGATAGGCCAACGTCAAAAGCATAAGCACTGCTGTCCAGTGCATGGCCGAATTTTTCCGTACTCACCTCGGGGTCTATGGACAGAAAGCGAAGTGTTTTCCAGGTATAGGCCTGCTCCGGGTCGTTTGCTGCCTGAAGTTGTGAAATGTCTACCGGAGAAATGGCATCTGTCTTTTTCAGCGCTTCCTCCACCCGCTCTTGTGTTTCTGGATCGAGTGTTTCATTTTCCTCTTTGGATTGTCGCTGCTGTACAGCCGAAATGGTAGCCTGACCGGCATTTAACAACCTGTCAAAAAAATCTTTCGGGATAAGGAAGCCGATCATGAAAAAATAAAACAAGGAAAATACCAGATAAAGCCTAATTGGATGGGTATATTTCCTCCGCTGCCCCTCATTGAATGCCCTTGTCAGCTTACCGGGTTTGAAAAAGAAAGCCGTCAAGGTCTGCAAAAACCTGCCGTCAAAGCTAAAGAGGCTGGTGAGCAATTCTTCCAGGAAAACACCAACAGGCACCTTCTGGTCCTTGTTTTCCTGTCCACATTCCGGACAAAAATTATCTCTTTCCGGCAAGCTGTTGCCGCAATTCAGGCAATGGTCATGCTTCCGATCTGCTTTCACTGCTATTATGATAGGTACAGGTGACAAAAATACTTTTGTCCGGCCGATTTTCAATTTCAGACAGGGAATTTATTTGCTTTTAACTGACCCCGGCACGCTTACGCCCCTCACCGCGTAGGGTATTTATTGCTTTCGGTCAACGACCGGCCTGGTAAGCCTGCCAAAAAGTGCCAACCGCTGTCCGGAGATATTCCCGGGACCACAATGCTGCAGCGAGGAAAGCAGGGCAGGGTGCCGGTAGTAGTCATACGCGAAATACATTGCATTGATCCGGTTGGAAGTGAAGCAGTGGGACTTTACGGGGTTATCGACCACAAACAAATAGGCATTCAAAAGCGATCCGGATCCATCTTGGGCGATATGATCGTACAGGCTGGTATCGCCTTGCCTTCGTAGAAATTCCGCATGGGCCGTAAGGTGCTCTATAAAAGTCATGGTATAGTGAGTCCCGCTACCATCCGAGGGCAGGTGGTCTCCGTCGATGGGATCATCCCCGCGTCTGATTTCCTCCGGAATGGCACCGTTGGGTAAAATCCCCCAGAGCTCCACTTTTCCGTCCATTTTCCATTCATCGCTGGTGAGCAAACGGCCGATCTGGTATTGGTTATGGGATTCAAAAGCTGCTTCGGGGCTGAGTATTTGGACCTTGGGGCTGATTTCTTTCAGCTCCCAATCGGGATGATCCCTCAGGTACCAGGCGATAAGGGCTGATGAAAACGAACCAGCCACACCCCAATTGTTTTTTCGCCAGCGGCTTGCCCAGGCTACTTTGGGATACATGATGTCCCTTAACCAAACCTGGTATTGTAGCTTGTCTTTTTGGGACCATCCCGACCAGGATTCCAGCAGGTCTGCGGCATACAAGTAGGGAGTACCCCCACGGGCTAAATTCAATATCCCCTGGGCACCCCAGTGAAAGCTGTCTTCGGCATCATTGCGGTAGTCATAGGTATCTGTAAGGTCCAGGATCAGGGAGCGGGATTTTTGAGCATATTTTTCTTCTCCCGTAAGGTGCCAGGCCAGGGCCGTGCCGTATACCAGTTTGGCCCCTGTGGAACTTAGCTGAATGGGATCGCTTGAACTCCGGCCGTGGACAATTACCTCTCCGGACAGTTCCTGCCACTGAGAGGCCACATGCATCAGGCTGTCGGTAAAGTACAGGAATTCCTCTAAATTCTGATGGTACGGTGCTATTCCTTTCCTGGCTTTGTCTTTGATTTCGGCCAGTTCTGCAGCAGATACCAGCACACCAATGGCTCCCCTGTTTTGCGCCATAGAAAGGCTGCCAAACAACAGTAAAATGGTAATTTGGCTGAACCAGAAATATTTGAAAGGCCTTTGAGGCATAATGTCCTGGGTTTTGGTTTAAATCCTATACCTTGATAAAGGTATTCTTTTTATACATGTACCAGAGCAATGTATAAAGTAGGGCAAAGCCCCCTATGCTGGTCCATACCGGATACCAGGCTTCACTGTATTGCTCCAGACCAAAAAGCAAGTCTTCTGCTATACCGGGAAAATCAATCACATGGGAGAGCACATAGGCCGTGATGGCATTCATGCCGATTACTTTCAGCGGAAAAATCCAGCCTGTCTTGCCCTTGACATCAATGATCCAATAGAAAGCGGCCAGCAAAAGGTAGCAAACACCAGAGGAGGCCAGCACAAAAGAGCTGGTCCATATTTTTTTTACGATGGGGTGCCAAATACCCCAGATCAATCCCAAACTCAGAGCTATCAATCCTGCTATTACCAGGTAACCCGCCACTTTTTTGCGAGGCATGCCTGACTTGATCCATTCACCGGCAAACAATCCCGATAATGTGGTGGCTGTAAATCCCAGTCCAGAAAGCAACCAGGTGTATTGCAAGCCATCGTCAAAGGGACCAAATACCAGCCGGTCTACATATAAGGCAAAATTCTGGTCTGGCAAAAGCGTGCTTCTTCCTACTCCGGGGACATTAGGTACCGTGAGCAGCAGGGCATAGGCAATCAGGCAAAAAGCAAACAACAGGTACCTGCCGTTTTTACTCAGGTGGATAAAGGCCAGGCAGGAAAAAACATAACCCACAGCAATGGCCTGCAGGGTATTGCTAAAAACCTTAAACTGTGCTGCATTTAATGCCAGCAGGTTTCCCTGTACGATCCAGCCCAGGATAAATAATATTACAAATCGCCGGAACAGTTTTCGGTAAAGCTGCCCTTTGGTGTTTTGGTCCTGCATGCGCTGCGACAGGGAAAAGGGGATCACGGCACCCACCACAAACAGGAATAGCGGCATGATGATGTCATAAAAAGTGGATCCAAACCATTCAGGATGATCGAATTGATTGGCCAGGACGCCAGTCAACGCGGTATCGGCGCCGCGGTGAAGGGACATGAAGAATCGATCCGCAAAAATAATCATTAACATATCAAATCCCCTCAAAACATCTATGGAAAGGATTCGGTTGGGTGAAGGTGAAGCTGCGATCATAGGTTATAATGCGTATTTGCCTGCTTTTGCGAAAATAATTATTGTGATGGATTCATGCTATTGAATGAGCCGGTCAAAACTGCATGCTTTCCAATATTTTATTCGGGTAAAAATAGGAGAAATTGTTTACATACACCTTTCCTTCTATTTATTTTTTAGAAAAGCATTTGAATGGCAGGGAATGAGCCGTTTTAAACGAGAGGGAAAGGGTTTAAACCCGATTTGCAATTAACCTTGAGTGACGGTAGGTGTCGTCACTGCGAGAATTAACTTTTTTTAAACGCAGAAATCGGGATGACGAAGGGGTTTTTGGAATATGTAGGAATTTAGGGATGTTCGTTGTATCAGGATTTAAAATTAG
>NZ_JABURL010000035.1 GCF_014762705.1 Cyclobacterium sp. | reverse complement strand
CTGATTATCCAGGGTAATCTCCTCATCTTTTAATGAAAAACCTGCATTCAGTGTGGCTACCTTAAAGGCTGTATTGTTAAACCTTAGCTTCCCCTGGTACTCCGGGGCATTGGTTTTTCCATTTACGCTAAAAGCACCGGAAAGGTATCCTTCGGCACCACTGATGGCTCCCTGACTAAGCCCTTCCAGCACTGCCATTTCCAATTTTTCCATGTCAAGATTCAGGTTCAACTGCGCACCGGAGGTATCGGCCAGGTAATCCCCTCCCAATTCCAATTCAATACCCTCGTCCCTAAGAGCCAGATTGAAATCATAGTTTTTTTGATCCGTCTTGCTAGCTGCATTCAGAGCGAGGTTTCCTAAAGGTACCTGAAGTACGTTGAGGTCTGAAATTGAAATATCTGCCAGCAAACCTGTGGCTCCAAAAGGATTTTCCACCACAAAATCCCCATCAACCCTTCCTGTTGCTACCATCTCGTCAGGGTTCAACAAGCTGGTAAAGGTGGCCAGACGGAAATTTTCAAACTTTAAACCAATGGTGTTTCCTTCAGGCTTGTTGTAAAACGATAAATTCTGGTTTTCCCTGGAAAAAGTGAAATCATTGAAAACCAAACTAGAATCCGCAAACCACACCTCATTGACCTCGGGTACCGACCACCTTTTTTTGTTCAAAAACAAGCTGTCGGGATGGACATGAAGCTTCAAGGAATCCTGGGCCAAATCTACATCAAAGGCGATATGTGCCAAAACCTCCTCACCATCTAAGGCATTAAAATCCATGTAAAGTTGCTTTTCCAGGATTTCACCTGTAAAATAGGTAGGACCCAATGCCAATGGACCGCTTTCCAGGCCCAACAAACCAAAAGCAAAACCAAAATCCTCCGCATCGCTGTTTACCCTAACCCCCAGACTGTCCACCACGATCCCTGCATAGGACAAATAAGGAAAATCAACACTTCCTGTTAAATGTGCCTTGCTTTCATCAAAATCAAAGGCTATAGAACCTTTGTCCATGCCTTCCAGATCAGGCAATACTACCTGATCCAAAAGCAAACCGGGAATTATTTCCATCTTTAAATTCACCGCTACCCTTTGCAGACTGTCAATTCCTCCTGCAGGGTCATTTGAGGAATTTTCCAAATACCTGTTGAAATGCCTGAAGAGACCGTCCATTGCCGCCGCCGGATCAGCATTGGCCTGCAGCTCTCCTTTTAAAATATTGCTGTCAATCGTAAAATCAGTGGTGTCTCGCATGACATTTAGGTTCATGTCCCAGCTTCCCAGCGGATAGGCCTGATCCTCCAAAACCACCGTTCCATCGCTGATTTTGGTTTGAAGGTCAAAGGATGATGCGTTGCCGTTCCAGCTTGCCGTAAGTTGCATGCTCCCCCTCAGGTTGTTGGGGCTGATGTTTAACCGGTAAAAATCCGCCCCTTTCAGATCCAGATCCAGATCTACCTGCAGGTCCTCAGGGTTCAATACTGCATCTGCCAACAATTCCATTTCCAAAAACTCATCCTGATGCCTCATTTCCACTTCTCCTTTCCCCTCCGAAATATTGGCCAGAAGCTTCATGCCACTATAGTCATGTCCCTTCCATTCCAGGTTGGTCATCCGCGTGTCCAGATTGAGGTCCAACCGCTCCAGGGGACCAGTATTTCCACTAGCCTTTATTTCAAATCCCAGCTTTCCAAAATCCTCCAGGTCCAAAATTTCTCCTAGGGGGGCTTCATCGAGAGAAGCCTGTAAATCATAGGTGAAAGCTTCTCCCTGAGAGGCTATCCTACCAGCCATTACAAATTCAGCTCCATAAGCATTAAGCCCAGTATTCAGGCTAAATGAATCCATGCTTCCCGAGCTATTCATTCCCAACTCAAGGGTTTCTGGAAATGTAAGCCCAAGGCTATCCTCCGGAATAAATTTGTTAATATCGGTATTGACCGTGACAAAATTCAGGGTATCCACTTTCCAGGCTAGCCGCTCAGGCTCCAGGGGATTGTCTACCAATCCCAGCATTTTGAATGTGGTCTTCTTCCCCCAGGCCCCCGATAATTCATTTATTTTGATCCGGTCCCTGCCTCCACTGGCGGAAAGTTTGGTGTTCAGCTTTTGGCCTGCCAGAGTTTTGAGGTAGGGATCATTCCTGAGCTCAGGAGAGAAATAATAAGCATCCTGAAGACCTATGCTCAGCTGTTGCACATTGATGTCAAAACGGGATTGGTCCGGATTATTCAGAAAACCTGCCAATCCTGTATACCTTAATACTGTATTGCCTAAAAGCTTGCTATTTCCGGTGGTCAACTCCAAATCCTCAATGCTGGTCATTTGCTCTTCCACCGACAGGTCCATTTGAAAATTTTCCAGGGAGAACCCTGACCTCTCCCGGAAAGACAAGGCTTTCAGTGATGCGCCTGCGCGCCCCTCCTCAAGAAATACCTGATTGAGTTTGAGGTTAAGCGCACTGAGGCCAAGGTCATTGGGATCAAATTGACCGCTGGGGGCTTCCTGCTGATCTACCCTGTATTTGATTTCGTTATTTACCAGGTCCACTGCCCCAATGTTGATCTTCCATTCCGGCCAAACCAATGCGCTGGAATCAGCATTCACAGGTTTCTGCGAAGATGGCGCGTCCAGGGTTTTGGACTGGTAGTCAAGGAAGGAATCCTCAAGCAGCAGGGATTTAACCTGCAGGCGTTCCTTTTCCATATCTGCTTCCGGGAGTTCCAGGTTAAAAGCACCCAGCCTGGCCAGCACATCCATTCCATCGGGATCTGACTGGTAATGCAAATTGATATTGGCCAGGGATAATTGATCCAACACCAGTAAAGGCAGCGGGCTTTCCCCGGGCTCCTCCTCGGCTGCTTCGGGAAAAGCTTTGGTTTGTAGGTATTTCAGGTCCGTATTTTCCCATTGAATTTTTCCAATATGAAAATCCATCCGGTTTAAATCCAGTTTTTCTGTGAGGATTTGCAGGGTTCCCAAGTCCAGCTCTACGGACATCCCCGACAGCTCATCCGCAAATTGAATTTCCCAGTCCTCCAGGTTTACCGGGCCCAGGGAAAGCTCCGGGAAAGCAGATTTCTTTGTTGATGATTCAGTGGCTGCGGAATCCCCCTCAGCTGCAGGAGATGTAAAAGCCTCCAGGAGAAAGTCAAAATTAAATTGACCCGTATTGTCTCTTTGTACATTGGCCTGTAGCCCTTCCCAGTCCAGACCGGTCACTTTTATCTCCCCTGTTCTCAGAAAAGGAATCAAAGCCATTCCTGTTTCAAGTTTTTCTGAATACAGCAAGGTGTCTCCCTGCATATCTTCCAGGTAAAGCCCCTCCAGATAAACCTCCCCTCCAAAGGTGATAAACAGCCTGTCTATGGCAACATTGGTATGGGTTTTTCCGGATACGTAGGAGGTGAGGCGATTGACGATAATATCCTGTCCAAAGGGGCTACGGATAAAAAGTAAAACCAAAAACAATAACAAGGTGAGGCTCAGGAATACCCAGCCCAAAACTTTTATTATTTTCCATCCTATGTTTTTCCGCTCAGCCAATATACAAATATGGGTAAAAAAAAGAGCGGATGAAGCAACCACTCTCAGAGATTAAATATATAACCCGGTAAACAGGACAATTTTTATACCAAAGGTCCATGAAGATTTGATCTTGAGGGTAAATCCTGTTTTTTTTACTGCTGTCTATCTAAAAAAAGGTCAACAGAAAGCTGACAGGTTTGTGGATTTCAGGAAATAGCTTTCATTTTGCCGATGGCCCGATAGGAACAATTTGATGCTTTTTCTGAAACAAGGTAAAAAATCCCATTTTACAGCGTTGAAGAAGGGATAGCAGATTAATTTATATTAATAAGCCCTTACCCTGTCAATCTGTCTGTATTTTATTAAATTTGCACTCTGAAATAATCAGCCAATGGAAAATATTATTAAAGATATCAATATCATCAATAAGGAAGAGGCGGACAGCTGTGATTTCAAAATCACAGCTGATGAAAATACGGGGAAAATTAAAAAGTTATACATAGAAAGCTACGGTTGTCAGATGAATTTTTCTGACAGCGAGATCGTGGCTTCCATCATGAAAGACAATGGCTTTGATACCACTTCGGATTTCAACCATGCAGACGTAATTTTTCTAAATACCTGTTCTATCAGGGACAAGGCTGAGCAAACCGTAAGAAAAAGGCTAAGCCAATTCAATCAGATCAAATCTGAAAAACCAGATCTGACCATAGGCGTATTGGGCTGTATGGCGGAGCGGCTCAAGGACAAATTGCTGGAAGAAGAAAAACTGGTGGACCTGGTGGTAGGGCCTGATGCTTACCGGGACCTTCCCAACCTGGTCTTGCAAGCTGATGAGGGGCTTAAAGGGGTCAACACCTTTTTGTCCCGTGAGGAAACCTATGCGGATATTTCACCGGTGCGCTTAAACTCCAATGGCGTATCCGCATTCATTTCCATCATGAGGGGCTGTGACAACATGTGTTCCTTTTGTGTGGTACCCTTTACCAGGGGAAGAGAAAGGAGCCGTGATCCCCATTCTATTGTAAATGAAGCCAGGGATTTGTTTCAAAAAGGTTACAAAGAAGTCACCCTGCTGGGGCAAAATGTAGACAGCTACAAATGGTCTCCTGAAGAAAACAACAAAGCCCGGCTCAATAAAAAAGCGGAAGGAGTATCCGAAGTGATTTATTTTTCGGATTTATTGGAAATGGTAGCAGCTATCGACTCCAGCTTAAGAGTGAGGTTTTCCACTTCTCATCCAAAGGACATTACAGATGAGGTATTGTATACCATGAAAGCCCATGACAATATTTGTAAGTACATCCACCTGCCGGTACAAAGTGGCAACTCCAGGGTATTGTCCCTGATGAACCGTACCTATGATCGGGAATGGTATTTGGAAAGGGTACAAAAAATCCGGGAAATATTGGGTGAAGACTGTGGCATATCCTCAGACATGATAGCAGGCTTTTGCACAGAAACCGAAGAAGAACACCGGGACACCCTCAGCATGATGGACCTGGTTCAATATGATTTTTCTTACATGTTTTATTATTCAGAACGTCCGGGCACCCTGGCGGCAAAAAAATATCCGGATGATATACCCCTTCCAGTCAAAAAGCGCAGGCTTCAGGAAATCATAGAAAAACAAAACCAGCTTTCCCTTGTGCGTAACCAAAGGGATATTGGGAAAGAACAGGAAATCCTGATAGAGGGCCAGTCCAAGCGTTCTGCAGATCAACTGAAGGGAAGGAATTCTGCCAATAAGGTAGTAATCGTACCTGCCGGGAAATTAAAGGTTGGGGAATATGTAAAAGTGCGTATTACGGATTGTTCCTCTGCCACATTATTCGGAGAAGTTGTCATTTGATATTTAGGTTATTGTTATGGTCCCTATAAGTGAATCAGAAATATTGAGTGTCAAGCAAAGGTTTGGTATCATCGGCAACAGTCCCTTGCTCAACCATGCCATACAAGTAGCCATGCAGGCCTCCCCTACTGAAATGACGGTTTTGATTACCGGAGAAAGCGGTAGTGGCAAGGAATCTTTTTCAAAAATCATTCATGCGCTCAGTAAACGCAGGCATGGCAAATTCATCGCCATCAACTGTGGGGCGATTCCCGAAGGCACCATCGATTCGGAACTTTTTGGTCATGAAAAAGGGTCATTTACAGGGGCTCATGAAGCCAGAAAAGGCTATTTTGAAGTAACTGACGGGGGTTCCATTTTTCTGGATGAAATCGGGGAAATGCCACTGGGAACCCAGGCCCGGCTCTTAAGGGTGCTGGAGAATGGCGAATTCATCAAAGTGGGCTCTTCCAAAGTGCTGAAGACCGATGTAAGGGTAATTGCCGCAACCAACGTGAATTTGCTGAAAGCCGTGGAAAAAGGAAAGTTCAGGGAGGACCTGTACTACAGATTGAACACGGTGCCAATTTTTGTACCTCCACTAAGACAACGTGGAGAAGATATGGTACTGCTGTTCCGGAAGTTCACCACCGATTTTTCGGATAAATATAAGGTTAAACCCATTGTGTTGACCGAGGAAGCAAAAAACCTGCTTATAAAATTTCCCTTTCCCGGAAATATCCGCCAGCTTAAAAATTTAGCGGAGCAAATTTCGTTATTGGAACAAGAAAGGGAAGTAAATGCCGTCACCCTGGACCAGTACCTGCCAAAAGAAGCCAGCAGCTTGCCTGCCTCTATTCCCGGGAAGAAAGGGCAACAGGAAAATTATACAGATTTTTCTGAAAGGGAAATCCTGTATAAGGTACTTTTTGACATGAAACAGGACATGACGGAATTGAAGAAGTTGGTTCTGGAATCCTATCATTCCGGGGGGCTGGATCAGCATATCATGAAAAAACATCAAAACCTTTTTGAGGATATTGATGATAACAGTTCCTACGAAGAAAGTTCCAAGCCTTCAAAAAACCTTCCCATGGTATTGGAATCATTGTCTGAGAAAAAAGATGTATCAGTAGAAAAGGAAGGGAAGAAATACGAAGAGGATATCATCGAGGACATCATTCATGAAGAAGATGACAGCTCTTTGTCTTTGGAAAAGAAAGAAAAGGAACTGATTGCCAGGGCGCTAAAGAAACACCATAACAAACGAAAATATGCTGCCATGGATTTGGGCATTTCTGAGCGAACCCTTTACCGGAAAATCAAGCAATATGACATCGAATAAATATCCGGCATCCCTGCTATGCCTGGTGTTGTTGTTATTTGGCAGCTGTAAGATTGAATACAGTTTTACAGGGACCACCATTGATTACAATGTTACCCAGTCATTTTCTGTTGACAATTTCTTTAACGATTCGGGCGGCGGACCTGCCAACATGGGGCAATTGTTTACAGAAGACCTAAAAGACTATTTTCAGCGAAACACCCAACTGGAACTGATACAAAATGGAGGCGATTTGCAACTTTCCGGGGCCATTACCAAATATACCATCACCCCACAGGCCACCGTATCCAACCCAAACAGCAACCAGCCAGACAGGGCTGGCCAAATGCGTATTACCATAAGTGTGGAGGTGGACTTTGTGAACCTGGACAACGAAGAAGAAAATTCCAAGCGGACTTTCTCCTTTTTCCAGGATTATGATCCCAGAAACACCACACTATTGCAGGTCGAAACCGAATTGGTAGAAGTGATTTTTGAAAATATCATCCAGGATGTTTTTACCTCAACTGTAGCAAATTGGTGAAAAATATTTAACTTAATGGATGTAAAAAAAAAGAAGGCCGTGAACTCCAAAGAATTTTTATCCCTGCTCCATAATTCCGACCAATTGAATAAGGATGATTTCAAGGATTCCTTAAAGCTTCAGGAGGAATTTCCTTATTTTCTGATACCTAAAGTCCTTGGCGCCAGGTACGAGTGGAATAACTCAGCTACTACATCCAACACCTTACTTCACTGGGCAGCAGTGCTTAGTCCTGATAGGAAAAGGTTAAAAGAACTGGTGACAGAAAAAATAGTCCTGACCCACATTACCGGTGAGGGACCAAAGCCCCTTATACCTGATGAAGATGAAAAGGAGGAGAAAGATGAGGTTGAAAATCAAAATATTCAACCCATAACCAGCGAGGATACTGATTCAGAGGCAGCAAAAATAGAAACCCCTACCAGACCCAATAGGGATGAGATTTTGAGGAGGCTGGAGGAAAACCTTAAAAAAATCAAAAAAAAGGATGCTGAAGGAGGTCATTCCGGGGAACATGAAAAAAAAAAGGAGGTAGCGGATTCTTCTCCCGAAAATGAAAAGGAAGATTTGATAGCGAGCATTGCCAAAAAGGAGGAGCTTTACCAGAGAAAAAAAGAGCAGCTGGACCTGATCAACAATTTTGATGAGAAGCCTATCAGGCTATCCAGGGAAAGAATGGATCAGGAAGAAAATCTTCCTGATTTATCCGAAAAAAGCACCCTGTTGAATGACAACATGCTCTCTGAATCTTTTGCCAAATTGCTGGTAAAACAAAATAAGAAACAAGAGGCCATAGAAATATATAGGAAATTAATATTGAAGTTTCCAAAGAAAAAGACTTACTTTGCAGATCAAATTGAGCAATTAAAAGCATAAATTCATATCTTAATGTTTACAGTACTTATCAGTATCATCATCATTCTGGCCATTTTATTGATTTTGGTCATTTTGGGACAAAATTCAAAAGGCGGAGTCGGAGCGGCTTTCGGCGGTAGTGCTTCTCAGATCATGGGGGTTACCAAAACCGGTAACATCCTGGAAAAAGCCACCTGGGTTTTGGCCATTGCCATTTTGGTTCTTTCCCTGGGCTCTTCTGCTTTTCACCAAACCAGCAGTCCTTCTGGTTTTACTTCTCCAAATGTAGAAAATGCCCAGAGACAAATGCTGACCCCGTCCTTTGATGATGAATCATTGTTGCCATCAGAAGGAGAGGAAGAAACACCTGATTTGGAAAACCTTCCAGATACCATTGAGTAAAAGGAAATTACAAGCTTATTTGGGCCTGATTTATTTTAATCAGGCCTTTTTTATTCCAGGCAATTTTAATTTATGCCCGCAAAACGTTGAAGAAAAGCCATAATATGATTAATTTAACGTTTTAACAACCAACTAATAATCCATCAAATTCAATATTTATGTTTGAAAATCATTTATCAATGGAGGATATTGGAGCTGATAAATGGCCCAATGTCATCTTGTGGGCAGCTCCCATTATGTTTTTACTTGTTTTTATCGAGTGGGGCATCAGTATATATCAGAAAAAAGACACTTATGACAAAAGGGATTTTCTGGCGGCTGCTACCATCGGCTTCGTAAATGTGGGTATCAGTGCATTGCTAAAAGTGTTCGTCTTTGGAGTGGCCTTGTTTTGCTGGAATCTGGTACCCTGGAAAATACCAGCTTCAGCCTGGTCCTTTGTCGCCTGTTTCTTTGCCATTGATTTTGCCCGCTACTGGGCACACCGGGTAGCACATGAACAGCGATTTTGGTGGGCCACCCATATAACGCACCATAATTCATCCAAATACAATTTCTCGGTTTCCTTCAGGTTGGGATGGACCCAGCACATTAAAATCATCTTTTTTGTACCTGTAATGCTGATGGGTTTTGATCCATTCGTCTTTTTCATATGTCACCAGATCGCAGTGCTTTACCAATTTTGGATCCATACCGAATACATAAAAAAACTCCCCCGGCCTATTGAGTTTTTCTTCACCACTCCCTCACACCATAGGGTACACCATGCCAGCGATGCCCACTACCTGGATAAAAATTATGGCTCAACATTTATCATTTGGGATAGGATTTTCGGCACATTTATGCCCGAAGCAGAGAGGCCTACCTATGGCATCACCAAACCTGTGACTTCCTATAATCCCATTTACTTAAATTTTCACGAATGGTCCGATATTGTGTCTGACCTGAAAAAAGCCAAAAACAGGAAAGAAGCGTATCAAATATTATTTGGAAAGCCCGGGGATGAAGTGATCAAAAACAGGGAGCTCCGTGAAAAAGCAGAAAAAGAGGCTAAGGAAACGGAAGCAGTTACCTCTTCCCCTTCAGCACCTACTCCCATTTTGGTGAGCAATGAAAATTCGTTATTGAAAAAAGAAGATTAAATAAAAACATAAATATCCGATCAAAAAAAAGGAAGGTTGCCCTTCCTTTTTTTTATGGCTCCACATGCCGAAGCAATAGGCGTTTGCTTACCGGAAGCAGGCTTTCTTCCAAAGGCACCCTGTGCTTTGTCTCTATTTTCCAGGTTGAGGGATTGGGAAGGTCCTGGAATTTTTTGACAAGGTCCATTTTGATCTTATCGTAGGTGTGCACCAGGCTTCTTTTAACAGTTGCGATAAACTTAAGTGCGATCCCCCTGAACCGATCAACGCTGTTTTGGAACAAATTGATCTGGTAACGGTAAATAAACACATCTTTGGTATGGGCATAGGAAAGCAGGGCGTACCCTTCCCTTTGATAGATAGGGCTGAGCCCAACCGGTTCAATTTCCAGGTGACTTTCTATGAAATCGTAAATGGTCTTTCCCTCTTCTATTTGCTGTCTGATCTTGGGCAAAGAATAGCTGATGATATCTCCCAACTCCTTCATCACATCATCTTCCTTCATGTTATTTTTATAGGAAATTTTCATTTTTTTCAAATCAATTCCTTCCATCTCCTTTGGAAAGGAAAGTTTTAACTGATGCCGGTTTTTGTCCAGTTGATTGAGTTTTTCATGATGGCCGATCAATTCTGAAAGTTGCGGGTACAATTTAACTGCTTTAAATTTTTCTTCTACCCCTTTCAGGTAAGCCAGCAACAGGTACTTTTTGTACTCAAAATCTATCAGGCCTTCAGAAATCCAGTTGTCCGATAATTTATCCATAGGTTAAAGTATTTAAATCATGAGAAAAAGTACGAAAATGTGGCATAGTATGCAATACCTTTCAGCAAAAATGACAGGCTTAAAATACATGTCCCATTGAAGCCTGACAGGTAATCCGGGGAAGTAAGACTTTATGTCAGGAAAGCACTTTTCACGGGGATTGGCACAGAAAGTGTAAATAAGAATTTTGAATTATTAGAAATCAAACTTTAAAAATAACTCAATCAAAATGTCTAAAGTTAACATCCAACCCTTAGCAGACAGGGTTTTGGTAGAACCCGCTGCTGCAGAAGAAAAAACAGCTTCAGGACTTTATATCCCTGACACTGCCAAAGAAAAGCCACAAAAAGGCACCGTTGTTGCCGTAGGAAATGGCAAAAAAGACGAACCATTGACTGTCAAAGTTGGTGATACTGTTTTATATGGCAAGTATGCGGGCACCGAACTTTCTGTGGAGGGTGCTGATTATCTGATCATGAGAGAAGCGGATATTTTCGCTATCCTGTAAGTATCCTTTAATCAAGTATAATTAATTAAAACGAAAAAAGACTAAAAAATGGCTAAGGAATTATTTTTCAATACCGACGCGAGAGATCGTCTGAAAAAAGGAGTAGATGCGCTTGCAGACGCAGTCAAAGTGACATTAGGCCCAAAAGGTCGAAATGTAATTTTGGATAAAAAATTCGGAGCCCCAACAATTACCAAAGATGGGGTAACCGTTGCTAAAGAAATTGAACTGGAAGATGCCATTGAGAACATGGGTGCTCAATTGGTAAAAGAAGTTGCTTCCAAAACTGCTGATGATGCGGGGGACGGAACCACCACCGCTACTGTATTGGCGCAATCTATTTTTTCTGTAGGGATCAAAAACGTGGCCGCCGGAGCCAATCCTATGGACCTCAAAAGAGGGATAGACAAAGCCGTAAGTTCTGTTGTTGAAGAATTGAGGAAAGCGTCTAAAGAAATTTCTACTTCTAAAGAAATTGCTCAGGTAGGAACTATTTCTGCCAATAATGACGATGAAATCGGTAAGATGATCGCTGATGCGATGCAGAAAGTAGGCAAAGACGGAGTAATAACTGTTGAAGAAGCCAAAGGAACCGAAACTGAAGTCAAAACTGTAGAAGGAATGCAGTTTGACAGGGGATACCTTTCTCCTTATTTCACTACGAATACGGAGAAAATGGAGGCAGAATTGGAAAATCCTTACATTCTTATTTACGATAAGAAGATTTCTGCCATGAAAGAATTGCTTCCTGTATTGGAGCCAGTTGCTCAGTCTGGAAGACCTTTGTTGATCATTGCTGAAGATGTGGACGGAGAAGCTCTTGCCACCTTAGTAGTAAACAAAATCAGGGGTGCCCTTAAAGTAGCTGCGGTTAAAGCTCCTGGATTTGGCGATAGAAGAAAGGCCATGTTGGAAGACATCGCTACACTTACCGGAGGTACAGTAATTTCTGAAGAAAGAGGTTACAAACTTGAAAATGTAACTATCGATTATCTGGGTACTGCCGAGAAAATCAATATCGATAAGGACAATACTACCATCGTAAACGGTGCTGGTGAAAAAGCAGCTATCGAAGGCCGAATCAACGAAATCAAAAGTCAGATTGAGAAAACAACTTCTGACTACGACAGAGAGAAGCTTCAGGAAAGATTGGCCAAACTATCTGGTGGTGTAGCCATCCTGTACATTGGTGCAGCCACTGAAGTAGAAATGAAAGAGAAGAAAGATCGTGTTGATGATGCATTGCATGCCACTCGCGCTGCCGTTCAGGAAGGCGTTGTAGTTGGAGGTGGTGTTGCCCTGATCCGTGCTTCTGCTGCATTGGAAAAACTGAAAGGAGCTAATGAAGACGAGGATACTGGAATAAACATTATCAAACAAGCCGTTGAATCTCCTTTGAGAACCATTGTATCTAATTCCGGCGGAGAAGCTTCCGTTGTAATCAATAAAATCAGAGATTCAAAAGGTGATTACGGATACAATGCCAGAACAGATAAATTTGAAGATCTGTTTAAAGCAGGTGTAATTGATCCTACTAAAGTAACACGTCTGGCGCTGGAAAACGCCGCATCAATTGCTGCCTTGTTGTTGACTACAGAATGTGTGGTCGCCGACATCAAGGAAGAAGCTCCTGCAGGTCCACCAATGGGCGGCGGAGGAATGGGTGGCATGATGTAATCCATTTCAGTAAATAAACCAAAGGGAGAGGCTTGAAAGCCCCTCCCTTTTTTATTTTAGCCCCTATTGTCAATAGCCCTTTTATGAGAATGCTTCAAGGATCGCCCAGAATCAGAATATTTCCAAACTGCCTGATTTTCTTGCCATTTCAGGCTTTCCTTTTATTTGAAATAAGGTAAAATGATTCCATACACATTATAAGGGTATAATTTCCAGCTGGGAGAAAACTGCAAAAAACAGAGAGAATTTTTTAATACTGAAATTATAGTGTTAAATTTCTGGAAATAGTGTGTGTGAAAGCGAGATTAGATATTATTTAAATAATCAATGTACCCATTCGATTTAATTGTTTTAATTGATGATGACCCTATTAATAATTTAATCAATAAACGGTTGATCAACAAGTTAAATCTAACCCCCAAAACCATTGAATTTTTAGAGGCTGAACAGGCCCTGGAATATTTAAAAAAACCTGACCTGGAGAAAAAAGTTTTGATACTTGTGGATATCAATATGCCAGTCATGAACGGCTGGGATTTTTTAAGTCAATATGTGGAATTTCAAAAAGAAAGAAACGACAGGATAATCATGTTATCCAGTTCCATAGACTTTCAGGACCGTCAAAAATCCAAGGAATTTCCATTTGTAAGCGGGTTTATAGAGAAACCGCTCACACATGAAAAACTGGAGACGTTTATCTGATCCATTTTTTTTAGCCAAAGGCGCAGTAATTAACCTGTTAAGGTGATTTGTCTGGTCAGTTTCCTGGTTTTTGAGGAAATGTGCTGGTGGAGTTTCGGGTTGATTCAAGGGTTGGTTAAGGGTTGATCAAAAATCCCATTGTGAATCATATTGTTCTAATCCGATGCTGTCAGTTTAAAGCTGCGTCAGGAGCAGCCGATGCAGTAGGCAGGGGTTGACCCAATAGATATAGGTCAATCCATGGGGTTATACCCATGATTCTCAGGATGCCAATACATCTTAATTTTGTGGTCTCTGAGTTGAAATGAAACCTTATTCTTAACTTCAACAATTTCTCCATCTACATGAAAAGGTGCCTCAGCGCTATTTTCAATGCTAACCCGATCAGCAGACCATCTGCGAACGAAATCCAATCCGGATAAATCTTCCCTCATGACCCCGTAAGTCAATTCAAGCCATTCCTGGAGACCATTTGGATTCAAAGCAATAATTTCGAATATCCCGTCATCCATCTTTGATCCTGGATTGATGGTAGCTCCCGTCCCGTATTTTGAACCATTGGCCACAATCAGCATTTTGGCCTCTACATTTTCTTCCTTTCCTCGGAGGATAATTTTAAAGGGGTAAGGCTTGATATCTCTTAAACTTGAAAGAGAATTTTTAAAATAGGCCACCATGCCTCTCTCATCCCCATCCTCAAATTTTTTGATCATTCCGGCATTTAAGCCAAAATCAGATAAATGAAGACTTACCTGACCATTCACGTCCATCAAATCCATATCTATAGTACTGCCTTTATCTAGGCTTTCTAAACTATCCTCCCAGGTTTTCAAACCCAGGCAAGTGGCCAGGCCATTGGCCGATCCAAAGGGAATAGGTAGCAACTTGATTTTTTTTCCCTCCAGGGCCTCCGCTACCATTTTGATCGTGCCATCGCCTCCGCCTACCAAAATCAGATCGTAATCCCCATCCTTTACCAATTTCTTGATTTTTTCACCATCCTTTTCTCCCGTAGTCTTCCATAATTCATAATCGCTCAAATGATCACAAATAGACGCAATGATGTCATCTTTGTCAGGCATATCTCCTGAAAAGGGGTTGTATATAAATAAGGCATGTTGCTTTACCATAAGATTGAATGAACTGATAAATTTGATTGAAATAATTACAAATATCCTTCCTATCTGTCAAAAATAATGTAGGAGAATTATTTAAAACAAATCAGGTGCCAAATTGACAAAAAAATGCTCCGACATTTTTCAAAAAGACAAGTTTAGGACTGATTTTAAAGGACTTAATGGCTGAAAACTACAGGAAAGAAAAAAAATAATCACAACCATTTCCCGAGACTCAAGTCCCCCGAATGGTTGTGATTGTACCTAAAGAGTAATGATTTTGATCTAAAACACCAATTTGGTGGTAATGATCAAGGGATTCTATTTAAATCAAATTGCTTACCAAATGCTCAAACCATTTTCTTTCTTTTCCGGACTACCAAATAAATGGTACACCAACATCAATTCGTGGGTAGCGTTGGGCAATAAATAGGATTTGACCATGGGTGTCTCATAAACATAGCCCAGTCTGAACCCTTCAAACAGCACCCCCAGCTGGTAGCTGTTGGCGTAGTTCACCCTATGGCCGCCGCCAATCCAAAGTTTGTCCATCAACAGCAATTTGACATTAAATTCTACATTATCAGGCAGGTCCTCCTGAAAGCGGTACATCAGGTTGGAGGCCAGCATCATTTGATCCCCTACCTTGCTGCGGTACCCGGCCTGAAAAATACTGACCGGTGGCTTGCGGTCCATAAAGATATCCCCTGAGCTCAGAGCACCCCCGTTTACATTATGGACGGCATAAGAAACATAGTATTTTTCATGTGTCAATGCCAGCCCAAGGTTAAAATCCAATACTTCCATTCTGGCAAAGCCATTGGCATACTGCATCATCATTGGATCATTCCCCTGCTCTGCGGTAAGGCGGTTGCCATCCAGACGGATATGGTTGTAATTTACGCCAGCTCCCAGGCGAAGGTTGGTAGATTGGTTTAATCGGATCCTTGAGGCATAGCTGACGATCAATTCATTTTCCAAAAAAGGTCCATACTGGTCTGAAAACAGGTTTACCGCCACTGCATTTTTTCCCAAAAGAGCAGCATTGGCATTGCCACCCAATTCGGCAAAGTCCAACTCTGCGGAAAAAAAGTAGGTTTTGGGAGCACCCTCCCAGCCAGCCCACTGGTTGCGGACCAATCCCCTTAAGACGGACCCCTCATAACCTGTCAGTCCCGGGTTGTAATAACTCTGCAAGTGGCTAAACTGGGAGGTATATTTTCGGGACTGTCCCTCTGCCGTGATCACAGCTAAAAATAGGATCGCTATGGATAAGTAAAATTTTTTCATTTCCTTGGTCTTTTCTGGTTAAAAATGGCCGGCCTGCCCATGCAAGCCGGCATTTATTTTTATTTTTTCAAAATATTCAACATACCCTTTCTGGTTTCACCGGTTTCTTTTACCTGGACGGTCCAATAATAGGTCCCTATTGGTAAATCCACCCCTTCAAAGGTACCGTCCCAGCGATGATCGGGATCCTGTGTATAAAACACCCTTTTGCCGCTTCTTTCAAAAACCTGGATGCTCACCCCGGAATAGTGTCGCAAGTCGGGAACGCCCCAACCATCATTGATGCCGTCACCGTTGGGTGTGAAACTGTTGTATACCTCGATTTCGCTTATCGATTTTCGAATCCTGTTGATCTCCAGCAAACGGTCCATCACGTTGCCATCCCTGTCTGTCACCCGGACCAATACCTGGAACGTGGTTTTTCCTTCTGCCCTTTCCGGGCTGTTCCAGTAAAGCTGGCCTGATAGGATTTCAAAGTAACCGTTATCATACATTCCTCCGGGCAATTCAAGGAGATGAATGTCATCCACCGCATCGATTACCTCCAATTCGCCTATCTGTACCACTGCCATTGCTTCTTCCCCTTCAAACTCATTGTTTGTAATCAAAAGGTTGGAGGGTGCTTGTTTTGGATCTATCACCAGTGTCAATTTTGCCTGCTGGTTTTCCGGATTCTCGTGCACGCTGCCCAAATCCAGGCTGCCGGTGAGGGTATATTGCCCACTGGCCAAAACGTCCACTACTGAACTATCCCAGGTTACCGACAAGTTGATGATTTCATCCCGGTCCGTAATCACCAGAACCGTGGCCGGCAGCTCAGGAATGGCTTCACCCCAACCCATATGGACAGGTGTCATCTCCAGTACATCCACTACCACAATTTCAATGATCTCGAATTGGTTTCCGGTAAACTGAACCTGATAGTTTTTCCCTGCATCCAGACTTCCCTGGTTGATGGCATAGGTTCCGGGTGCTTCTCCCGGTTCCCTTTCCAGCTGGCCACTGAAGACTTCATAGCCATCTTTTTCTTCAAAGCCGCTGGCCAGGTAGGTGAATTCAGGATCGCTATCCCCAAAAGTTTTGTACAAACCACCGTTGGCTTTGACTTCCAGCGTTTTGGGCATCACTTCCAGTATTCCGGCCACCATTTTTATCTGGTAATTGTGATCTTCTGCCCCTGATAAGCTGATTGGGTAAACCCCAACCCCGGTTTCCAGGGTGGTAGTGGTAACAATTTCAGGTAAAACACTAACCTCGGTATCTCCATTGACTAGACCTTGGAATTGGTAGGTAAGTACCGGATTCTCCATGCCATAGACTTTGGACTTATCATCCGCTGTGATGGTCAATGATGCTGGCGTAACTTCCAGTTCGCCGGCTATCAGCGTGATCGCATAATTGTCGTCCGAGCCGCCGGTCAGCGCTATGGGGTAAGTACCCACATTGGATCCCACTGTTGCTGTTGTGCTGATGGCTGGTTCGTCGCTAACTTCCGTGTCCCCATTTACAAGACCGGTATAGGTGAAGGTCAAGTCAGGATTGGCTTCGCCATAGACTTTGGACTTATCATCCGCTGTGATGGTCAATCCTGCTGGCGTAACTTCCAGTTCGCCAGCTTCAAGCGTGATATCGTAGTTGTCATCCGATCCCCCGGTCAGGGCAATGGAATAAGTACCCACATTGGATCCCGCTGTAGCAGTTGTGCTGATGGCTGGTTCGTCGCTGACTTCCGTATCCCCATTGACCAGTCCGGTATAGGTAAAGGTCAAGTCAGGATTCGCTTCACCATAGACTTTGGACTTATCATCGGCCGTGATGGTCAATCCTGCTTGCATTACTTCCAGTTCGCCAGCTACAAGCGTGATGGCATAGTTCGCATCGGAACCGCCTGTTAAGGTAACTGGATAGGTACCTACGTTTGAGCTTTCCGTCGCCGTAGTGGCTATACCTGGCTCATCGCTTACTTCTGTATCGCTGTTCACCAAACCGGTGTAGCTGAATGTCAATGCTGGATTCGCTTCTCCATACACCTTAGACTTGCTATCCGCCGTGATGGTCAAAGCCGCTTGTGTTACTTCCAGTTCGCCAGCTACCAGCGTGATCGCGTAGTTCGCGTCTGAGCCGCCAGTTAAGGTAACCGGGTAGCTGCCTACGTTTGAATTCGCTGTTGCTGTTGTGCTGATCGCAGGTTCCTCACTCACTTCCGTATCCCCATTGACCAGACCGGAATAAGTGAAGGTCAAAGCCGGATTAGCTTCACCATACACTTTGGACTTATCATCCGCCATGATGGTCAATGCTGCTTGCGTTACTTCCAGTTCACCGGCTTCAAGCATGATCGCGTAGTTCGCGTCTGAGCCGCCAGTTAAGGTAACCGGGTAGCTGCCTACGTTTGAATTCGCTGTTGCTGTTGTGCTGATCGCAGGTTCCTCACTCACTTCAGTGTCCCCATTGACCAGACCGGTATAGGTGAAGGTCAAAGCCGGATTAGCTTCCCCATACACTTTGGACTTATCATCCGCCATGATGGTCAGTGCCGCCTGGGTAACTTCCAGTTCGCCCGCTACCAGCGTGATCGTATAGTTGTCGTCCGAGCCACCGATTAAGGTAACAGGGTAGCTCCCTACGCTTGAGCTTGCCGTAGCCGTGGTGGCTATACCTGGCTCATCGCTAACTTCCGTATCCCCATTGACCAGTCCGGTATAGGTAAAGGTCAGAGCTGGATTCCCGTCGCCATACACTTTGGACTTATCGTCTGCCGTGATAGTCAAAGCAGCTTGCGTAACTTCCAGTTCGCCGGCTATCAGCGTGATCGCATAATTATCGTCCGAGCCGCCGGTCAGGGCAATGGGGTAAGTACCCACATTGGATCCCACTGTTGCTGTTGTGCTGATGGCTGGTTCGTCGCTAACTTCCGTGTCCCCATTTACAAGACCGGTATAGGTGAAGGTCAAAGCCGGATTAGCTTCCCCATACACTTTGGACTTATCTTCTGCCGTGATGGTCAAAGCGGCCTGGGTTACTTCCAGTTCGCCGGCTACCAGCGTGATGGCATAGTTCGAATCCGAGCCACCGGTTAAGGTTACTGGATAGCTGCCTACGTTTGAGCTTGCTGTAGCAGTAGTGCTGATGGCTGGCTTATCGCTGACTTCAGTATCACCGTTTACCAAACCGGTGTAGCTGAATGTCAATGCTGGATTCGCTTCGCCATATACTTTGGATTTGTTATCCGCAGTGATGGTCAATGCTGCCTGCGTTACTTCCAGTTCGCCGGCTACCAGCGTGATGGCATAGTTCGAATCCGAGCCACCGGTTAAGGTTACTGGATAGCTGCCTACGTTTGAACTCGCTGTGGCCGTTGTGTTGATGGCTGGCTTGTCGCTAACTTCTGTATCGCTGTTCACCAAACCGGTGTAGCTGAATGTCAATGCTGGATTCGCTTCGCCATATACTTTGGATTTGTTATCCGCAGTGATGGTCAATGCTGCCTGCGTTACTTCCAGTTCGCCGGCTACCAGCGTGATGGCATAGTTGTCGTCCGATCCCCCGGTTAAGGTAACCGGATAGCTGCCTACGCTTGAGCTTGCTGTGGCCGTTGTGTTGATGGCTGGCTTATCGCTTACTTCAGTATCCCCATTGACCAGACCGGTATAGGTGAAGGTCAATTCTGGATTCGCTTCGCCATATACTTTAGACTTGTTATCCGCAGTGATGGTCAATGCTGCCTGCGTTACTTCCAGTTCGCCGGCTACCAGCGTGATGGCATAGTTCGCATCCGAGCCACCGGTCAGGCTGATTGGATACGTACCTACGTTTGAGCTGGCTGTTGCCGTCGTATTAATGGCTGGCTTATCGCTTACTTCCGTATCACCGTTTACCAGACCGGTATAGGTAAAGGTCAGCAATGGATTTTCCTCACCATAAACCTTGGACTTATCGTCTGCGGTGATCGTCAGTGCCGCCTGGGTTACTTCCAATTCTCCGGCTACCAGTGTGATCGCGTAGTTCGCGTCTGAGCCGCCAGTTAAGGTAACCGGGTAGCTGCCTACGTTTGAACTCGCTGTCGCTGTTGTGCTGACCGAAGGTTCATCGCTAACTTCTGTATCGCTGTTCACCAAACCGGTGTAAGTGAAGGTCAAAGCCGGATTCGCTTCCCCATACACCTTGGACTTATCATCCGCCGTGATGGTCAAAGCCGCTTGTGTTACTTCCAGTTCGCCAGCTTCAAGCGTGATCGCGTAGTTCGCGTCTGAGCCGCCAGTTAAAGTTACCGGATACGTTCCTACGTTTGAGCTTGCTGTAGCAGTAGTGCTGATGGCTGGCTTATCGCTGACTTCAGTATCACCGTTTACCAGACCGGAATAGGTGAAGGTCAATTCTGGATTCGCTTCGCCATATACTTTGGATTTGTTATCCGCAGTGATGGTCAATGCTGCTTGCGTAACTTCCAGTTCTCCCGCTACGAGCGTGATCGCATAGTTGGCATCCGAACCACCGGTCAGGCTGATTGGATACGTACCTACGTTTGAGCTTGCTGTAGCAGTAGTGCTGATGGCTGGCTTATCGCTGACTTCAGTATCACCGTTTACCAGACCGGAATAGGTGAAGGTCAATTCTGGATTCGCTTCGCCATATACTTTGGATTTGTTATCCGCAGTGATGGT
>NZ_JABURL010000090.1 GCF_014762705.1 Cyclobacterium sp. | reverse complement strand
TAATGCGATTAAAAATATTTTCTCTGATTTCATAATATCTGATATTAATTGGTTAAAATTTTAAAAATTCATCTTTATTTCAGAAGACTTTCTAGTAATAGTAAACTACAACATTTATACCAAAGTTGCGATATATTTAATTTTCTTACCTTCTACTCCAAATTTTGCCCAGATAATGCATAACTATCTTAAAAATCCTGAAAATTGACAATAATTTAACCAGGGCCCTTAAAGATAATCCTTCCCATTATGGTATTTTTACGAAAATAAACCGTCATGAATTTCTTTCCAATTATGAATTTCAAAACCTGTTTCTTAACCGGCTTACTCTTATTTTTCCTGCTTTTCAAACTGGCTGCCCAGCAACCCAAAATTCACAGTCACAACGATTACCTGCAAAATGTTCCTTTTTGGGAAGCCTATGCCTCCGGAGCGAAGTCCATTGAAGCCGATGTCATCCTGATGAACGACACCTTATTTGTGGCCCATGAAAAGGAAAGCATCAAAAATGGCCAAACCTTAATTTCCCTTTACCTGGATCCCATATTGAAGGCCAGAGAACTTGGAATTGGCCATCAAGAATCTTTTATGCTTTTGGTGGATTTCAAAACAGAGGCCTATGCCACCATGGAACAATTGTTGAAAGATATACAGCCCTATGCAGCTTTATGGGAAAATCGGGAAAACCCATTTGTAAAAATAGTGGTATCCGGAAATCGTCCTCCCAAAGAAGACTACTACAATTACCCTTTTCCAATATACTTTGATTATCAGAGCACAACAGACACGCTGGATTTGCCCCTTGATAAAATCGAGCTTTTTAGTTTGAGTTTTGGAAAATTTTCCCAGTGGAACGGTAAGGGTAGGATAACCGATGAGGATGCAGAAAAATTAGAAAAGCCCATCCAAATCGCCCATGGTTTCGGAAAGCCATTCAGGTTTTGGGCTACTCCGGACAGCAAAACAGCCTGGAAGGCATTAAGCGAAATGGGTGTGGATTATATCAACACCGATCAACCCCATGCAGCCGGATCCTATTTGAAAAGCCTGCCAAAAAGGCTGTATAAAAGTCCCAATGTCAGTGAAATATACCGTCCCACTTTCGAAACGGATGGCATACCATCAAAGGTTAAAAATGTCATTTTACTAATTGGTGACGGAAATGGGCTGGCCCAACTTTCTGCCACCATGTATGCCAATAACAATCAGCTTACCATCACCCAATTGAAAAATATGGGACTGATCAAAACCCAGGCTGCTGATGATTTCACCACAGATTCTGCTGCAGCCGGTACTGCCCTGGCTTCTGGCAAAAAGGCAAAAAACCGAAGTGTCGGAAGCCTTCCGGATGGATCCGCAGCTGAGAATTTACCTGCCTATTTAAAGTCTTATGGCTTCAATTCTGGAATTGTGACCAGCGATAATATTACCGGAGCAACACCTGCCGCTTTTTATGCCCACCAGTCCGAGCGGGACCTTATCAGGGAAATTGCTTCCGATCTGCCAGAAAGTCCGCTGAATCTCTTTATAGGTGGCGGAAAAAATGATTTCTTGAGGTTTGGTACAGATGAAACCAAAACGCTGGAAGCCCATGGGTTTTACCTGGCCGGCTCCCTGGAGGAACTAGCGGGCAGCAATGCCTCCCGGGTTGGGTATTTTGCTTCCAACCATGGTCTTCCCAAGGTCATACAGGGAAGAAAGCATTATCTGAAGCATGCCACAAAAGCCAGTCTGGACTATTTCCAATCCAAAAAGCAACCCTTCTTTTTAATGGTGGAAGGAGCCTTTATCGATTCCGGAGGACATGCCCATGAGGTCAGCACCGTCATAGAGGAAGGGATAGATTTTGACCTGGCTGTGGCTGAAGCCCTGCGTTTTGCCGATAAGGATGGGCAAACCCTTGTCATTGTGACGGCTGATCATGAAACAGGTGGCATCAGTCTACCACAAGGCAACCTGAACCGTCAGGAGGTAGAACTTGAATTTTCTACCGAAGACCATACCGGGATAATGGTACCAGTTTTTGCCTATGGCCCACAGTCGGATACCTTCAGGGGAGTTTATGAGAATACTGCGATTTTTGATAAAATCATTGCAGCCATACTGCAATACCTCAAATAGTCCGATTTCCCAGGCTTTAAATCAATTATTTATTCTACCTGATATTCACAAAAAAATAGTACCTTAAGCCATGAAGCAAAAATATTTCCTGTTATATGATGCTGTTCAAATGCTTTCCAGATTTCTGATAGCTTCATTTCCCTTATTGTTTTTCTCTCCATTAGCCATGACGCAAACCCAAAACGAGATATTGTACATCGGAACCTACAGCGAAAATGACAGCAAGGGTTTGTATGTATTGGCCTTCAACCGGGAAAAACTCAGTACCGAAACCATCCAGACGGTTCATGACAAAAAAAGTCCTACCTTTTTGGCATTGCATCCAAACGAAAAATTCCTCTATGCCGCCTACCGGGAAGGAAAAAATGAGAATGATCCGGCAGGTACCATTGTGGCTTATGCCATTGATGAAAAAACAGGGAAACTCTCTATGATCAATCAGGTTTCATCGGTGGGAGCCAGTCCCTGCCACATCAGTATAGATCCTTCCGGTCAGGTAGCTTTTGTTTCCCATTACCAGGGGGGTAATCTGAGCAGTTTCAAGATTCTGAAATCCGGTGGTATCAGTGAGGCAGTCTCCTTTATCCAACACCAGGGCAGCAGTGTTCATCCCAATCAAACCAAACCGCACATGCATGCCATGATCCCTTCCCCTGATGGAAACTGGGTATATGCTTCGGATTTGGGAATAGACCAGATCCTGAAATACAAGGTTCATCCCAAAAAAGGCAGTGTGGGCAAGGAACCCGAAATTTTCCCCACAAAACCTGGATCCGGACCCAGGCATTTCGTATTGCACCCTGATTTACCCTATGCTTATTCTCTGGAAGAACTGAGCAGCACAGTAGGCATTTATAGGGTAGATCCCAAAAGTGGGAACCTTTCTTTCATGAACCGGGTACCCATGCTTTCACCTGAAATCCAAAGTGACTACAATGCTGCGGCCGACATTCATTTATCAGTGGATGGAAAGTGGCTTTATGCCAGCAACAGAGGTCAGGATAACCTGGCCATATACCGGGTCGATCAGGAAACTGGCCTGCTTAAACTTTCGGAACATGTGCCAACAGGAGGTCAACATCCACGAAATTTTAAAGTGGATGAAAAAGGAGATTTACTGTTTGTAGCCAATATGGAGTCAGATAATGTCGTTATCTTCAGGATTCAGGACCAATCCGGAATCCCTGAGTCCACCGGAAAAAGCATTTCTATACCCAGGCCAGTATTTATCGAACAACTGTTTTTAAAATAGCTGGCTACTCCCCCATTCCAAAAATGACAAGCTGCTTCGTGGTAGGTGATACATATTGCCTTTCTTCACCCACCACAAGCCAATAACCTTCCTTTTGGATTGAATGTGGATGAGTATAGGATTCAAGCAACAACTCAGTTTGCCACCACCCCTCCTTGTTGAACTCCCCTGGCTTAATGAGCTCTCCACTCTCGTTCTCTACCCGGATGGATGGCATTGCCTGGGAAGTGCCCTTCCAAATTACTTTGAGGGGCATCATACGCTGATAGGAATGGGCTTGTTTGGTCTGATCAATACCAAAATCCATTTTATCATAACTATTCCCAACAAAGGTAACTTCTTTGGCATAGCAGCTTCCACAGGATTCCCAACCCATGCGAAAAGGATGCATGTCCTTTCCACTGGTATTGGTAAAATGATTAAATGCAAATCGGGTATTGATTGTTCCTCCATAGCGGGAACCTATCCAGGCAGCGGGAACATTCGAGAATACCTGATTGCTGCGAAACTCTCCACCAAAACCGCTCAGCCCTCCTCCAATGTAAAAAGCTGCTGCTTCCGACTGAGAAGATGCATCTGGATGCTTCACCGTAATATGGTTACCCATGATCAGGTTATCCCCTGCACTGGCACTGTAAAAAACACCCCAGGCCATGGGTGTGTAATCCGGGTATTCCGGAAAAGTACGACCTAATACTTCAATGGTATTGTTATATACCTTATTCCCATACGCACCTGTTGGAGAACCCGGCTTGTCCCCGTAATCGGCAATTCTAATGGCAGCCGTGCTAAACTCTTCCTTACCATATTCTGTAGTCGGAGGGGAGGCAGCTATCCGGATCCGGTTATTGAATATTTCTATGCCTTTGTGTCTGAAAATCTCTATACCGGAACCCATTTCGGGGACAATGTCATTTTCAAAAATCAGGGAGCTGTCTCCCATAGCCATGATACTGTAATGGTTGGTAACCCTTTGTTGATTCACAAAGGTATTGTGATGTATGGAAGAGTTCGCCCCTTTAAACACCAGACAGCCCTGCCCTCCTGTAAACTCCGAGTAGGCTACTTCTGAAGCTACTTTGCCCCTTAGGTCCACAGCATAATGCCCTGAGCCGTGTCGGTGGATCAATTGGGGGTTACTCACCTCAAACCTGCAATGGCTGATATGGGCCTGGGGCACATCAACCGCTGTGGCATTGATCCCCTGATTGATGATGGTCACCCGATCAAGAATCACCTGCACCTCTTCAGCCGTAGATTGAATACCCCAGCTCATTACCCCGCGAGACCCGGATTTAATGGTGCCGTTTTTGATCGTAACGGTTCCCCTGCCGCTTACCTGTGGAATTCCCGGCAAAGGGGTTCCATTTTTAAAATTGGCCGTATAATCATAAAAGGCAGCATGCTGATTTTCATACAAATGGTCGTAGTGTCCTTTTGGGTGGGTTTTACCTACAATGCCAATACCTACGTCAAAAGCCGGAAAAATACCAATTTCATCTACCAGACAATCCGTCTCAGCTTTTATCCGGATCCGGTACTTCCCTGCCGGAAGACCCTGCAAATGGGCCACAATAAATCCTCCTCCCAATCGGGGGCTTTTGTTAAATACAGGACTGCTCTTCATGGTTTCCGATCCGTAATCAGTCCAAACTTCCACCACTTTTCCTCGTTCGTCTTCCACAAGAAGGCTGATTTTCATTTCATTGTTCAGGTCTCCTTTCATATCCCTGAAAACGTGGCCTGTGATACCACAGATCGCATAATACGATCTGTTGGCATAAGGTATTTCCATGTAGGAGGAAACAATTTGATCTCCTTTTTTCAAACCAAGTAATTTTTCACCAATGAATGGGCGTGTTTTACGGGTATCCAATAATTCGGCCCCTGATGCTTCTGTTAGATCCCAGCCGTCCAGCCCATCCTCGAAACTGCCATTTTCAAGGCTGTCATAGTCCCCATTGGCAAAAGTGATGGTATGCCCATTCAGGTCCAGGGTGATATCTTTTCCCAGAAAAAAAGCACTTTTTTCAGCATAAATATCCCGGGTGAGCACATAGGTACTTCCCTCCACTCCATAATAGCCGGGGCGGTCTATTGGGATGACTTCAAAATTCCCGGGAAACTCAGCTGACTGTCCCCGCAATTCCAGATCTGGAAAAATAAACAACAGCATCAAAAAACAGGTAGTTAGCCATTTCCATGAGCCTTTGCCATCCAATATCATTCTACCATAAATTAAAAAACCGGACACCCATTCCATGCTTTCATTCTTTTTTTAAAACATTGTCTTGAGATCAGGGTAGCCTGCATTTCATTTTTACCCCCTGATTTTATCGGTCTTGGCTTATTGAAAATCATCCAGGCTTAGCCTGACCAAAGATATCTTTTCATAGGGGCTTTGATCCCCTTTTTCGAAGAGACAGAGAACTTCGCCATTCGGCAATACAGCCAAGGCAGAATAAGCCGAAGGACCGTCAAAAAGCAGTTGCGAAGCTTCCCATGTTCTTCCACTATCGCGGCTTAATTTTACGGTCATGTTTTCCCTTTTAGTACTTGCAGGATTGGCAAATAAAACCAGATCTCCGGTGGGGTCCCCTGGCCAGGAATACCGGAAAAAAGCTGCCTGACAAACCGGCTCCACCAATGCCACCGCCTCCACCGGATCCGACCAGGAACCTCCCCCGTCCTGGCTTACTGATAAAGCCCTTCTGTTTTTTCCAAAGTAAGATCGCATATTCATCAGCAAGGTGCCCTTGCCATCCGCCATTTCAATAAGCTGGCTTTCGTTCATTTTAGGCCTGATCACTCCTCCCAGCTGCCAGGTTTTCCCATGATCATCACTATATATCACATGAGCACCATATTCATATTTTCCTCCCCTTACATTTCCTTTCGGATCATTGTAACTGTGGTTGGCCGGAATTACCAATCTCCCTTTATGGGGACCGTTTTTAATTTGAATCCCTACTCCCGGACCGGTAGCATACCAGCCCCATTCAGGACGCTTGACGCCGGAAGTAATATCCCTGGGTTCAGACCAGGTTTTACCATGATCTGTTGAGGACATGACAAAAACCCTGCGGGTATCCTTACTTCGTTTTAAAATGATATCACCCTCATGGTCATCACCCCTGTTCCAGGTTAACAGCAGGTGAATATCTCCTGTAGTTTCATCCAAAACCGGATTGGGATTGCCACAGACATTGTCACCATCATCCCAGATGACCTCCTGTTTGGACCAGGTTTGCCCACCATCAACCGATCTTTTCACCAGCATATCAATATCCCCGGTATCTCCCCTGCCAGATTTCCTGCCTTCCGCAAATGCCAGCAAAGTACCATCCTTGGCCAATAAAAGCGAAGGGATCCGGTAAGTATGGTACCCGTCCTCTCCATTCACAAAAAGATCCATTTCTTCATTACCTGGAATTATAGAAGTGTGCTCCCCGGCAGGGGATACGTTCAAGCAAAAAACAAATAAAAAGTACAGTACCATAATGAAGACAACATTAGAAAATTTGTGAGAAATTATTTTTTAACAATAGATCAAGAAAACTACTCTTCGTAACCTTCCGGATACCTGATAATCTGTAATAAATAGGGTTTTTGGAGAAAATCCCTGGCGATTGACTGCACCTGATCTGCAGTCACCCCCAATACCCTGTCCTCAGCGCCCAAAACCGTATCTAATGGCATATCTCCACTGATGGCCGCACTGATTTGCCCGTGCCAAAATCCGTTCCGTTTCAAATTTTCTTCCAGTGAGATGCGTTTGGTTTCCCTCACTTTTTCAAGGTCCTCCAAATCGGGACCATTTTCCTGAATTTTCTCAATTTCCTTCCATACCGCATCCGTCAATTCCTGAACTGCATCCGGGCCACAGGGGAAATTTATGGTAAAGGCAAACCGTTCTTCAGGAACTCTGCTCAAAGCCCCTCTGGCGCTGACCCCATATACGCCACCGATTTCCTCCCTCAAAGTTTCTATCAATTTGATGGTCAATATTTCACCCAAATAGGAGAATTGCTGGGATTTTTCCAGGTCGTAGGGAGTTTCACCGTTAAAATATAAAATCACCTGACTTTTATCATCCACTCCTACCTTTATCAGTTCCCTTTGGTTGCTGGGTGGCCGGATTCCCAGATCTATAAATTCTTCTTCCTTTTCCAAAGGATTTCCCGGCAAGCTTCCAAGGTAAAGTTCTATCAGGGGTATGGCCGTTTCCAGGTCAATATTTCCTGTGAAAAGGAATTCAAAATCGGCAATATCCCCAAACCGCTCCCGGTAAATTTCCAGACTTCTTTCCACTTCAATGGCTTCCAGCTGTTCCGGAGAATAAATGCCCATTCCCCTTGGATTGCCATTGCTGATGATTTCATTGACTTTTTTATTGAACTGGAAATCAGGATTGACAGCGGCACTTTCCAATTGGTTTTTTTGGTTGGTCAAAAAGACTTCCCAAAGATCTTTGTCCATTCTGGGTTCACTGAAATATAGGTGGATCAGCTGTAGTGCCAATTCAAAATCTCCTGGAGATGTGTTACCTGAAATATTTTCGGAATAAGTGCCAATATTGGGGGTCACCTGTACATTTTTACCGGCCAATACCTTTCTCAAATCGGATGGAGAGAAATCTCCGATCCCCATGACATTGACGGCGGTACCTGCATAGGCGGCACTGTAATGATCTTCTTCGGGATAAAGAGAAGTTCCCCCCTCACTTGATCCGGTAAAGAGAATTTCTTCATTTTTATAAGTTGTAGGCTTAAAATGGACTTTCAAGCCATTTTCCAGCATCACCGTAACAAGCCCAACTGATGCCAATGTGTCCACTGTTTTTATTTTTCCAGGCTCCGGGAAACTAAGTAACAATTCCTCCCTCAATTCCTTTTCCTGATAAGGATCTGTTTCGATCTCCCCGGCATTTTCCAATAAGGCCAGCAATTCGGATTCGCCTGGCAGGCTTGCCTTATCTTTTTCAGGTGCAGTGATGATCACCACCGTATTGTCATCCCGTATCAATTGTGCAGCCAGTTCATTAACTTCACTTATGGTGATTTGGGGAATAATTTCCTGGTAAATCTCATGCCTTTTCTCCGGCCCTTCCGCAAAACTCTTGTTCAGGAAATGGGAGACATACCTGCCCACCAGGGATCGGGATTCTGCCTTGTCCATTTCCTTGAAACTGCGTTCCGCACTATTTAAGAGTGAGCGTTTCACCCGCTCCAATTCACTTTCGGTAAAACCATGTTGGACCAGGCGCTGATTTTCCTCTAAAAAAGACTGCAAACCAGCTTTGGCTTTGCCCGGCCCTACTACACCTGAAGTGGTAAAAAACTCCAGACCTTTTACCAGACTGCCATACCTGGCCCCTGCAAAAATAAAAGGTGCGTCAGCTTTTTGCCGGATTGCATCCAGCCTTTGGGTCAGCATGCCCCCAAACATGGTTCTTAACACCCGGTCTTTGTAGTCCTGGTAGGTTCGGGTGGGTTCAGGTTGGTGTTTGTAGTACAATTGAACCTGAATGCCTGGTGCCTCCTCATCTGTAACGATCTTCACAAAATTCTCTTCATGCTCCGGAACGTCATGATAGATCCTCTCGGGTGCATCTGCTGGATTTTCCAGGTCTTCAAAATACTTCCTGATCAATTCTTCAACCTTTTCGGGAGGCACATCACCCACGGCGACAATAGCCATCAATTCCGGTCGGTACCAATCTTCGTAAAATGCACGGATAAGGCTATCCGCTGCATGCCGAATGATGTCCATATCTCCTATAGGAAGTCTCCTTGCATATCGGCTATCATGAAGCAGTACGGGTAGATAAGCGTCACGCATGCGCTGATCCACTCCTTGTCCGGTACGCCATTCTTCCACCACTATCCCCCTTTCCGCATCAATATCCTCAGACTCCAGCAAAAGTCCTCCAGCCCAATCCCGCATCACCTGAAAACCATTATACAATTTTTCTTCTTCATCTGTGGGAATGGGCAACATGTAGACCGTTTCATCAAAGCTGGTATAAGCATTCAGGTCACTGCCAAAAGCAACACCTATGGATTGCAAGTAACTAATCAGTTCGTTTTTCTCAAAATTTTCGGAGCCATTGAAAGCCATGTGTTCCACAAAATGGGCCAGACCAAGCTGGTTATCCTTCTCCTGCATGGAACCCGCCTTAATCGCCAGACGAAGCTCCAATTTGCTTTCAGGTTTGGGATTATACTGTATGTAATACTGCATCCCATTTTCCAACTGCCCTGTTTTAACCCTGCTATCCAGGGGCACGATTTGAGAAGAATCGACCTGGGCCAGGTTGGAAAAAACAATAAAACTAAAACATAGGGTTAATAAAAACTGCTGCTTAATCTTCATTTTATATATCGTAAAAAGAAAGTCATATGCTCAATAAGACAGTCAATATGCTAAAATAATCTTCCATTTGAAAAAAAATCGGCACAATTGGAGGTAAATTTTGGATGGCTGGTTTAAACGACTAATATTTACAAGTCTGGGATTGGAAATCCTGGTTAAGCTTTCGATATTTGATTTCAAATCCGTATTTAATGATGCTGAAAAACTCTTTCACAGTAATTTTGACCGTAATGGTCATGTTTGCCTGTTCCTCTCCTCCCCTGATGCGTTTTACCCTTGAAAGTGGAGATGTGGAAAGGAAAAACAGCCCTTTATTGATTTCAACCGGCAAGGAGCTTTCTGTTGGTAGTAATTATGAGTTGGTCCATGAAGAGAGCGGGCAGGCCTATCCTGCCCAGGTTTTGGAATCAGGCCAATTATTGGTTTTTATTGATTCCATGGCCGCTCAAACTACAGCAAGTTATGCGCTGGGACAAAATACTGAGGAAAAGGAAACCATTCAAGGTCCGGCAATTAGCAGCTCAGAAGAAGGGCTTGAAATTGCTATTGATGGAAATCCCGTGTTGTTTTACCAGACGGCCACTGCATTTCCTCCGGAGGGATTACCAGATTACTACAAAAGAAGTGGCATGATCCACCCACTTTACAGTCCCGATGGGCAGGTGCTCACAGATGCTTTTCCTGCCGGGCACACCCACCAGCATGCCATTTTCAATGCCTGGGTAAATACCCGTTTCAAAGGGGAAAAAGTTGACTTCTGGAACCAGCATCAGGAAACCGGTACGGTAAAACATGTGGATTTGGTACATACAGAAGAGGGTGTAAACACGGCTTTGTTTGAAAGCATATTGAGTCACATCAGCCTGAAGGATGGAGAAGTCCTGGAGGAAAAATGGCGGGTCATGGTCTATCCTATTGCAGATTATTATTTGTTTGACCTGTATTCAGAACAGACCAATACCAGCAACGATACCCTATTTGTTTTAGATTATCATTATGGCGGCATGGGTTTCAGGGGCAGCAAAGAATGGAATGAAGTGGATTCGGTTCATTTTACCAATTCATGGAATATCCTGACCTCGGAAGGCTTTACCAATGAAAATGCCAACCACACTCATGCTGCCTGGGTGGCTGCATTTGGGAAGGTGAATGGAAAAACTGCAGGAAGCACAATATTCGGGTTTCCGGATAATTTCCGTTATCCGCAGGCCATCAGGGTTCATCCTACTATGCCTTACTGGGTGTATGCGCCCATGGTAGACGGAGAATTTTACATTGCTCCCGGAGAAACCTTTAAAAGCAGCTTTAGGTATTATGTGCACCAGGGTGAACCCGATGAAAAGGTGATTGAAAATATTACCAATGACCTGATGAACCCCATAAGGGTAAATGTTTTAGACTAAACGAAGGATGAGATAAGTGTTTTTTTGATGGTTCGACTTTAATTCTGGAATTTCCCGGACATCGTCAAGTGGTGGACCTCTTCCATTTCTTTTTCATCCAGAGCCCGGTCAAAAATGGCAAGTCCACCAATCAAACCATTGAAAAAATTACCCATTCCCCTTTGTAAAACAACGGCCCCAACCGTAAAATCGGAACCATTGTCCCCTAATCCATCCGGAAAATAGTAGGGGTTTTTGGAATGGACCAACCCCTCTGGCAAACCCGGAAAACCTTTGGTGTTTTTGATGGGCTCAGGAGCCCTTTCCTTAAATTCTCCATCCAGATAGGATTTGATATACTGACCGTCATATGTAAAAGCTATAAAATGCCAATTATCCGTATCTAGTTCTTGTTTGCTGGCAGAATAATCACAACTATACGGAAAAGGAGGGGTGGCTCCCCCGGAAGCAGAAACATGTCCGCAAACCTGATTGGCTCCATTGTAATGCGGAAGATCTACAAATAGTCCATATTGTCTTTTTCCCCCATCGGTATATTCATTCCACATCCCTCCTACAAACCCGGTCTTTCCTTGCCACTTCACCCATGCCATGACCGTAATACCCTGCATTTTTCCATGAATATTCAGGTCACCTGTGTTTTCATGTGGAAGGGCCATATATGCCCCCTCTTTAAAAACGGCAGAAAAGCCTGACAGAGGTCCTTCCTCTATTCTTGAAATTGGACCATTCATTTCTTTCAAGGGAAAACTCCCCTTACCTATCGCCTTTCTTTCGTTTCCGGCAGCTTCCTTAAAATCCCAAAGGGCCACCAAACCCTTTTTCTCTGCTAATGCCCGGATTGGTTCCTGCCTACCAAAAGTGGCCTGTGTAGCAACAAAAACCAGCCATACAGCAAACTGAAAAATTCTTTTTCCTATCATTGGTTCAGATTTCTTTGTGAAAAGAAATATTTTTATATTGTTTGCTTTTCAATTTTGTAAATTTATAAAATATTACCCTTTCTACCCGATAAATCTAAATGAAGAAACAAATCAATTTTCTAATGACCAATAGCCTTGTCCTTTTATTCACTTTTGCCCTGGCAGCTGCATCCTGTACCAATCAGAAAGCAGAAGAGACATCGGCCCCGAAACCTCCGAATATTTTATTTATTTTCACAGATGACCATGCCTTTCAGGCGATAAGTGCCTATGAAGACAGGTTGGCAGCCCTGGCCCCCACCCCCAATATTGATAGAATAGCCAGGGGAGGCATGCGCTTTGACAAGGCTTATGTGACCAATTCCATTTGTGCCCCATCAAGAGCTACCATACTTACAGGAACCCATAGCCATGTAAACGGACACCGCACTAATGGAGATATTTTTGACGGAAACCAAATCACTTTTCCCAAACTATTGAAAGAAAAAGGATATACCACTGCCCTGATAGGTAAGTGGCACTTGCGGTCTGCGCCTACTGGTTTTGACCATTGGGAAATCCTGCCCGGTCAGGGGCATTATTACAATCCGGATTTTATTTCTGCCACGGATACTGGAGCTGTGGAAGGATATGTTTCTGACCTGATCACAGAAAAGTCCCTGGCCTGGCTGGAAGCCAATAAAAGCGAAGATAAACCCTTTCTGCTAATGCTTCAACACAAGGCACCGCACCGGGAATGGGAAAAAGGTCCGGATCACCTGGATTTGTATGAAGACGTCACCTTCCCCGAACCAGACAACCTTTTTGATGACTACAGTACCAGAGGAACCGCAGCCAGGGAGCAGGACATGACCATCGAAAAAACCATGCAAATGGCTTCTGATCTGAAAATTTGGACAGAAGACAGCAAAAATCAAGGTAGCTTTAACCGCACCTATGGCAGAATGAATGAGGAGCAAAGAGCCGCATGGGATTCCGTCTATGATCCCATAATTGAAGATTTTCAGGAATTAAACCTCTCTGGGGAAGAATTGGTGAAGTGGAAATACCAAAGGTACATGAGAGATTACCTGGCCACCATCCGATCTGTAGATGATAATGTCGGAAGGGTGCTGGACTATCTGGAAGAAAATGGGCTGGATGAAAACACCCTGATCGTCTATACCTCAGATCAGGGTTTTTATTTGGGGGAGCATGGTTGGTTTGACAAACGTTTCATGTATGAGGAGTCGTTCAGAACGCCACTGTTGATGCAGTGGAAGGGCAAAATACCGGAAGGAAGCGTGAATAAAGATCTGGTGTCCAATCTAGATTTTGCGCAGACCTTTCTTGACATTGCAGCCGTGGAAGCACCTGACCGCATGCAGGGCCGAAGCCTGCTTCCATTGATGATGGGAAATACTCCCGACAACTGGAGGGACTACCTTTATTACCATTACTATGAATTTCCAGGCGTTCATAGCGTACAAAAGCACGAAGGAGTAACTGGCGAGCGGTATAAGCTCATGCATTTTTACGAACTCGATGAGTGGGAATTGTATGATCTGGAGAAAGACCCCATGGAGATGAAAAATGTGTATAACCATCCGGAATATGACTCCATCCAGTCAAAGCTTAAGGATCGTTTGAAAAGGATCAAAACCCAATATGGTGTCATTCACCCGAAAAGTGACTATTAAACAGCATTAAACCCAAAAACATGCGGATCAGCTATTTCATTATTGTAAGCCTGCTACTATTTGGCTGTGGCCAGAATAAAAGCAGTAAAAACGAAATCGATCTTTCAGGACCTGTTCAATTGAAAATTGAGCAGGATGAATCCACCGGACAAATCAAGGTGATTAGAGCCGATTTGCCGAATAAACCAGTTTTGATTCAGGAAGCCAAAGAGGATTTCAGGCCTTATATCCATCCCATACTTGCCCCTGATGGCAAGGGTGTTTTGACGGAATACAGTCCGGGGCACCACAAACACCAAACAGGTTTATACTGGGGCTTCACCCAGGTCAATGGCAGGGATTATTTTCACCATCCAGAGGGTAGCCACTGGCGAAAAATAGCCGCTAACGTATTGCAGACAGAAGGTGAAAAGGTAGCCTGGCAAACGGTATACGAAATGCTGGATAGCCTGGGCCAACCCGTCATGACAGAAACCCAAAATTGGTCCTTCACCATCAATGAAGGACAATATTACCTGGACCTGGAATGGGTAGGGCTGGCAGAAAAAGCAGTAAAAATTGGAAAGTACGATTATGGAGGATTGTTTCTCCGAATGCCCTGGAAGGAAGGAATGGATGCAGCAGTGGTCAATACGGCCAGGCAAACAAATGAAATGGCAGAAGGACAACCTTCTATGTGGCTCAATTTAGGTATGCAGGTCCCCGATCGCAATGACCGGGTCAACGTTGCTTTGTTTGACCATCCCGATAACAAGGGCTATCCCCAAAAATGGCGGGTAGATGGACAATTCGGCGTGGGACCTGCCTACACCCGTGATCAGGATTGGGAAATAGCTGCTGGGGAAAAATTGGTTTTGAAACACCGTCTGTTAATTTATACAAATGAATTTCAGGACCTGGCTTTGACAGAGGCCTGGGGAAAATATACCGGAAATACCGGCATGTACAATACCACTGCTCTCTGGAGAATTGCCCAGGAGGAAGGGAGAAATGCTAAATTTCTGAGTCCGGAGGAAGCAGTGGAAGAAATGACCATTAAAGCTGGTTTTGAAGTCAATGTCTTTGCTGCTGAACCCATGATCACCCAACCCATGGCATTTTGCTGGGATGACAAAGGCAGGCTTTGGGTGGCTGAAAACAGGGATTATGAATCCCGTGGTCATGGATTTTCCAATGCCGGTGACAGCCGGATCCTGATATTGGAAGATAGCAACGGGGATGGTATCGCAGATAAAAAAAAGGTTTTTATGGAAGGCCTGGCTTTTCCGGCAGCTTTGGCCGTTGGATTTGACGGGGTATATGTGGGGGCACCTCCCAACCTGCTGTTTATCCCTGACAAGGATGGAGATGACAAGGCAGATGCTGATGACATTGAAGTCTTGCTTACAGGTTGGGGCATAAGAGACCGTCATGAAACCCTAAACAGCTTGCATTGGGGGCCAGATGGCTGGTTGTATGGATTGCAGGGCTTTGCGACTCCATCCAAAATCAGGAAACCAACCATATCGGAAAAAAAGAAGCTTTACGGACACCAGGATCCCTTTCCTGAAGATTTGATGGAAGCTGAAGGAGTGGATATCAACGGAGGCGTCTGGCGCTACCATCCCACCAAAGACCAATTTGAGGTAGTGGCACATGGATTCAGCAATCCCTGGGGTATAGACTATGATTCCAAAGGCCAATTGATCATGAGTGCCTGTGTGATTCCCCATCTTTGGCATGTGGTACCCGGGGGCATTTACCACCGGCAGGGAGGCCAGCATTTTAACCCATATGTTTATGAAGACATCAAAACCATCACAGACCACAGTCACCGGTCTGCCCATGGCGGAGCCAGGATTTATCAGTCAGATGCCTTTCCGCAGGAAGAAAAGGGCAAGGTTTTTATGGCCAATATTCATGAGCATGCCGTATTGACAGATAAGTTGGTTCCTAAAGGTTCCGGATTTAGCGGACAGCATGGGGATGATTTTTTATTGGCCAACAATGCCCAATGGGTAGGTTTCAGCATGGAAATAGGCCCGGAAGGGGGAGTATATGTTTTGGATTGGCACGATGCAGATATCTGTGGCCAGGAAGTGCTTCATGGCGAAACCGGCAGAATATTCAGGATAATGCCTAACCAATCTCAAGCAGAAAACTGGGATGGAAGATTTGGAGACCTCAATGAGCTAACGGATTTTGAGTTGGTTGAACTTCAGACCAGTAAAAGTGACTGGCACTCCAGAAGGGCCAGGGGAATTTTGCAAAAGAGAGCTGCCAAAGCCCCAAACCAAGAGAGCATTTCCAGACTAAAAAATATTTTTGAAAATGATAAAAATCCCGATTTCCGCTTGCGTGCACTTTGGACCTTGCACCAGATCAATGGTTGGAAGGAAGAGGAACTAATTGCCCTTTTGGAGGATCGGGATCCCTATATCAGGGCCTGGGGCATTCAGTTGCTCTGCGAAGACCAAAACCCTCCTGAAGCAGCCAGGGAAAAATTTCTAATGCTGGCGGAGCAGGATCCTGCTGCTGCCGTCAGGCTATACCTGGCAGCCGCACTGCAAAGGATTCCGGAAGACTGGAAATGGGGAATTGCAGCTGCCCTGATGCAGCGGGAGGAGGACAAATCGGACCATAACATCCCAAAAATGATTTGGTTTGGGACAGAACACCTCATGGAGGTGAACCCGGAAAAACTTCTTGGTTTGGCTGCTCAATCCCAAATCCCCCTACTTACCCGTTTCATTGCCCGGAGGGCCGTAGATGAGGATTTGTTGACACCTTTAGTAGCCACCATAAGTCAGGCAAAAGAGAACAAAGAGCAGCTTTTGGAGGGCATGCTTAATGGCATGGAAGGTCGTACGGACCTGGAAGTACCCGCCAATTGGAAACATACGGCTGAACTGCTAAACAAGCAAAGTCCATTGAAAGACCTGGCAGCCCAAATTTCCTCCCGGTTTGGAGATGCTGCTGCTACGCAAAAGGCCCTGGCAACTATAAAAAATAAATCGGATAGCAAAGAAGATAAAATAAGGTCTATTCAAATGCTTGCAGCCCAGCAGAAAGCAGCATTGATTCCCTTGCTTCCAGGTCTTTTGGAAGACAGGCAACTGAGGTCATCCGCCATTCGCGCAGTAGCAGGTTATAACAGGGAAGCATTGGGAAAAAACCTGATCGATTTGTATCCCCGGGCTTCTGAAGAAGAAAAAACCGCCATCCTTCAAAGTCTGTCCTCACGCCCTGTCTATGGAAACCTGTTGATGGAGGAAATCAAATCGGGCAACATACCAAAAAAAGAAATTCCCGTTACCCTTGCCAGGCAGTTGCACCGGGTAATCGGTAGTGGTTTTGTAGAAGTATGGGGCCCCATAGAGCATGTCCCCAACGATAAGGCAGCCTATGAGAATTACAGGAGCATCCTGACAGCAGATGCCCTGAAACAAGCCAACCTTCAAGCCGGCAAGAAATTGTTCCTACAATCGTGCGGAAGCTGCCATAAAATGTTTGGTGAAGGGGCAGACATTGGACCGGACCTAACCGGGTCCAACCGGCAGGATCCGGATTACATTCTTTTGAATGTACTGGAACCAAGTGCTGAAATTCAGGATGCCTACCGACTGGTAATCATCACCACGCTGGATGGCAGAACATATACCGGGAATGTAGTTGCGGAAAGCCCCAGGCAGATCACCTTAAAAATTGCCGGGCAAGATCCCGTTCAACTCAATAAGTCCAGCATTCAAAACAAAGAAATTACAGATCTTTCCCTGATGCCTCCGGGTTTGTTTGAGCCTTTATCCAATCAGGAAGTGGTTGATTTGATGGCTTACCTGCAAACCCAGCGGCAAATCAAATGATTCTATGATCAGTAAATTTTTATCCTTAAACCTGCGGCATTGGTCAACAAATGATTCCATTTTGAGGAAGGAGATCCCCAAAGGGGCTGCTCCCCAAAATATTTGCCCACTTCATATTGGAATTTGTAGTACACAGCGACATATGGATTGAATTCGAAATTGACACCCACATTAGGTGCTACTACAGCTCTGGTAAAAATCCTGGTGCCGTGGTTGACTGGAACCGTCATTGGCTGTTCTGATTTGGGAGTAATAAACTGAAATCCAGCATCAGCCCCATAAAAAAAAGAAAAGAAATCATTGTAATAATAATCGTAACGATAAGTCCCTTTGGTGGTTATTAATTGTTGGTATTGTCCGGTAGAATCCTCCTCTCCCGCACTTATTCTGTTCATCCGGAAAATTCCTACATTCAGGCCCCAGGTGACCATATCGGCAGAAAAAGGAGTCAATTCCTGTCGACCGGCAGCCAATTCAATACCTAAAGCCGGGGAATAAAAATCTTTTTGTTTGCCCATTAAAAATTTATGGGTGATTCCTGTGCTCAGTTCGAGTTCCTGTGCCAAGCCCTTTTCGCTATACAAGGCCAAAAAGATCATTGAAATTAAGACAATTGGTTTGGTTTTCATTTTTAAGGAATTATTTCCGTTTCCATGGCCCGTTTTTTCAGTTCATGGGCTTACAAATGTTCTTTGAGTCGGGAGGCAATTTCTATACCAAAAAGCTTACCTTTGTATAAAATTTCGACCAGGATTGAATAGCTTTACGGACGGTAGACATATTTGGCAACATGGGGATCAGCGGGTTCACCTGTTAAAGGAAAAAGCCATTTGGTTAGAGGAAGAAAAAGCCATTTTGGTGGCAGATACACATTTTGGTAAGGCCGGACATTTTAGAAAATCAGGGATTCCCATCCCAGAAACTGTGCATGTAAACGATTACCTCAAAATCCATCAACTCATTTTAAAATTAGGTGCCCGGAAAGTTTACTTTTTAGGGGATCTATTTCATAGTGATCATAATGATACCTGGACGGAGCTTCTTGAATTTCTGGACAATAATCAAGAGGTAAGCTTTTATCTGATTATGGGAAATCATGATGTAATGCCAGCAAAAATATATGCAAGCAGTAGATTAGAAATCATTCCGGAATCATACCTGATGGGCAGCTTAATTTTGAGCCATGAGCCTTTAAAAAAAGTAGCAGAGGGAAAACTGAACATTTGTGGACATTTGCATCCTGGACTGTTCATCAAGGGTAAAAGCAAGCAATTTTTAAAGTTGCCTTGCTATTATTTAAGTAAGCAGCACTTGATCATGCCTGCATTTGGCAGTTTTACCGGGTTGATGAAAATGTCAGCTGCTGCAGCTAAAGCCGTAATGGTAACCACCCCAGAGTCGGTGATCCCGATCAAATTAAAAAATAAGGTTTGTTAAGTTAATATACCTGATTAATTTTGATGCGAATAAATACCATATAATGGCCAAATTGCAGAGAAAAAAAACAAAACTGGGAAGCTATAAGTTTGCCAGCGTGCTATTTAGTATCACCCTGTCTTTGCTAATGATGGGTTTATTTGGTGTGATCGTCATTCAGGCCAAAAAACTAACCTCTCTGATAAGAGAAAACATTGAAATACAAGTATTCCTCAATAAAGACCTGAGTCAATCTTCTATTGACAGGCTAATTGAACAAATGGCCTCTAAGCCCTATGTTCTCCAAAAGGAAAGTGGGCAGGTGATTCAATATACCTCCAAGGAAGATGCAGCAAGTATTTTTCTGGAGGAGGTAGGTGAAGATTTCACGGCTTTTCTGGATGAAAACCCACTCAGGGACTCATTTACTTTTTCCGTGAAAGATGAATTTCAAACTTCAGAAGAAATAGCTGTAATTGTTACGCAGTTGGAAAAGATGCCAGGGGTTTTCGAAGTGACATACATGCAGGACATGGTGGCCTCCATCAACGAAAACCTGTTGAAAGTCAGCATAGTGTTGGGAACCCTAATCTTAATTTTGCTGGTTACGGTGGTAATCCTCATAAGTAACACCATAAAGCTGGCCTTGTTTTCCCAGCGATTTTTGATCAGAAGCATGCAGTTAGTCGGTGCCACAAAGGGTTTTATCCGGCGGCCTTTCCTTTGGCGGTCTTTTCTGTATGGGGCTTTGGCCGGTATAATCGCCTCATCCATTATTTTCACCTTATTGGAATATGGTAAAAATTTCATTGAAGGACTTCAGTTGTTGTACGACACAGAATTACTCATCATGCTTTTTGGGGGCTTGATTTTGCTGGGTGCCCTGATGTCCTGGCTAAGCACTTATCGATCTATAAATAAATACCTGAATATGTCCCTGGACGAACTCTATTAAAATTATGAAAAACAATCCACTTCCTTTCACCAAAAAGAATTACCAATTGATGCTGATTGGCATTGCCATTATTGTTTTGGGATTCACCATTATGGGCATGGATCAACAATTACATGGTTTTGGGTTTATGGGGCTTACCCTGGGCCCAGTCATTGTGCTTTTTGGTTTTCTTTTTCAATTTTATGCCATCTTTTATAACAAGAAATAATAAATGACTTTTTTTGAAGCAATAATTCTGGGAATAGTCCAGGGATTAACGGAATTTTTACCCGTATCTTCCAGTGGTCATTTGGAAATCGCTGCCGCCTTGTTGGGAAGCAAAAATTTACCTGAAGAAAGTTTGATGTTTACGGTGGTGGTTCATTTCGCAACGGCCCTAAGTACCATCGTCGTGTTTAGAAAAGATG
>NZ_JABURL010000060.1 GCF_014762705.1 Cyclobacterium sp. | reverse complement strand
TGGAACGTGAATTAAAAGCCAGCACCCGACGTCATTTTGTCAAAAGCTGCGTCAGCGGAATGGGCGGTCTGGCGCTAGGCTCCATGTTTCTGGGATGCGAGGGACCAAAGAAAAAGGAAGGAGGTATGCAACTTTCGGAAAGAGATTTGAATCCACTGGCTCCCATGGCCCCTCCACTTTCGCCACAAATTCAGTCCGTAATTTATCTGCACATGGCTGGAGCCCCCTCTCAGCTGGAAATGTTTGACTACAAGCCGGAGCTCCTGAAGCTACATAACCAGGAATGTCCCGAATCCTTGCTGGAAGGCAGGAAATTTGCTTTTATCCGGGGAAGGCCGAAACTTCTGGGGCCCCAGGCAAAGTTTGAACAATCCGGGGAGTCCGGCAATTGGGTCTCTGATTACATGCCTCATTTCAAACAAGTAGTGGATGAGGTAGCTTTCCTGAAAGCCGTTCATACAGATCAGTTCAATCACGGGCCTGCCCAGCTTTTTATGCAAACAGGCAGCCCGAGGTTAGGCCGGCCAAGCATTGGTTCATGGGTCACCTATGGATTGGGGTCTGAAAACCAAAACCTGCCTGGATTTGTGGTGCTTACTTCCGGGGGAAAAACCCCGGATGCCGGAAAAAGTGTTTGGGGAAGTGGTTTTTTGCCTTCAGTTTATCAGGGTGTTCAGTGCCGGTCTAAGGGAGATCCGGTCTTGTACATTGAAGATCCGGATGGCATGGGTAGGAACCTGAAGCGAAAAATGCTGGATGCCATCAACAAAATAAATGAAGAGGACTTCCAAACCTATGCGGATCCTGAAATTCTTGCCAGGATCAATCAGTATGAAATGGCTTACCGCATGCAGATAGAAGTCCCTCAGGTGATGAACATCAATGATGAACCGGAATACATACAGCAAATGTACGGAACTGAACCGGGTGAGGAATCCTTTGCCAACAACTGCTTGCTGGCCCGGAAAATGGTAGAAAAGGGCGTACGTTTTGTTCAGCTTTACGATTGGGGCTGGGATGCCCACGGGACCGGTGAGAGCACTGCCATTGACATTGGCATGAAAGACAAATGCAGGGAAATTGACCGGCCCATAACTGCTTTATTGACCGACCTCAAACAAAGGGGCCTGCTGGATCAAACCCTGGTAGTCTGGGGTGGAGAATTTGGCAGAACCCCCATGCAGGAAAACAGGGAAGGGAAAACCCAAAGTTTCAAGGGAAGGGACCACCATGTAGATGCTTTTACCATGTGGATGGCAGGCGGCGGCATCAAAAAAGGTGCTTCCCATGGTCAAACAGATGAAATTGGCTTTTCAGGGGTGGAGGAAAAGGTATCCGTTCATGATGTGCATGCCACCATCCTGCATCTACTGGGCTTTGACCACGAAAAATTTACCTTTGATTTTCAGGGAAGACCCTTTCGGCTTACAGACGTGGAAGGGGAGATCATCCGGGAAATCCTGGCCTAGCAAAAAATCCCATAAATAAACCTATTCAATCCATTTACCTGATCCCCAATGAAAAGAAGAAATTTTATCCAAAACAGCAGTTTAGTGTCCATGGCCCTGGCCACCGGATCCGCCTGGTCCATGGGTTCAGAAATGCCCGGACAAAGGAAGTTCAGGCTAAGCCTGAATCCCTATGCCATTGGGGTAGACATCAATCAGGAAGAAATGATCGATAAAGCCCTGGAGTTTAATTTTGAAGCCATTTTACCGGTGCCGGGGCAACTGATGGACATGTCTCCCGGGAAGTTAAATGAATTTCTGGCCAAAAAGGAAGCCCATCAATTGACATGGGATGCTGCCGGCCTACCCGTTGATTTCAGGAAAGACAAGACCACATTTGAACAGGGACTAAAGGAATTGCCCAAAGCAGCCGCGACCCTTAGAAAATGCGGGGTGAGCAGGGTAAGTACCTGGATCATGCCTACGCATGATGAATTGTCTTACCTGGAGAATTTCAAACAACACAGTGAAAGGCTGGGAAAAGCAGCTCAAATTCTCGGAGAGGAAGGCTTAAAACTCGGGTTTGAATATGTAGGTACCAAAAACCTGAAAATCCGATCCCGATATCCTTTTGTAGGCACGATGAAAGAGATGCTGGAACTCATTGCTGATATTGACCGGCCCAACGTGGGCATTCAACTCGATAGTTTCCATTGGTACACTTCCAATGAAACCCCTGCAGATCTGGAAAAATTATCCAATGAGCAGATCGTTACCTGTGACCTCAATGATGCCACAGCCGGCAGGAGCCTGACCGAACAAATAGACGGTGAGCGACAGCTCCCGGGTGACAGCGGCCTGATTGACCTGAAGGGGTTTATGCAAGCCCTGGTAAATATTGGCTATGATGGTCCGGTTAGGGCAGAACCTTTTAATGCGAAATTAAACGCCATGGACAATGACAAGGCATTGGCCGCTACTTCAAAGGCCATGTGGCGAACCATCAACCTGGTTTAGAAAAGAGAAAACTTCAGCTTATTGGTCAGTATTTCCAGGGCTTTGATGGCCTTTACTGAATTTCCTTTTTCATTCAGTTCAGGAGACCATACGGCAATGCTGAACTTACCGGGCATCAGGGCGATTACACCTCCACCCACGCCGCTTTTGCCAGGCAGTCCTACCCGAAAAGCAAATTCACCTGATTCATCATAAAAACCACAGGTGAGCATCAGTGCATTGATTCGCCGGGTATGGCTTTCGTTGAGCACCTCCCTGTTGGCAAAAATGGAATAACCGTCATTGGCCAGAAAAGAAACGGACTTGGCCAACTCCTCACAGCACATTTCTATGGAACAATGGGAAACATAGGTTTTCACCACTTCCTGAATATCATTGTCAAAATTGTTGTATGCCTTTAAAAAGTAGGCCATGGCTGTATTCCTTTCCGCATGCCTGAGCTCGGACTGCATCACTTCCTCGTTGATGCGTACGCAATGCTGCCCTGCCAATTCATCAATATATTCCCGGATACATTGGATTGGGTTCTCAAATTTGCTGGTCAGGGCATCAGTGATGACCAGGGCTCCGGCATTCAAAAAGGGGTTTCTGGGTATACCTTGTTCATATTCCAACTGGGCAATTGAGTTGAAAGGATTGCCGCTGGGTTCCACATTAACCCTGGACCAGAGTTTACTGCGAAATACATGAAATACCATGGTAAGGGTAAATACCTTGGATATACTTTGAATGGAAAAAGGCTCCTGATAATCTCCGGCTCCGTAAACATTTCCCTTCAAATCCACCAAAGCCATTCCAAAACGATCGCCAGGAACTTTCGCCAACTCCGGGATATAATCTGCCACTTTGCCGGAAAGGCCCAGGGCATTCACCTCCTCATATACCGCTGAAATCAATCCCTGATAATCCATCGCTTAGGGGTTATATTTTAATGCTACCAAATGTCAAAATCAAAAATAACTTATTTATTGAAGCCATCCTTGTCATCACTGTGTCATTTTCATAAAAGAATCAACCATAAAAAAAGCAGTCAACCGGGATTCCGGCCAACTGCTTTCACTTCTAACCAACAAACCAAATTTATTCCACCGAAACGGCATCTACATTTTTAAAGTAAACCTGCTTGTCTGCATCCAAATCCACCAAAACCGCACTATCGCTCTTGATGTATCCACTAAGGATCTGTTTGGACAATTCGTTCAATACCATGCGTTGCATGGTTCTTTTCAGCGGTCTGGCCCCAAATTGTGGATCATAACCTACTTCACCCAAATGGTCCAGCACCTCCCTGGTAGCATCAATTTCAATATTCGATTCTGCCAAACGCTGCTGGATCTCTCTCCACTGGATATCTACAATTTTTCGTAGTATTTCCTTGTTTAGCGGCTCAAACATAATGGTCTCATCTATGCGGTTCAGGAATTCCGGACGAACAGATTTCTTCAATAGGGCGAAAACCTCTTCTTTGGTGCTTTCCATTACCTGCTCCTTGTTCCATTCATCCATGGTATCAAATCGCTCCTGTATCAAAGTAGAGCCAATATTTGTAGTCATGATGATGATTGTATTTTTAAAGTTGGCTACCCTACCCTTATTGTCTGTCAGCCTGCCATCATCCAATACCTGTAGCAGGATATTGAATACATCCGGATGGGCCTTTTCAATTTCATCCAGCAAAACAACAGAATAGGGTTTTCTCCGGACAGCTTCGGTCAGTTGTCCACCTTCATCATAACCCACATATCCGGGAGGTGCGCCTACCAGGCGACTGACTGCATGTCGCTCCTGGTACTCAGACATGTCTATCCTTACCATGGCATTTTCATCACTAAAGAGGTATTCAGCCAGTGCCTTGGCCAGCTCGGTCTTTCCTACTCCCGTGGTTCCCAAGAAGATAAATGAACCTATGGGCCGCTTGGGGTCCTGCAATCCGGCCCTGCTTCTTCGCACAGCATCTGAGATGGCCGCTATGGCTTCACGCTGACCTGCCACTCTTTTACCCAATTCATCTTCCAGGTAAAGTAGTTTTTCCCGTTCGCTCTGAATCATCTTGGCAAGGGGAATGCCGGTCCATTTGCTGACTACCGCAGCGATATCCTCGTTGTCCACTTCTTCCTTCAGCAATGGGGAGCCTTCCTGCATTTCCTTGAGCTGATTCTGAAAGGATTGCAGCTTTTTCTCGCTCTCCACAATCTTTCCATAGCGTATTTCAGCCACCTTACCGAAATCACCAGACCTTTCTGCTTGCTCTGCCTCTAGTTTAAACTTGTCTATGTTTTCTTTCTCTCGCTGAATGCCCTGGATGACAGCTTTTTCGCTTTCCCATTTGGCCTTAATGCCCTGCCTTTTTTCTGTAAGCTCAGCCAATTCTTTGCTGAGAACGGTTTCCTTGTCTTTGTTCTTTTCCCTGCGGATCGCCTCCCGCTCAATCTCCAGCTGCATGATCCGCCTGTTGAGCTCATCCAGCTCCTGGGGCAATGAATCTATTTCCATTCTTAGCTTGGCAGCAGCTTCGTCCATCAGGTCAATGGCTTTGTCCGGCAGGTAACGGTCTGAAATATAGCGTTGGGACAACTCTACCGCAGCAATAACAGCATCGTCTTTAATACGCACACCATGATGCAATTCATATTTGTCCTTGATACCTCGCAGAATAGATATGGCATCAGCAGCATCAGGCTCATCTACGATCACCTGCTGGAACCTTCGTTCCAGTGCTTTGTCCTTTTCTATATACTTCTGGTATTCCTTGAGGGTAGTCGCTCCTATGGCATGCAGTTCTCCTCTGGCCAGGGCAGGTTTCAGCAGGTTAGCCGCATCCATGGCACCTTCTCCACCTCCACCTGCACCGATCAGGGTATGGATCTCATCTATGAATAGTATGATTTCTCCCTCCGAATCGGTAACCTCCTTGATCACTGCCTTTAGCCTTTCCTCAAACTCTCCTTTGTACTTGGCTCCTGCCACCAGCAAGCCCATATCCAGGGAAATAAGGATTTTGCTTTTGAGGTTTTCCGGTACATCCCCGCTGACGATTCTTTGGGCCAGGCCTTCCACTATGGCTGTTTTACCCACCCCAGGTTCGCCTAACAAAATGGGATTGTTTTTAGTCCTTCTGGCCAGGATTTGTAAAACCCGCCTGATTTCTTCATCTCTACCGATCACAGGATCAATTTTACCTTTTTTGGCCAATTCATTCAGGTTTTTAGAATACCTTTCCAGGGACCTGTATTTGGATTCTGCGTTTTGATCTGTCACTTTATTTCCTTTTCTTAATTCCTTTATTGCTTCAATTAATTTCTTTTCACCCAGTCCCTGATCCTTTAATAGCTGGGCTGCCTTGTCAGAACCGGCCAAAATCCCCAACACCAGGTGTTCCACCGCAACAAACTCATCTCCGAATTCTTTCAGGTAATCCTTTGCCTTTTGCAGTACCTGATTGGTTGCATTGGAAAGATAGGGCTGTTGGCCGCTTACCTTGGGAAGTTGCTGGATGATTTCATCCAGCTTTTGTGTAAGCAAGTTGCTATTGACCCCCAATTTTTTAAACAAAAATTCAGTGACATTGCTGTCTTCCTGAATAATCCCCTTGAGCAAATGAGCTGGCTCAATAAGCTGTTGCTGCCCTGCGGTACAAAGCTCGAGGGCTTTTTGTATGGCCTCCTGAGACTTAATGGTAAATTGTTTGAAATCCATGATGTTATGGGTTAAGTGCTGTGTATTGACATTGTCTTTTGTTCAATTTATCAAATATGCAACCAAATCCAATTTACAGGAAAAACCTGCAAATATGTCCGATTTCGAACAGTGAATCAGCTTTTTTCAGACTTTTTGGCAGAAAAAATAAGGGTTTCTCTTCAAAATAGAAATTGGAAAGGGAATACCTGCATTATGAAGCGTTTTAATTATCTTTAAGCTTAAATTGCCTTCGATGAAAAAACTGATTTTACCTCTGTTGCTAAGCCTGTTTCTTTTTTCATGTGGGGACCAAGCTCAGAAAAAACCGAATATTGTTTTTATTTTAGTGGATGACCTGGGCTGGGCGGATATTCAGGCTAACTATTCGGAAACTTATTACGAAACACCAAATCTGGACCGCATGGCAGCTGCGGGCATGCGGTTTACACAAGCATATGCTGCCCATCCGGTATGTAGCCCGACAAGAGCTGCACTGATGACCGGAAAACATCCCAACCGGGTCAATATAACCGATTGGATTCCGGGCTTCAGCCGGAACATGGACAACTGGACGTTGGAAACACCTGCAATAAATCATGAACTGGCATTGAGTGAAACCACCATGGCTGAAAAATTCAAAGAAGGGGGATACCGGACATTCTTTATTGGCAAGTGGCATTTGGGAGAAGAAGACCGATTCTGGCCTGAACATCAGGGGTTCGATATTAATATTGGGGGATGGAGCGTAGGAGCGCCACAGCTAAAAAAAGGAGAAGCCAATGGCTACTATTCTCCCTATGGCAACCCGAGGCTTGAAGACGGTCCGGAAGGAGAATACCTTACCAACAGGTTAACAGCGGAAAGTATTGCGTTGATCCAGGATAACTGCGACAATCCTTTTTTACTTTATCTTTCCTTCTACACCGTGCATACACCTATTCAGGCAGCACCGGAGCGCTACGAATATTTTCAGGAGAAAAAAAACAAACTTGGGCTGGAAGCTGATCAGGTTTCCTACAAAGCAGAGGGAAGTGGTCAAACCAAATTGATACAGGACAATGCAGCTTACGCCTCCATGGTGGCTGCCTTGGATAGCAATGTAGGGAAAATCCTTCAGGCCCTGGAAGAGGCCGGATTGGAGGAAAATACCTGGGTGGTCTTGACCAGTGATAATGGTGGACTTTCCACCCTTTTTACCGAAGGGGCACCTACTGCCAACGGACCTTTGAGAGCGGGAAAAGGCTGGTGCTATGAAGGTGGCATCAGGGTACCCCTGATAATCAAGGGACCAGGCATTAAAAATGGGGGAGCCATTTCGGATACCCCCGTGATCAGTATGGACATGTTTCCTACGCTACTTAGTCTGGCCGGGATCCCCCATGAAGCCAATGATGGAAAGAATCTGGTACCCCTGCTGGAGGGGGAGAGTCAATTGGACAGGAAAAGTTTGATCTGGCATTATCCCCATTACCATGGAAGTGCCTGGAAGCCGGGTTCCGCCATTAGGGAGGGCAAATGGAAGCTGATCCACTTTTATGAAAACAAAGTTAGCGAGCTTTTTGACCTGGAAAAAGATCCGGGAGAAAATGAAGATCTCAGCGGAGTATTTCCGGAAAAAGCAGCTGAGTTGCAGCACAAACTGATGCAGCAGCTGGAGGCTACAGGAGCCAGGTTTCCCAGGCATAAACGCTGATTAAACGTAAGAGGGTTGACGGCAGCTTAGAGATTTGAACCAATTGATAGGTCGTTGTTGTTTTGAGTGGCCCGAAAAAAACGAAATTCATGCAAGAAAAAAATAAACAAGACATCAGAAAACTGGATTTGGCTGCATTGGAGCATTATTTTATATCCATAGGAGAAAAGAAATTCAGGGCCCGGCAGGTGTATGAATGGTTATGGAACAAGTCACTCAAAAATTTTGATGACATGACCAATATTTCCAAAACCACCCGGGAAATATTAAAAGAAAATTTCAGCATCAATCATATCCATGTAGACCATTTTCAACGCAGCAGTGATGGCACCATCAAAAATGCAGTCAAACTATTTGACAACAAAATTGTGGAGTCTGTCCTTATCCCCACGACAAAGCGCATTACAGCTTGTGTATCTTCTCAGGTAGGCTGCAGTCTGGACTGTAATTTTTGCGCAACTGCCAGGTTGAAAAGAATGAGAAACCTGAATCCGGATGAGATTTATGATCAGGTGGTGGCCATACAGCAAGAGGCCAGGATCTACTATGAACGCCCCCTGACCAACATCGTATTCATGGGTATGGGAGAACCTTTGCTCAATTACCAAAACGTATTGGCAGCCATAGAAAAAATCTGCTCCCCGGAGGGTTTGGGAATATCCCCAAAACGTATCACATTGTCTACAGTGGGAATAGCAAAAATGATCCGTAAACTGGCGGATGAGGAGGTTAAATTCAATTTGGCGCTTTCCTTGCATTCTGCTATAAATGAAACCAGGAGTCGGCTAATGCCTATCAATGAGTCCAACACTGTAGAGGACCTTGCGGATGCTTTAAAGCATTGGTATGCCAAAACCAAAAGAAAAGTCACTTATGAATATGTGATTTGGGATGGTATTAATGATGACGAGGCCCATGCCAGGGCATTGGTGAAATTCTGCAAGCATGTGCCTTCAAAAGTCAATATTATCCAATACAATCCTATTGACGAGGGGGAATTCAGGCAAGCCTCAGCTGACAAAGTAGCTTTATACCTCCAAATCCTGAACGCTGCTGGAATTGTGGCCAAGGTCAGAAAATCCCGTGGTCAGGACATTGATGCAGCCTGCGGTCAATTGGCCAATAAAAATGAGGTGTAAGAAATAATGCAAGTTATTTCGTATATGAATTCCTTTTTTTTAAATTTGAAATACATATTCAATAACAACAATGGATTTTCAGACCCTTATAGACAAATCACTTACCGTTTTTAATGAGCATGGGTACCGCCGTACAGATATGGAGTTGTTAATGGAGCAGCTACAGATCAGGCCATCTGATTTTAAAAGAGAATTCACTGATTTTGAGGACCTGATCACAAAGATTTTTTACAGCCTGTGTTCTGAATCGGATGCTGCCACAGCTGAAATTGACAAAAACAGCACTTCCCTGGAATTACTGTATGCAAGCACCATCAGTTCCTATCGCATCCAGGTCAAATACCGTTTTTTCTTCATGGACTTAGGTACCATAATCAACAACCATGAGCCCGTCAAGGACCGTTACTTTGAGTTGATTTCATTGCGGAAGGCCCAATTGATTCACCTGTTTACTTTACTGCGTCAGGAAAATATTTTTGTTGAGGAAAACTTCACTGGAAGCTACGAAAACCTGGCCAATCAAATGACCATGTTATCTGACTACTGGCCCACCCATAACCAGATCATTTTCGGCAAGGAAATTTTCCATTTCCAGTATTATAGCAAATTGGTTTTTTCAATGGTCTTACCTTTTCTTACAAAAGAAGGGTTGAAATCATACGAAAAAATACTGGGGTATGACAAATCAGACCATTAATTTGACTCATACATCTTTATTACTAAAATCAAAGAGTTTGCGTTTCTCTTCTTTACTCAGGTTATCATAGCCTTTTTCAGCAATTTTATCCAGTATCCTGTCAATTTCTTCCTGGGTGCTACTACTTCCGCCAGACGTTTTATTTGGTCTGCTTTTGGTTGAAGTACCTTTCCCTGAATCCGGCCCTCTCCTGTAAGTCACTTTCACTTTAGGCTTGGAAGTAAATAATTTTTCAAAAAACTGGCCAATTGCCTGAATGGGTCTGCCCATGTCTATCCCTTTATTAAGCTGAAGGATATAAAAATACCCCAGTGCGGCACCACCCAAATGGGCCAACTCCCCACCGGCATTGGAACCTGCCGAATTGGCAAAAGCAATCAACACGTAAAATATGGCAATGTATTTTATTTTTACCGGGCCGATAAGGAGGAGGTGAAACTGTGTATCGGGCCTTAGTGTGGCCGCAGCGACTACGATCGCATAAACCCCCGCACTTGCTCCCAGCATCAATGCGGCATCAACCTTATCACTAAAATAGGGGGCAATATTGTACAACACCATATACAATAAACCACCGGCAATTCCTCCCAGAAAATAAAGGTTGACCAACTTACGGCTACCCAAATACTCCTGAACCAATAAACCAAACCAGTATAAAAAAAGCAGGTTAAAAATGATATGTAAAAAACCTTCATGTAAAAACATGTAACTGATCAGGGTCCAGGGCTGCATCAAAAACCTGGTGATCGAGGCCGGCATCATGAAAAAGGATACAATGGACCGATAGACTTCTTCCGCACCTCCTATGGTCAGAAAAACCCTCAACACCATTAGAACCAAAAAAGCCAATAAATTTATCGCAATAATCTTATACAGACCATTATCTTTATGGTCAAAGGCATGCCTGATATGATACCAAAATCCTCCGTACATTTTTTCTTAATAAAAATTTCTTCTGTCTTTTTTCCAGTATACGACCAACACAGCACCGATCATCAGCCCGGATAGGTGCGCAAAATGAGCTACATTATCAGTGGGATTAGATACAAATATATTATAAACTGTGTATAGTCCATAGAACAATACAAGGTATTTTGCCTTTACCGGCATTGGCGGAAAGAGCAAAAACAACTGGGTATTCGGAAACAGCATACCAAAAGCAATGAGAATCCCGAAAAGTGCCCCGGAAGCACCTACCATAGGAATGTTTGCCTGACTTTCCCTGACATCAAGCATGGCTCTTTTGGCCTGTTCCTGAATTTCATAATTATCTGGATTTCTGCTGTAACTGTCAATAAAATCGTAAATGGCTGGATTAAACATGTGCCGGTTGTCAGAAACAAAGCGATTGAATGACTCAGGATCCGGATTAGCGGTAAAGGCTTCTATGCTATTGCTCAGCTTTCCCATCTTATAGGCATTGTAGCCGGAATACATCACTCCGGACCCTACCCCACAAACCATCCACAATATCAAAATTTTCTTTGGTCCAAGAAACTGCTCCAAAAGAGGCCCAAAAATAAATAGCCCAAACATATTGCTGAAAAGATGCCAGAAGTCCGCATGCATAAACATATAGGTCACAAACTGAAAAGGCATGAAAAACCTGCTCTCCACATAGTAAAGGGCAAATAGACTTTTAAGTTGTGGTATAAAAAAGGAGACGACTACGTGCATCCCCACAGTGATTAGCAGGAGGTTCTTCACAATGGGGGTAAGGGCTCTGAACATAGGTTTTTGTTTATTTTCAGGAATAGAAAAATCTTTCTATTTTATTTAAATCCAATTTAATAAAGGTCTTGCTCCCTTCCGGGCTATAATTTGGGTTTTGACAGGCAAACAACTGGCCAGCAAGGTTTTCCATTTCCTGGCTTTTTAATTGATCTCCTTTCTTTATGGAAGTTTTCTTTGCCAAAGACCTTGCCAGGTTTTCTTTTCTTCCGAGTGATAGTTCATCTTTAAAATGTTTGAATTGTTCCAGCATTTCTTCAAAAAGCACTTTTTCGCTGGCAATATGAATATCGGTAGGGACGCCGTTGATCAGGATGGAATGTTTGCCAAAAACCGTCAATTGAAATCCAAGGTTGTTCAATTCTTCTTTTAAATCCATGACCAGGGCAAAGTCTGCAGGACTCAGTTGGATATTTTGCGGGAAAAGGCATTGTTGGGAAGCCCCCGCTGATTGATCCAGTTGCCTGATATACCTTTCGTATAGGATCCGTTGATGCGTGGCCTGTTGGTCAAAAACAAGCATGCCGGAGGACGTTTGGGTTACGAAGTAAGCTTGCCCTATCTGAAATGTTTTCCCCGGACCTGCGGCCAGCTGTTCCGTAGAAATATCCGCACTATTGGCTTTGCTGGGAAAGGTCTTAATCTGGCCGGTTCCCTGTTTTTCCTTTTCAGGGTCAAAATGGATGGCTCTTTCTTCATGATCCTGCTGGAACATTTGTTCCCATCCTCTTGCGTCTTTGTTTAGGGAGCTGGGTCCCCTGAAAGTCCTGTAGTTGTTTTCCGTACTTACCTCATGGCCTTTGTTGTTGTCATTGTCCCAATTGTCCGTAAAATTAACGTCCAGGCTAAAGTCAATGGTGGGAACTACATGGTGTGCTCCCAAGGCCTGCTTTACGGCAGACCTGACTACCCCATATATGGTTCTTTCGTCATCAAACTTGATCTCAGTTTTGGTTGGATGAACGTTGATATCAATATGTTTCGGATCAATGGTTAAGAAAAGCACATAAAAAGGATGTTGGTCTGAACTGATGAGCGCTTCAAAGGCATTCAGCAAGGCGTGGTGAAGGTAATTACTTCTTATATAGCGGTTGTTGACGAAAAAAAATTGTTCTCCACGGGTTTTTTTGGCTTGTTCAGGCGTTCCTACGTACCCTTTGATATCTATGTGGGGAGATGATTCCTGACATACTATTAGCTGGTTTCTATATTGCTTCCCAAAAATACCTACTATTCTTTTACTGAGCTTTCCGGAGGCTAGTTTAAACAGCTCCATGTCGTTTTGGTAAAAAGAAAATGCCACCTCCGGGTATGCCAGTGCAATCCGTTGAAATTCCTCCAGCAGGTGTTTGGTCTCCACCGCATTGGATTTTAGAAAATTTCTCCGGGCAGGAACATTAAAGAAAAGGTTTTTTACCGCTATAGAGGTGCCGCCCTGAAAAACTACTGGTTCCTGCTTCTTTACCATAGACCCCTCAATTTGGATCAGGCTGCCCAATTCGTCTCCCTCGCGTTTGGTTTTCAATTCAACCTGGGCCACCGCTGCTATGGAAGCCATTGCCTCACCTCTAAATCCATGGGTGCGGATATTAAACAGGTCTTCTGATCTTTTGATCTTGGAGGTGGCATGCCTTTCAAAGCACATCCGTGCATCTGTAATGGACATCCCTATGCCGTCATCAATGACCTGGATGAGGGATTTTCCTCCATCCCTTACCACTACCTGAATGTTTTTGGCACCGGCATCAATGGCATTCTCCAAAAGTTCTTTTAACGCGGAAGAAGGTCTTTGGACTACCTCCCCGGCTGCAATTTGATTGGCGATCGCATCAGGCAACAACTGAATCAGGTCATTCATTTTTTTTACGGGGTTTTGACTTGAACAGCCCGATCAATAAGGCTACTGCCGATCCCAGATAAAGCAGGTAGTAAATAATATCAGGACCAAAGTACAAGTACCCCCCAAACCCGCCTACAAGCAAAACAAAAATTATGGTACGCATCATTCCGGCACTCTGTAGTAGGCCAGAGGGCTGCTTCTTTATAGGACTTCCACTGGTAAATGCTCCCCTGATGGCAGAGCCATGGCGATACCCCAACTTCTGTTTCAATCCATTTTCATCAGGCGAAAGCACTCCTTTGGCCTCTAAATCTCTTTTGATACCCTCAGTCCTGCTTTGGATTTCTTCTTTTACCGGATCATAATGCCTTGGATTGATCTGAAATCTTCTTGGTTGGTTTACCCTGAATATAGATGGAAATTTCATGCTGTCAGTTGTCTGTTTTCAAGGTTCGGTAAGGTGATCTGATGTTTAGGAGTACTTGGAGGAATCCAAAACTGGGAAAAAAACATTGTACCACCGAAACCGAATTTAATTAACTATTGTTTTTTGAATAAATTTACACCTGTTCATCACTTTTACATAGGTAGAAATCCGGAAATTATGTATGTTTGGATAATTCCGGGATTTGTATTACACAAAGTTATCCTTAAATTATTACCAATAAAATTTTAACACGCCCATGTGTCAAAAAGTTTATGCTTTGTCCATTTGTTGCATCCTACTTTTAGGATTGGTTTCCAGCCACTCGTATGCACCTGATCTGGATCTTTTTCAAAGTGAAAACACTACTGCCCAGCAAGTTTGGGTAGACAGTGTGTTTAATAACCTGACCTTTGAGGAACGCCTCGGGCAACTATTCATGGTAGCTGCCTATTCCAACAAAGGAAAAGACCATCAGGAAGAAATTTCTCAGTTGATACAGCGTGAAAACCTTGGGGGCCTGATTTTTTTTCAGGGAGGACCTGTTCGTCAGGCTCATTTGACCAATGAATACCAGAAGCTGGCAAAGACACCACTTTTCATTGCCATGGATGCAGAATGGGGCCTTGGCATGAGATTAGACAGTGTGCTGAGGTTTCCTAAACAGATGACCCTTGGAGCAGCTAAGGACGAAGTACTCGTTTACCATATGGGCAGAGAGATTGCGCGACAATTTCAGGAAATGGGCATGCATATCAATTTTGCACCTGTAGTGGATGTCAATTCTGATCCAGATAATCCTGTCATAGGCTACCGTTCTTTTGGGGAAGAAAAGCAATTGGTCAGCAGAAAATCTTTGGCCTACATGCAAGGGCTGCAGGACCATGGCATCATTGCCAATGCCAAACATTTTCCGGGTCATGGAAACACCAATTCTGATTCTCATTACACCACACCGGTCATTATGAGCAGTAAAGAAAAAATTGTGGACATAGATCTATATCCCTACCGGGAAATGATTGATAAAGGTTTGATGAGTGTCATGGTGGCTCATTTGCATATTCCCAGCCTTGGAAGTGAAGACAAGCTTCCAACCACTTTATCTCCCAAGGTGGTCACCGGACTGCTTAGAGAGGAAATGAATTTCCAGGGGCTCATTTTTACTGATGCCCTTAACATGAAGGGAGTAAGTGACCTGTACAAGCCGGGAGAAGTGGATCTGCTGGCTTTGCTTGCAGGAAATGATATTCTTTTGTACGCCGAAGATGTGCCAAAATCGAAAAAATTGATTCTGGAGGCAGTGGAACAAGGGAAAATCAGCAAGGAAGAAATCGACCAAAGAGTACGCAAGGTATTGAATGCAAAATACTGGGCAGGTTTGCATCGACCACAACAGATCAACCCCCAAAAATTGGTGGAGCGTTTGAGCAATTTTGGAACTAAAGCCCTGATCGAACAACTATATGCATCTTCCATAACTGTCTTAAATAATCAGGACGAAGCTATACCTGTACGCCACCTTGACATGGGCCAGATGGCTTCGCTAACCCTGGGCGGTAAAGGAGAAACTTTTAAATCCTTTCTTGATAAGTATGCGGCCTTCACCCACTACACCCTTAGGACCAATAGCAATCGGGATAATTACGCTGCCATGGAGGCAAACCTGAAAGACTACAACACGATCGTGGTCGGAGTGATGGGAATGACCAACAACAGCCGGAGAAATTTTGGTCTTAATGAGGAGGAAATTGCTTTCATCAACAGGCTTCAGGAAACCCACCAAGTCATCACCGTAGTTTTTGGCAATGCCTATTCTGCTGCAAAATTCAGGGAGCAGAAAAACCTGGTATTGGTTTATGAGGAAAATGAATTTACCGAAAGTCTGGCTCCTCAGGTAATCTTCGGGGGAAGACCCGGAACAGGCAAGCTACCAATAAGTCTGGATCAGGGTTGGGCTTTGGGTCATGGCATTCAGACAGCTACATTGGATCGCCTGGCTTACAGCACACCTGAAGCCCAAAACATGGATAGCCGGGAATTATTAAAAATTGACCGGCTTATGGAAAAAGCCATAGCAGACAAAGCCACACCAGGGGGTACTGTACTGGTGGCAAAAAATGGATCGGTGGTGCTTGAAAAGTCCTATGGACATTATGATTACAGCAAGAGCCAGGCCGTTACCGAAAACACCCTGTACGATTTGGCCTCGCTGACGAAGGTAATGGCCACCACACAAGCCATTATGTTTCTTGAGGGCCGGGGATTTATTGATCTGGATGAAAAACTGGAAACTTACCTTCCTGAATTGGCAGGTAGCAATAAGGCCGATATCCGCATCAGAGACATCCTGACTCATGAGGCCGGCTTGTTACCTTATATTCCCCATTTTACCCAAACACTTGAAGGATCCGAGTGGAAAAGGGAATATTACAGCCGCAACAATCAGCCTCCCTTTACCTTGCCGGTAGCTGACGGGGTGTTTGCACACCATTCTTTGCCAGACAGCCTCTGGAAATGGACGGTAGATTCCGATCTCAGGTATAAAGGAAGCAAAAGCAGGGGATATAGTTATCGGTATTCAGATGTTGGCATGTATATATTGCATCGGTTGATCGAAACTATGGTAAACCAACCCATGAATGAATTTCTGGAGCAACAATTCTACAGTCCTTTGGGTATGAACCATTTTGGTTTTTTACCCTTGCAAAAGTTCGATCAAAGCCAAATTGCCCCAACAGAGGACGACAGGCTTTTCCGGAAAACCCTGGTACAGGGTTATGTGCATGATCCAGGGGCCGCCCTGTATGGGGGAGTGGCCGGTCACGCAGGCCTGTTTGGAACAGCCAATGATCTGGCCAAATTAATGCAAATGATGCTTCAGGGGGGAAAGTACGGTGCGGTAGAAATATTAGATCAGGAAACCATTGATAAATTTACCAGCAAGCAATCTTTTCAGAGCAGAAGGGCTTTGGGTTGGGACAAACCTGATCCGGAAAAAGATAAAGGACCTACCGGAAACCTGGCCCCTCCAGGTACTTTTGGCCATACCGGATTCACCGGAACAGCTGCCTGGGCTGATCCGGAAAACCAATTGATTTATATTTTTCTATCCAACAGGGTTCATCCGGATGCAGGAAATAACCGGTTATTGAGGGACAATGTACGCTCCGACATCCAGGACATTGTCTACAAGTCTTTAAAAACCCAAATACTTTTGGCCGAAAAATGAACAAATTAACAGGGATAACGTGTTAAAGTTTGATACATAAATCTGGCTTGGCCTTTAAAAAAAACAAAAAAAATGAAAATCGGGATAGTCTGTTACCCGACATTTGGGGGAAGCGGCGTGGTCGCTACTGAACTGGGAAAAGCCCTTTCTGCCAAAGGTCATGAGATTCATTTCATTACTTACAGTCAGCCCACCAGGCTGGATTTTTTTAGTGAAAACCTGTTCTACCATGAGGTGGATATCAAGAGTTATCCCTTGTTTGAGCATGCGCCATACGAACTAGCCCTGGCAAGCAAAATGGTCAATGTAGTGAAGTACGAAGGATTGGATTTGTTACACGTGCACTATGCCATTCCACATGCTTCAGCAGCCTATATGGCCAAACAAATTTTAAAAAAGCAAGGCATCAACATTCCGGTAGTTACCACTTTGCATGGCACGGACATTACCCTGGTGGGAAAAGACCCCAGCTATGAGCCTGTGGTGACTTTCAGCATCAATGAATCCGATGGAGTAACTGCGGTATCAGAGGATCTGAAGAAGGACACTTTTCTACATTTTGATATTCATACCCATATTGAAGTCATTCCCAATTTCATTGACCTCAACAGATTTAAAAAACAAAAGAAGGAACATTTCAAGAAGGCCATTTGCCCTATGGATGAAAAACTCCTGGTTCACACCTCCAATTTTCGTAAAGTAAAACGGGTAGAGGATGTGATCAGGGTCTTTTTTGAGGTGCGCAAAGTTATTCCGGCCAAGCTTCTGCTGGTTGGAGATGGTCCTGAGAGGGATAAAATGGAAAGGTTATGCCGTCAGTTGGGTACCTGTGAGGACATCAGGTTTTTGGGTAAGCTGGAAGCGGTGGAAGAGGTGTTATCCGTAGCAGATCTTTTTCTCATGCCATCAGAAAAGGAAAGTTTTGGTCTTGCAGCATTGGAGGCTATGGCTTGCGAGGTCCCCTTATTGACCAGCAATGTTGGGGGCATTCCTGAATTGAATATCAATGGAGAGACAGGCTTCCTTTGCGAAGTGGGAAATATTGCTGAAATGACCGAAAAGGCACTTTTTATTTTAGATGGCAAAAATTTGCCCAATTTTAAAAAGAATGCCCTGGCCCGGGCAAAGATGTTTGATGTGTCGGCAATACTGCCTAAATATGAGACATTCTACACTAAAACCATCGAAAATTCTCTTCTAGCTTCAAATCTCTGATTAAAATCATAATTTATTTTCTTAAATAATGCAACCCCTGGTAACAAGCTTTTCGTTTAGAGTACATATAATCTTCGATTAAGGATAATATTCCTTAACTTAGGCATCAAAATTGAAGGTAAGATATCGATAAAAAATTACTTGAATAATGAAAAAAATTGGAAGATTGGACCGTCCGGACAATAGCGGGAGTGCTAAAATGTTTGCCAATCCAGTTTTGGAAAAATTGAGCAGAACCCATATCAGTATACCCATAGCCATGTTTTTGGGGGTTGGCACTTTCTCAATTTATATGGGGATAACGACAACGGATATTTCTTTTTTAAAGGCAGGTTTACTGATGTCAGGTGGATTTCTGGTATTTACTTTTGTAGAATATCTGTTGCACCGCTATGTATATCACATGGTACCGGATACTAAATTTAAAGATAAGCTTCAGTATTCCATGCATGGTGTACACCATGACTATCCAAAAGACAAGGACCGATTAGCCCTTCCACCGTTTATTACAGGGATGTATGCCGCTATACTTTATTTCCTGTTTGATTTCATCATGGGAGAAATGGCCCTTTATTTCCTACCGGGCTTTTTAATTGGGTATGCCATGTACCTGGGGGTGCATTTTCTGGTACATGCTTACCAGCCACCAAAAAACTTCCTTAAAACCCTTTGGGTAAACCATGCCATACACCATTACAAAGATCCTGATGTAGCGTTCGGAGTAAGTACACCACTTTGGGATTTTGTCTTTGGCACTGTACCAAAAAAACAACATTGAATTCCAATGGCAGCTATTGGTGGAGAATGATTCATTCGTTAAAAAGCGGCAATTCATGGAATTGACCGCTTTTTTAATGATTATTGTTCATTAATTTCGCTGTAATCGATTGTCCATTCCGGAAAGTTAAATACTTTAAAGATGACCATAAGTATCATTGGATTAGGTTGGCTGGGTACGCCACTGGCTGCAGAGCTCCAAAATCAGGGATATACCGTAAAAGGAAGTACCACAAAACCAGACAAAAGAGCCCTTTTGCGTGCGGATGGCATTGAGGCTTTTCAGCTTATCCTGGACCCCGTGGTGAAAGGGGAATTGCCGGTATCCCTGTTTGATACTGACATCTTGCTAATAAATGTACCTCCTTCCCGACGGAGTAAGCCAGCAGATTTTCATCCGAAACAAATCCAGCAGCTTAAAGATTTAATCGTCCAAAATCAGATTAAAAAGGTTTTGTATGTAAGTGCCACCTCTGTATACCCTGGTGAAAACCAATTGGCACGGGAAACCACACCATTGTCCCTGGCCAATACCGGAAACCCTACCCTGCTGAATGCAGAAAACCTATTGTGGGAAAACAAAAACTATGACCTGACCGTGATCCGCTTTGGCGGCCTTCTGGGGGATGACAGGATTCCGGGAAGATACTTCTCCGGTAAAGAAAATGTTGCCGGTCATCCGCCGGTTAATTACATTCATCGCAGGGATGCTGTACGAGCTATACCCTGGATTCTGACAAACAGGCTGTGGAACGAAACTTTCAATATCGTGAGTCCGGTACATCCCTCCAAAAAAGAAGTATTTGAAAAAAATGCCGCTGACTTTGGTTTCCCCCCACCTGCAAGTTATGAAAATCCGGAAAGGCAGTTATGGAAAAAAATCTCCCCTGATAAATGGATACAAACAGGTTTTATCTTTGATTTTGACAACCCTCTGGACTTCAGCTATACCCCGTAATGGATGAATGATTTACTAAAATCTGAAGGTGGAAAACTCCATTCCAAAAAATCATAAATTAATTGACAAAAAGCTATCCGTTAAAAATCCCAGCAATCCGAATCAACTTTCAAAAAAATAGCCTGTTAATAATAATATACCGATTTTTTAAAATTAAACAATTTTAATTCTGGTATTAAAAAATTAAAATATTGATATTCAAATATATTTGTAAACCCGCATAAGCGGTTTTTAAAAAATAACTTAATAAGCTAATTTTGTCAGCAGAACATAAATAACCCATGGATAAATATTCTTACATCGCCAATGCCCATGTAGCCTACATAGACGAGCTATATGATGACTACAAAAAAGATCCTGAAGCCATCGACAGCAGCTGGAAAGCATTTTTTGATGGTTTTGAGTTTGCCATCAGTAAATACGGAGAGGATGAAAACGGAGGGGCGGCAGCAGATGTGCAGGGTCCTGTAAACGGCAATCTGGCCACTAAGGGCACCATTATGGATATGGAGAGATTGCCAAAGGAGATAAAGGTTAGGGCCCTGATCCATGCCTACCGGTCCAGAGGCCATCTCAGATCCAAAACCAATCCTGTCAGAGAAAGGAGAGATCGGAAGGCGTTATTGGACCTGGAAGATTTCGGACTGGATAAGAACGATTTGGACACGGTATATCAGGCCGGAAACGAAATTGGGATAGGAGATGCCAAGCTTTCAAAGATTATTGAATCCCTTAAGATCATATATGAGGGATCCATGGGCTTTGAATACCTTTATATCCGGGATCCCGAAATGCTGGATTGGTTCAGGATCAAGGTAGAAAAGGATGCGCTGGAATTCAATCCCCCTCTGGAGGATAAAAAAAGAATCCTTTCCAAGCTGAATGAAGCGGTGGTTTTCGAAAATTTCCTGCATACCAAGTATTTGGGGCAAAAAAGATTTTCTCTGGAAGGGGGGGAAAGTACCATTCCGTTTTTGGATTCCCTGATCAACCAGGCATCGGATAGCGGTGTGGAAGAGGTAATGATAGGCATGGCTCACAGGGGCCGGCTAAACGTGCTGGCCAATATCATGGGAAAAACCTACGAGCAGATATTCTCGGAATTTGAAGGCACGGCCAAGCCTGACCTTACCATGGGCGATGGAGATGTAAAATATCACCTTGGATTTTCCTCCGAAGTACCCGCAAAGAACGGGAAATTGATGATTTTGAAACTGGCCCCCAACCCCTCTCACCTGGAGGCAGTAAATCCTGTAGTAGAGGGTTTTGTAAGGGCTAAGATAGATGACCATTATGCAGGTGATGAAGATAAAATGATCCCCATACTAATCCATGGGGATTCAGCAGTGGCCGGACAGGGAGTAGTATATGAGGTCACCCAAATGGCCAACCTCAAAGGATATTATACTGGAGGGACCATTCATTTTGTGATCAACAACCAGGTAGGTTTTACCACTGATTTTGATGATGCCAGAAGTTCGATTTATTGTACAGATGTGGCGAAAATCATAGATGCACCGGTCATTCATGTAAACGGGGATGATCCTGAAGCGGTAGTCTATGCGGCCAAACTGGCTGTCGATTTCCGGCAAAAATTCAACAAGGACATATTTGTGGATATGGTCTGCTACAGGAGGCATGGGCACAACGAATCGGATGAACCAAAATTTACCCAGCCCGAACTGTATAACCTTATATCCAAGCATCCCAATCCCCGGGAAATATATAACAAGACATTACTGGAGAGAGGGCAGGTTGATGCCAAACTGGCCAAGCAAATGGACAAGGAGTTTCGTCAGCTTTTGCAGGACCGACTGAATTTGGTCAAGGAAAAACCCCTTCCCTATTCCTTCAGCCCATTTGAAAAAGCCTGGAAGGCACTGGACCGGGCAAAACCCGAAGATTTTGAAAAATCTCCGGATACGGGCATCAGTACCGATTCCATAGAAAAAATAGCAGAGGCCCTTACTGTGCTTCCCAAAGGATTTAAACCCATCAAGCAGATCGAGGCTCAGCTCAAGCAGCGGAAGGAAATGTTTTTCCAGACCAAATCATTGAATTGGGCTGCAGGAGAGTTGCTGGCCTATGGCTCTTTGCTTTTGGAGGGCAAAACAGTCCGTATCACTGGTCAGGATTGTCAAAGGGGTACCTTTTCCCACAGACATGCAGTGGTACATGATGCGAATACCAACAAGCCCTACAATTCCCTGAAAGAACTTAAAGACAGCAAAGGTAAATTCTACATTTACAATTCCTTGTTATCGGAATATGCGGTTTTGGGATTTGAATACGGGTATGCCATGGCCAACCCCAATGCCCTTACCGTCTGGGAAGCGCAATTTGGGGATTTCGCCAATGGGGCACAAACCATGATCGACCAGTTTATTACCTCCGGCGAATCCAAATGGCAAAAAATGAACGGACTGGTCATGTTGCTTCCCCATGGTTATGAGGGGCAGGGTCCTGAGCACTCCAATGCCAGGCCTGAAAGATTCCTGCAGCTGGCTGCCGAGTACAATGTGGTGGTGGCCAATGTGACCGAACCGTCCAATTTCTTTCATTTGTTGCGGCGGCAGCTGGCATGGAACTTCAGAAAACCCTGCATAGTCATGTCTCCCAAATCCCTTCTTCGCCACCCCAAGGTGGTATCTCCACTGGAAGAATTTACCAAAGGGTGTTTCAGGGAAATAATGGTCGATGAGCAAATGGATCCCAAGAAGGTAAAACGAGTGGTTCTCTGCTCCGGAAAAATATTTTACGAACTGGCCGAAATGAGGGAAAAGGAAAAGGTAGAAGATGTGGCAATTATCAGAGTGGAACAACTTCACCCCCTTCCAAAAAATCAGATCCTGAAAGCCATTAAAGCCTATGGCAAAAACGTGGAAACCCTATGGGTCCAGGAAGAACCAGAAAACATGGGTTATTGGGCATTTATGGTGAGAAATTTATTCAAAGATCTGAATATGGACGTGATCGCCAGAAAAGCCAGTGCTTCTCCTGCAACGGGTTACCATAAAGTACACCTGGCAGAACAAAAGCAAATTTTAGAAAAGGCATTAAAAATAAATTCCTAATTTTCCATTTCATAACTTATTATTTTAAAACTAATTTTGAAATTTTCAAGCCGGTACATCTCCGAAGTCCGGATAAAATCAAATAACCGATGAGCATAGCAATCAAAGTCCCCGCCGTAGGCGAATCCATCACCGAGGTCACCGTAGGGCAGTGGTTTAAAAAAGATGGAGAATTTGTAGAAATGGACGAGGTCCTTTGTGAACTTGAATCCGACAAAGCCACTTTTGAGCTTACTGCCGAGTCGGCAGGTATACTTCACACCAAAGCGGAAGAAGGTGAAACCCTGGAAATTGGCGCAGTGATTTGCGAAATTGATGCTGATGCCAAAGAAGAAACCAAAACAGAAAAGCCAGCAACCAAAAAGGAAGCGGACACTGGTGAAAAAGTTGAAAAAACCAAAAGCACTGGTGAAATCAAGGAAATGCACGTTCCTACAGTGGGGGAATCCATCACCGAAGTGACCCTTGCATCCTGGCTAAAGGAAGATGGGGATTTTGTGGAATTGGATGATATCATTGCGGAAGTAGATTCGGATAAAGCTACTTTTGAATTGCCTGCTGAGGCATCGGGTATATTGAGACATGTGGCGGCTGAAGGGGAAACCCTGGAAATTGGCGGATTGATTTGTAAAATAGAACTAACAGATGGCCCGGCCGCCGGGGAAACATCCTCCGCCAGTGAAAGTGATACCAAGGATGAAGGCAAACAGAAAAGCTCTGGTAAGGAAAGTTATGCCACAGGTCATGCTTCTCCTGCAGCCGCGAAAATACTGGCTGAAAAAGGAATCGATCCCAAATCAGTAAATGGTACTGGAAAGGATGGCCGCATCACCAAAGAAGATGCGGATAAAGCAGAAAAGAAAACTGCTCCCTCCCCATCAAAAACTACCGCTACAAAAGAAAAAGCAGAAGAGGAAAAACCTGCTGCTGTGACAAAGGGAGAACGGCCAAGTCGAAGGGAAAAAATGAGTTCCCTGAGAAAAACCATTTCAAGACGGCTCGTTAGTGTCAAAAATGAAACGGCCATGTTAACCACTTTTAATGAAGTGAACATGAAGCCTATCATGGATTTGAGAAAACAATACAAAGACAAGTTCAAGGAGCGTTACGAGGTAAACCTGGGATTCATGTCCTTTTTTACCAAAGCGGCATGCATTGCGCTGGAAGAGTGGCCGGCAGTCAATGCGCAAATTGATGGAAACGAACTTGTATACCATGATTTTTGTGATATTTCTATAGCCGTATCTTCTCCCAAAGGATTGGTAGTTCCTGTAATCAGAAACGCAGAACAACTCTCCTTTGCTGAAATTGAGAAAGAAGTGGTACGTCTGGCGGTTAAGGCTAGAGATGGTAAATTGACCATAGACGAAATGACCGGTGGCACCTTTACCCTGACCAATGGGGGGATTTTTGGGTCCATGATGTCCACCCCTATCATCAATGCCCCACAGGCAGCCATTTTGGGCATGCACAATATTGTAGAAAGACCCATGGCGGTAAACGGTGAGGTAAAGATCCTTCCTATGATGTATCTGGCACTTTCCTATGACCACCGTATCATTGATGGCAGGGAGTCTGTAAGCTTTCTGGTCCGCATGAAGCAATTGCTGGAAGATCCCGCAAGGCTTTTACTCGGCATCTAAAGTTTTTTCAACCTTTCCTATGCCTTTTACAGGCACAGGTATCATTTAAAACGTGATTCACTATGTATGATTTAATCGTAATTGGTTCCGGTCCGGGTGGCTATGTAGCAGCTATAAGAGCAGCCCAACTGGGACTGAAAACTGCCATAATAGAAAAATACCCGACTTTGGGCGGCACATGTCTGAATGTGGGTTGTATCCCCTCCAAGGCCTTGCTGGATTCCTCTGAGCACTACCACAATGCTGCGCACAGTTTCAAAACCCATGGGATAGACCTGAAGGATTTAAAGGTTAATTTCAAACAAATGATCAGCAGGAAGCGGGATGTCGTCAAACAAAACGTAGACGGTATCCAATACCTGATGAAAAAAAACAAGATTGATGTTCACCAGGGTCTTGGGGTTTTTAAAGATAAAAATACGGTAGTCATCCAAAAGGAGGGAGACAAAAAAGAAGAGATCAGTGGTAAAAATATCATCATTGCCACCGGATCAAAACCTGCCAACCTTCCTTTTATCAACCTGGATAAAGAAAGGATCATTACCTCTACAGAAGCACTTGAACTCAAGGAAGTGCCCAAACACCTGGTGATCATTGGAGGTGGGATCATCGGACTTGAGCTGGGGTCTGTCTATGCAAGACTGGGGGCCAAAGTATCCGTAGTGGAATTTATGGACGGTATCATACCTACCATGGATAAAACCATGGGCAAAGAGCTACAAAAATCGCTGAAAAAACTTGACATTGAATTCTACCTCAAACACAAGGTAACTGCTGTGGAAAGAAAGGGGAAAGAAGTTACCGTAACTGCTCAAAACAGTAAGGATGAAGAGGTGGCTATCAAAGGAGACTATGTGCTGGTATCCATTGGAAGACGCCCTTATACAGAAGGTTTAAATGCTGAGGCGGCAGGAGTGAAAGTCAATGATAAAGGACAAATAGAGGTAGATGAACACCTTAAAACCAGTGTGGATCATATTTATGCCATTGGAGATGTGGTTAAAGGTACCATGCTAGCCCATAAAGCTGAAGAGGAAGGTGTGTTTGTAGCCGAACAGTTAGCAGGGCAAAAACCCCACATCAATTACCTGCTTATTCCCGGAGTAGTATATACCTGGCCTGAGGTGGCTTCCGTAGGATATACCGAAGAGCAGTTAAAAGATAAAGGAAAAAAATACAAAACGGGAAAGTTCCCCTTTATGGCTTCCGGGAGAGCCAGAGCCAGTGGGGATACCGATGGCCTGGTTAAGGTTTTGGCAGATGCCGAAACAGATGAAATTCTGGGCGTTCACATGATAGGTCCCAGAACAGCAGACATGATTGCTGAGGCTGTGGTGGCCATGGAATACCGGGCTTCCGCAGAAGATATTGCCAGAATGTCCCATGCCCACCCCACCTATACAGAAGTGTTTCGGGAAGCTTGTCTGGCAGCTACAGATAATCGTGCCCTGCACGTATAATCTGGGCAAAGCGCTTTCCATCCCACAAAGGCCGCTGTACCCTCAGCGGCCTTTGTCTTTAAATGAAATCCAATAAGGATTCTAATTTCATTCCCCTGCTGCCTTTAATAAAGATTTGGTAATCTTCAAGAGCGGAATCCTTCAACCAGTTCCTGAAAGAAAGCGGATCCGGAAAATACAATGCCTTTGGTACTTTTGGCAAGGCATGTTGAACCAATTTGCCAGTAAGGCAAATTTTATCCAAATTCATCTGCTGCAATTGTTCCCCCAGCTTTTCATGGGCAGAAACAGTATGCTCCCCCAATTCCAACATATCCCCAACTATCACCATTTTGTGTTTCCTTTTGTCCAGTCTGCCAAAGGCCTTTAAAGCCTCTTCCATACTTGAGGGGTTGGCATTATAGGCATCCATAAAAATCAAATTACTGCGCTTCTCCAGGATTTGTGAACGCATATTCGAAGGAGCATAGCCCGCTGCTGCAGCTGCTGCCTCCCCTAAAGAAACTCCAAAAAACTTTCCTATACATATGGCTGCTGCAATATTGTCAAAATTATATTCCCCTATCAATTGAGAGGTATAACCAATACTGCCTTCACCGGTACTGAAGGTTACAAAGGGATCGGCACCAAGAAACTGAACAGGACAAAAATGACCTGATTCAGGAAAAAGGACGGGATCTTTAAACCTGTGTTTCATGTTGGCAAATACCGCTTGTCTGGTATTCAAAAACACCTTCCCATCGGTTTCCAAAAGAAATTGAAAAAGTTCAGTTTTGGTTTTCAAAACGCCTTCGGGACCACCCATTCCTTCCAAATGCGCCTGCCCAATATTCGTGATCAGGCCATGGGTAGGCAAGGCAATATGGCTAAGTTCGGCTATATCTCCCTGCTTATTGGCCCCCATTTCAACAATGGCGATTTCTGTATCCCTGGTAATGCCCAACAATGTCAGGGGCACTCCAATATGGTTGTTGAGATTACCCTCCGTAGCAAGAACCCTGAATTTCCGGGAAAGTACCTGCTGCATCAGCTCCTTGGTTGTTGTCTTCCCATTGGATCCGGTTAGACCAATTACTGGTAGGTTAAATTGTTTTCTGTGAAAGGTAGCCAGCTCTTGTAATGCTTTAAGCACATCTTCAACCAAAATAAAACCATCGCCGGTTACAACCGTAGGGTCATCCACAACCACCATGGAAGCCCCTAGTTCCAAAGCTTTTGCCGCGTATTGGTTCCCATCAAAATTGGGCCCTTTGAGGGCAAAAAACAAATCACCTTTTTGAATTTTGCGGGTATCCGTACATACCCTGCCTGCCGATAAAAAATGGTCATGCAGCCGATTGATCCTTTCCATGCTCAAATTCTTTTTTCAAATTAAAGAAAACCGGGATATTGACTCCCGGTAAACAAAAGTAATATATCTGTTCTCAATTTATATTCCGGTTGATTAAAAATAACTTTTTCCCTCCAAAACTAAGGTATTTCATTTTTTAGCTATTCATCACTTATTTTAAAAAACGAATTTACCCTGTCCTTACAAAACCATCAGGAGACAGACCAAGCCAAAAAAAAAAAAAAACAAATCAGTTCGCAGGATATTTAGCAATTTTAATAACCCCAAAGAGTTAACAAAATAAGAAATGGCAAGAAAACTATGGTAAACCTCACTAATGGCAAATGCTTCTTAAAATTCCTTACGTTCACAAGTTTGAATGGAACCATTTATTAAAAGAGGAGCTTTATTAAATTCAGTCCAAGCAACACAGTATTATCTCTATCTTTGCACTCAGGAGCCAAAGATATACAGTATATCCCTATGAACTGCCGCCTTAGTATTACTTTGATTTTGATCAGCCTGCTGCAAGTAAAAGCCCAGGAAAAATACCAATTTGAATCCACCATTGCCAGGGTCTTTCTTGCCGAGGAAATGGAACTTTCCATGCCCTTTGCCGGAGGAATCAATGCGGCACAGGTTCAGGAATTTGATCTCGACGGGGACGGAATAGAAGAGCTTGTAGTTTGGGACATCAATGCTGGAATGATCAGGGCCTTCAAAAAAACCGGGGGGCAATTTACCAACGTTCCGGAAGCTGCTTTTTATTTTCCAGATGATATCAATGCTTTTCTGTTACTTAAAGATTTTGACGGAGACGGTAGAGGAGACTTGTTTACCGGTTCTCCATTTGGCATCAAAGTGTATAAAAACAATACAGGTTCGGGTGAAATTTTTCCAGCCTGGGAGGTAGCTCAGGATTTTCTCCGGCTAGATAATGGTGCCAACCTGACCAGCAATATTTTAGACATTCCCTTGATCGAAGATCTGGACGGGGATGGGGACCTGGATGTGCTCACCTTTAATTTCGCCTCGGGTGATTACCTGGAATACTACCAAAACACCAGTATAGAAAGGAAAAACCAAGCTGACGTTGATGGTTTTGCCTCAGCGATAATTCGATGGGGCAATTTTGAATTTTGCGGTTGTGGAAACATCAGCTTTGGCACAACCTGCAGCGGTCAGCCCATATCCTCCATCCAAAATACTGAAGAACAATTAAGGACCAAGCATTCCGGCGGGCATACCCTCCTTTACCGGGATCTAAACAATGATGGCATCAAGGATTTGCTCATAGGCCAGGATTTGTGTGAAACTTTATATTATCTTCCTAATTCGGGTACAGATTTGGTACCGGCCTTTGACACATTTTCCACTACCCTCCCCGACTTTGGGCCATTGCCGGAATTTCCAATATTTCATGCAGCTTTTCCTTATGAAGGAAACCTGTTGATTTCCAGTCATTCATCAGAGGTAGCCAGCAATTTTGGTATTGATTTCGCCCAGAGCATGTATCTTTTGCCCCCAACCGGCGAAGGCCTCCCCCTGACCAATGCCTTTTTGCAGGAAAACATGCTGGACTTTGGGGAAAATTCCAGGCCTTTTTTTACAGGAAATGCCTTCCAGGGCAACCTTTTTGTTGCGGCAAATATAACTGGACAAAAAGAAATCAAAGGCAAGATATTTCATTTTCGGCTTGAAGGAGATCGACTTGAATTGGTGGATGAAGATTTTTTAGAGCTGGAGACATTGGGGCTCCGGGAGCTGAGCTACCAGGAATACACTTCTACCTCAGGCCAATCCTTCCACCTGCTATCGGGTGAGCAGATAACCAATAATATTCCTGAAAAAATAATTTGGCTTAGCCCTGTTTCATCAGCCACAGAAAAAATTGCTGTACATATTCCCTCCTTTAATCTCAGAGGCCTGGATCAGGTTTTTTTATTTCATGATGGAAACACAGATTATTTACTCTTGGCCAGGCAAACTGGGGAATTGGTTTTATATTCCATAGACCTGTCCGGAGAACCTGCCCTGGAATTGCTGGAGCGGGATTTTTTAGGTTTTACAGACAATCCGGTAAACAGAAATTTAACCCTTACTGCAAGCTCTGGGGAACATCCTGCTTTGATGGCTATTGACCAGCGGGGAGTAATTTTTTCAGTTAAGGACATTCTGGCTGACCCTGTCATGAGCAGGCTCTCTATCCGGACTGAGGCAGGGGATTTCGATCAAACCAGGTTTGGGAGAAATACCTGGATCAGCTTCATTCCAGGTCTTTTGGGAGAGGACCCGGATTTGATTATTGGCAACAGGGCGGGTGGACTCGAGTATTTGAGTAGCATAGCAGGTGATGAAAATGGTTCTGATGAAAAGCTCAACGCCATCGTTTTTCCCAATCCCAGCAGGGGAGAAAACCTTAAATTGATTGTTAACCAGGAGGAAGTAATCCTTGCTATCTATGGGGCAAGCGGAAAACTAATCAGGGAGGGCCTGTTGATCAAAGAACAGGGAGTTTCTGAAATCAGCCTTTTTGGATTCAGTCCCGGATTGTATATTTTGGAGTTAATCGGAAAAAACAGGCAGCGACTATACAAAAAATTATGGGTAAGTCCCTGAAAATTATTTTAAACTAAAGCGGTCTGCATCTTTCCAGGCAGGAAATTTTTCCCGGTAAGTCATCAGAGCTGCTTTATCCAGGTTAACCTGGACGATACCCTCCTTTTCACCTCCCGATGCCAGGCAGTTTCCCTTAAAATCATAAGCTGCAGAATGACCGGAATATGCCACCCCATTACCATCTACTCCCACCCTGTTTACACCGATACTGTAAGACAAGTTTTCAACGGCTCTGGCCTGAAGCAAAATATCCCAGGCCTGCACCCTCGGTGCAGGCCATGAGGCCACATAAAAAACTAAGTCATAATCCATCTCTCCTTCCTCGGATGAGCCATTTCGGGACCAAACCGGAAACCTGAGATCATAACAAACCTGAGGTCTGATTTTCCAGCCCTTATAAGTGAAGGTTTGATTTTTTTGTCCCATGGCATAGTGATGGTCTTCATCTGCCATTCTAAAGAGGTGTCGTTTGTCATAATAGGCAAGCTGCCCATCTGGTGTAGCCCAAAGCAGGCGGTTGAAGTGCTTCCCTCCCTCTTTGATCATTACACTTCCGGTAATTACCGTCTTCATTTGCGCTGCCATCCGTTGCATCCATTTGGTACTGTACAAATTCATGGGCTCGGCCTGGCTGAGGGTATTCATGGTAAATCCCGTAGTAAACATTTCGGGCAGGACCATAATATCCACCTTTCCATCCATGCCCCAAAGCTTTTCTTCAAACATGGCCAAATTTGCCGAAGTATTTTCCCAATGAAGATCAATCTGAAATAAAGCTAATGAGAGGTTTTCCAAAATAAAATTATTTTAACGTTTAAGGGCAATTTGGAGCGGATCAGGGGTATACCATCCGATAATCTGTTGGGACCTTACCTTTGCTTATATCCAGTAGCTTCCCTTTCACCATGCGCCTTTTAAGGCCTTTTAAATAATCAATGAAAAGTATCCCTTCCAAATGGTCATATTCATGCTGAATGACCCTGGCTGTCATGCCAGAAAACTCTTCTTCCCTGAGATTCCAATTTTCGTCAAAATATTCTATGGTCAACTTTTCAGGACGGGTGATTTCTGCCCTGATCTCGGGTATACTCAGACAGCCCTCCTCAAAAACATATTTGTCACCATATTCATCGAGAATAATGGGATTGATAAAAGCCTTTCTCACACCTTTCTCCTCATCCTCCTCCTCAAGCATCAAACTGCTGTCTATGACAAACAGGCGGACCCCTTTATTGATTTGAGGAGCAGCAAGTCCGACCCCATTGGCCTTACCCATGGTTTCAAACATGTCACTGATCAAGTTTTTCATGTCTTCGCCTTCCTGAATTTCTACTGCTTCTTTTTTTAATATGTTATTGCCGTATGCAACTATGGGGTATATCATTTTCTTTCTAAATAAGTTTGTAAGATAATGGCCGCACTGATTTTATCCAGGTTGCCTGCCTTTTCCTTCCTGTCCTTCTTTTTGCTTCCCATACTGATCATGGACTGCATGGCCATCTTGGAAGTAAAGCGTTCATCTACCAAGGAAATGCTTTTTTCAGGAAAAAGCAGCTTTAATTTCTTTTCCAATGCCAAAACAGGTCCGGTCATATGAGTGGTTTTACCATCGAGTGATTTTGGGTAACCAATTACTATCTCCGTAACATTCTCCTTGCTCTGGTAATTTTCAAGATAAGCTAACAAATTATTGGTGGGGATAGTTTCCAGAGGGTTGGCCAGAATTCCCAAAGGGTCTGTGACGGCCAGACCGGTTCGTTTAGTCCCTAAATCTATGGCCATGATTCTGCCCATCAGTTATTTTTTATTTGAAGGGAAATTTTTCGTTTTACCTCCTTTTCCAATTCTATTGCTTTGGGGAATAACAGGTCATTTTCAATCTTTGCGTGAATTATAAGTTCCTTTTCAAGTTGCTGAAATTCGTAAAAAAGTATCCTCATGGCCACCGGAGCCTCACCTGGTATTTTATAATCATCCGTAAGCTTTCTGATTCCTACCATTTCATCATCATGACCTTCATGTTCAGCGGCCATGTCACTAATAGGGGGCAAAGAAAAAACCTTAACAGATTGGAACAAAGGCAAAACCCCTCTATCAAAATCCTGTAACATGCTTACCCTATTGAATAGTGTATTTTCCTCTTCATGGATATGATGGATAAAATCATCGACAAAAAGGGGAAACATCAACCTAAGGTCGGTTATCAGGTCTTTGTAGGCTGCCCCTAACTCAATCCCTTCCACTATACTTGACAGAAATGGCAGCGCTTGTCTGACAAAAAATCTGTGTTTTTTCTTCAAGTAGCTCACCATAACTTCGATGGGATGCAGGTACAATTCGTCGGTAGTTGGTTCTCTTCTGTTTGCCCACTGTTCCAACTCTGTAATTACCTGAGCAGGATTAACTTTATATTGATGGCACACTTCCTCCAGGGAATACTTTTCATACCGAAAAAAACTTATTCCAAAATAATGCAGCACTTCTGCGAGCGTATAGTTTTCGCTCACGAGTTCTGCAATGGATTTTTTATGTTTGTTTTCTGAAGAAAGCATTGATACAAAAATAAAATAAAATACTTTAAAAAGGGGTACCTTTCAACACCGATTTTAAATTAAATGCGTTTGTTTAAACGAAATGCCTTTAATACATGTTTAATTGTTAATCTGATATAAATCAATTAAATTAGAAGACTGCATTTCGATGTATTTTAATATTAAACAGGAATAACGTGAGTATAGAGAAAAATACCAAAGCACAAATCAGACTTCCCTTATTTCTCGCCCTTGGAATCTCTGCGGGGATTTGGATAGGCGCTACTTTCGCCGAGCCCAAAACGGACAGAAATGACCTGAAATCCGCCATTTACAAGCTGCAAGAAATTATCACTTACATCAACAGGGATTATGTAGACAGTGTGGACACCAATGAATTGGTAGAGTTTGGAATAGAAAAAATGCTGGGGAAACTAGATCCCCATTCCAGTTATATACCTGCTGAAGATGCCGCTTTGGCAAAATCACAGTTGGAGGGTGAATTTGACGGAATCGGCATTGAATTTGGCATACTGAGAGACACCATCTACGTGGTTTCTCCTTTGACAGGTGGCCCCTCGGAAAAAGTGGGCTTGCTTCCCGGTGATCAGATTATTAAGGTAAACGGAGAAACGGTGGCCGGAACGGGTGTAACCAATAGAGACGTATTTGATCTACTAAGAGGGCCAAAAGGCAGCGAGGTTAAAATTGGCATACAAAGGAAAAATGAGGAGGAGCTCTTAGATTTCAATATTGTCAGGGACAAGATACCTCAATACAGCGTCAATGCATCTTACATGATTGATCAAGAAACGGGTTACATCAAAATAACCAGGTTTGCCGCAAATACCCATGAGGAGTTTAGGTCTGCTTTACAAGAACTCAAAGAGAAAGGCATGGATCGTTTGATCCTGGATTTGCAAGGCAACCCGGGAGGATATATGGGTGCTGCCATCAATATCGCCGATGAGATTCTGAAAGACAATGCGGTGATCGTCTCCCAGGAAGGCAAACTGAAAAGGTATAGTCAAAAAGCCAGAGCCGTGCGTCCAGGTTCATTCGAAGAAGGCTCAATAATTGTTTTGGTCAATGAAGGCAGTGCATCGGCTTCTGAGATTGTGGCAGGGGCAGTACAGGATAACGACCGGGGCTTGATTGTAGGCCGAAGATCTTTTGGCAAAGGCCTGGTACAAATGCCTATCGACCTATCCGATGGAGCGGAGTTGAGACTAACCATTGCCAGGTATTTTACTCCCTCCGGCAGGTCCATTCAAAAGCCCTACGGTGAGAGCGAGGAGGATTATGCCATGGATTATATAAACAGATTGGAACATGGTGAGTTTTTCAGTGCCGATAGCATAAACTTTAATGATAGCCTGAAATACGAAACAGTAAAGGGAAGAACAGTATATGGCGGAGGAGGCATCATGCCCGATTACTTCGTGCCTATGGATACCAGTATGACCAGTTCTTATGTCAGCAGGCTTTTTAGCTCAGAATCATGGAGAGAATTCATTTTGGACTATGTGGATGAAAACAAGAAAAAATTTGCCAACATGTCTTTTGATGAATTTTACAATGATTATGAAATTTCAGACAAAATGCTTGACGAGCTGGTTAAAACAGGCGAAAAGTACGAAGTTAAATTTAACGAAAAAGACTTTAACAAGTCCAAAACCTATCTAAAAGTACTTCTTAAAGCCCATATGGCCAGGAACCTTTACGATGACAACGCCTTTTACATGGTAATCAATGACATTAATGAAATTTACCAACAGGCACTTAAACTTCTGGAAAGTGCGGAAGCACTGGCATTTTTCGAGGAGTAGTAAGAAATTGAAATTTAAGAAAGGCCTGGAAATTATTTCCTGGCCTTTTTTTATTGATTAAATTTCCCAAAACAATCGAATGTAACGACAATACCCATGAACCAAAAAATCACACTTACTTCATTAATCACCTTACTAGTATTAATTTCCATGAATGGATTCAGCCAAACCAAAATCAATCATTTCGCCGTTTATGCCAAGGACTTAAAAGAAAGCAGTCAATTCTATGAAAATATCGTTGGATTAAAAACCATTGAGGAGCCTTTCAAAGATGGGTTGCATGCCTGGTATGACATAGGCCTCGGACTTTCCATGCATCTCATAGAAAGGGAAAAGCCCTGGCAAGAGCCGCTTATTGACAAAACAAACCACCTTTGCTTCAGTGTAGCCGATCTGGATGCATTTATTGAAAAATTAGCTGCCAATAACATCCCCTTTGAAGATGCCGTGGACAACAAGGGGAAAATCAATATTCGACCAGATGGCGTAAAACAAATTTATATTCAGGATCCAAATGGATATTGGATAGAAATCAATGATGAGTATTAATTTCTGCGTGAAAAAATAAAGGTGGCCATATGGCCACCTTTTGTGCTGGTTATTCATAAATATTGCTAGGCCATTTGTCATTGGCAATATTGATATCCGGAAGGATTTTTTCCGGATCAATTTCAACTGCTGTTAAATCTTTTTCTGAACGGTGTTGGTAATTCCAGCGGTCGCCCCTTTGCCAGATTTCAACGGGAAGCATCATCGTCTCAATGCTGCCATCATCGTAAGTCAATTCCAGTTTCACAGGCATGGGAACTCCCCCTTTATTGGATAGTATAATGACCTGATCATTGCCATAAGGCACCACATTTTCTATAGCCAAATCAATGTTATCGGTGCCATAAAACCAGGATTTCCAAAACCAGGACAGGTTTTCCCCTCCCACATTTTCCATGATATTGAAAAAATCATTGGGCTGTGGGTGTTTATAGGCCCAGCCATTGATGTAAGCTTTAAATGCATTGTCAAAACGTTCTTCCCCGAGAATATACTCCCTGAGCATCAGCAAACCCATTGCGGGCTTCATGTAGGCAATCATACCGAGATTGGAGGTATTGGCCACATCCGGATAGGTGTCTATTCCTTCTCTGTCAGGATTGGTCAGCCAGCTGACATACCTGCGTGTCTGATCCAAATTGGATCCGTATTCACCATCATTAAATGCTTCTGAACTGTAATGGTTGATAAAGGTATTGAACCCTTCATCCATCCAGGCATATCGCCTTTCGTTTGTACCTACAATCATAGGAAACCAATTGTGACCAAATTCATGGTCGGTGACTCCCCACAGGGAACTTCCCTTGCTATTAAAGCTACAAAAATTCACTCCCGGATACTCCATCCCGTTGATATCTGCGGCGACATTGACGGCAACAGGATATGGATATTCATACCACATATTGGAATAGTGTTCGATAGAAGCCTTGCTATACTCGGTAGACCTTCCCCAGGCCTCATTCCCATCGCTTTCCTTGGGGTAAACAGACTGTGCCATGGCTGTTTTTCCTCCTGGCAATCGGATCATGGCGGCATCCCAGATAAAGGCTTTGGAAGAAGCAAAGGCCACATCTCTGGCATTTTCGATTTTAAAGTGCCAGGTGATATTGCCATCCTGTTTTGGTCTGGTCAGTTCTGGTTGCAGCACCTCTCCGGGCTTTACCAAATATACAGTGCTGTCACTATTTGCCGCCATTTCCATTCTTTCCTGCAGACTGTTATTGAGCACTTCCTTAGGATTTTGAAGCGCACCAGAACCTACTACAATATGATCATAAGGAACCGTAACTTTATAATCAAAATCTCCATATTCCAAATAAAACTCCCCTGCTCCAAGATAAGGTTCAATATTCCAGCCTACCACATCATCGAAAACTGCTACCCTGGGATACCATTGAGCAAGGGCATAGATGGTGCCATCCTCAACATCAAGCCGCCCCATTCTGTCCATGCCTTTTTCAGGGATTTTAAACTCAAAATTCATACTGACTTTTGCTACTCCACCATTGGCCGCCAGGGGTTCATCAAAAAACACCTGCATTCTGGTGTCATTGATCAGGTATCGGGTAGATGTCTTGCTACCCCTTTTGTCCAGCCTGGCTGAAACCTGAGCAATGGAATAGCCCCCATCCCTATCTCCTGAATACCTGTTGCCCTGTATAGGAGTGGTAAGCGTTCCTCTTGAGTCGGACTTAAACCTATTCTGCTCCAGGTGTAGCCAGATGAAGGGCAAACTTTGGGGACTATTATTGGTATAGGTAATTTCTATTTGCCCCAAAAGCGTATGCTCATCTTCATCCAGGGTCACCTCAATCTGATAATCGGCCTCGTTTTGCCAATATTCCGGACCTGGCAAACCGGATGCAGTCCGATAGGCATTGCCCTGTCTGTAGGTAAAATCATTGAAATCTTTTTGATTGTTTTCTGTTTCCTGCGCTGAAAGCCAATTCGTTGAAAATAGCAGCAACAATACCAACCATTTTCCTGTGAGTATATATTTCATATCTTTCCTTTTTGCTAAAATAATAGATTTATTAAGGAAAAAAGAAATCCATGAAGAAGAATCATGCTTCCTACATAGCCCCTCACCCCATCCATTTTGTCCATGAAAAAGTTCGCTGGCCATTTAAATTTGGCTTTTATTCCAATGAATGTTTATTTTTTTCATTATTTACTAAAAACACCATTGGTTTATAAATTTGTAATTTTGGTTTTTTGGAGGGTAATTTGAATGACCTAACCAAATTATTATGATAAAATATTACTTAATTCCATCTCTTTTTTTGGCATTATCTTCCCTGGTTTTCGCTCAGGATGACAGCACCTCTATTACCCTGAATCAGGTGATCATCAAAGAAAACCGAATGGAAATCCCCTTTTCGAAAAGTTCAAGAAACATCAATATCATCCACAGAAAAGCACTGGAAACCACCCCCGCAAGAAGCCTTCAGGAAATTCTCTCCTTTACTCCCGGAGTGGATGTCCGCCAACGGGGTATAGGGGGAGTACAGGCAGATATTGGTATAAGAGGAGGATCATTCGAACAAACCCTCATGTTGGTCAATGGCATTAAGCTTTCCGACCCCCAAACCGGGCACCACATGGTAAATATCCCGGTTCCTCTTTCAGGAATCCAAAGAGTGGACATTCTGAAAGGGCCTGCTTCAAGGATCTATGGGCAGAATGCTTATGCCGGAGCTATCAACATCATCACAGAATTACCCGAAACCTTCCAACTTCAGTCCGGATTATATGGTGGTGATTTTGGTATGAGAGGAGCTTCTTTTCAATTGAGTTTGCCCGTAGGGAAATACCGGCAAAGCCTGGCTGTGTCCCATGACGCCAGTGACGGGCATTGGTACAATTCTGATTATAAGGTCAGTAATTTTTTTTATGAAGGAGGACGCTCACTAAACCAATTCCAGGAGATTAAAACCATGTTGGCATACGCAGACAGGGATTTTGGAGCGAATGGCTTCTACACCAGCGCTTTTCCTGACCAATGGGAAAGCATACAGACTACACTGGCCTCCCTAAGCCATACCTTCGAAAAAGGGAACAGTTATATCTTGTCACGCGCCTATTGGAGAAGAAACCAGGATGAATTCAGACTGGTAAGAAATGACCCTGCTGTTTTTCAAAACATCCATCAGACCGATGTTTTTGCTTTAGAAATAAATGCCAGACAAGAAACCGGGATAGGAACCTTGGGAATGGGAATTGAGGGCCGCAAAGAAAGCATTGACAGCAACAATCTGGGATTGAGAAACAGGAACTTGATGGGGGCATTTCTCGAACACCGACTTGAATTTTCAGAAAAAGGGGATGTCAGGGCCGGCATCTATTCCAACTATTACTCGGAGTATGGATGGAAACATTTTCCCGGAGCAGAGCTTGGGTATCAAATCAATTCCTGGATGCGGACCTATGCAAATTTTGGTGTAAGTTTTCGAATCCCCACCTACACTGACCTCTATTATGTGGGACCAACCAATATCGGAAATGATGCCCTTGAACCTGAAAAGGCCCGAAATTATGAAGGGGGTGTCAAAATATCCAAAAAAGGGTTTAACGCAGAATTGGTATATTTCAACAGACATACCAATAACCTGATAGAGTGGACAAGGCCGGATGAAGACACAGCATGGCAGCCTCAAAATTTTAACGAGGTAGTTTTTCAAGGAATAGAAGCGGGATTTCAATACCAATTTGAAGGTTCTCAGCATAGGATAAGGGTAGATGAAATCACCATGAGCTACAATTATATTGCAGCAGACCTTATCGAGAAGGAAGGACAAGAAACACAATATTCATTAAATGCCTTAAAACATCAACTCATTGCGGGCATTCGCGCTGAATTCCGGCAGAACATAGAACTGACCGCCAAAAGCAGGTACATAGAACGGATGAAATTGGCACCTTATTTTTTACTGGACATCAGAATGGATGTCAACAGGCTAAAAAAAGTTGGCTTCTTTGCCGAAATATCAAATTTGAGCAATACCGATTATATCGAGGCAGGGACAGTGCAAATGCCCGGAAGATGGGCTAGAGGAGGGGTCAATTTTACACTGAAATAAATGCATTTTGATCCCAAATAAAGAAAAATATTTGCTTAAAATCCAAATATACAGTCATTACAAAAAAAGCTTCCCATAGAGACTAAATGTGGGAGTTGAGGGATTCGAACCCCCGACCCTTCCGATGTAAATCGGAATGCTCTGAACCGTTAATTTTGGGATGAGATCAGGTCGATAATTTTTTTTCTGCTTTTCCAGCCTTTGACCTCCCTTTCCCTGTCAAAAGCTTGCTGTTTTGAAGGGAAAGCTTCAGAATAAACGATCATCCAATCATTCTGGTGACCTGTGAATCCCTTTTTATGATTTGCATTGTGCCTTCGAACTCTCTGGTCCAGGTGATCACAGGTAGCCCCGATATAGAACCTGTTTTTTGTTTCGGAGAACAATATGTAAAAATGACAAGGCATAAACAAAAAAGACCTCACTACGAGGTCTAAATGTGGGAGTTGAGGGATTCGAACCCCCGACCCTCTGCTTGTAAGGCAGATGCTCTGAACCAACTGAGCTAAACTCCCATTTCTTTTTTTTAATGCTCAATCAACGACCCTTCCGATGTAAATCGGAATGCTCTGAACCAACTGAGCTAAACTCCCATGCTTCATTTCCAGAAACCTTCTGGTGTTAATCCCAAAAAACAACCTGACATGGAATCCAGCTTAATTCCATAAAGTGGGAGTTGAGGGATTCGAACCCCCGACCCTCTGCTTGTAAGGCAGATGCTCTGAACCAACTGAGCTAAACTCCCATTTCTTTTTTTTAATGCTCAATCAACGACCCTTCCGATGTAAATCGGAATGCTCTGAACCAACTGAGCTAAACTCCCATGCGCTCAAACCCCGGTAGAAAATGCACTCTATTATTAGTGCTGGTCAAAAATTCCCCAGAATCGGAATGCAAATGTAGGGTTAAATTTCATTGTTGCAAAAATTGATTAAATTTTTTTTATATTCAGTCAGATATCAATGTCTTAATTTGATAGGAAATATATTAATCTCAATGAATATCATTGAATAAAAAAGGCTGTCCCTGATTAAGGAACAACCTTTAATAATGAATTTGCCTCAGGCATCAATTATAAATCCAGATCATAATAAGATCTTTGTCCATTGGGATAAACACCCAATATGGTAACCTCTTCGCCCCGGTAATTATTTAAAGCTTCGATTACATCCTCACCATTCAGGATTTTGGTCCTTCCAATTTTGGTAATGATAAAACCTTCTTGTACACCAGATTCTTTCCAGGCCTCATTTTCAATAACAGAAATAGAAGCTCCACCTTCTAACTCAAGTCTTTCCTTGATCGAGGCATTTAAATCCTCAAAAATGACACCGTCAAACTCGGTTGTCTTAGGAATCTCCTTGATGACAACTTTGGTATCTCCGGAAACATTCTTCAATGTGGCCGTAGTCGTCATCTCTTTGCCATCCCTTAAAAACTTTACCTCCACCTTATCTCCAGGTCTTTTTCTTGCCACTCTTTCCTGAAGGGCTGAGGTAGAATAAGTATCAAAGCCATCTACGCCAATGATAATATCTCCTTTTTGCAAACCGGCTTCTTCTCCACCACTGCCTTCATTTACTTCTCTTATGTATACTCCCCGACTTGCATTAACTTCTTCACCAATCATTTCCTCTATATCCGCATTAACATCCATGATGACAACGCCTAGCAGTCCTCTTTGTACTGCTCCAAATTCCAGCAAATCATCCATAACCTTCTTGACAATGGAACTGGGAACAGCAAATGAATAACCACTAAATCCCCCGGTTCTTGAGGCAATAGCAGTGTTGATACCGATAATTTCCCCGTTTAGGTTAACCAAGGGTCCTCCGGAATTGCCTGGATTTACCGCTGCATCAGTTTGGATAAAGGATTCTACCTGAAGATTACTTTCATCCCTGAGAATGCCTATATTTCTTGACTTTGCACTAATTATACCTGCGGTAACCGTAGAAGTTAACTCATAAGGGTTGCCTACAGCAAGTACCCATTCCCCGATTTTCGCCTGATCCGAGTTTCCAAAAGGGATGAAATTTAAATTATTTGCATCTATTTTGAGTAAAGCCAAATCTGTTGTCGGATCTGTGCCAATAACCCTGGCCGTAAACCTCCTGTTATCCTGAAGGGTGACATCTACTTTGGATGCATTTTCAATCACGTGATTGTTGGTTACGATATATCCATCTTCAGAAATAATCGCACCGGAACCAGAACTCCTACCTTGTCTTGGGGGTGCTTCGCCTCTGGGAGAGCGAAAACCAAAGAACTCTTCCAGGGGATCTACGCCCCCTTCCCGGTTACCCATTGTCACCGTACTTCTTACATTGACAACTGCGGGTGTCACCTGCTCCGCTGAAGCCACAAAATTGATTCCTTCAGGAATCACAAAGCGATCATCGTTGAGCCAGTTAACAAAACTGGTATTCTGCTTCTCATCAAAATTCGAAGATGAATCCTGGTTGTTCTGCATTAAATTTACCCCTAATACAGCAACCATACCACCGATTAATGATGCAAGCACCATTCCAAGGAAAAACTGTTTTCTATTCATTGTATACCTTTCTTATTTAACTACTTGAATTACACGTTAAACTTCCCTTTATGTTGCTTCCAAAATGATGCCACCTACCAACAAAGTATTGATTTTAACAGCATTTAACAATAAAAATCAATCTATTTGGGATTTGCCTTTGGTAAAACATGCTAACCTTATTGAATTAACCAATGAAAGCTATATAAAGTTTGTCAATGTATAAAAATATCCACCAAACAAGCAGGAATAATTCGTGCATAGAATAAATTTTAAACTAAATTTTATATAAATTAATAAGCAATTCTTCGGTTATTTGTACATTAATCCAATGAAATCAATACTATTCAATCAGGGGAAAACCCGACTGTCAGTCTTTTTATCACTCCCCTTCCCGAAAGGACTATTTATTTGCATCATCTTTTTTGCTTCCCTGTCAATCGGTTGGGCGCAAGGATTAAATCTGAATTTTGATGGGACAACCCAAAACAAAAATGACACTGTCAAAATGGCTGATAGTTCAGCTATAGAACCACTAAGCATTGAACGAAAAGTCCAACAAACCCAATCCTTTTTAAATCAGCTTCAGATCATACAATCAAAATTATCCCGTGCCCGAGACACCCTTTACCTGCATGAAGAAATACTGGTCATGGAGTTGGTTCTGAACAGGATCAAAGACCAATCTCTAATCGAAAGAGGTACCGTAAATCTAAGGTTCCTCAATGAGTTGGAAAACTTAATAATAGGGTATCAACAACAAATCAATACCTGGCAAAAAGAAATAGATGATAATGTCAATGCATTTATGGAGTCTGGTAAAGAATTGTCCATTATCAACGAAGCTTCATTTTCAACTGGCGAAGAGGAAGACACTTTGGCCCTTCAGGGATACCTGAATCAAAAAAAGGTACTTAAAGAAAAATTTGCCTATGTGGACAGCATTTATACCCTTAAAAGAAATAAGGGGCTGGACATGCAGAGCCGGTTGGGCGGTATTCAGATTCAGCTTGTTGACCTTCTGGAGTCAGTCAGGATCCGGCAAAGGGATTTCAGAAGAGATCTTTTAAAAAGAGATAGCCCTAATTTATGGGAAACACATGCCTCTGAATTGGAAAAGCCTTTGGTGTCGGTAATTAAGGAAACTTTAATTCTCAATAGGGTCATTGTCAAGCATTACCTCGAATCAAAATATGGCTGGTTGCTTTTCATTTTGTTGCTTTTTCTATTATTGTTTTTTGGCATTCGAAACATGATCCAGAAAATCAGCCAAACCAAGGATTTTTCAAACCTGATACTTGATCGAAGTAAATACCTCAGGTATTCCCCTTTTCTAAGTACGGCACTGATTCTTTTTACCATAAGCCCATTCTTAATCTCCGTCCCCCCCTATTTTTTGATATTTTGCTGTCTATCGGGAAGCATCCTGGCCACTACCTTTTTGATTCGTATCGTTCTGGATAGAGGGGACATGTTTCTTTGGATTGTCATGGTTATGGCATTTTTGGTGTTTGGGGCAAGTAATCTCATCACACAACTTGCCCATCAGGAAAAATGGTACCTGCTTTCATTCTCTTTAGTCGGTATTTTGGTGGGGCTGAAAGTTTTGCTCCGTATCAAGAAAAAACCGGGTAAATTCCCGGTAAATTTACCCTATCTGATCTATTTTTTCCTGGTGACGCAAACTGTCTCCATTGGCTTTCATATGATCGGAAGGTTTAGTCTTGGTAAAATCCTTGGAGTAGCTTCTACTTTAAGCACCATGCAGGGAATTTCCCTTTATGTTTTTGTACTGGTCCTTATGGAGGCCATCTACCTGCTTTCAGAATTAAGCAAGGACAACCAGAAAGATTATGCCAATTACCTCAATTACCAGGCTATTTACAGCCGCATGAAAAAGATTTTCTCCTTCCTGGCATTGCTAATGTGGCTTTATTTATTGCTTGTGAATCTTTCATTGAATCAAACCATTGGTAATCAGGTATTGATTTTTTTGAAAACTAGCCGGACTTTTGGCAATACCACATTTACCTACAGCAGTATTTTGACCTTCTTCTCACTGATTTGGGTTTCCTTTGTACTCGCTAAAAACATTGCTTATTTCGCTTCTATCCGGGATAGTCAAAACCTTGGACCAAGGGAGAAGCGACTGGGATCATCCATTCTATTGATCAGGCTTTTTATCCTGACCCTTGGCTTTTTCCTTGCAGTAACGGCTTCCGGTCTTCCCCTTGACAAGCTGGCAATCGTTTTGGGAGCCCTGAGTGTTGGGATCGGGTTTGGTTTACAAACCATCGTCAATAACCTGGTTTCCGGTATTATCCTCGCATTTGAACGTCCAATACAAATCGGTGATGCCATAGAAGTAGGTGGGCGTACGGGCGTGGTGAAAGAAGTTGGTATTCGCTCCAGTACGCTCCAGGCCTATGATGGATCTGAAGTGGTTATTCCCAATGGAGACTTGTTGTCCCAACACCTGGTTAACTGGACCTTATCGGACAAAAAAAGAAGAGTGGAAATTCTGGTAGGTGTGGCCTATGGTTCTGAGATTGAAAAGGTCCATGATATCATTAAAAAAGTCTTGTCCCAAGATGGCATCCTTTCTTTTCCCTCTCCCAATATTTTACTTCATAATTTCGGGGACAGCTCACTTGAATTCCGCATCCTTTTTTGGGTTGCTAATTTTGATGAATGGATTCAGGTAAAGGACAAAGTCCTAAGAGAGATCTATGCCGCTTTTGCAGCGCAAAAAATCGAAATCCCCTTTCCTCAAAGGGATTTGCATATTAAAAGCGGGCATCTAGATCCGAACAATAAACCCAAAAAACCTTGATAGTTTTTAAGATCAGTGGGAAGCGATCATTAGAAACTACCGAACCATAAGAAAAAACAATGCCCTCCTATGATTCGGTATACTAAATTATCCTTTCCAGTCTTCTGCCTTTTGCCTGGAAACACCCAGCCCATCAATTCCCAGCTCGACTACATCCCCGGCTTTGAGATAAGTTGGCGGCTTTAGCCCCATTCCTACACCGGCGGGTGTGCCGGTACTGATAATGTCTCCCGGAAGCAAACTCATGTACTGACTGATGTAGCTTACCAGCTGAGGTACGTTGAACACCAGGTCTGAGGTATTGCTGTCCTGCATGATTTTCCCATTTACCTTTAACCAAAGCCTTAAATCATGCGGATTCTTTATTTCATCCCTGCTCACCAGATAAGGCCCTACCGGAGCAAAAGTATCACAACTCTTACCTTTTACCCATTGCCCACCGTGATTCAATTGAAAATCCCTTTCACTGACATCATTGTGTAAAACATACCCGAATACATGGTCCATGGCTTCGGATTCGGAAACATAACTGGCCTTCTTACCAATGACAATGCCCAATTCTACCTCCCAGTCAGTAGCTTTGGAATTTTTTGGGATGACAATGGGATCAAAAGGACCCGTCAGCGCAGAGGTTGCTTTCATGAATAAAACCGGTTGCTTGGGTACTTCCATTCCGCTTTCTTTGGCGTGAAGGGAATAATTCAAGCCCACGCACATGATTTTGGATGGGAAAGGAACCGGTGAACCCAGTCTTTCGCCATCGGTTATCTCCGGGCATTGGTCTTCATGGACATTCAGCCATTCCTCCAATTCCTTTAAACTGTCGCCCTTTCCTAAAAAATCAGCGGTCCAATCGAAGCCGGACGCGGAGCAATCCAACTTCTTTCCCTTGGCTGTCACTATTCCAGGCCTTTCCTGACCAGCTTTTCCAAATCTTATCAATTTCATTGGTTTTCCTTTTTGTTTATTGTTTACATTTTTAATTTACAAAATCCTCCGTCTACCAGGTAGTCTGCTCCTGTGAGGAAAGCAGCCTCATCGGAAGCCAAAAAATAAGCCATATTGGCCACCTCTTCCGGACTTCCCATCCTGCCCACCGGCTGAGTAGCTGCCAATTGATCAAATACTTCCCTTTCTTTTCCCGGATAGGTTTTTGAAAGGTAGTCATCTACAAATGGTGTATGAATCCTTGCCGGAGAAATGGCATTGCACCTGATATTGTCTTTTACATAATCCCTGGCAATGGTAAGGGTCATATTAAGGACGGCTCCCTTCGACATGGAATAGGCAAAACGGTCGGGTATCCCCATGGTTGCAGCTACAGATGCCATATTGATGATAACTCCCCCGCCTTGTGATTTCATCCTGCCGATCACAGCCCTGGAGCAATTGTATACTCCCTTAACATTTACCGCAAACAAGCGGTCCATGTCTGCCTCCTCTGTTGTCTCCAGATTACCAATATGTGCAACACCGGCATTGTTCACCAATACATCCAGGTTTCCTTCAATGCTATCCATGACTTCTTTAACCTGCTCCTGATCCGATACATCGGTCAGCCTAAAATCCACCTTTAAACCTTCGTTGGTCAAATCATCTGCTACCTTTTGTCCGTTTTCACGATTAAAATCCAGCAAGTAAACCCTTGACCCTGCTGCGGCAAACTTTTTGACTATAGCCAATCCAATCCCGCTGGCCCCTCCGGTTACCAAAATATTCTTTTCATTCATGTGTCTATTATTTCCTTTGGTTTATTGCTAACCTATTTAACTGTTGGTTGATAAAAAATCACTCTCCCAGCATGGGAAAAAGCTTCTTCAGCTCCTCATCAGAGGGCTGCGAACCATATTCACAAACCTCAAAAGCTTCTGCATATTGTACCTCCTTTGCCCTTTCGGCCCCATACCACTTTGCAAGACTTAGTCTTACAGCGGGAGAAATGCTGCCAAATCGCTTTCCTTTCAACCATTCCTTACGTGCTTCTTTTCCTTCCGGTACTTCATCGGCATAGCCACCAATCCAGGGCAACCACTCATAAAATTGGGATTCGTGCGCATCCATTCCGTCAATTTTTTTATCAATCACCGAACTGATATCAATGGCTACATGTGGTTCGAAAGGGTTGGGCTTTTGAAAATGATCCTGAAAATACAGGAAAACCGGATTCTTGTCCAAAGCGGGGGTATCAGGTGCAATATTGGGAACACCCACCATATAGGCTGCATCCTGAACCAGCACTCCGGTATAGCGGTGATCCGGATGGTAATCATTGGGACGGGGCGCAATCACCACATCAGCATCCCATTCCCTGATTTTCCGAATGATCTGCAACCTGATTTCAAGCGTGGGCAACAATTCCCCATCATGGTTGTCCAGGACATCGTATTCTACACCGAGCCTTCTCGCCACCTCCTGGGTTTCTGCTATTCGGCGCTTGGCCAACATCCCACCACCCTCTTCCATGTGTCCGGCATCTCCATTGGTCACTGAAACAAATTTGACCTGATGCCCCATGGCCACAAAAAGGGAAGCTGTCCCTCCTCCTTTGATATCGCAATCATCAGGATGAGCTCCAATCATGATGATCCTCAATGGGCCTTCCTGCGCCATAGTAAAGGAAATGGAAAATACACAAAATATTAATCCGAGGAATTTTGATTTCATAGCTTTATTATTGGTTGGTAAAAGATAAAGGTTGAAGTTAGTCATTTCGACCTATTTTGCCAATCCCAAAATTCAAATTATCCCTGAATTCTCCGCTTTGCCCGAAACTTATTCCTTATCTTTGCATCCTGAATTTTGAAACGAAAATATAGCCCATTAGATATATGCTTCAGGTTAATGAGATAAGAGAACGTTTTGACCATGCCTGCGAAGGATTAAAAAAAAGAAACCTGAAAAATCCGGAAAGCCTGCTCCATCAGGTTTTGGAATTGGACGATCAAAGAAAACAAATCCAGCTGGAAAGGGATGGACTACAAGCTGAATCCAATGCCCTGGCCAGGCAGATTGGTCAACTCATGAAGGCAGGGGAAAAAGAAGCAGCTGAAAAAACCAAAGAGCGGACAGCGGCCATCAAAAGCCAGGTGAAAATTTTGGAGGAGGATTATATTACTACTGAAAAAAGTCTGACCCAATTGCTTTATACCATCCCCAATGTCCCTCATCATACGGTACCGGCAGGAAAAACCGCCGAAGACAATGAGGAGATCCTTCAAAATGGGGAACTTCCTGATCTTGAGCCAGACTATAAATTGCCTCATTGGGATTTGATCAAAAAATATGACATCGTTGATTTCGAATTAGGAGTAAAAATAACCGGGGCGGGTTTTCCTGTTTATAAGGGAAAAGGTGCCAAACTGCAGCGGGCCCTGATCAATTTTTTTCTGGATGAGGCGGAAAAGGCAGGTTACGACGAGGTCCAACCCCCTGTACTGATCAACGAAGAAAGCGGTTATGCCACAGGCCAACTCCCCGACAAGGAAGGCCAAATGTACCTGGCGACTGAGGACGGGCTTTACCTTATCCCTACTGCTGAAGTACCCATCACCAATATGTACCGCAATGACATGCTTTCAGAAGCTGATCTTCCCAAAAAAAATGTTGGCTACACCCCTTGCTTCAGAAGGGAAGCAGGTAATTGGGGAGCACATGTCAGGGGTTTAAATCGGTTGCACCAGTTTGACAAAGTAGAAATTGTCCAAATCACCCATCCCGACCATTCTTACCAAACTTTGGAAGCCATGAGTCTGCATGTGCAGGGTTTGTTACAAAAACTGGAATTGCCCTATCGGGTACTTAGATTGTGTGGTGGAGACATGGGCTTTACAGCTGCGCTAACCTATGATATGGAGGTGTTTTCTGCAGCCCAGGAAAGGTGGCTGGAGGTCAGCTCTGTAAGTAATTTTGAAACTTACCAGTCCAATCGGTTGAAACTCCGGTTTAAAAATGAAAATAAAAAAACCGTTTTGGCCCATACCCTAAACGGTAGTGCACTGGCATTACCCAGGATTGTGGCTGCACTACTGGAAAATAATCAAAGTAAAAAAGGTATAAAAATGCCGGAGGTATTAATACCTTACCTGGGTTTTGAATGGATTTCCTGATTTATTTGGACCACTTCCCGAATAGCGGATTTATATTCCCAATCTTTCTTTCCAATCCTGAACTTCCCGGAAGGCCAGATCAATTTGTTTTTGCTGACCGCTGTTAAGGGGCTGGTCTGCCCTTCGGCTGCTTAGTTCCATGTTCAGCCCGGATTTATTCAGGTAATACCGGGATGATAATTGATAATTGACCGTGATTTTGGATTCCATCTCCCGTAATTTTTCCTGGAGCCAGTCTACTTCTGCCTTTTTCTCCGGGTTGTCGGCATGTTGGCAAACCCATGCAATTATCTCTGGATAATAATTACCTGCAATAGGAGATAATCCTGCTCCTCCGGCGCGCAGTGAGGCAACAGCACTCCCAATATGGGCATTATAAATACCGAGATCAGATCCCTTTGATCGGAGAATCTTTTTACGAATGCGTTCGATGTCTTCTGTGGTGTCTTTGTGGTAAACCAATCGCCCGGTATCCAAAAGGAAATCCAGTACCTCCAATGACAATATCCTTTTGTATGGACTTGGACATTCATAGGTACCCAGGGCAATGGACTTGGTTTGGTCCAAATAGGCCTCCAGGCGGCGTATCATTATTTCATCTGTTTCTGTAGATTCTGCAAAATGGGAAGTAATTAAAATGACTGCATCAACTCCTGTATCAACTAATTTTTTGGAAAATTCTGCCATTTCAAAGGTATTCTCACCGAAGGACCCGGTAGCAACCACCGGATAGCGGCCATTTACCTGGTTCACTACTGTTTTTGTTACTTTTAACCGTTCCTCAGGGCTCAGGTCATACATTTCACTACTCAGGCAATTGGCGAAAAATCCTCTTGCACCGGCTGCCAGGTAATGATCCGTTAGGGCTTTCAGCCCATTATAGTCCACTGATTTGTTTTTTTTGTAGGGCGTTAACATGACAGGCACAAAGGATTTTTCCTTCATAGATTCCTTATTGAAGTTTTGGGCATGCAGTCCAAAATCCGGTGCTAGGCCGGCTGCCACCCCTATAACCATTTTCTTCATGAAGTTTCGTCTTTTCTTTAATTCGTTGGTCTTCTTATTTTCCATAGCATTTAACAATTTTGGCATGTGGATTTATTTTCTCCAATTTTCCATTACGGCAATAAAGGAAAAAACCTATATTATAGGTACCCGTCATTCGGTAAAAAAGACTAATCTCCGGTAAACAAGGAATTAAATTAATACTGTATTTGCAGACAAAAATCACCTCTATGCCTATATTTGCCTCCCAATGTGGAAAGAAATTGTCATACTGGTAAAAAAAGAAGCCCTTTTGGAGTGGCGGCAAAAGTATGCCATCAACGGCATACTTCTGTACGTTATCAGTGCGGTCTTTACGGCTTACCTGAGTATGGGGGCTGGTTCCGGATCCCTGCAGGTTCCGGTTTGGAATGCCCTGTATTGGATCATCATTTTATTTTCTTCGGTAAATGCCGTAGCCAAAAGCTTTGTCCAGGAGCACCAGGCAAGGCAATTGTATTATTATATGATCGCCTCCCCGGAAGCCATCATATTATCCAAGACCATTTACAATACCCTGCTAACCCTGATACTGGCCTTATTGGGATATGTGGTTTTTGGTGTGGTATTTGGAAATCCCGTAGCCGATAAACCGCTTTTCATGCTGAACCTGCTGCTGGGCGCCATGGGCTTTTCGGCTTCCCTGACCATGGTTTCTGCCATTGCCTCAAAAGCAGGAAACAACGGTACATTGATGGCAATTTTGAGTTTCCCGGTATTGATCCCTATCTTATTAATGGCCATTCAGGTTTCAAAAAACGCCATTGATGGATTAGACAGGGAGATTAATTTGGAAAAAATCCTCACTTTACTGGCGATCAATGCCCTTGTAACCGCCAGTGCCTATATTCTTTTCCCTTACCTTTGGAGAAGCTGATCTGAGATTTGCAAACAATTAAAACTTACTTTCTACCTGATTTTTACCGGTGAGCAAATAAACTGGATAAAAGTATATTAATCCCTTTTTAAAACTTAATTTTGTACCCGGATATAAGGAGTCAATTGCTTGTCTCACCCATTTACATTTTCCCTATTTGCCAATCAGAACTGGGGATTTACAGATGTAATAGCAGGCAGGATAACTGGCCCAGGCAATTAAACGCTTAAATATGAAAGCTTATTGGTGGAAAGTTTTGGCCATTGCCTTATTGGCATATACCATCATCGCAGGTTTGTTGATTGACGTGCCCAGGTTACCCATTTTGAATGAGACCATCAGGGCATTGTTTTTTCATGTTACCATGTGGTTTGGCATGATATTGATGCTTGTGGTCGCCGTTTATTACGGCATCAAACACCTGAAGACAGGAGACCTGGCCCATGATGACATGGCGGTGGAATTTACCAATGCTGCCATTCTTTTCGGAGTGGTGGGGATAACCACAGGCATGGTTTGGGCAAAATTCACCTGGGGGGATTATTGGACCAATGATCCAAAGTTAAACGCATCCGCCATTGGACTTTTGATGTATTTTGCCTATCTGGTATTGAGAAACTCCCTTACGGATGTGTATCAGCGAGCAAAAATCAGTGCCGTGTACAGTATTTTTGCCTTTGCCGCCTTTATTCCCCTGATATTTATATTACCCAGACTTACGGATAGTCTACATCCGGGAAACGGGGGCAATCCGGGATTTAACGCTTATGATATGGATAGCAATTTGAGAAAAGTTTTTTATCCTGCAATCATAGGCTGGACCCTGCTCGGAGCATGGATAAGTACCATAAGGGTAAGGATCAGACGCCTGGAAAGAAAAATGGAAGATAAATTGATCAATCAATAATATGAAAAAATGTATCGTCATCCTGCTTTTGATTGTAAGCTTTTCGGTAAAAGCTCAGGACAAAATTGGTATAACAGAAGAGGATTACCAGAATTCAAGTGTCCAAATGGCCGACGGCATGAGGTCGGAAGGAAAAATCTATGTGTTAGTTGCCATAATTGGAATTGTTTTGGGTGGTATTTTGGTTTATGTGATACAGACCGACAGAAAGATCAGCGGGCTGGAAGAAAAATTTAAAAATTAGACCATGAAAAGAGGACATATTATTGGCTTGGGCATCATAGGAGTAGCCATCATCATCATCATCACTTCCATAGGTGATGCCAGTACGTATGAAAGTTTTTCTACAGCCAAATCCATGGCTAAAAATGGTAACACAGCCGCCATCCATGTGGTAGGCGAGTTAAAAAAAGACCAGACTGGTCAAGTGGTGGGCATAGAAGTAGGAGAAGACAAAACATCGTTCACCTTTGTCATGGTGGACAATGACGGAACAGAACAGGAAGTATATTACAATGAGCCCGTTCCTGCAGACTTTATCCGGTCTGAGCAGGTAGTAGTCATCGGTACCTATAAAACCGATAAAATGTTTGTGGCTGATAAAATCCTCATGAAGTGTCCCTCAAAATATCAGGAAACAGACGTGAAAACCACTTCATCTTAAAACTTTCGGGATCTGTTACATTTTAAAAGAATTTAAACATGATGAATACCTTTGTGGGTAGTTTGGGTCACTTTATGGTTATTCTGGCTTTTGTCAGTGCCTTGATTTCGGCCCTTTCTTATTTCTATTACACCCGGGCCAGCGAGCTCGAAAAACCCTCCTGGAAAAATTTTAGCAGGATTACTTTTTACATCCATGGATTGGCATCTGTCTCTATTGCCTTTTGCTTGTTTGAAATCATATACAATCACCGTTTCGAATATTTTTACGCCTATTCCCATTCCTCCACTGGCCTTCCGGTGCACTACATGATCTCAAGTTTTTGGGAGGGGCAGGAAGGTGCCTTTATTTTATGGATATTCTGGAATGTGGTATTGGGACTGGTCGTCATCCATACCAATAAATTCTGGGAAGGACCTGTTATGGTGGTATTTACCCTGGTTCAGGCTTTTCTGGTATCCATGATTCTGGGTATTGTTATTGGAGACCTCAAAATAGGAAGTTCACCGTTCATGCTGCTCCGGGACATGTCCGAAGCACCCATATTTCAAATCAATCCTGAATTTATTCCGGAGGATGGCACAGGCCTGAATCCCCTTCTCCAAAATATCTGGATGGTCATTCATCCTCCGACTTTGTTTTTGGGCTATGCCTCTACACTGGTCCCGTTTGCCTTTCTGATGGCAGGACTGGCCTTGAAAAAATACGCTGAGTGGATACGCCCTGCTTTGCCATGGGCCATTTTCTCAGCCATGATTCTGGGGATGGGTATCATTATGGGGGCTTACTGGGCCTATGTCACGCTTAATTTTGGTGGGTACTGGAACTGGGACCCTGTAGAAAATGCGGTTTATGTGCCCTGGCTCATTATGGTAGCGGCTATCCATACCATGATCACCTTCAAAAAGAGCTCAACTGCATTAAAAACGGCCATAGTTCTGGTAATCAGTTCATTTATCCTGGTTCTCTATGCTACCTTTCTGGTCAGAAGTGGGGTTTTGGGAGATTCTTCGGTACACTCATTCACGGATCTGGGGCTTTCCGGACAATTGCTGATTTACATGCTTTTCTTTTTGGTTATAGCCCTGGTGCTATCCATCAAAGAGTGGAAAAACATTCCTACCTCCGAAAAAGAGGCTTCGGTTTACTCCCGGGAATTTTGGATATTCATAGGAGCCACCACACTGGGGCTGATGGCCTTTCAAGTGATCATCCCTACCTCAATTCCTGTATACAATGCCATCATCGAGAGTTTCGGTGGGCTTTCCAACCTTGCTCCTCCGGCAGATCAAATTGGATTTTATACCAAGTTTCAACTCTGGTTTGCCGTGGCCCTGGCATTGCTTACGGGTATAGGACAGTTTTTCTGGTGGAACAAAATGGATAAAAAGGATTTAAAAAATGCCCTGGTTACTCCCTACATCATTTCCATGGTATTAGCGGCCATTGTGATTACCGTTGGGAAGGTTTATGATGTCTCCTACATCATTATTGTATTAGCAGGAGCCTTTACCATAGTGGCCAACAGCACCATTTTGATCAAGTTGCTCAGGAAAAAAACCTTTAAACTGGCAGGGGGCTCTCTGGCTCATATAGGATTGGGCATGATATTGATAGGCGTAATGTTTTCTTCCGGTTATTCCGATACCATTTCCATCAACATGTCTGGTTTGACCTACAAGAAAGACTGGGAAGATGAGTTGAACAAAGAAAATGTATTGCTTTGGATCAACAAACCTTTGCAAATGAAAGAATATGAGGTCATCTACAGGGGAAGGTATAAAAAGGTTGCGGGTGTTCCCGGCTATGTCAAAGCAGATGCCATGGAGGAAACAGGTGCGGTAAATCAGGCCATCGCACTGGAGCCCATTGAATCGAGTGGAAAACAGTATCACCAAAAAGGAGACACCTTAGATTTGGTGCTTCAGGAGAATTCTTACTTTAAAGTAGAATATTACCAGGAGGATGAGTTGAAATTTACACTTTTCCCCATGTCACAACCCAACCCTACCATGGGCTTGATTTCTTCTCCAGACTCCAAAAGGTATCTTTCCAGAGATCTCTACACCCATGTTTCGGCTATCAATGATTATGAGGAACCGGAATGGAAGGAAGACAAATTTATCAATGCTGCTCCGGGGGAACAGTTTTTTATAAATGATTTCGTCACCCAGTTTGAAGGGGCAGAAGTAATCAATGAAGTGGAAGGCATGACGCTGGAAGAAGGTGACATTGCTGTGAAAGCGGAACTTACCATCATGGATTATGATGTGGAGAAAAAATTATCTCCGATTTTTCTGATTCGAGGAAATCAGGTGGGAAAAATTGTGGATGTAGACAATGATTTGGGTATAAAGGTGGAAGTTGACAATATTGTGCCTGAGGAAAATAAATTTGTCTTTAAGGTCAACACCTATCAAAAGGATTATGTGGTCATGAAAGCTGCTGTGAAACCCATGATCAACCTGCTGTGGCTCGGAACCATCATCATGCTGATCGGATTTACCGTAGCTATTTTCCGAAGATTCGACGAATTCCAGAAAATGAAAAGAAAAGGTTTAGAATAAACCACATTTTAGAAAACTTATGAAAATTAAGATAACCCCTAATTTAAGTTAGGGGTTATTTTTTTTTTTAATTTAAAGGTATGAAATCTGGCATGTCGCAGGTGACACAGGGAGGGAGGCCCTTATAGCCCCGATAATTATAGGGACAGGACCGGCTGTGTAACCATTAAAAAACAATTATTAACACATGAAATCGAGCATGATGAGAATGTCACACACAGGGATGGTTATCATTGCGAGATTCCATCTGACCGTTAAAAATCAAACTATAAACAGATGAAATTGGATATAGCAATCATCGGCACAGGTAATGTAGCCTGGCACCTGTCATCAGCACTTGAAAATGCAGGTCATGTGATCACAGAGGTTTATGGAAGGGATTTGAAAAATGCAGAAAAAATCTCTTCCCGGCTATATGGTACCGAAGCCCAGGACCATTTGGATTTTACAGAAAGTCAGGCAAATTTATTTATCTTGGCTGTAAGCGATCAGGCAATAGGCGAAATAGCGGAAGCAGTCATTCTTCCCGAGGGCAGTGTACTGGTACATACAAGTGGCAATATGGCTTTAGATATTTTGTCTTTTAGCTCTGCAGATTATACAGGCATACTATATCCTTTACAAAGCTTTACCAAAGGCCGGGAAATAGGCTTTGAAGAGGTCCCTTTTCTTCTGGAAGCCATGGAATCCAAAGCAATGAAAACCCTTAAAACTCTTTGTAAAAGCTTGTCGTCACCTTACTACGTGGTACCGTCCAGGGACAGGAAAGCCATACATGTGGCCGCTGTATTTGCTTCCAATTTTACCAATCACCTGATAGGCATTGCAGAGTCTATCCTGGAAAGACAAGGCCTTGAGTTTGATATGTTAAAACCCCTTGTCACTGAACAAATAAACAAAACCTTACAGATGGGGGCAAAAGCTGCCCAAACAGGACCTGCAAAAAGAGAAGATTTTGGCACATTGGAAAATCACCACGAATTTTTACACTATAATGAACAATTGGCAGAAATTTATCGGTTAATTTCTCAGGACATCATTGACTCTAATCCACTTTAACAACTGATTTACAAAGGGTTACAAATTAAACCTGCCTCATTTTTTTATTGGAAATTATTACTCAAATTGAGTCCATTGTCGTTATTTTGCAACATGAAACCGAGCATGACGAGAAGGCTACAGGGAGGGGTGACAATAAAAGCACCTGCCGGAAGGTCAAGGATTCTCCCGACCGTCGGGACAGGCTATATGCTTTTGAAAAGCAATTAATACTCCTATGAAAAACAAAAAGGCATCTCCTGTTTTTACTTTTACTGCGTTTGTGAAAATCATTCGCCCGGGCAATTTGCTGATGGTCGCCTTTGCTCAATTAATGACTGCCTTTTTTCTGGTGGGCACCAGCAGATCCGGAATTCCCGTACTTCAGGATTACCACCTGTACTTAATGATCATATCTACTGTAATCCTTACTGCCTCCGGATACATGATAAACGATTATTATGATGTAAAAATAGATTACGTCAACCGACCAAAAACTGTGGTAATAGGCAAAGGCATGAAACGAAGAATGGTCATGATCCTGCACACTACCATGAACATGGCAGGTATTCTGATTGGAATACTGGTCCATCCGCGGATTGGTGCCATCACCTTTGTAGCAGCTTTTCTGTTATGGCTTTACAGCAATTCCCTGAAAAGACTTCCTTTTATAGGTAACCTCACCGTGGCATCACTCACAGGTCTGGCCATATGGATTGTAGGCATTTACTATCAAAAATCAGAATTGCTCATACTGACCTACGCCATCTTCGCTTTTTTTATCAACCTGATCAGGGAAATCCTGAAAGACATTGAAGACCGGAATGGAGACAGAAAACATGGATGCAGGACCTTACCCATCGTTTTGGGATTCAGGAAAACGAAAAACATCATCTTCCTTATTGCTGTTTTGTTCGTGGCAGCCATCCTTTTTGTAACCTTTAAAATAAATGAACCCTTGTTGTTCCTTTACTTTGGGGGACTGAGTATTTTCTTTTTTATATTTATGTTTAAAATATACAAGGCAGACAGAAAATCCCATTTTACTGAACTGAGCACCTTCTCCAAGATTCTGATGTTGACCGGGATCATGAGCATGGGCTTCCTATAATATATTGTTAAAAAATGGCTTATCTTTAGGTATGAAAAATGATTTTACCAATTTTTACTTCATTTTTGTATTGGTTTTCTTGGGGGCTTGTAACCCCAAAAGTACAGGAAATGACCACACAGAAGACAATGATTCCTTTCCTGCAGAAATCAGCGCTTTTAAACCTGAGGGGCAGAACCCTGTGTTTAAGGGTACAGGGATAGCTACCTGGGATAAAATGATCCGGGAACGGGGCTATATCCTTAAAGAGGATGACGGGTACCACATGTGGTACACGGGATTAGACGGATACGAGGATAACGACTTTCTAAAGCTGGGGTATGCCTTTTCGGAAGACGGTTTTCAGTGGAAAAGACATGAAGACAATCCCATATTTGCAGAAAGCTGGGTGGAAGACATGATGGTTTGGAAACATGAGGACACTTATTATATGTTTGCCGAAGGCCGGGGAGATATCGCCAAAATGCTAACCTCCACAGATAAGATTCATTGGGAAAACCAGGGAGACCTGAACATCAGACAGGTGGACGGTTCTCCACTGACTGAGGGCCCATATGGCACTCCCACTGTATGGGTGGAAGATGGTACATGGTACTTGTTTTATGAACGGAATGACCAGGGCATCTGGTTGGCCACTTCCCAGGACCGGAAAGTATGGACCAATGTGTCAGATGATCCGGTCATTACCATGGGCCCGGAAAAATACGACCAGTACGGCCTAGCTGTAAATCAGGTCATCAAATACAAAAATCGGTATTATGCCTATTACCATGGTACTTCCCTTGAAGACTGGAGCGACTGGACCATGAATATGGCTGTATCAGACGATCTGGTCCATTGGACCAAATACGCTGAAAATCCCATAATGGGAGAAAACAAGTCCAGTGGCATTACCGTCCATGATGGAGAACGTTTCAGGTTTTATACCATGCACCCCGAAGTAGTTGTCCATTTTCCTGCCGAATAGGAATTGATTTTGTAATTTTACCCCAACATAAAACCTTCGCAATATTTTGAAAAAACTTGCCATTCTTGCCTCCGGAAACGGTACAAATGCGGAAAAAATAATGGAATATTTCCAGAAATCCTCCAAAGCAAAAGTGGCCCTTGTCGCTTCAAATAAAAAAAGTGCCTATGTTTTGGAGCGTTCGAAAAAATTCAATGTTCCCACCCGGGTTTTTTCGAAGGAAGAGTTGCAAAATGGCAGGTTGATCGAAATCCTGCGGCAACACAAAACCGATTTTATCATTTTGGCGGGGTTCTTACTTCAGCTACCCCAAGCCCTGATCAAGGCATTTCCCGGAAAAATCATCAACATTCACCCTGCCCTGCTCCCCAAATATGGGGGAAAGGGCATGTATGGCAGTCATGTCCACCAGGCAGTAAAGGAGTCCGGGGATAGCGAAACCGGTATTACCATACATTTGGTCAATGAAAATTACGATGAAGGCAAAATTATTTTTCAAGCCGCTGTTTCCATCGATCAGGGAGACAGCCCCGACGAAATTGCGGAAAAAGTGCATGCCCTGGAGCACAAATACTATCCAAATGTGATCGAAAGTCTGATTTAATGCACTGATTTTCCTAACTTTGTCCACCTAATAGAAATCTAAAAATTTATCACCAAATCTTTTTCGGATTCGTTGGCAGTTTTTAATGGAATGCTTCGCCAATGGAGAAAAAAATTATAATAGTTAACCGCAATGGCTGAAAAGAAAATACAATCTGCATTGATCTCAGTTTATTACAAAGACAATTTGGAACCCATCATCGAACTCTTAAAACATCAAGGGGTATCGATTTATTCCACAGGTGGCACCCAAAAATTCATAGAGGATCAGGGGGCGGAAGTAATCCCTGTGGAAGAGCTTACCGGTTACCCCTCCATTTTTGGTGGAAGGGTGAAAACCCTTCATCCCAAGGTTTTTGGAGGGATACTTCACCGCAGATCAAATAAAGAAGATGTGTCACAAGCCGAATCTTATGACATCCCAGCTATCGATCTGGTTATTGTAGACTTATATCCCTTTGAAGAGACAGTTGCGTCAGGAGCATCGGAAGCAGACATCATCGAGAAAATAGATATTGGCGGCATCGCATTGATCAGGGCGGCTGCCAAAAACTACGAAGATGTAACCATCATCGCCTCCAGGGCCCAGTATGGTGCTTTGGCGGAAAAACTAAAAGCTCAGAACGGCAGCTTAAAAAGTGAAGACCGCAGGTATTTTGCAGCCCAGGCCTTTAATGTCTCCTCTCATTATGACACCCAAATTTTTAATTATTTCAACAGGCAGGAAAATATTCCTTCCCTAAAGATCAGTGAAGGCAATGCAAAAAGCCTGAGATATGGGGAAAACCCTCATCAAAAAGCTCATTTTTATGGAGATTTAGCAGCACTTTTCGATCAGTTGAATGGAAAAGAATTGTCTTACAACAACCTGGTGGATGTGGATGCCGCAGTGGCATTGATTGCTGAATTTCCCGATGAAGTAGCTTTTGCTATTTTGAAGCACACCAACGCCTGTGGGGCAGCAACAGGCAAAACGGTAAAGGAGGCGTATGAAAAGGCATTTGCTGCGGATACTGTATCGGCATTTGGAGGGGTATTGATCACAAATAAAAAAGTGGACCTGCCCGCTGCTGAATCCATGCACGGCCTGTTTTTTGAGGTGTTAATTGCTCCTGAGTTTGATGAAGATGCCTTGGCGCTTTTGAAAGGCAAGAAAAACCGGATTCTTTTGAAGCAAAAAATCAATTTGACAGGTACCTTACAAGTCAAAACCTTATTGAACGGCTTTGTGGCACAGGATAAAGACCTGGTAACAGAGAATAAAACAGCTTTTGAGCTGGTCACCAAAAAAATCCCAACAGAGGAGGAAAAGGATGCCTTGTTGTTTGCCCTGAAAATTTGTAAACATACCAAATCCAATACCATTGTGCTAAGCAATAAAGACCAGCTATATTCCAGTGGTGTTGGACAGACAAGCCGGGTAGATGCCCTGAAACAAGCCATTGAAAAAGCCAAAACCTTTGGGTTTGACCTGAAAGGAGCTGTGATGGCTTCTGATGCTTTTTTTCCATTTCCGGATTGTGTGGAGATAGCAGACCAGGAAGGCATCAGTGCAGTGGTACAACCCGGAGGGTCCATTAAGGACAAAGACAGCATAGCTTATTGTGATGCGCACGGAATGGCCATGGTCATGACGGGGGTCAGGCACTTTAAACATTGACAAAATGTTTCTGGCATGTTTTTCGATTATCCGGATTGCTTTAATAAACCATTAAATATTAAAGAATACGTTTTACAGGGATTAGACACCAAAAATAAAGAAGTAAAGGAATTAATGAATAAAACAAAAATAAGATAATATTTTTGTAGGCACCCGTTCTCTTTAAGGGCTTAATTGTGCTAACTTTAAAAAACAATAATCATTTAATTTAGAAAATACCGAAATGGGATTATTTGACTTTTTTTCCAGTGACATTGCCATTGATTTGGGAACAGCCAATACGCTGATCATTCATAAAGAAAAAATTGTAGTGGACGAACCATCCATTATTGCCATAGATAAAACTAATAATAAAGTGTTGGCGGTAGGCAGGGAGGCCATGAACATGCATGAAAAAACGCATGAAAACATCAAGACCATCCGTCCGTTGAAAGATGGGGTGATTGCGGACTTTTATGCCGCAGAGCAGATGATCCGGGGAATGATCAAAATGATCCCCGGACACAACAAGGGCATGTTTCCACAGTCCCACCGCATGGTCATCTGTATTCCGTCAGGAATTACAGAGGTAGAAAAAAGAGCGGTAAGAGATTCCGCCGAACATGCCGGGGGTAAGGAGGTTTACATGATCTACGAACCAATAGCAGCAGCTATCGGTATAGGTATTGATATTGAAAAGCCAATGGGATCCATGATTGTAGATATAGGCGGAGGTACGACGGAGATTGCGTTGATTGCTTTATCAGGAATTGTTGCTGATCAGTCCATACGTGTAGCTGGAGACTCCTTCACCAAAGACATTTTGGATTACATGAGGAGGCAACACAACCTGCTAATTGGAGAAAGGTCAGCGGAGAAAGTCAAAATTGCCATAGGGTCTGCGCTTACGGAATTGGATGACGCTCCAGAGGACTATGAAATCCGGGGAAGAGATTTGATGACCGGTATTCCCAAGGTAATCAAGGTTTCTTATTCAGAAATTGCTTTTGCTTTGGACAAATCGGTTTCCAAAATAGAAGAGGCTGTACTGAAAGCACTGGAGATCGCACCACCTGAACTTTCGGCAGACATTTATGACAATGGGATTCACCTTACAGGAGGAGGAGCTTTGTTAAAAGGGTTGGACCGCAGGTTGCACCAAAAAACCAAACTGCCTATTCATATTGCGGAGGACCCGTTGAGAGCGGTAGTGAGGGGTACTGGAAATGCTTTAAAAAATATCAATCATTTTAGAACAGTACTCATGACATAAAAGTGAAATGCAGCAAATATTTTTATTTTTATACAGACTAAGGGCAATCCTTCTTTTTCTTGCCCTGGAGTTGTTGGCCGGGGGGATAATATTCACGCATAATTCACCGCAAGGGGCAGTGTTTTTTAACAGCAGCAACAAGCTGGTGGGAAACATGCTGTCAGTCAAAAATAATTTTTTATCCTATTTTTCGCTCTATTCAACCAACCAGGCTTTGGCAGAAAAAAATGCTTACTTGCTGAACAGATTGGATAGTTTGAGCCCAGTGCTGGACTCTGCAGTTTTATCTGTAGATACTGTCTTGTCAAAAAACTTTGAGTTTTGGTCTGCAAGAGTGGTCAATAATTCGATTCACCTCAATCAAAATTACATTACCCTGAATAAAGGGGCAAAGGACGGTATTCAGGAAGGAATGGGGGTTTTTAACGAGCTGGGCGTTGTGGGGAGGGTAAAAGGTACAAGCAATAATTTTTCCACTGTTATTTCATTATTGAATACGGACCTTTTGATCTCCTCAAAAATAAAGGAAACAGAAGTATTCGGATCTACAAAATGGGATGGACTCAAATCAAATGAGGCAAAATTACTTTACGTTCCACGTCACGTTCAGATCGTTCCGGGGCAGGAAATCATCACTTCGGGATACAATGCTGTGTTTCCGGAGGGGATATCAATTGGCAAGATCAAAGCCGTTAACCCGGGAAGTGAGACCAATTACCTGGATATCACGATCTCTCTCAGCGTGGATTTCAGCAAATTGAATTTTATCTATCTGGTGAAAAATGATTCCAGGGAGGAATTGGATAGTTTGGAAATAGAAATGGAAACTGCAGGCCCATGACTTCAGGTAAAATAATAAAATACAGCTTAAGTTTTGTTTTATACTTCCTCATTCAGGTATTTATACTAAAGGATTTGGTGTTGTTCGGGTATGCTTTTTGTTTTCTATACGTTTTCTTTCTACTGAATTTACCACATGAACTTCCCACGGTTCCTCTGATGCTTATCGGTTTTTTTATGGGAATACTGATAGACTTGTTTTATGACAGCCTTGGGTTACATGCGGCCAGTGCCGTGTTGCTGGGCTTTTTACGAAACCCATGGATCCAGGTAAATACTCCTACCGGCGGGTATGACGATAATGTTCCCCCTACTTTATTGAATATGGGCATGGGTTGGTACCTGTTTTATAGCATCCCCCTGATCCTCATCCATCATCTTTTGTTTTTTTATATTGATATTTTAGGAACGGAGTTATACCTTCCGCTCGTTATAAGAGTGTTAAGCAGTATGGCATTTACCTTTTTATTGGGAATCATCGTGCAGGCAGTATTTTATAAAAAAGAAAGGGTAATTTAAATGTACACAGGGAGGTCTTTGGTTGTTGCGGTCAGCATAGGAATGATCGCATTGGTACTTTTGGGAAAGTTGTTTCTGATACAGGTAACTGATGACAGCTATTTGCGAAAAGCCGAAAGAAATGCCATTCAAAGGGTGGTAGATCACCCCTATAGGGGGCTGGTTTATGATAGAAATAATTCCTTGATGGTATTTAATGATCCGGTATTTGACCTGATGGTGATACCAAAAGAATTTGAACTGGAAGATACCACCAGATTTTGTGATTTATTTGGCATTGAGAAACAGGTGCTGATTGATGGTTTTAATGCCGCTAAAAATTACTCCTGGGTAAAACCTTCCCCATTGATCAAGCAAATTAGTAAGGAAGAGTTTGGCAGGGTGCAGGATTTTTTGATTGATTACCGGGGTCTTTTTGTCATGACCCGCTCTGTAAGAGCCTATCCTCAATCAGCCGCTTCAAATGCCCTGGGGTATATAGGAGAAATAAACGCTTCCCAACTGAACCGGGACAGCACCCAATATTATGTGCAAGGTGATTATGTGGGATTAAGTGGAATCGAATCTTATTACGAACCGGAACTCAGGGGTAGAAAAGGGGTTAAATACAAATTGGTAAACGTACGGGGCATAGAAAAAGGAGCTTTTAAAAACGGAGATCTCGATACTTTGTCCCTACCTGGTGAAAATCTGCAAGCTACCATTGACCTGGATTTGCAGGTTTATGGTGAAAAGCTCATGGAGGGTAAGCGCGGTTCTGTAGTGGCTATAGAACCAAAGACTGGTGAAATCCTAACCATGATATCTGCTCCGGTTTATGATCCCAATATACTTACAGGGGCCAAATTCGGCGAAAATTACCAGTCTCTGAACCTGGATCCGGAAAAACCACTTTTCAACAGGCCCATAATGGCCATGTATCCGCCGGGTTCTATCTTTAAGATTGTTCAGTCATTGATTGGCATGCAGGAAGGTATATTGACCCCCAATACTACCTATCCCTGTAATCGGGCGCTGGTCAATTGTCACAATCATCCCAGCCCTGTAAATCTCTTTGGTGCCATCCGTAACTCCTGCAACCCTTACTACCACCAGGCTTTCAGGCAGGTGATCAACCAGGAAGTCTCCTCCAATACCTACGAAGACACTCAGATCGGTTTGGACAACTGGCGGGAGTCTGTAATGAAATTCGGTCTTGGGAGTCAGCTAGGCATAGACATGCATGGGGAAAAAGGCGGGTCCATTCCTTCCAGTGAGTTGTATGACCGGATCTACGGAAAAGGAAGGTGGAAATATTCTACCATTTATTCCCTTTCCATTGGGCAGGGAGAAATGCTGGTAACCCCGCTTCAAATGGCCAATTTGGCTGCTATTTTTGCCAACAAGGGGTATTTTTATACCCCCCATTTGATCAGGGCCATAAATGGTGATCCTAACCGGATACCGGAAAAATTTAAAACCAAAAGGGACACAGGTATAGATACCGAACATTTTGATTTGATCCAGAATGCCATGGCAGCAGCACTTTCCGGAACTGCCGCCCGGGCGATTATGAAGGATATTACCATAGCCGGAAAAACCGGTACCGCTCAAAATCCGGCAGGAGAGGATCATTCTGTATTCATAGCTTTTGCTCCCAAGGAAGACCCTAAAATTGCCATAGCGGTCTATGTGGAAAATGCAGGTTGGGGAGGACGGGCTGCTGCCAGCACTGCGAGCTTGCTGATAGAAAAATACCTTACCGGAGAGATCAACAGACCGGAATTGGAGGAATATGTGCTACAGGGTGAATTCATTTATTAATTGAGACAAAAAGACACATATTTTCATAAAATCGATTGGGTAGCTATAGGTTTGTACTTTGCCCTTGTCTTTGTCGGATGGATCAATATCTATGCGGCAGTCTATGACGAGCAAAACGCCACTTCCATTTTTGATTATTCAATCAATTCAGGCAAACAATTGATTTGGATTGGAACCGCCGTTTTACTGATCACCCTTATTATGGTGGCAGACTACAGGCTTTTCCAAAACTTAAGCTTGATCCTATACATCATTTTTGTGATCATACTGTTCTTAACCCCCTTTATTGGCAAAGAAATCAACGGACAGCGAGCCTGGTTCGAGTTGGGGATTTTCCGGCTTCAACCTGCGGAATTCACCAAATTTGCTACTGCATTGGCCCTGGCAAAACTCATGGAAAACCCCACTTTTGACCTGGCAAAATTTGGTCACCAGTTAAAGGCCCTGGGGATCATAGGCCTACCGGTAGCACTGATCATGCTGCAACCGGATACCGGGACAGCCATGGTATACAGCTCCTTCTTTATCATGCTTTACCGGGAAGGCATGCCCCAAAAATATTACCTATTCGCCTTAAGCCTGATTGGTCTGTCTATATTGACGCTTCTCATTACCAACAATTGGTACCTGTATGGTGGACTTGGAGCCATTGTACTGCTATTGATTTTGGCCAGCAAAAAAACCTGGAAAAATTTCGCTGGTATTTTCTTACTGGGAATCCTGATGTTTGCGTACACTTACAGCCTGGACTATGTGGTAGAAAAATTACCTTCCCACCAGCAAAACCGTATCATGGTCCTGTTTGATCCGGATGTGGATCCGCTTGGAGTGGGCTGGAATGTAACTCAGTCCAAAATAGCCATAGGATCAGGAGGGTTATTTGGCAAAGGATATTTGGAAGGAACGCAAACAAAATTTGATTTCGTACCGGAACAACACACAGATTTTATTTTTTGCACCCTGGGAGAAGAGTTTGGCTGGATAGGAAGCCTGATCATGATTTCTTTATTTGTCATTTTTCTGCTTCGCCTGGTGTTTTTGGCGGAAAGGCAAAAAACCCGGTTTTCCAGAATTTATGGTTACTGCGTAATTGGACTGCTGTTTTTTCATTTTTCGATCAACATCGCCATGACCATCGGACTATTTCCAGTAGTAGGGATTCCACTGCCGTTTTTCAGCTATGGAGGCTCCTCTCTTTGGTCCTTTACCATACTTTTGTTTATCTTCATCAAACTGGATTCTCACAGGATTCAGATATTGGGCAGAAGCTATTGAGCCCATCTAAGTATTTCAAACCATTCCTCCTACTCCCAAAAGCAGGTATATCCCGGCAGCGATGGCCGCTCCCAGAATCGGACCTACAATAGGAACCCAGCTATAGGCCCAATCGGAAGAGCCTTTCCCCTTTATAGGTAAGATCTGATGCATGATCCGGGGACCCAGATCCCTTGCCGGATTGATGGCATAGCCGGTGGTTCCCCCAAGAGACAGACCGATCACCCAAACTAAAAAAGCTACCGGCAAGGCACCCAAAGACCCCAAACCGATGGGCGTTCCTTCTCCATCCTGCAAAACAGGACCGGTAGAGTAGAGGATTACGATGATCAAAACAGAAGTACCCACTACCTCCGAGAGTAAATTGGAAGAAAGGTTTCTGATAGCAGGCACCGTACCAAATGGAGCAAACTTCAACCCAGGATCATCCGTAGCATCAAAATGATCTTTGTAGACCAACCAGGCAATACCAGAGCCAAACATAGCACCCAAAACCTGGGCAACAATATATTTAGGTACCATTTCCCAGGCAAAATCTCCCGCAACGGCAAGTCCGATACTTACTGCCGGATTTAAATGCGCACCACTGTAGGGACCTGCCACCACTACTCCAATGAATACTCCCAGGGCCCATGCCGTCGTGATTACAATCCATCCGGAATCAAATCCCTTGGTTTTATTCAACACTACATTGGCCACTACTCCCGAACCCATGGCCAAAAGCAGGGAGGTTCCGACAAATTCAGCAACAAATACGTTCATATATCAATCGTTTAGCCAATTTAGTGATCTGTTTACTGCCTTGTGCCAGTATTTGAGATTTTTTTCCATTTGTTTTTTATCTTTTTTAGGCTTAAAGGATTCATCTGCTTTCCACAATTCCCTGATCTCATCCACATCTTTCCAAAAACCTATTGCCAAACCTGCCAAATAAGCCGCTCCCAAAGCTGTGGTCTCAATAATGGCCGGCCGTTTTATTTCACATTGGTTAAGATCTGATTGGAACTGCATCAAAAAATCATTGGCCGTGGCGCCACCATCTACGCGCATTTCTATGGTTTCTTCTCCGGCATCCTTCTCCATCGCCTTCAGTACATCATATACCTGATAGGCGATGGCTTCCAGGCCCGCCCTGCTCAAATGAGCCCTGCTGGTTCCCCTGGTTATACCAAAAAAAGCACCCCTTGCATCCTGGTCCCAATAAGGTGCACCCAGACCGGTGAGTGCAGGAACAAAATAAACGCCACCATTATCTTCCAGGCTTTTAGCCATATTTTCACTGTCTTTGGCATCTTTCAAAATGGAGATCCCATCCCGGAGCCATTGAATGGCTGCTCCTCCTATAAACACGCTTCCTTCCAGTGCGTAATTTACCTTTTCCCCAATTTGCCAGGCAACGGTGGTTAGGAGTTGGTTATTTGATTTTACTGGTTTATCCCCGGTATTCATGACCAAAAAACAACCCGTTCCATAGGTGGTTTTAGCCATTCCCGGCTCGGTACATAACTGCCCGAATAAGGCTGCCTGCTGGTCTCCTGCTATTCCCGCAATGGGAATTTTGGCAGACAACAAATCTCCGGAAGTGGTCCCGTAAACCTCACTACTGGATTTTACAGTGGGCAATATTTCTTTAGGGATGTCCAAAAGGTCCAGCAATTCGGTATCCCATTTTCTTTCATGAATATTAAAAATCATGGTTCTACTGGCATTGGTTATATCAGTGATATGCGCCCTCCCAGCTGTCATTTTCCATACCAACCAGCTATCTACTGTCCCAAAACACAATTCTCCCTTACTGGCCCTTTCCCTGGCACCATCCACATTATCCAAAATCCATTTAATTTTGGTTCCAGAAAAATAGGCATCTATGATGAGGCCCGTTTTATCCCGAACCATTTCTGAATGGCCATTTTCTTTTAGTGTATTACAAAACGCTGATGTCCGCCTGTCCTGCCAGACTATGGCATTAAATACAGGCTCTCCTGTATTTCTATCCCAAACAATGGTCGTCTCCCGCTGATTGGTAATACCTATTCCCGCAATCTGATGTGCACTGATTTTTGCGCGGGTGATCGCTTCAGTGGCTACAGATGCCTGGGAAGTCCAAATCTCTTCGGGATCATGCTCCACCCATCCGGATTGAGGGAAAATCTGTTCAAAATCTTTTTGGGCCGAGGAGAAAATCTGCCCTTTTTGATTAAAAATAATGGCCCTGGAACTGGTCGTGCCCTGGTCCAGCGCCATAAGATATTGGTTATCCTGCTTCATGGGTTTATTGATGAATTAAATATTTCTTGGCTAATTTATAAAATTCTTCCAGTTCCTGTCTTATCCAGTCTTCATCTTTTCCAAGTTCTTTTGCCATAATCGCAGCTACTTTTGGTGCCATATGCATGGCCGCTTTAGCGTCCAACAGAAGAATACGACACCTTCTCGAAAGAAAATCTTCAATTTTTTGGGCCATTTCCTCTCTTACTGCCCAAACTACCTCAGCTCCAGTATATGGATAATTCTCCAACAAAGGTGCAGCCCAATCTTCATTCTCTTTTTGTAACTGCAGAATCCTGGCTGCATCCGATCCGTACCATTGCAAATGGCCTTTTTCCTGCGAAAGGGTGTAGCCATGTAATTTTTTTTCGGCTGAAGTACTCTTTTCCTGCGCCATACCGTGGATCTTGTAGTGTGCCTCCACTGTATCTTCGCCCATTTTTCTAAAGGTGGTCCACTTACCTCCTGTAATGGTGATCAGTTTACTTTCTGAAACAATCACTTTATGGCTTCTGGATATTTCCTTTGTCTTGGTGCTTCCCTCTTTTGGTGCGGCCAGGGGTCTCAATCCGGCAAAGACAGACAACACATCTTTTCTTTTAGGGGCTGAATCCAGATAATTGCTGGCCGTTTCCAAAATGAAATCAATCTCAGAAGAAAGCGGCTGGGGTTCCATTTTAGGTTTTTTTCTTATGGTATCTGTGGTCCCCAGTACCAGTTTTCCTTGCCAGGGAACGGCAAAAAGAACCCTTCCATCTGAGGTGCTGGGAATCATCAATGCATCTTTCCCACCCAAAAACCGGGCATCCACGACCAAATGAACTCCCTGGCTGGGCTGGATCATTTTCCCGGCCCCTGGATTGTCCATCTGCAAAATCTTGTCAGCGAATACGCCTGTTGCGTTGACCACTGTTTTTGCTTTGACCCGATAGTTTTTCTTTCCCAATAAATCCCTGAATTCTAATCCATTAATTATCCCTGCCTCATCTTTAGAAAGGTGATTCACCTTGGCATAATTGAGCAGACACCCACCCATCTCATCACAGGTTTTGGCTATGATCAAAGCCAGCCTGGCATCATCAAATTGGCCGTCATGGTAAACAATACCGCCTTTTAGCCCCTTTTTCCGAATTTCAGGAAGCTTTTTTACAGTTTCCTCTTTGGAAATAAACCTGGATTTACCCAATCTTAAGCTTCCCGCCATCCAATCGTAAATCTTCAGCCCTATGGAGTACTTCCACCTGTCCAGGAAAGTATACAAGGGAATGACAAAAGGCTGGTTAACGGTGAGATGTGGCGCGTTCTTTAACAAACGTCCCCTTTCCTTTAGGGCTTCCAACACCAGGCCGACTTCTCCCTGCGCCAGGTAACGAACCCCTCCATGAACCAGCTTTGTACTCCGGCTGGAGGTGCCTTTGGCAAAATCAGACTTTTCCAACAACAATACCTTTAAACCCCTGGAAAGGGCATCCAGTGCCACTCCAAGACCTGAGGCTCCTCCTCCAATAACGGCAAGATCCCAAATCTCCTTCTCTTGTGCTACCCTGGATAAATTGTTTTTTCTTTTCATTTAAATAGTATTACTTCACTAAAGTAATATGAATAGAAACAAAAAGAAAGAAAAAGAAATTTTTTATTATCATTATTAAATAATAAATTGAATTATGGTAATAGCAGAAAGACATAAATACATTTTGGACCAGCTGAAATCAGCCGGCTATGTCAGTGTAGCTGCCCTGAGTAAGTCCATGAATGTTACCATGGTAACGGTCAGAAAAGACCTTAAAATCCTTGAAGACAAAGGTTTGTTATTCAGGTCACATGGAAGTGCTACGCCTGTCGCACCCTACGTGATGGATAAACCTGTCGATGAGAAGCAACTGGTACAGGTAGAGCAAAAAAGAGCGATTGCACAGAAAGCAGTAGGCCTGCTTAAGGAAAAGGAGGCCATCATCATCGGATCGGGCACCACTGTTCTCGCATTTGCACAGGCCATCCCAAAGGAGCTTTCCCTTACCATTCTCACCGGAGCCATGAATGTCAGCATAGCCTTGCTGGACCTCCATCAGGCTGAAATAGTGCAATTGGGAGGAGTGGTGAGGAAGAGCAGCAGTTCTGTAGTGGGACATTTTGCCGAAACAATGATCAATAATTTTGCCTGCAGCAAGTTATTCATCAGTGTTGATGGGATAGATGCGGAATTTGGACTGACCACTTCTAATATGATGGAAGCCCACCTCAACAGCACCATGATCCGGTCCGTCCAAAAAACCATAGTGCTGGCGGATAGCAGTAAATTTGGAAAAAAAAGCTTCGGAAAAATTGCCAATCTGGAGGATGTGGACATCATCATCTCAGATAAGGCACTGTCCCAACATTATGTCAGTTTATTGGAAGACAAGGGCATTGAAGTATTCCTGGTTTAATCGGTTGCTCTTACCAGGTCTGGCCAGAGATCAGGAAGGCTGTTCCCCCTGGGTCTCATTTTGAATAAACTGATCCAGTCTTTTTTGGTAGGAAGCCTTATCATCTTCGTAAATAGGCGTAAACCCCTTCTTTTCCGGAAATGTCTCCATGTGCAAGGTCTGTGTGGGAAAAGCAAACCTTACACCCAATCTATTGGCTAATCGAATTGCCGCAAGTATCATATCCTCTCTGGCCTTTAATTCTTCCGGCCAACTCGGTACCTCGAAAAACACATAAAACATGATATCCAGACTATAAGCAGAAAGATTGTTCAGGTAAATATTGTAATAATCCTTCCTTGTTTTTGGGTGTTGCTGCACTATTCTTTTTAGGCCCTCCACAAATACCTCTATCAATTCAGGAGGCGTATCATAGGTTATGGTAATGGTACTGTAAAATCTTCTGTATTTTCTTAATCCGTGGTTATCTACAGTCGCATCAGCAATTTTACCATTTGGAATATACATCAGGGAATTTCTGAAGGTCCTGACCCGGGTAGACCGAAAACCTACCTCTTCTACAGTTCCATCCACTTCTCCGCTGGTGATCCAGTCGCCAACCTGAAAAGGTTTGTCAATAAAAATCATCACCGATCCGAAAAAGTTTTTGATGGTATCCTGCGCGGCCAGGGCAAAGGCCAGACCTCCAATGGAAAGTCCGGTCAGAAAAGGAACGATGTCTATTCTTAGTCCATATTTTAAAATAAACAGCGACCCGATAACGATCACAAATGCTTTTAGCGTTTTGCGGACCAGTGGAACCAATTGATCATCTAGAGTAGAGGCTGTCTTGTCAGCCATGCGCTCCATGTAACCGGAAAAAACATCGACCAACTTGTAAAAGATAATGGTAACGATAAAGGGTTTAGTGGCATTTAAAAGCAAGGTCATCCAGGAAACAAGGTAAATGGGCAATTGAAGTACCTTTAAAAAGACATCAAGGAGCAGTACGATCAAATATATACTGACAATTCTGGCCACAGGCAAAAGGTACTGTTTGGCAATCCTTTTATAGCCTGATCGCATTAAAACATAATACAAACCCCTGTCTACCAAAAAGGTAAAAAGCTTGTGACTGACAAAAACCAACAATATCAAAAAGAAAATCCCCACAAGTTGCCAAAGGTGGAGCCCGAAATAAACCTGACTACCTATTTTGGGCAATAAATTCAATAGTTTATCCGTACCCCATATATATGTTTCTTTATGAAGGGTTTTGATATTCTGAACAGTGGCGGCAGAAAATTTCCATTGACCACCCACTTTTTCCAAATACACTGAGGGCAGAATAATTTCATCAAAAACATAAATCTGTTTGTCATTACGAACTGTGTCCTTGTAGTTGGGATTGTTCGGGATTTCATTCATCCTTACATACACACCGTTTCCATCAAAGATCTGTTTGAGCATTACCGCCAGGGCTTCCGCATTTTGCCCCTGGCTGGCCTCCATATTCAAGGCCTCTGCTGCAATAGAAGGATTGTAAGCTTCTTCATTTAGGTTATAAAAAAAGGTATAAGTGGTATGGTAGGGAGAACTAAAATTATTATGATCAGCGGTATCCAAAGCCATTGAATTACCAGTATCCAGCAACTGCCCGTTTGCAGCTTGTGCAAAAAAAATCAATACTACAATTAAAAATTTACTCAATTCAAATTTCATGGGTTACAAAATAAAATGATCCTTATACATTAAAATGGAATCTTATATACCTGAAGTTCATTATCATATACTGTCACCAGCGTGTATTCGTTTCTGCTACCAGAAAAACTTATCCAAATATTTTCACTCACACTAATTGGCTTTTGGTTGATAAGTTTGCCCTGGTAATTGTACAAATAGGCAAAATCCTGCGTCTTGTCCAAAACTACAAAAATTTTATTTCCGGGTCCAAATGAATAATAGCGGTACACCAATTCATCGGATAGAATGTTCGTTCCAAAAAGCAGGCTTTCGTCCGGATTCAATACCTTCAATTCATTGTATTCCCGAATCACCCAAACGTAGTCGGTTCCTACCTGGTCGTTTACCAAATCAAATCTGGTATCCCGGTCAGGCCTTAATAATTGATTCCTGTAGGTCAACTCACCTTTAAAATTAACTTTCACCACTTCTCCCGCATCGTTTACGGTTACTATTTTGGAAAGACCCTCCTCACTTCCTTCTTCAATGCCATAAGCAGTGGAAATACTTTCGCCAAGAACAACATTCCCTCCTGCCCTGTTCTCTCCTCTTCGGTTAAAAAGTCTTAGTTTACCATTTTTGTGCAGGGCCACCATGAAATCCCCCAGGCCAGGAATCCTCTGATGGGCCGGTTTTGCAGCAAGAGGTCCATCTGTAGATGCCCTGGGTGACCATTCCTTCAATAATTCTCCGGACAGATTGTATACAAACAAGTCTCCTTCCCTATCCGCCACAAAAAGCCTGTACTCCCTATTGTTGTCATAATCCAAAACATTAAGGTGTGCGATATCTCTCCCCGATTCGAAATGGATAGGATATCCCGGAAGCAATTGACCATACCGGTCCAAGGCATAAATCAGATTTCGGGTAGCAAAAACCAACTGGAGCTTCCCATTCTGGTAATAATCAATCTGAAAAACGTCGGTGATGATTTCTTCGGGAATACGCTCAGAAAACACAATCCCCCCCTCTTCGGATACCAGGTGGATAAAAAAATCTTCATCCTGCACCAGAAAATCTGTGCTCTTGTCATTGAAATTCTCCAACCCTACAGGGCCATGTATTAATCTTTTATCAAATGGGGTACTGCGGGATTCCCGAAGCATTAATTGCCCGCTATTAACTTTCTTGTCTAAATTAATATCAAACAAGATTTCAATTTCTCCATTTTCCCTTAAGTAAACCTTCATCCATTCAAAGGACCGAAATGCAGCTGCATATTTTTGAAAAACCGAACTCCAGGCGGGCATGCTGAATTGAGTAAGCAAATTGAAAAAACGGTCATTGTTCAGAAAGATTTGTATAGGTGCATCAATTTGGCTTTTTTTCAGCACCCTGTTAAACGCAACCGATTTTCCCCAGGTATTGTCATAATAGATATCCTCAAGGAAATTTCTCATGGTCCTCAGGCTATTGGCCATGACCAGCCGGTCATCCACCCTCGCGAGATAAGATTTCTCAAAACCACTAAAATTCCCATTAAAAATATAGGCGGGAAATTCTTTCAATTCCAGCAAAATCACTTCATACCCCAAAATGTGCGCTCTATAATGCTTGCTTGAATCCTGTTGGTTCATTTCCAATATATAGCTTTCCAGGTTTCGAAAGGACTCTTCTGCATTTTCTACATCCAACAGTAATATTTGGTTAGGATTATTTCCCATCAGCCTTTCTTCCAGGACCAGGGAAACCTCACCGGTAAGGGAACCAATAAATGCCTGTATTTCAATACTTTCTGAAATTTCCGCAGCAATCAGCGGTTCCGGAGAAAAGGAAGTATTTGGGATGTATTGAAAGTGCTGAAATTCAGAAAACAAATACAAGTACATCAGTGCTGTTCTGTTACTGATGAGTGAAGAGAAGGGCAGACCATTGGAACTGCTATTGTTTGAAATGACCTCTTTTGGTTTTCCATTAACAAATAACTTCCCGCTAAAACTTATGCCCTCATCAGAAAATGCAGGTACAAGATTGGCAGAAAAGTCGTTGGCGGCCAAATCTGATACCAGCTTATTGTTTTTAACCGATGAGATTTCCCTGACCAAATCAGAAAATGCATTTCCGGACAACCTTAATACACCATTTTTCATTGCAGGTATTTCAGTCTGAAATAAATGGGGGAAGGTTTGTTTATAGCTTTTAAGCTCCTCAGATTTAGCGTATCGGATTCCTTCTTCCACTAAAAAGGAGGAAAAACTACCCATCAATACATTGTTAAAAACAGCATAGGTAAATACCTTATCAGCCTGATTCAATCGCACCTCAAAAAGATTGACTCCGCTGTAGGTTCTTGTTTTAATAGGATCTGCCTGATTTCCCAGATCTCTTTTTAAGTTTTGAATAAAATCAAGAAACTCCCGATCTTTAAAGGCAATGGACACCAAAAATCCAAAATCCTCTTTTCCCAATGGGTGAAGGGAAAGTTTAAACCTTTGACCTTTCAGGTAATCGTCAAGTGCTCCGGATTTACCGGTAATACTATCTAAATGGATCAATTGAGACTCAAGGCTCGCCAGGGCGGGAAGCTGATGCAGTTTTTCCCAGACTGGTTGGCCCACAATAGTATTCCACATGCCAACCGGGTCTTTGGTTTCGTACACCAACACCGCATCGGGTGGAATTATTTCCGAGCCTTCCAAGCTGTTTTCAAGAAGATCTGATTTCAAAATCAGAAAAGCCGCAAAGCCCAAAACCAGTATTAATAAGATTACCAGAAGGGTTTTAATTTGGTTCACTGCATATTTTATTTTGTTCCGGAATCAAATCAACAAAAAAATCCCAACGGATAAAAGTTGGGATTTTTATTTGGTTAAAACTTAAAATTTATTTTTTACGCAATCCATCCAGCACGGACATCACCTCTTTAACATGGGTTCTTGAAACTTCCAGCAAGGCTTTTTCCTCCTCATTTAATTCAAGCTCAATTACTTTCTCGACTCCATTTTTGCCCAATATAACAGGCACGCCCAGATAGCAATCGTCGATCCCGTATTCTCCATCCAATTTGATACATACCGGGAAAACCCTTTTCTGGTTTTTAACAATAGACTCTACCATCTGTGCAGCAGCAGATCCCGGAGCATACCATGCGGATGTCCCCATCAATTTCACCAATTCTCCACCGCCAAACTTGGTCCTTTCAATGATGGCATCAAGCTTCTCTTTTGAGATTAATTCAGTTACTGGTATACCAGCCACAGTAGTGTATCGCGGAAGGGGAACCATGGTATCCCCGTGGCCACCCATTAAAATTGCCTGGATTTCCTTTGGGGAGATATCCAACTCCTCTGCTATAAATGCCCTGTAACGGGCAGTATCCAAAATTCCTGCCATTCCAATTACCCTTGACCTAGGGAATTTTGAGGTGACATGGGCCTGATAAGTCATGACATCCAGGGGGTTGGAAACCACAACAATAATGGCATCAGGGGAATGTTTGACCACATTCTCGGTTACCGTTTTAACAATTCCGGCATTGGTTTCTATAAGATCATCTCTGGTCATTCCTGGTTTTCGGGGTAATCCCGAGGTGATGACCACCACATCAGAACCTGCTGTTTTGGAATAATCATTGGTACTTCCTATAGTCCTGCTATCGTAAACGTTAATGGGGGCTTTTTGCCAAATATCAAGTGCTTTACCTTCTGCCACCCCCTCTTTGATATCTACAAGAACTATTTCCTCAGCAATTTCTCGGTAAGCCAAAACATCTGCGCATGTTGCGCCCACATTGCCAGCTCCGACTACGGTTACTTTTGTCATTTTTTATAATCGGTTTAGATTTAATATTTTTTCAAAACTTGCGCTAAGATATTAAAGAATGCGCTTTATAAGAAGCAATATCCCGAATTATTCAAACATCTGCCCCAGGTTAAAAAAGCCGTAGGAGTTTCTATATGATGTAAAAAGTTGTTGATTGGTCTGGTTATAATAACTTGCCAGGGAAGTCATCATTTTGGCTCTTATTTTTTGGTTGTTTTGAAAAATATCCAAAATGGCATAATTTGGAATCACCCATAACAAAGCTTCTTCTGTATTTACGATGGCTGTGTAAATTCTTTTTGAATTTTCCAACATGGAGTTCTCTCCAAAAGCATTCCCTTCCTTGACCTTAATGATGGTTTCAAAATCTGAGCGAATATCAATATTAAGGGTTACTTCTCCTTTTTCTAAAATATACAAGGCCTGGCTTGGATCGTTTCTGAAAAAAACCACCTCATCTCTTTCGTATTTTCTCTGGTGTATGGCCGGAAGAAACCTGGATAATTCAGCAAAACTGAGATCTCTGAAGAACCTGACTTTCCTCAAAAACTCGAATTGTCTGAGTTCGGAATCACTGTATTTCTTTCTGAAAGGGTTCAGCTTATTCATACTGTTTTTTTAAAATATACTACTTCACGGGTGGAGGAGGTAACCTTAAACCGATCATCAATCCTGTACCCGACCACCCAAATGATGGCCTCTCCGGAACAAAGCACCTTTATCGTTTTTTTCTTGATCAAAGGCACCTTCAAGTCTATCAGGTAGTCGCTGATTTTTTTGAATTGCCGCATACCCAAAGGCATAAATCTGTCTCCCTCCTCCCAATTCCTCAGCGATAAAGGAAAATCGAGGAACTGCTTGTCCAAAAGGGCATTTTCTGAAGACCGATCGATCTTCCAATCCTGGTTTAAATACAGAATGTCAAAATTTGTACCATCAGGCAGCACCAGGGAAATATCATGGTCCTGAATCAGTGAGGGGCTTGTACCATTATCTTTTGTCCCCAATATCAGGCGTTCCCTGTCCAAATTTAGGATCCAATCACCAGAAAGAAAATACTTCCCGGACATACCGTTTTGAACAGCACTTAAGATATCCTGAACCTGGGCAAACACAAAGCCCTTTGGCCGCAACCAATAAAATAGCAAGGAAGACTTGCCCGGGACATCATCCAGGTCCTTTGTATCAAGATACTCGTAGGGTGGCTCATGTTTCACCCGGGTCTCCAGCCATCGGTCAAAAAAATAAAAAAATGCTTTCCCAGTATCCTTAATCCTATCGAAACTATATTGCATAAGTTCCGGGCCACTGGGATCAAAATCTAATAAAGTCGGCAATATTTTATGCCGGATATAATTCCTTTTGTACAGGGTCTTTTGATTGCTGCTATCCTCCCTCCAAGCCAAAGATTCTACCGACATAAACTCCTGAATTTCAGATCTTTTAAATGGTAATAGTGGTCTGATAATGAAATCTCTCTTCTCGGCCATTCCGTAAATTCCCTCTATCCCCGTTCCCCGAAGCAAGTTGAGCAAAACCGTTTCCAACTGATCATCGGCATGATGGGCCACCAAAACACCGGCAACATCCAGCTTTTTCTGCAGTTTTTCAAACCAGTCATAGCGCAATTCCCTTGCTGCCATCTGCAAAGACAAACCCTGCGTTTCCATATAAGTCCCGGTGTCAAACGTTTTTACATGACAAGTGACCTGTAGTTTGTTTGCCAGGTCCCGGACAAATACTTCGTCTTGATCACTTTCCATACCCCTTAGCTGGTAGTTGCAATGGAGCATAGAAAATTGGTAGTTGGCCTGGTGCAACAAATGGGCCAGTGCTACACTGTCCATACCTCCACTAATCGCCAAAAGATAATGCTTTTGGACATCCAAAACATTATTTTCCCGTACATGATGGATAAATCTTTGAAGCATAAATCAAAAATACCATTTTATATTAATTTTGCCTCGGAAATCAATTCGGATGACATCAATCAGATTTATTTTATTTAGTTTTTGCCTGTGCACGGCGATTTTCCGGGCAAACGCACAGGACGAAAAAAACCGTTTGGAAATTCTCCATGCCGATGAACTCTTGGGAGCTAAAGGTTTTGACCGACTTTTACATGAGGTGGTCATGGAACACCAAAACTCCCTTATCTATTGTGATTCGGCTCATTTTTATGGACAAGAAAACCTGGCCAAACTCTTCGGAAATGTGCGCATTGAAGACCAGGACGATCCCATTACCGTCACCAGTCTCTATGCCGAGTACGATGGTGACAGCCAAATGGCAAGACTCCGAAACAATGTAGTCTTGGTCAACGAAGGGACTACCCTTTACACCGATTATTTGGATTATGACAGGGGATCAGGGGTAGCCAATTATTTTAATTCAGGAATGGTTAAAGACAGCACCAATACCCTTACCAGTGAAAAGGGCGTTTATGAAACCCAGATAAAAAAAATAACTTTTACGGAAGAAGTGACTTTGGTAAACCCTGATTACACCATGAAATCCAACTTCCTTTTTTACGATACGGAAACAAAAATTGCCGAAACTGAAAAATTAACCAATATACTTTCCAAAGATGGTACCAAGCTAAATGCGCAAAGAGGCAGCTTTTACGACACGGAAAATAAAATTTTCAGGTTTTATGATGGCGATGTAGAATCCGAAAACAGCATCATATACGGTGAAATATTGTATTATGAGGAAAATGCCCAATATTATGAAGCAAGGGGGAATGTAAGCATTTACAATAAGGAAAGAAATGTGGAAGTATTTGGAGAAGAGGGCAAATATTGGGAGGCCGACCAATATTCCAAAGTTTATGGCAAAGCTCTGACCCAAAAATATTTTGAAGCGGATACCCTGTTTATGATTGCCGACACATTGATTACCCAGGATGGAGAGCAACCCGAGGAAAAATTCATGCTAGCTTACCCTAATATGCGCATGTTGAAATCAGACCTTGCAGGGAGAGCAGACTCCATGGCCTACTTGTATGCCGATTCCACTATATACCTTTATTCAGATCCTGTCTTATGGAACAATAAGAGTCAGATTACTGCAGACAGCATTAATTTCATAATAGCTAATGAAGAAATCGATAAGGCATTGCTTATAGACAATGCTTTTGCCATTACAAAAGATACCGTTAACAATTTCAATCAAATCAAAGGCCGAAAGATGACGGGCTATTTCTTAAAGGGAGAAATGGACAAACTGGATGTGGAAGGCAATGGCGAATCATTGTATTTTGCACTGGAAAATGACACTACTTTTAAAGGACTAAATCAGTTGCTTTGCGGGAGAATAATCATGCAATTTCAGGAAGGCGGGGTAAGTAAAATCAGTCATTCTATCAAACCGGAAGCATCATTCATCCCTCCTCATTTAATTGAAGAAGAACAGAAACAATTGAAGGGTTTTACCTGGAGGGAAGATGAACGTCCTGACAGGACTTTGGTCGATAGCTGGAGAATGCCGGCCGTAAGGAATAAAAACCGCTACAGCTTTTTTGATGAACCTGATGAAAGCCTTCCCCTACCCGATGATGACGAAATACAAAAACTTATAGATAATTAATAATAAATACCCTTTAAATGACATTTTTGTGAAAAGCAATACTTTTTAAAACAATTATAAACGGATGACCTGAAAAAAAATTTCATAATTGTTAACAATTTTTAACCCTGATATTGTAAAAAAGTGGAACCTATTGGCTATTTTTATACGTATGTAATATAAATCAAAAACAAAAATTATCAATTATCGATTTTAACTCTACATGAAATTCTTCTTCACAATATTCATCATCCTGTTTTCAGTGGCGCAGCAACAAGTTGCGGCCAGGCAGGTACGTGTTTTAAGTGAAAAAGTAACGTTCAATGGAAACGTAAATACTACCCAGCGGAAATCCCTTATTCTCCAAAATGATTCCAATGAAAGTGCCACCTACTTCTTGAGGTACTTGAGGGGGAATATCGGATCTTCTCAAAACATATTGATTTGCCTGGGGGATGAATGTTATGATCCCCGGGAGGATTTATCTCCCATCAGATTTACCCTGGCTCCAGGTGAAATATTTACTGATCTATACATTGAGTTTGAACTTGGGATAACAGCCACCAAAGGTACTTTCGACCTGCATTTCTTCAATGCTACCAACATAAGAGATGCTTTCGTGATAGAAAGTGTTTACAATGTTACCGGAGCAAACCCTACAGACAATGTAAGTCATAAAGACGTGGATATGGGAAGCATTTATCCCAACCCTAGCATTCGCACGGCTCAACTTGATTACAAAATAAAAAATCCCAATGCCAAGGTCCGGGTAGTGATCAACAGTTTTATTGGCAATCCCATATACGACTTCAATTTAGACCCAAGTCAGGAAACCCTGCTGATACCGGTAACTGATCTGAATCCCGGAACTTATTTTTACACCTTAATTGTCGACAATAAAAATATTGTCACCAAGAAACTCTACGTTAAAAGGTAAGTATTGTCTATCACTGACAAACTGCCTTGATAACCAATTAATAATCCATTATATTTGCAGGCCTAATGATGAAAGCACAAGCATATCTTATTATACTACTCGTTTCTTCCCTTTCTTTTGGTTGTGGCGAGTTTTACAAATTGGAAAAAAGCACCAACTGGGATGAGCTCTATGAAGCTGCCAACAGGTATTATGACCAGGGAGATTACAACAAGTCTATCATATTGTATGACAGGGTTTTACCGGTAATAAAAGGAAGTGGAAAAGCAGAATTGGCGGAATTCAATTACGCTTATGCTCATTTCCGTATGAAAAGGTATATAGAGTCTGCAGGCTATTTTAAAACATTTTTTGATACTTATAATCGTTCACCTTTAGCTGAGGAGGCGCTCTTTATGAATGCCTATTCCCTGTACCTGGACTCACCCGACTACAACCTGGATCAAAGAAGTTCAAGGGAAGCGGTTAACGCCATTCAGTTGTTCATGAACCGGTATCCGGAGTCGGATTCTTACGAAAGAGCGACCTCTATGATTGATGACCTTCAGAAAAGATTTGAGGAAAAAGCCTTTGAAGAGTCCAAAATGTATTATCGCTTAACTGACGGGCTATTCCCGGGTGAATTTTACCGGGCATGTATTGTTAATTTTCAAAACTTTGCCAAGTCATTCCCCGATAGCAAATACAATGAAGAACTTGCCTTTAAATTGGTAGAAGTCAGTGCGGCTTATGCAGAAAGAAGTGTATTTGATAAAAAAGAAGAAAGACTCAACCAATCCATTGATTTTGCACAGGACTTCAATCAAAAATACCCGGATAGCGGTTATGGGAAAAAAGTGAATAACCTCATGTCCGAAACCAAAACTGAATTGGAATCTCATTACCGTTTAAAGGAACAATACGAGGCCCGCTCTGCTGAAGCCCGTAAAATCAGGGAAGAAGAAGAGAGAAATCAAGCGGCCACTGAGGCATTAAGAAACGTAGAAAATTAAACAAACAATCAAAACATGGCAGTTAATCCATCAATTATCACCAGGGACCTGGATAAAGTAGCCGAAAAATCAGGTAATCTTTACGAATCAATATTCGTGGTATCTCAAAGGGCAAAGCAAATCTCCTCTACCATGAAAGAAGAGCTAAACAACAAGCTCTCTGAATTTGCTTCTACAGTAGATAACCTGGAAGAGGTGTTTGAAAACAAGGAACAAATTGAAATTTCAAAATTCTATGAAAGAATGCCCAAGCCAAGCACCATGGCTATGGAGGAATTCATGGAGGACAAGGTTTTGTTCAGATATCCGGAAGAAGAAAGCGAATCTTAAATGCCGCTGTCGGGCAAAAATGTCTTACTGGGCGTAACAGGAGGAATCGCAGCCTATAAAGCTGCAGTGCTCATACGCTTGTTGATAAAATCCGGAGCAGAAGTCAAGGTCATTATGACGGCTTCTGCTTTGGACTTTATCAGCCCCCTCACCCTATCAACATTATCCAAAAACCCTGTTTATATTGATTTTTTCAATAAAAGCACCGGGGAATGGACCAATCACGTGGATCTGGGAAATTGGGCGGACCTGATGATTATTGCACCTCTGTCAGCCAATACCCTGGCCAAAATGGCAAGTGGGCAAAGTGATAATTTACTGTGCTGCACCTATTTATCTTGCACTTGTCCGGTGCTTGTAGCACCAGCCATGGACCTGGACATGTACCGCCATGCTGCTGTCATTAAAAATCTGGACACTTTGCGAAGCTTTGGCAATAAAGTGATGGAAGCCGGCACTGGTGATCTGGCAAGTGGCTTGATTGGACAGGGTAGAATGCCCGAGCCGGAGGAAATACTGGAGGAAGCAAAGCAGGTTATTATTCCGAATACTCCGCTCAAAAATAAAAAAATCATGATTACTGCTGGCCCCACTCAGGAGGCCATAGATCCGGTGCGCTATATCAGCAACCACTCCAGTGGGAAAATGGGCATTTCCATAGCCCATGAGGCTGCTAAAAGAGGTGCCCAGGTCACGCTTATATTAGGGCCTACGGCGTTAAAACCTGAATTGTCCAGCATACAAACGGTGCATGTCAGCAGTGCACAAGACATGTTTGAGGCCGCAAAAACCCATCACAAACAAGCCGATGTGGCTATTTTTTCTGCAGCCGTGGCCGATTACCGTCCGGAAAAACCTGCTGCAGAGAAAATTAAAAAAGACCAACATGTTTATGCTGTCCCACTTGTTAAAAACCCGGATATTGCCCACTATTTGGGGAAGCACAAGCGTACTGGACAGTTCCATATAGGTTTTGCGCTGGAAACGGATGAAGGATCCGAAAGTGCTAAAAATAAATTGTTAAATAAAAATCTGGATTTTATCGTATTGAATACCTTGCTTGACCCGGAAGCTGGCTTTCAAAAAGACACCAACAAAGCTACCCTGATTTTTAGAAACGATGAAGCAATAAAAACACCTGTTATGACCAAAGAAAAGTTGGCTAAAATAATTCTGAATCAATTAGAAACCCTAATGGGCACAACAGAAAACAAATAAAAGCGTTTGTTATTGTAAATTTTCATCCATAAATAACCTCAAGATTATGGTGCGTTTCCTGGTCACTTGCTGTTTGCTTTTTTATTTTGTTGCTCCATTCAGGGTTGCGGCACAACAACTTGATTTTACCGTAACCATCAATAGTGAAAGAGCCAGAACCCAGGATCAGGATGTTTTTGACCAAATGAAGACCGCCTTTGAGCAGTTTCTAAATAACAGGAGTTGGACAGACGACGAGTTTAAGCCTGAAGAAAGGATTAAAGGCAACCTATTGATTACCATCAATGACATGCCTCAGGTAGGGCTGTTTTCAGCCACGGTACAAATTCAAACGGTACGTCCCGTCTATGGTTCCAATTATGAAAGCCTGATGCTGAATTTTGCCGACCGGAACTGGACCTTTGAATATGTAGATTCCCAGCCTTTAGAGTTCAATCAATATTCATTTCTAAACAACATCACTTCGCTTTTGGCCTATTACGCCTACATTGCCTTGGGGATTGATTATGACTCTTTTTCCCCAAGAGGTGGTGATCCATTCTACGAAACGGCCAACAATATTGTAGCAAATGCCCAGCAATCTTCCAGACCAGGATGGAACCAGAATACCTCTGATAAAAGAAATCGATACTGGCTAACCAATGAATTGTACAATTCCCAGGTATTGGTTCCGGTAAGGGATGCTTATTATCTTTATCATCGGCGGGGCCTGGACTTGCTCACCAGCAAACCAGAGGAAGGCTATAAAAACATCCTTGAAGCCATCAAAAATGTAGAAGAAGCCAACCGGGTACAACCTAACAGTATCCTCACCATTACTTTTATGGATGCTAAATCTGATGAGCTCTGCAAAATACTCAAAAATGCCCCACTGGAAATCAAACAGGAAGCTGTAGCCGCCTTGTTAAAGGTTGATCCGAACAATGCGAGAAAATACAATGACATTTTAAAAGGATAATCCTCTTTTTTGGTTAATTTTGACACCCTGAATGAAACCAAAGCACCATGTTAACCAACCTTAGCATCGCCAATTATGCTTTGATAGAAAAATTGGAAATGAAGCCCTGCCCAGGCCTGAACATGATCACAGGAGAAACTGGTGCAGGTAAATCCATCATGTTGGGTGCTGTAGGCTTATTGCTAGGTAACAGGGCAGATACGAAATCCCTTTACAATGAAGAAAAAAAATGTATCATAGAAGGGGTTTTTGAGGTGAGGAATTATGGTTTAAAACCATTCTTCGAACAGGAAGAATTGGATTATGAAACCTTTTGTATCATCCGAAGGGAAATTTCTCCTTCCGGCAAGTCAAGGGCCTTTATCAATGATACTCCAGTAAAACTGGAAACCTTAAAGGTTTTGGGAAAAACATTAATGGATATCCATTCCCAGCATGAAAATCTCCTGTTGGGAGCCTCCTCTTACCAATTGTCCCTCTTGGATGCTTTCGCCAAAACAAAAGAAGAAAAGATACGATTTAGACGACTTTTCCAGGACTATGTAGCCCTTCAGAAAAATGTGGGTGCCCTGGAAAAGGAAATGGTCAGTCTTCAGCAAGAATCCGATTACAATCAATTTCAGCTGGAAGAACTCAGCTCCCTTAACCTGACTAGCGGGGAGCAGGAACAGTTGGAATCAGAAGAAGAAATTCTGAACCATGCCGAGGAAATCAAAGCAAAGGCACTGGAGGTTTTGGAGCTTCTGGATAATGAGCAAATGGGCGCCATGCAACTCCTGGGATCAGCAAAACACCACTTCAATTTTCTCAGCAAATTTGGTAAAAACCTGGCAGATTTAGAACAACGGTTTCAGAGTCTGATCATCGAATTGAAAGATATCCTGGAAAGCCTGTCTGCTGAAGAACAGCATGTAGAAGTTGATGTCGAAAGGTCTGAATGGGTAAGGGAAAGGTTAAGTAAAATTTACCAGCTCCAGAAAAAACATGGTGTTCAATCCGATGAAGCATTGATTACACTTACTTCTACCCTTGCCGACAAGGTTTTCAGAGCGGATCATTTGGAAGAAGAACTGTCCAAAAAACGAGCTGAGTTAAAAACGGCCGAGCAAGCACTGTATTCGGTCGGACAGCAGTTGTCAAAAAAAAGAATGTCTGTATTTAAGGATTTCAGTAAAGAAATTCAGGAGTTACTCGGTCAGCTCGGCATGGAAAATGCTAAAGTTGAGATCCTTAGAAAAGAGATCCCGGCAAATGAATCCGGGATAGATGAAATTGATATTTTATTCTCGGCCAACAAAGGAATTCCTGCCCAGCCTATAGGTCAGGTAGCTTCCGGTGGAGAATTTTCGAGATTGATGTTTGCCATAAAATTTGTCATGGCAGACAAAATGGCTTTACCAACTCTGATATTCGATGAAATCGATACAGGGGTGTCCGGAGAGGTTGCGCTTCAGATGGTGCGAATGATGCAGAAAATTGCTGAAAACCACCAGGTTATTTGTATCAGCCATCTTCCTCAGGTTGCTGCCAAAGGTGAAAAACACTATTTCGTTTTTAAAGACAATAGTGCAAAAAGAACTGTGAGCAAAATAAAGCTATTGGATGCTGAGGAAAGACTTCTTGAAATTGCCAAGATGATTTCCGGATCCAATCCTTCTGCCACAGCCTTCGAAAATGCGAAGGAGTTATTAAACAGTTAGACAATAAGGATTGGTTACAAAAGCTTATTTTCAAAAAAGTTTTCATCATTATTAGCTAAATTTATAGAATATTATTTAATTTAAGTTAGAAAGTTAAAAGTAAAATATGTCTGAAAATTTATTAAAAGGTAAAAAAGGAATCATTACCGGAGCCTTGGATGAAAATTCCATTGCCTGGCAAACAGCCTTGAAGGCCAAAGAACAAGGGGCAAAATTCGTCCTTACCAATGCCCCCATAGCGATGAGAATGGGAGCAATTAAAGAATTGGCAGCAGCTTGTGACACCATTATCATCCCAGCCGATGCCACTTCCGTGGAAGACATAGGAAAGCTATATGATGAGGCAAAAGAATATTTGGGTGGAAATTTTGATTTCCTACTGCATTCCATAGGCATGTCACCCAACGTAAGGAAGGGTAAAGCATATGGAGACCTGAATTACGACTGGGTACAAAAATCTTACGATGTCTCCGCCATTTCCTTTCATAAAATGTTACAGGTGGCCGAACAGAAAGATATTTTAAATGAATGGGCCTCTGTGGTAGGTTTGAGCTATATAGCAGCCCAACGGGCTTTCCCATTCTATTCTGACATGTCTGAAGCAAAGGCAATTTTGGAAAGCATCGCCAGAAACTACGGCTTGAGATATGGTAAACTCAAAAAAGTCAGGATCAATACAATTTCACAATCGCCAACAAAAACAACTGCCGGATCAGGAATTGGGGGGTTTGATGACTTCTTTGATTTTGCAGATATCGCTTCACCACTTGGAAATGCTTCTGCTGAGGCATGTGCTGAGTATATTGTTTCCTTGTTTTCAGATTTTACCAGAATGGTTACCATGCAGAACCTTTTCCATGATGGAGGATATTCTTCTTGTGGAATAACGCAGGAACTGATTGATATTTTTGTTGAAAAAAAGAAATAGAAACTGCAATAAGCCCAATAAAAAACGAAGCCCTCTTGCTCTAAAAACAAGAAGGCTTCGTTTCTTATTGGAATTCTTTTCCTATGACTTAGCGATTTGTGAGGCCAGCCAATCACCCACTTCAGAGGTCTTATAAGCTTTATCACCCTCAGCCAGATCTTCGGTCACAATCCCACTTTCCAGGGAAAGATTGACGGCATCAGAGATGGCTTGTGCTTCGTCCATAAGTCCAAAAGCATACTCAAACATCATGGAGGCTGACAATACAGCAGCCAGGGGGTTGGCGATATCCTTTCCTGCTGCCTGGGGATAAGAACCATGTATGGGTTCAAAAAGCTTGGTCTTAATCCCTATAGAAGCTGAAGGCATCAATCCCATGGAGCCACTGATCACTGAAGCCTCATCAGTAAGGATGTCTCCAAACAAATTTTCCGTGATCAATACATCATAAGCTTTGGGCCACTGTACCAAACGCATGGCTACAGCATCCACAAATTCATATTCAACCTTCACATCCGGATATTCCGGGGCAATACGCTGAACAGTCTCCCTCCACAGCCTGGATGTAGCCAACACATTTGCCTTATCCACACAGGTCAGTAATTTTCTCCTTTTTTGGGCAAATTCAAAGCCCATACGGGCCAGTCTTTCGATTTCTTCTACAGAGTAAACGCATGTATCAAATGCTTTTGTCCCCTGTTCGTTTCTTCCCCTTGGTTCACCAAAGTAAATACCTCCGGTCAGTTCTCTTAAAAAAACCAAGTCCGTTCCCTCTATTCTTTCTCTTTTCAGAGGAGATTTATGAAGCAATGAAGGAAAGGTAAAAGTGGGACGCACATTGGAAAATAAGCCCAATCTTTTCCTCATTTCCAACAGCCCCTGTTCTGGTCTAACCTTTGCACTTGGATCATTATCAAATTTGGGGTCGCCAATGGCTCCAAAAAGCACTGCATCGGACTGAAGACAAACCTGGTGGGTCTCTTCAGGATAAGGCAGGCCTACAGCATCTATTGCGGCAGCACCTGTAATGGCTTCCTTAAAAGTAATTTGATGGTTGAATTTTTTTCCAATGGCCTCAACGACTTTTACCGCTTGAGCAATCACTTCAGGTCCTATTCCATCACCAGGCAATAGGGCTATATTCATTTCCATAAGGGTTCTTTTTTTCTGTTTTGTTATTATTTTTAATTTGTTCAATGATATTTAACATTTTTTCGGTTGCCTTCATGGCAGCAATGGTCTGGTCACTGTCCAGGCCCTTGGTCTTAAAAATTCTTCCACCCAGGTCCCAGGTGATGACACATTCCACAAAAGCATCTGTCTTGCCCCCCGGAGGGATACTGATATGAAAATCAGTTAGCTTTGGAAGCTCTTTATTGAGTGATTTATAAATCTTCTTCAATGCCTTCATAAATGAATCATACTGTCCATCTCCGGAGGCATTCTGTTCATAAAACTCGCTGTATATCTTTATCCTTAACTGAACAGAGGGCTTTAGCCCTTTGGAATGCACCATATGGTAACCGTCTATGACAATATCCCTATGGATGGAATTGTTCTGTAAGACATCTGATATGATGTACGGCAGGTCTTCTGTAGTAACCCTTTCCTTTTTGTCACCAAGCTCTATGATTTTCTGCGTCACCTTGGCCAATTCGTCCGGTTCCAGAGAAATACCCAATTCCACCAGATTTTTGAGAATATTTGCCTTCCCCGAGGTCTTACCCAAGGCATATTTCCGGGTTCTCCCAAACCTTTCCGGTAATAAATCACTGAAATAAAGGTTTTTCTTGTTATCCCCGTCAGCATGTACTCCCGCCGTTTGGGTGAACACATTCTCTCCAACCACAGGCTTATTGGCAGGGATTCTCAAACCAGAAAACTGCTCCACCAATTTACTGATTCTATAAATTTTACTTTCGTTGATGTTTAAAGAATAATCGGTAAAATCTTTGATGACAGCTACAACCGACTCTAATGGAGCATTCCCGGTCCTTTCACCCAAACCATTGACCGTGGTATGTATACCCCTGGCGCCAACATTTATTGCATTCAGCACATTGGCCACTGAAAGGTCATAGTCATTGTGGGCATGAAAATCAAAATGGACCTGGGGAAACGATTGGCAAATTTCTCCAAGAAAATCATTGACCTCCTGTGGGCAAAGCAATCCCAAAGTATCGGGCAACATGATACGCTTTACAGGCAAGGTAGAGAGAAACCGGATCATAGATATGGCATAGTCCCTCGAATTTCTCATGCCGTTACTCCAATCTTCCAGGTAAACATTCACTTCTATCCCGTGCTCCTTTGCGTAACGGATGCATTCGGCGATTTCCTCAAAATGTGTTTCCGGCGATTTCTTTAATTGATGCGTCAGGTGATTTAAGGAGCCTTTGGTAAGCAGGTTAAGTACTTTTGCCCCTGCATCCACGATCCAATCAACTGACTTGGGAGTGTCCACAAATCCTAAAACCTCGATTTTATCCAGATACCCCTTTTCAGCAGCCCAGTGAGTAATCTTCTTTACCCCCTCGAGTTCCCCTTCCGAAACCCTGGCAGATGCCACTTCGATGCGGTCCACCCGAAGTTCCTCCAGCAAAAGCTTTGCAATCTGTAGCTTCTCTGAAGGGAGGAAGGATACTCCTGAGGTTTGCTCCCCGTCCCTGAGGGTGGTATCCATGATTTCTATATTCTTTTCTCTGCGCATCCCTATCAATTCATCATTCCTAACCCCTATAAATCCCGTTATCTCAGCTTTTCAATTTATCTACCTGCCTCAAAAGCCTGAATTTCAGTCTTCAGGTTCAACAAGTAATCGATATCATCGAAACCATTTTTCATGTTTTGCTTCTTGTAGGAATTGATATCGAAGCTTTCAGATCTACCCGTAGAAAGCAGGGTAATGGTTTGCTTGTTGATATCCACTTCTACTTCTGCGGAAGGGTCTGCTTCTACAGCGGCAAAAAGCTCGTCTGCAAATTCAGGTGTTACCGTTACGGGTAGCACACCGATATTCAAGCAGTTGTTCTTAAATATGTCCGCAAAGAAACTGGACACCACACAGCGGAAGCCATAATCATAAATTGCCCAAACGGCGTGTTCCCTACTGGATCCTGAACCAAAATTCCTCCCCGCCAAAAGGATTTTTCCTTCATAGGTAGGATCATTCAGCACGAAATCAGGTTTTGGATTCCCTTCGCTATTGTAACGCCAATCCCGAAAAAGATTATCTCCAAATCCCTTCCTTTCGGTGGCTTTTAAAAACCTGGCAGGAATGATTTGGTCGGTATCTACATTCTCGGTAGAAAGCGGGACCATTCTGCTGGTCAAAACATCAAACTTATCGTATGCCATGATTCTATTTTTCTAATGCTAATTCCTCAATCAAATCCCTTGGGTCGGTTATTTCACCTGTGATGGCCACTGCGGCGACAGTGAGTGGTGAAGCCAGCAATGTACGGCTACCAGGACCCTGCCTTCCTTCAAAATTACGGTTAGACGTTGAAACCGCATATTTCCCGGATGGGATTTTATCATCATTCATTGCCAAACATGCCGAACAACCTGGCTGTCTGAGTTTGAATCCAGCTTCCTCCAAAATCTGGACCAAACCCTCTTCCATGGCTTTTTTCTCCACTTCTCTGGAACCGGGTACGATCCAGGCAGTTATGTTATCCGCCTTCTTTTTGCCCTTGACAAATTCAGCCACTGTCCTCAGGTCCTCAATTCTTCCATTGGTACAACTGCCCACAAAGACATAGTCGATTTTCTTGCCTTTCATGGGTTCTCCGGGCTTGAAACCCATATAATCCAAGGACTTGATATAAGATTTCTTGACGTTCTCCTTCATGCCATCGGTAGTGGGTATGCTATCTTTAACTTTCACTCCCATACCCGGATTGGTGCCATAAGTGATCATGGGCTCTATATCCTCCGCATTGTAATGGTATTCCAAGTCAAATTGAGCTCCTTCATCAGTTTTTAAGGTCTTCCAGTAAGCTACTGCCTGATCCCATGCTTCCCCCTTAGGCGCCAAATCTTTGCCCTCAAGATAATTAAAAGTGGTTTCGTCAGGAGCGATTAGCCCGCCTCTGGCACCCATCTCTATACTCATGTTACAGATGGTCATTCTGGCTTCCATGCTCAAAGACCGGATGGCACTACCTGCATATTCTATAAAATAACCTGTTCCACCACTGGCAGATATCTGGGAAATGATATATAAAATAATGTCCTTAGAACTCACCCCTCTTCCAAGGGTCCCGTCTACTGTAATGCGCATCTTTTTAGGCTTGGCCTGCATGATACACTGGGTAGCAAAAACCATTTCAACTTCAGAAGTACCAATACCAAAGGCAATGGTTCCAAAAGCACCATGGGTGGAAGTATGGCTGTCACCGCATACGATGGTCATTCCCGGTTGGGTGATCCCCAGTTCGGGGCCAATCACATGAACAATTCCGTGGTGGTCTGTCCCCAGGTCATGCAAATCAATGCCATGCCTTTTACAATTCTCCCTGAGTTTTTCTACCTGCATCCGGGAGAGCTGGTCTTTGATGGTCTTATCCTGATCGACGGTAGGTACATTGTGATCCGGAGTGGCCACGGTCCTTTCGGGAAACATCACTTTGTTGCCCCTTTTCTCCAGGTTCAGGAATGCTACCGGACTGGTCACTTCATGGATAAAATGCTTATCAATGAAAAACACATCTGGTCCGTCCGGTATCGATTTGATCACATGGGCATCCCAAATTTTATCAAATAATGTTTTCTTCTCCATTATGGTTAATTTTTTGTCAACTTACTTGACATGTAACTTATTTAAAGCATCTACGAAAGCTTTGGCAGAAGCCAACACAATATCTGTTTCGGACCCAAATCCATGATAAGGCTTCCCTTCATGCATCAAGCGCATATGCACTTTGCATGTATCATCACTTCCTTTTGTCATGGCCTGAATCAAAAACTCATCCAGGATTACCTCTTGAGAAATAAGTTGTTTGATGGCCTTGATCACTGCATCTACAGGCCCATTGCCTGTGGAAGCCCCCTGTTTGATATCGTCTCCGATAGCCAAACTGATCTCTGCCCTGGCTTCTTCGCCTTCTTTGCCCTGATAGGTAATCTGCTCAAGAGAGATAAAAGGTGAATTTTCTATATGTTCTCCCAAAAGGGATAGCAAGTCTTTCCTTCCAATGTCCCGCTTGGCATCAGCTAAAACCAGAAAATCTTCATAGATCTCATCCAGCTTCTCCTTTTCAAATTCAAACCCGAGCAATTTCAAATGGTGCTTTAGGGCTGCCCGGCCGCTTCTTGCCGTCAGGACAATGGAAGATTCTTCCACCCCAACATCTTTGGGGTCCATTATCTCATAATTTTCCCTGTTTTTAAGCACTCCATCCTGATGGATTCCCGAAGAATGTGCAAAGGCGTTTCTGCCAACAATCGCCTTATTGGGCTGAATCGGCATATTCATCAGCTTGGAAATGATCCTGCTGGTTTCGTATATTTTTTTGGTGTTGATTTCTGTATATACGTGTATTTTCGTTTGCCTTTTGATAGCCATGACTTCTTCCTCAAGTGAAGTATTTCTTGACTTGTATCCTATTCCGTTCATGTTCACTTCCACCTGCCTTGCCCCATTCAGCTCTCCGGAAATGCTATTGGCTGTGGCCAATCCCAAATCATTGTGACAATGCGTGGCAATAATGGCCTGATCGATATTGGAAACATTTTCTTTTAAATGCCGGATGATGTTACCATATTGTTCCGGAAGACAATAACCGGTGGTATCCGGAATATTGACGACCCTGGCTCCGGCTTTAATGACGGCTTCCAGAATTCGGGTGAGAAATTCCGGATCTGCCCGGCCTGCATCTTCGGCATAAAACTCCACTTCTTCCACAAGATTCCGGGCCAGCTTCACAGCTTTTATGGCTTTCTCCATTACGGCTTCCGGCGTACTTCTGAGTTTGTGTTGTATGTGGTAGCCTGAAACGCCTATACCAGTATGAATCCTGCTCCTTTTGGCAAAACGCAATGCTTCCGCAGCCACTTCAATATCTTTTTCCACTGCCCTGGATAAGGCACAGATAATTGGCCGGTCCACTGACTTTGATATTTCTACTACGGAATTAAAATCCCCGGGGCTGGATATGGGAAATCCAGCCTCAAGGATATCAACACCCAGTTCTTCCAAAGCCTTGGCTACCACAATCTTTTCCCTGGTATCGAGTTGACAACCCGGTACCTGTTCACCATCCCTTAGGGTGGTATCGAATATCCAAAGCTTTTCTGACATGATTTAATTGTTCTCCGGTCTTAATTTACGGACAGTTGCACCTGCCTGCCACATTTCTGATTCTCTCAATTCCTTTAACTCTTCTTCCAACTTCACCCTGTAATCTGATTTGCTGTTGGATTCTATTGACTTGGCGGCTTCCTTACCTGCTTTTACACTGTTGTATAATTCTTCAAAAACAGGTTTGGTGGCATCCCTGAAAGGCTTCCACCAATCCAAAGCGCCCCTTTGAGCAGTGGTAGAACAATTGGCATACATCCAATCCATTCCGTTTTCGGCCACCAATGGCATCAAACTTTGGGTAAGTTCTTCTACAGTTTCGTTAAACGCCTCTGAAGGAGAATGCCCATTGGCCCTCAACACTTCATACTGAGCTGCGAAAATGCCCTGAATAGCTCCCATCAATGTTCCTCTTTCTCCGGTAAGATCCGAAGTTACTTCTTTATAGAAGTCCGTTTCGAACAAATATCCGGAACCTACACCTATACCCAGCGCCACCGCTCTGTCCCGGGCTTTACCGGTTGCGTCCTGGTAAATGGCAAATGAAGAGTTCAAACCCCTACCCTCAACAAACATTCTCCTCAATGAAGTTCCTGAGCCTTTTGGTGCTACCAAAATCACATCCACATCTTTGGGCGGAATAATGCCGGTCTGGTCCTTGTAGGTTACACCAAAACCATGAGAAAAATACAATGCCTTTCCAGCTTTCAAATGCTTCTTAACCGTAGGCCAAAGGGCAATTTGTCCGGCATCAGACAACAAAAACTGAAGAATGGTCCCCTTTTCGCAGGCTTCCTCCAATTCAAAAAGGGTTTCCCCAGGTACCCAGCCATCTGCTATGGCCTTATCCCAGGTTTTAGAATCCTTACGCTGACCAACAATGACATTGAATCCATTGTCTTTTAGGTTAAGGGCCTGTCCGGGCCCCTGTACTCCGTAGCCCAAAACGGCAATCACCTCATCTTTTAGTACTTCTTTGGCTTTTTCAAGAGGGAACTCCTCTCTTGTTACAACATTTTCTTCAACAGTACCGAACTTCAGTTTCATAATTATATATTAAAATTAATTTTAAATAGGTTACAAATATTTATCTATGGTTTCCATAGGCTTGGCCACGGCCACTCTCCCCGATCGCACAAATTCCAAAACATTGAAATCCTTCAGAACCTCCAGTAATTCCTGGGTCTCTTCTTTGTGACCCGTCATTTCAACTACCACAAAGTCTTTCTCTGCTGAAATGATCCTGGCATTGTGTTGCCGGATTACTTTTTCCAATCCAGAGTCAATATTATCGATGGGGATTTTGTACAAGGCAATTTCCTGAAAAACCATTTCATCATCCAGGTAATAAAAAGCCTTGATCACGTCTATGATCTTTTCTATCTGCTTGGATAGCTGAATGATTTGCTCTTCGGTGGTATGAACCACAATGGTTATTCTGTAGATGCCTTCTTCCCTGCTTTCTGATGCGGTAAACCCATCAATATTAATGCCTCTACGAGTAAAAATCAGCGTTATTCTACTGAGTATACCTATGAAATTTTCTGTAAATACAGAAATGGTGTATCTTTTATTCATCATGAATCAACTAAGTCTAACCTCTTCAACTGAACTCCCTGAAGCAATCATTGGGAATACATTGTCTTCTTTTTCTACCACTACTTCAAGAAAATAAGGTCCTTCATGGACAAACATTTCTGCAACTGCCTGACGCAGGTCCCCACGTATGCCAACTTTCTGAACTTTGAAATGATACGCTTCCGCTATTTTAATAAAATCAGGGTTATCCAACTCAGTAAAGGAATAGCGCTTGTCGAAAAACAATTGTTGCCACTGCCTTACCATGCCCAGGAAATTATTGTTCAATAAAACCACCTTTACCGGGGCCTGGGTCTGCATAATGGTACCCAACTCCTGAATGGTCATTTGTATGCCACCATCACCTACCACACAGATTACCTGTCTGTTGAAATCATGCAACTGAGCTCCCAAGGCTGCGGGAAGGGCAAAACCCATGGTTCCCAATCCCCCTGAGGTTACCTGGGTACGTGTGGTTTTGTATTCAAAATACCTCCAGGCTACCATTTGGTGTTGCCCCACATCCGTTACCAGAATGGCATCATCTGATTTAAATTCATTGATATGGCGAATAACCTCTCCCATGGTTAAGCCAACTTTAGTAGGTGAAAGGTCATTTCCTACAACCACCCTCTTTTCTTCGGCTTCCAATTCCCTGAATGCTTTAATCCATTCGGGATGGGATCGTTTTTCTACTTTTTCAGTAAGCTTCTCCAGGCTAATGCGGCAATCACCCAAAACAGCCACCTCACATTTTACATTTTTATTAATCTCTGCAGGGTCCAATTCCAGGTGAATAACTTTTGCCTGTTTGGCATAGCGTTTCACATCCCCGGTAACCCGGTCATCAAAACGCATTCCAATTGCAATCAGTACATCACATTGGTTGGTCAAAATATTGGGCCCATAGTTCCCGTGCATCCCCAATTTTCCTACATAATTGGGATGATCCTCTGATAAGGCACCCGTACCCAGTAACGTACAAGCTGCAGGTATTCCCGATTTATCGAGGAATTCCTGCAAAGCCTTTTCGGCCTTTCCCAATATCACTCCCTGTCCAAACAGAACATAGGGTTTCTTTGCCTGATTGATAAGATTTGCTGCCTGAACTATGATACTATCCTCCAACTTGGGGTAGGGTCTGTACGACCTTATATTCAGGCAAGGAACATAATTGAATTCCCCAAGGGCTGTTTGTGCATCTTTGGTAATGTCGATCAAAACCGGACCAGGCCTTCCCGAACGGGCTATATGAAATCCCTTGGCGATGGCAGGAGCTATATCTTCCACCTTTCGAACCTGAATATTCCATTTTGTACCCGGCATGGATATGCCTACCACATCTGTTTCCTGAAAAGCATCCGTACCTAACAAATGAGAAGCAACCTGCCCGGTAATGCATACCAATGGCGTGCTGTCAATAAGCGCGTCAGCAATACCTGTAATCAAATTGGTCGCTCCAGGGCCGGAAGTAGCCATACAGACACCCACCTGGCCGGAAACCCGGGCATAGCCCTGGGCCGCATGTATGGCCCCCTGCTCGTGTCTGGTCAGAATGTGCTGGATATGATCCATATAATCGTACAGGGCATCATATACCGGCATTATGGCTCCTCCAGGGTAGCCAAAGATGTATCTGGCGTTTTCTGCCACCAATGACTTGATGACTATTTCAGCACCTCTTATTCGGGAATCATTCATAATCGTTAACTTTTATCTGTCACGCACCCCTCGGATGCCGTAGAAACTAACTGAGAATATTTTTTTAGCGTTCCATTTAAATGGCTTAAATCTTTGTTAACCCAGGTTTTTTTCCTTTCTTCAAAGGCTTCAGGAGTAACATTGCAGCTGATTTCCAAACTTTCCGCATTGATGGTTACGATATCACCATTCTGCAAGAGTCCGATCGGTCCTCCTACATAGGCTTCGGGCGTTACATGTCCTACCACAAAACCATGGGTTCCTCCGGAAAATCGCCCATCTGTAATCAAAGCCACATCCGAACCCAGGCCGGAGCCAATGATTATGGAAGTGGGTTTCAACATCTCCGGCATTCCCGGTCCCCCCTTGGGACCTACATACCTGATCACAACCACATCACCTTTCTGAACCTCCTGGTTTTTCATGGCGTCATTGGCCTCCTGCTCTGAATTGTAAACCTTGGCCGGTCCGGTAAAAGAAACACCCTCTTTTCCGGAAATTTTGGCCACTGCACCTTCAGGTGCCAGGTTTCCATTTAAGATACACAAATGACCTGTGGCCTTAATCGGATCCTCCAGCGGGCAGATTACACTTCCCTTTTCTGCCTTGACCGGAGCAATGTTGGCCAGGTTTTCCGCAATCGTCTTACCGGTTACTGTCATGCAATCTCCATGCAACAAACCATTATCCAGCAAATACTTCATAAATGCCGGAAGCCCACCCTGCTCGTGCAGGTCTTCCATAAGGTATTTGCCACTTGGCTTGAAATCACCCAAAACAGGCGTACTTGCATTGATTCGTTTAAAATCTTCCAGGCCAAAATCTATGCCAGCCGTACGCGCAATGGCCAGCAAATGAAGAACTGCATTGGTACTTCCTGCCAATGCTACCACTACCCGGACGGCGTTTTCCAGACTCTTTCTGGTAAGGATGTCTTTTGGCTTAAGGTCCATGGCCAGGAGGTTAGCAATAAACTCTCCTGCAGCCTCACATTCTGCAGCTTTTTCTTTGGAATTGGCCGGGTTAGAGGCACTGTAAGGCAGGGAAAGCCCCATGGCTTCTATGGCCGAAGACATGGTGTTTGCGGTATACATCCCGCCGCATGCACCTGCTCCCGGACAGGCATTCTTAATGACGCCCATATAGTCCTCATCTGAAATCTCGTCTTTGATGCGCTTGCCGTAGGCTTCAAATGCTGAAACGATATTGAGTTTCTCGCCTTTGTATTTCCCGGAACGGATGGTACCCCCATAGACCATGATGCTGGGCCGGTTGACCCGCAGCATGCCCATAATGGCCCCTGGCATGTTTTTATCACAACCAGCCACTGCTACAATCCCATCGAAAGAATGACCTAAAATAAATGATTCAATGGAGTCCGCAATGATTTCCCTGGAAGGCAAACTGTACCGCATCCCTGCTGTTCCCATGGAAATTCCGTCACTGATACCTATTGTATTGAAAACCATTCCAGTCAGCTTGGATTTCACTGTAGCAGCCTTGATGGCTCTTGCGAAATCATTGAGGTGCATGTTACAGGGATTACTCTCATATCCACAGCTCGCCACTCCCACAAAGGGTTGTTTCATCTTTTCATCTGAAAGCCCGGTGGCATACAACATGGCCATTGAAGCAGGATTTTCCTGATTATCACTTACCTCCCAACTGTGTTTCTTTGAATCACTCATTTATTTAATCTATTTTTTTTTAACAACTGGCTTATAAAAAAAAGTGCTTCACTCGAATGAAGCACTTTATGGTATTTTTCTATCGGCAATAGATCAGCGCTTCATCCCTCTCTAGATGATAATGACGATAAGTACGACAAGGCTGACCAGAATGAACATATTTCGTTTTTTTAAATGGTAATCTTTACCTTTTTGGTTCTAATGATAATGCAATATTAAAACCCATAATCCATACTTACAATATTTTATTTCATTTTTTAATTTATGAGAAATAATAATATTAGGCATTTGAAATAGAAATAGAAATTATAGTTTATTATTAAGTAAAGTGTAGAATTTAATTTTTTAAATTTTACTAATGTAAAAAATTTCAAAATATTATTCTGATGCAAACATTTGTTAAATTTTTTCCCCAAAACAGGCTTTAACTGTCCCTTTCACCACCCTTTATCCCCCAAATGATTTTTCTTTCAGAGGAATTGTCCTTGTCCCTTTAATTTATCCATGGCTTTATTTTATTTTTGGATTCAAAAGGCACTTTATCATGATCACTTTTCCTAACGCAAAAATAAATCTGGGGCTTCAAATCCTTGGCAAAAGAAAAGACAACTTCCACGAAATCAGCACCTGCATGTACCCTATTCCTGTTAGTGATGCATTGGAAATAATCCCATCCGATACTTCCGGGTTCAGTAGTAGTGGAATAGCCATTCCTGGTGAATCTGAAAATAACCTGATCTTAAAGGCGTATCATTTATTGGGGGCTGATTTCCCTCAATTATCACCTGTTCAAATCCACCTGCATAAAAACATACCTATTGGGGCAGGCCTTGGCGGGGGATCTGCCGATGCAGCTTTCGCACTGTCCATGTTGAATGATATCTTTGAGTTAAAAATTGACAAACAAAAACTTAAACAGTACGCGGCCCGGTTGGGCAGCGACTGTCCTTTTTTCATTGAAAATCAGGCCCAGATCGCCACAGGAAGAGGGGAGTTGCTCCAACCTGCCGCGGTGAAGCTGTCCGGAAACTGGCTGTACCTTATTCATCCGGGAATTCATATCAGTACCCAGGAAGCTTATGCCGGTGTACAACCCAGATCCGGGCAGAAAGACCTGAAGGAAATATTGAAGAAACCTGAAGACTGGAAAAAAGATCTTACCAATGATTTTGAAAGCAGCCTCTTTAAAAAATACCCCATACTTTCAGCTATCAAATCTTCACTGTATCAGGCAGGTGCCTGGTACGCTTCTATGTCGGGCTCAGGTTCATCCGTTTTCGGCTTATTTTCAGAAGAGCCGGAAAAGCTTTCCTTTAGGGACCACTATATACAGGTGCGTAAAGCGCTTGATTAACACTTATTGCAGTCTACGCAATTGCCGGGTCATCTTCCTTTTGAGGGCATACTGGATGACAGGGTACAGACATACGGAAAAGAGAATGACCATGGTTCCCAAGTAGAAGCCTGCTGTCATTTTTTCTTTTTCTCCAAATACCAAAAAGGCAAGCAGAATACCATACACCGGTTCCATATTGATTGTCAGGTTGATGGCAAAAGCTGTGACCCTTTTCATCAAATGGACAGAGGCAGTAAAAGCAAAAACCGTACACACCTGCGAAAGAACCAACAACCAAAACCAGTCCCAGCCCTGAGGCAACCAGCTAATGCTTCCTGAAGAAAAATAGAAAGCGTAGAAAGGCAAAAAACTCAATGCCGCCAGACAGGCTCCCAGCATTTCATAAAACGTAATGATGAATGGACTACTGGACTTGATCAATCGCCCATTGACCACTGTAAATATGGCTCCGATTAGTGCTGCAATAACAGCCATGCTCAGCCCCAGCCAATAGCCGGTTTCAAATTTGAATATGACCAGCAGGCCCAAAATAACCAGCAGCCCGAGAAATACCTCATACCATTTAACAGGCTCCCGGTTTACAAGAGGTTCGATGATGGCTGTCCACAGAGAACAGGTGGCCATCCCAGCCAGACAGACCGAAGCAGTGGATACCTGCGCTGACCAGAAAAATAAAATCCAATGCGCTCCTATCAATCCCCCCGTCAACAGGAATTTGCCCAAATTCGACCAGCTGACTTTTACAGGTTTTTTCTTTAGTTTAATCAATATAAAAAGTCCGGCACCCGCCATTAATGTCCTGTAAATCACAATTTCTACCGGAGGAAGAGAAATCAACAAACCCAAAACAGCGGTAAAGCCCCAAATCAGGACCACCAGATGCAGCCATAAATAATCTTTTACTGTGGCCAGCTCCATTTTACCGGGGTATGGTCTTGTATAAAATCAATCCCGTCAAACCAAATACTATATTTGGTATCCAAACGGCCAAAACCGGATAGGCAGTACCGGCTTCCGCAAATGTCCTTGAAAGGAGAAAGAGAATGATGTACACGAATGCCAGAAGAAAGCCAAGAGCAATCTTAAACCCCGATCCTCCCCTGGTCTTTTTGGCAGAGACAATGACCCCGATAAAGGTGAGCAGAATGGCGGCAAAAGGAGACATGAAACGCACATACTTTTCTATGCGGTAAAAGCTGATATTATCCGCCCCTCTTTCTTCCAGGATTTTTATCTGTTCAGTAAGTTCTGGAAGGGTTAAGGTTTCATGGTGGTTCAGCGGCAGGTCAAAATCATTGGGGGTAATGGATAAGGTGGTATCCATCTCATCGCCGGCATCCCATCGCTCCCCCATTTCCTGCAATTCCCGAAGTTTCCAGTTTTTTGCACTCCAGGCATTGGTAGTTGTATCCCAAACGATTCTGTCTGCAGAGAATTTGGATAGCAATTTGCCCTCTTCAATATGCTCCAGGGTAAAATTGTAACCGGAATTGTTAGAGGTAAAATACCGTAAAAGATAGGCATATACATTTGGAGCCACCTTGATGTGGATATGTTGCAGATTGGACTGTTGTTGTTTGTCCAGGTACTCTACTTTAAACTGCGAAACTCCTGCTGTAGCCACAGGCAGTACCCAGCCGTTGAGCAGAAAACTCACCACCGCAATTAAAATGGCCGATAAAAGAAAAGGGACCAGCATCCGCATGAAACTTACCCCACTACTTAAAATGGCAATAATCTCCGTTCTTCCCGCCATTTTTGAGGTGATAAAAATCACCGAAATGAAAACTGTTATTGGCGTAAGCAGGTTGTTCAGGTACAACCCGTAATTCAGCATGTACTGCAATACCTCACCTGTGGGCACATTATTTCTTATATAGGTATCGTTTTTCTCCGTGAAATCCAGCACCAGCACCACCATGATCAGCATCAAAACCACAAACAGGTAGGTTTTGAGGAAATCCTTTATGATCAATTTGTCCAATAGCTTCATTTTAACTGGCTTAATTTCCCAATGATAGCAAACGAATTAATATCTCCGGGGTTTATAGACGCCTGCCAACTTTTTCTACCATGGCATTTTTCCATGTGAGAAAATCCCCTGCGATAATATGTTCCCTGGCCTGGGCTACCAGCCAAAGATAAAAGGATAAATTATGAATACTGGCAATCTGCGCCGCCAACATTTCCTTACTGATCGTCAGGTGCCTCAGATAGGCCCGGGTATAAAAACTACTGACATGGGAGGGGAAGCCGTTATCTATGGGAGAAAAATCCGCTTTCCATTTTTCATTCCTGATATTGATAATCCCTTCGGTAGTGAACAACATCCCATTTCTGGCATTCCTGGTCGGCATCACGCAATCAAACATATCTATGCCCAAGCCGATTGCTTCCAGAATATTGGCAGGTGTTCCCACTCCCATCAGGTACCTTGGCTTTTCTTTGGGTAAAAGATCGGTAACCAGATCTGTCATTTCATACATTAGTTCGGCCGGTTCTCCTACTGATAATCCTCCTATGGCATTCCCTTCCATATGCTGATCTGCCACAAAACGGGCAGCATCTTGTCTTAAATCCTTGAAGGTACTGCCCTGTACAATGGGGAAAAGGGCCTGCTGATAGCCATATTTTCCTTCGGTAGCGTCAAATCTTTGTTTGCAGCGTCCGAGCCAGCGTTGGGTCAGGGCCAGAGAGGTTTTGGCATAATTCCACTCGCAGGGGTAGGGAGTGCATTCATCAAAAGCCATGATAATATCTGCACCTATACTGCGCTGCACATCCATCACCGATTCAGGACTGAAATGATGCCTGGAGCCATCAATATGAGATTGAAACATGACACCCTCCTCGGTAATCTTCCGACTATCTGCCAGGGAAAATACCTGATATCCTCCACTATCGGTAAGTATCGGGCCGGTCCAACCCATAAATTTGTGAAGCCCCCCCGCCGCCTCCAGCACCTGCAAACCGGGGCGAAGGTACAAATGATAGGTATTGCCCAGGATGATCTGTGCCTTTATATCATAAGTCAATTCCCGTTGATGAACGGCTTTTACCGATCCTGCTGTTCCCACCGGCATGAATATGGGGGTTTGTATTTCCCCGTGGTCTGTCAGTATCCTCCCGGCTCTGGCCTTTGTAGCCTGATCTTTATGCTGAAGATTAAATTTCATTCCTGCCTTTCATTGAAAAATCCACCAATTACTCCTTATATTTGGGCACAAAAATAGGTGCATTTCTACAAAAGAAACGAAATTTTTGATTTAATCTTAAGCAAGCGACTCAACAGGTAAGCATGGAAAATATAATATGGGGCTTGTTTTTTTTGGCTTCGGGCATACAGTTTACTTATTTGCTGCTTGTTTTTGGCAGATTTGCATTTTTCTACAAAAACCAGCCTGAAGAAAATCTAATTCCGAACCCGCCCGGAGTTTCCATTGTCATTGCGGCAAAAAATGAGTCCTCCCACCTCAAGGACCTTATTCCTTTGTTAATGCAACAACAGTATCCCAAATTTGAAGTGGTAGTCGTCAATGACTGTTCCTGGGATGATTCAGAAGCCTTACTGCGTGAGTTTTCCACACAATATCCCAATTTCAGGGCGGTGAATATCCGGTACACCCCTTCTCATGTAACTTCAAAAAAATACGCCCTTACCCTTGGGATCAAGGTCTCCCAATATGGCATTGTTTTGTTGACAGACGCAGATTGCAGACCGGTATCATTGCATTGGATCAAAAGGATGTCCGCCCCCATCCGCCTTGAAAACAAGGTTTTTGCCCTGGGCCACGGCTCCTACATGGCCCTGCCCGGCTTATTGAATCGGATCATACAATTCGAAACCCTGCTTACCGCCATTTATTATTTTTCTTTTGGGTATTGGAAATCTCCCTTTATGGGGGTAGGCAGAAACCTGTGTTACAGGAAGGATTTTTTTATGGAGAAAAAAGCTTTTAAATCCCTTTGGCACATTGAAGGCGGGGATGATGACCTCTTTGTCAATCGCTATGCCATGTCATCAAATACCGCCATTGTGGCTCATCCGGAAAGCATTACCGTTTCCGAGCCAAAAACCAACTTCAAAGACTACTTTACGCAAAAAAAGCGTCATTTTCATGCCGGTAAATATTACCGTGGCAAAGATAAACTAAAATTAGGTTTGTATTCGTTGAGTCATTTGATATTCTGGCTTTCTGCTGCCGTGATTGTCATTCTCGCCAGTTCCTGGGAACCAATTGCCGTGGTATTGGGGTTAGTTTTGTTCAGGGCCACAATTCAGTATTTCATCATCCATGAAGCCAGAAAAAAACTGGAAGGCAAAGGAAAAGTGATTTGGACCATGTTTTTCGATTTGATGTATATGGTCTATTTTTGGGTTCTGGGTACACTAGGTTACCTGTCAAAAACGGTTAAATGGAAATAAACGAAAGAGGTTTTTCAGATAAGGCATTGGAAGATTTCGAATTGATCGACAAGGCGGTCAAGGAGAAAGACCAGCAGGCTTATGCTTCGCTGATGAAACGCTATAAGAAAGCCGTGTATTTTATGATATTGAAAATGATCAGGGATGCGGATGATGCCGAAGACCTGACCATGGAGGCCTTTGCCAAGGCCTTCAGGAACCTCCATAAATTTAAAAAAGACTACACTTTCTCCACCTGGCTTTTCCGCATTGCCACCAATAATACCATCGACTTTATCCGGAAAAAGAAACTCAAAACCATGAGCCTCAACAATACCATGACAGATGATGGAGGCAACACAGTCAATATAGACATTGAAGATGATGACAACAATCCTCAGGATGAATTCATCAAGACCCAAAGAAAGGAGATGGTCCGCATTTTTGTTGCAAAACTCCCGGCCAAGTACCGCAAATTGGTCAAATTAAGGTATTTTGACGAGTTGTCTTATGATGAAATTGCCGAGGAATTGGGAAAACCTTTGGGCACCGTCAAAGCGCAGCTTCACAGGTCCAGGGAATTGCTTTTCGAAATCGCCCAGGGTAAAAACAAACATATTTAATTCATGGAGCCAGACCAATCGCTCATCCTGAAATATTTCCCCGATTTGACGGAAAAGCAAATTCATCAATTCGAACTCATGGGAGCAATTTACCAGGATTGGAACAGCAAAATCAATGTGATCAGCAGAAAAGACATGGATAGTTTTTACATACACCATGTATTGCATTCTCTCGGCATTGCCAGGGTAATTCAGTTTTCTCCGGGTACTAAAATATTGGATATTGGCACAGGAGGTGGATTTCCGGGCATTCCCCTGGCTATATTATTCCCTGAAGTCCATTTTCACCTGGTGGACTCCATAGGCAAAAAGATCACTGTGGTGAAGGATGTGGTCCGGCAGCTTGGTTTGCAAAATGTAGAAGCCCAACAGGCCAGGGCAGAAAGTCTGACCCGAAGCTATCACTTTGTGATCAGCAGGGCGGTGACCCAAATGGAGAAATTCCTTCCCTGGGTAAAAGGTAAATTCAGAAAAGAAAATCTGCATCAGGACTTCCAAAATGGTATCTTCTACCTGAAAGGCGGTGAGGTAGATGAGGAACTCGAGGCTTTAAACCTGTCCTATGTACCTTATTTTCTGGATGATTATTTTTCAGAAGAATTCTTTAAAACCAAAAAAGTAATCTACATCCCCTATGAGGGAAAAAGGTAAATTAATTTTACGGTCAGGGAATAACCCAATCTCTAAATTTCTTCAACCCATACCCGATAAAGCCCGGTTTCTATAAAATGATGTTCTGACACAGCTAAGCCTTCACATTTGGCCAGCTCCAACGAAACGGATTTTATTATTGCCTGACCAGAACGAATTCTGCTGTTGCTTCCCCAGGGGTCACTCCTGACATATCAAATTCGCTAAAATCCATGACATTCGGCATGCCAGAAACCCTAAGCCGGTTTTCTGTGAATTCTAAAATTTCCATCTCAAAGACATCATTATCAGTATCCACCATCACCAGTTGATCATTGTTGATTTCCCAGGTGCCAGCAAAAGTTTCAGTACCCTGGACAGGAAACCGCTGATCTGCAAAAGGAATGCCTGCCACACTCACTTCGACAAAGAAAACGAATTCACCTTCCGCCATCACCGTATTGGGATCTTCACCAAAGACCACAGTCATGTCGTAGTCTTCCCCGTTACCGGTAATGGAAACAGGGACGGAATTCTGGGTGCCCGGAATTACCGCGGTGCCCGATGCCTGTACATTCGCTGACTCCAGACTCCACACTCCTCCCGCCAACTGCGGCTCCGCAGGTTCATCCTCAACTGCACAGCCTGTAAACAAAGCCAATGCAAAAAGGGCAACATACCATAAATTTTTCATACTGGATTATTTTTTCTTGTAGGTAATCTTCACCGGTACTCCTTCAAAATCAAAATTCTCTCTCAGCCTGTTTTCCAAAAACCGGGTGTAGGGAGATTTAATGTATTGTGGCAAGTTACAAAAAAACGCAAAAACCGGGTTTTTTGTTGGCAATTGGGTAATGTATTTTATTTTGATGTATTTACCTTTGTTTGCAGGTGGCGGATATTTTTCAATTTCAGGAAGTATAAATTCGTTTAATTTGGAGGTAGGCACTTTCCTGTGTTTGTTGTCGTACACTTTCATGGCCAATTCCATGGCCTGGAAAATCCTTTGCTTGGTCAGTGCAGAAATAAATATAATCGGAATCCACTTATTTTCACCTAACTTTTGGCTCATGTCCTCTTTGAAGGTGAGCATGGTCTTGTGATCCTTTTCGATCAAATCCCATTTGTTCACCATGATCATGATCCCTTTGTTGTTTTTGATGGCCAGGGAAATCAGGTTTACATCCTGAGATTCCAGCCCGCGGGTAGCATCTACCATGACGATCACCACATCCGAATCTTCCAGGGTACGCAGGGAACGCATGACCGCATAAAACTCAATGTCCTCCTTTACCTTGGCCTTTTTGCGGATACCTGCTGTATCTGTAAGGATATAGTCTTTGCCATACAATTGGTACCGGGTATGAATGGCATCGCGGGTTGTACCGGCTTCATCGGTTACGATGGATCGTTCTTTACCTATCAAGGCATTGAGGAAGGAGGATTTCCCCACATTGGGGCGGCCCAGAATGGCGATTTTTGGCACCCCCTCATCCGGGTCTTCCTCTCCTTCATCCGGAAATTTTTTGATCACTTCATCCAGCAGGTCACCTATGCCGCTTCCACTGGAGGAAGAAATCGGAAAGATGGTCTCCTCACCCAAGCCAAGCGCATAAAACTCATTGGCCATCAACATTTTGTCCAGGTTATCCGCTTTATTTGCCACCATAAATACCGGTTTGTCCGTATTTCTGAGTTCCCTGGCAAATTCGGTATCCAGATCCGTCAGCCCATCGATGCAATCCACCACAAAAAGAATGACGGATGCCTCTTCTATGGCCAGTTTGACTTGTTTCCGGATTTCCTTTTCGAACACATCATCAGACCCGGTCACGTAACCCCCGGTATCGATCACCGAAAAAAACTTGCCTCCCCACTGGGCATGCCCGTAATGGCGGTCCCGGGTCACGCCACTGAGGTTGTCCTCAATGGCCTTCCTTTCCTCTATCAACCGGTTAAAAAAAGTGGATTTACCCACGTTAGGTCTTCCTACAATTGCTACTATATTAGCCATAATGCGCTATTTTATTGGTCGTAACCAAATTTTTTCAACTTGTTTTTATTTTTTCTCCAGTTTTCTTCCACCTTGACAAAGGTTTCCAAAAACACCTTCTTTCCGAAAAAGGTCTCCATTTCAATCCGGGCTTCGGTACCCACTTTCTTTAAGGCATTGCCTTTGTCGCCAATGATGATCCCTTTCTGACTCTGCCTTTCCACAAAAATCAAAGCCCGCATGCGAATCAGGTTGTCCGTTTCCTCAAAATCTTCAATCCTCACCTCCGTACTGTAGGGGATTTCCTTTTTGTACCGCGTAAATATCTTTTCCCGAATGATCTCAGACGCAAAGAAACGCTCCGGGCGGTCACTCAGTTCTTCCTTATCATAAAACGGTGGATGAACCGGCAGCCTGTCCAGGATTTCCTGCATGATTTTTTGCAAATTAAACTGCTCCAGGGCCGATATGGGTATGACCACTGCTGCCTTGATCCTTTGGGTCCAGTAATCGGTGACTTCCTGTAGTTTCTCTTCTTTGTTCAGGTCTATTTTATTGATCACCAGCAATACAGGTACTTCCGAAGCATTGATTTTCTGAAGTATTTCCTGGATATCCTCATCTGTTTCAAACAAATCTGTCACAAAAACGATCACATCTGCATCTTCCAGAGAAAGATTGACAAAGCCCATCATGCTTTTGTGCAATTCATACTTGGGTTTCAGCATACCTGGGGTATCTGAAAATACAATCTGGTAATCCTCTTCATTCATAATGCCAAGGATACGATGTCGGGTAGTCTGTGCTTTGGAGGAAATGATAGACAATTTTTCTCCGAGCAGGGCATTCATCAGGGTGGACTTCCCTACATTAGGTTTACCTATGATGTTAACAAAGCCTGCCTTGTGTGTACTTTCGGACATGGTTTCAGATTTTTTTACAAAGGTACTTGATTTTTGAGAATATGTCCTTACCTTTGTACCACAATAAAGGAAAGGGCAACAAAAAACGTTTGCTGCCGTATAAAATACCGAAAAGTGTTGATTTATTTGACAAGCTATATTGTGTAGGATTTATTTCTCGCTGCGCTTAACAATGAGTCACAAAATTTGAAATAATTAATAAAAATATATCGCGGGATGGATCCGCCACGGCGGATCGTTGGGCTCATATCCGCCGCGGCGGACACAAGTTCGAATCCGGAAATTTGACATTTTGAATTAAAAACATATCGCGGGATGGATCCGCCACGGCGGATCGTTGGGCTCATATCCGCCGCGGCGGACACAGGTTCGAGTCCGGAAAGTTGGCATTTTGAATTAAAAACATATCGCGGGATGGAGCAGTTGGTAGCTCGTTGGGCTCATAACCCAAAGGTCACAGGTTCGAGTCCTGTTCCCGCTACTTGCAAGGGCACTGGAAACAGTGCCCTTTTTTTGTTATTTTTAATCCCATGTTTACTGTTTATGCACTTTACAGTGAAAAATACGATAAAATCTACATCGGCTTTACTTCTAATCTTCAAAAACGCCTAATCTCCCATAATGAACTGGGTAAAAAGGGGTGGACGATTAAATTTCGGCCTTGGAAAGTTATACATACTGAGGAATTTGAATCCAAAAAAGAAGCCATGGATAGAGAAAAATACCTCAAAACAGGCATCGGTAGAGAATTTATTCGGAATCTTATTCTCAAAAATTAATCCCATGGGCTCATATCCGCCGCGGCGGACACAGCATCGAGTCCTGTTCCCGCTACTTGCAAGAGGCTGTCCGAAAAGTCGGGCAGCCTCTAATTTAGTTGTTTTTTTTCTCCAAAA
>NZ_JABURL010000073.1 GCF_014762705.1 Cyclobacterium sp. | reverse complement strand
TAAGAGACAGCTATAATATTTCCCATTTATAATTGATTTTTAACAACGGGCCAATTCAAAAAAAGGTAGTTATTTGCTGCTTAAATAAGGAAAAAAATTTTTCCTTTTGGTTTACTTGTTTGAAATAATTCAAGGCCGAAAATTAAATATGTTGATATCATTCTTAAAAATGCATTTCGCCTAAGACATTTGGTTGAATAAATAAATAAAAAAATCGGAAATATTTTTATCCCAAAATAATGCAAAAAAATTAGAAATGATGAATAGGTGTTTCCCCCTAAAAATTATTTATGAAAATTGAATATCCATAGAAATTTTCAATTAATATTAATTTGGATTTAATCCAAATAGAGTAATATTTGCATATCTATTTATAATCAATCTTAATAAATGAAACAGCATTACCTCATTCTATTCTCACTCCTGTCTATGGCCTGTTCATCCGGATCCAAAGAAAAGGATACAAATAACCAAACGATAATCACTGCCGGAGGAACCATTACGGAAATCGTTTATGAACTGGGTTTTGGTGCATCCATTATCGCCACCGACATCACTTCCACCTACCCTTTGGCTATGCAGGAATTGCCTTCCATAGGATATCGCAACCAGATAAAAGCAGAAGGCATACTGGCCTTGGGACCGGACATCCTTTTAATGGAATCTGGCTACCTGACAGCTGATGTGGTGGCACAATTGGAAACTGCTGAATTGGAAATCCATGAATTTGAAAAGCCCAAAGATCTCCCCGGTACCTATAAACTAATTGAAGCATTGGCTGAATTTTTGGAAGTACCGGAAAAAGGGAAAGCAATGGCCGCAAAATTAGACCTGGATATCCAGGAATTGGAAACTTACACCTCCAAACTAAAAATGCAGCCAAAAATGGCTTTTGTCATGGCCCGGGGGCAGGAAAACGTATTTGTGGCGGGTGAGGATACTTTTGCGGAATCTCTCCTTCAAATGGCAGCCATAACATCCGTTGGAAAAGGCTTCAAAGATTTTATCCCCCTGACCCCAGAAGCCCTGGTGTCCATGGATCCTGAATACCTGCTCATTTTTGAATCAAGCCTCCAATCCCTGGGAGGCAAAGCAGGGGTAAGAAACATCCGAGGTATAGAACAAACCAAAGCCGTTCAGCAGGATGGCATCCTGGCTTTTGATGGCCTTTATCTTTCAGGTTTTGGACCAAGAGTAGGAAAGGCAGCACTGGAGTTGGCCAAAAGTGTAAACCGCGAGGAACGATGATCCAAAACCTGGTTTATTCGAAAATGCAGCATCAAAACCTGGTACTATCCATTTTGGGTTTGGGGATGGTGATGCTTGCTGTTTTTTCCCTATCTATCGGGGCATTTTCGATTCCTTTCTCCAATGCCATTTCCATTCTATTGCAGCAGCTGGGAATTGTGTCGGGAAGTTATACTGTTCAGGAAACCAATGTGTTATTACAAATACGATTTCCCAGGGTTTTGCTGGCTATGTTGGTGGGGGGAGGACTTGGTATATCCGGAGCGGCCCTGCAAGGCCTTTTCAGAAATCCCCTGGTAGAACCCGGACTGATCGGGGTGAGCAGCGGAGGTGCCTTATTTGCTGTGGTTTTTATTGTTTTTGGGGCCTCCTTTCCCTGGATTACCGGTCTTTTTGGTAGCTTCAGTCTTCCATTATTTGCTTTTGTTGGTGGCTTGATCAACGTCCTGTTGGTTTACAAAATGGCCAATTATGGAGGCAAAACAGATATTTCCCTGTTGATCCTTGCCGGGGTTGCCCTGACTGCCCTCTCAAGTGCCTTGATAGGTCTGGCCATATTTTATGCGGATGAAGCGGCCATAAGGAATTTTACCTTCTGGAGCCTGGGGGATGTGGGGGGTGCCAATTGGAATAAGGTCAAAATTGCATTTTTACTGATTCTTGCCCCCTCTTGTTGGATCATGCTTCAATACCGCAATCTCAATGCACTGGCACTGGGGGAAAACGAGGCTTTCCACATGGGGGTGAATGTGCAAAAGGTAAAATACATTGTACTTTTTATGAGTGCCCTGGTGGTTGGCGTGGGCGTATCCATGACTGGCACCATTGGATTTGTGGGATTGATCGTCCCCCATCTGATCCGACTTTCATTTGGTGCTGATCACCGGTTGGTTTTATCAGGAGCCTTTCTATTGGGTGCCTGCCTGCTTACCGGAGCGGACCTGTTGGCCAGAACTTTGGTAATGCCTGCAGAGATGCCCATCGGAATCATTACGGCCATTATCGGATCGCCTTTTTTTATCTGGCTGATCATTAACGTGAAAAAAATAAGAACCTGATATGCTGGAAGCGAAAAACATTCATTTCTGTATCAATAATAAACCTATTGTAGACCAGGTCAGCATTCATCTGAAGCCGGGTGAGATGACCGTTTTGCTGGGACCAAATGGTGCAGGTAAGTCCACCCTCTTCAGACTATTGTCCGGGGAACTCCTATGTAAACAGGGCATGGTCAGGTACAATGGTATCTCCATCAGCGGCTTAAAACCAAAGGAACTTGCTCACCTGCGGGCGGTTATGCCCCAGCACAGTACCATGACTTTCCCTTTCCAGGCCATCGAGGTGGTAATGCTTGGACTTGTGCTTTCCAAAAAGAAATATCCGTCCAACACTGTGGAGGAGGTCATGAAGGCCACCCATACCTGGGAGCTGAAAAACCAATTATACGGTAACCTTTCCGGGGGAGAAAAGCAACGGGTTCAGCTGGCAAGGGTCTTGTGCCAGATTTGGGATATCAAAAGTTTTCCCAGGTACCTGCTTCTTGACGAACCCACTTCCAGTATGGACATTGCCCAGCAGCACCATATTCTGGAGATCATTGGGCAATTGAAACATAGAAATATCGGGATTCTGGCCATCTTACACGACCTCAACCTGGCCGCTAATTATGCCGACAATGCGGTATTGCTCAAAAATGGTACTGTAATAAAACAAGGGCCCATCCGGAAAGTGATGACTGCGGAAAACCTTCAACGAAATTTTGATTACCCCATACATGTGGAAACGGATGGACCTGCGGCCCCGATCTATGTCAGCAGCCTCCCTCCCAACAAAAAAAGTTCATACACTACTAATTTCAAATTTGCTTGATTATGGAAACTACATTGAAATATCCCTCAGCCACAGCACTAAAGGATGCCTGGGAAACCCTAAAGGCCAATCAACCGAAAACAAGAATCAGGGATGCAGCAAAAATCCTTGAGGTTTCAGAACTCGAATTACTGCTGACCACTGAAAATCCGGCACCCATTCGTTTAAAAGATGATTGGGCCAGGATCCTTCTCTCCTGCCGGGAACTGGGAAAAGTGATGGCCTTAACCAGAAATGACGGTTGTGTACTTGAACACAAGGGAAATTTCCAGAAAATCACCATCCATGGCACTGCTCCAAGCCAAATCGCCACAGTAATAGGCCCTATTGAGCAGCGGGTGTTTTTGAACAAGTGGAAATATGGTTTTGCCGTTACCACTGAAACCGCACGTGGCACCATGAGAAGCTTTCAGTTTTTTGATCAGGCGGGGGATGCAATTCTAAAAATCTACCTGCAGGAAAATAGCAACCAGGATGCGTATGACAACATGGTAGCCACCTATCGGCAAAAGAAGGAAAGTGATCCAATACAGGCCCTTCCTTTTGAGCCTCAAACCTATGCCAGTGCGGTAGACAGGGAGGCTTTTGCAAAGGATTGGGAAAATATGAAAGACACCCATGATTTTTTTGGAATGCTCCGGAAATACAATGTGCACCGCCTGGATGCCATCAAATGGATAGGAGAAAAATGGGCCTACCCTGTAGACAGGTTATCCAGCCGAAAAATCCTGGAGGTAGCATCGGATGAAAAGATGCCAATCATGATTTTCGCCGGCAACAAGGGGAACATACAAATTCATCAGGGAAAAGTGCGTACCATCCGCCAATTGGGGGATTGGCTCAACGTAATGGATCCTGATTTTAACATGCATATGGATGAAACTTGTATTGCTGAGGCATGGGTGGTTCACAAACACACTGATGATGGGCTGGTTTCCTCTTTGGAATTGTTCGACAAGGATGGCGAAATGATTGCCCAGTTATTTGGACTGAGAAAGCCCGGACTTCCTCAAAATGAACGCTGGAAAAATCTGATAGACAGTTTATAAAAAATTTCCCGGTAGAACCAGCACCGGGAAAAATTTTAGCCTTATGTATAGAATTAATCTTAATAAATATAAAATACTCGTCGGGCTATTCGGGTTGCTCATTATCCCCAAACTGGCTTTTGCCTCCGATCCAATCTATATTCAGGATGTTGAGGGCAATCCCATCCCCCATGCACTGGTGAAAATTGGAACTGAACAGGTGCTTACTGTCGGTAATGATGGCTCATTTGAGCTTCCTGATAACCTTCAGGAGGACCAGGAGATCGAAATAATTGCCATGGGTTATGATACAAGGATATTCCAGGCCAGAGAACTCAGCCAGGTAAACAAGTTCAATTTAAGGGAAAAGATTGGGCAGATGGAGGAAGTGGTGGTAGCTGCCACCCGAACCGATCGAAGTGTAGAAGATTTGCCCATGCCGGTCACCATCATTACCCGAAAGAAAATCCAGGAAACAGGGGGCATGCGGCTTTCGGAGATACTCCGTGAACAAACAGGCCTGCAGGTAGTGGGAGATCATGGCGCAGGTCTGCAAATGCAGGGACTTTCGTCGGATTATATATTGATACTTCTGGATGGAGAACCCCTGATAGGCCGGACGGCTGGTACTTTTGACCTGGATAGGATTGCAGTTTCCAATATCGAACGGATCGAAGTCCTTCGGGGTCCCTCCAGTGCGATTTATGGAAGCGAAGCCATGGCAGGAGTAATCAACATCATTACCAAAAAAAGTCAGGAAAGGATTGTTGCCAACCTGGAATCCAGGTACCGCTCGTTCAACACCCTTGACCTCAGCGGAGAGATCGGCATGAACCAGAATGACTGGAACCTTTATGCCTATTTCAACCGCTTTTCGACTGATGGATTTGATATAACTCCCGAGGTGCCCGGAAAAACCCAAAGTCCCTATCAAGCCAGTACGGCTCAATTTAAAATCGGTAAGAAAACCAAAAAGTGGAATTTTAAGGTTTATTCCCGGTTTTATAATGAAAATTCGGAAAATAGCATGCAGGTGGCTGGAGAAGGAAGTCTAAGATTGGCTGACCTGAATGGAGAACGCATGGACCTGAACCTGAACCCTACCATTAGCTTTCGTCCCAACGATCAATGGCAGATGACGCTAAGGAGCATGAGTTCCCTCTTCCAGACCCATACCCTGACGGTATTTCAAGAGGATGGATCAATTCTGGATGAGCAGGATTTCAAGCAGCATTACCACAGGACAGAATTCCAGACAGACCTTCAATTGGATTCCAAACAACTCATCACAATTGGGCTAGGTCATCTGATGGAAACCGTGGAAGCCACCAGGTATGATGACAATAATCGATTTGATGCCGGATATGTCTTTTTACAGCACCAATGGGATCCTTCAGAAAAGTGGAATCTGGTTACCGGAGTAAGGGCAGACTTGCACAGCCAGTATGGTGAAAGAATCAGTCCCAAGATTTCAGGGATGTACAAGTTCAGTGAACGATTTAGCTGGCAACTTTCACTTGGGGCAGGTTTCAAGGCCCCGGATTTCAGGCAGTTGCTGTTGAATTTCAACAATGCTTCTGCAGGCTATTATGTATTCGGGGCCAATCTGGTTCAGCAGGGCATAGCAAGATTGCAATCCCAGGGATTGGTACAACAAATGCTGCTCAACCCCAGTCAATTTGGCCAGTTAGAGGCAGAAAGTTCCCGCGCCATCAACACAGGGTTTAGGTGGAAAATCTCGGGGGACTTATTGTTTCAGGGCAATTTTTTTCAAAACAACATTTCCAATCTGATCGAAACAGCTCCGGTAGCCCGCCTGAACTCCGGCCAAAATGCCTTCTCCTATTTCAACATTGCCAGGGTAATCAGCAGGGGTGCGGAATTGGACTGGACCTTTCGGGTATCGGAAAACCTGCAATTTTCTCTGGGTTACATGTACCTGGATACAAAGGACCTGGATGTTTTGGAAAAAATCGATGCAGGAGAACTTTTCCGTCGGGATACCCAAAACCGCAGCCGGCGGGTTCAAAGGAGCGATTACGGTGGCTTATTTAACAGGAGCCGGCATAGTGGCAATGTGAAAATCAATTACCAGGAGTCCAGTACTGGTGTAAATATGGCGCTTAGAGGCATCTACAGGGGTAAATTTGGATTTGGCGATGTGAATGGGAACCTGATATTGGACGAATCCGCAGAATATGCACCCGGACTTATCAGTTGGAACCTGAGCCTTAACAAGGCCCTGAATAACGGGATCATGATCGAGGCGGGTGGATTTAACCTGTTCAACCAAACCACCATTCATACACCCAACAATCCGGGCACCATCCTTTTTGCAGGCATGAAATTACCGATTCATCAATTAATTAATCAAAATAAATAATCATTACAATGATCAAATGGAATCAAATTTTGGCAGGCATCCTTTTGCTTGCTTTTAACGCAGGATGCGAAAGTAGCGAAGTAGAAAAACCGGAAATTGACGCTCAGGCAAAAACCGTGGAAAATCTTTATGCGCCCAATGATGTGATTGACAGGAGTACCGGAGAAATTACGGAGGAGCGACCTTTCCGCTATTTCAGCCTGGAAAATAACCAGGAAACAGACAATCGGGAAGGGAATTGGGACATTGCTTTTAAAGGAACCACTCTTATCGTCAATAGCGGGACAAGCGGTTCGGGTTCCGCACAGGGCACTGTGGTGACCGCAGCCTTTGATGAATTGAATGAGGTTCCTTCCTCAGTGGAATTCCATAGCGACGGCGCAGATGGCATGGCCATTCCAACAGGTTCCGGAAACGGTTGGTACAATTACAACCCCGGCACCCATGTCATTAGTCCGATCCCGGGCCGTGTGATACTCATCAGGACCAATGCAGGCAATTATGCCAAAATGGAAATCCTATCCTATTACCAGGACAATCCTCCTCTTGCTGAAGTAGATCCTATGAGCACGCCAAGTCCCTATTATACATTTAGGTTTTTGCTTCAACCAGATGGATCAATGAATTTTTGATTTTTTAAACAGACCTCAAATCTACCTTCGGGCTGATTTGAGGTTTCATTACCATGGATTTTTTCGTTTCAGTGGTAATTAGTAGTTGACAGATAGATTGTATAACAGGAAGTTAAAATCAAACGAATCAGGATCAAATTAATCTTGGCTTGAACGGGTGGAAAGATGGTTTGATATGTAGAAATAGATTGATATGTAGCGACGATAATTCCAAACCCTGGCACCCGGAAACCTTTTGACTAAAAATACCATCAATAGATACCCGAATTGTTTGAATTAGAAATTGTTATCCACTAAACCCCAAAATACTTCAGGTGTCAAAGGCTTGTTTGCAAATTCTTTTACTGAAGGAATGGTTGCAGCCCTATCTTTGTCTCCCGGATTAAAACTGGTGGTAAGAATGGACACTACGACTCGGTCATGAATATCCTTTGATAATTCATCATATGCTTCCAAAAACTCCCAACCGTCCATACCCGGCATATTAATATCCAAAAAAACAATGCCTGGCTGAGGAGAATTGGCATATACTCCTTTACCAAGTAAATAGTCAAGCCCTTCTTTGGCCGAATTCACGGATTGAATATGCACCCATTCACATTCTTCTTCCAAAATCATTGTATGGTAGAAATTTGTTGCTTCATCATCGTCAATGAGCAAGACACAATCCAACTTGTTATTTGGTTCTCTCATAAAATTTTTGCCAGTGTAAAATAAAAAGAGCTTCCTTCCTCCTTTTTTGATTTAACCCATATTTTCCCACCGTGAAGCTCAACGATTTTGCGACAATAGGCCAAGCCCAGACCAGTACCTTCGAACTCTTCTACATTGTGCAAACGTTGAAAAATCAAAAATATTTTATCATAATCTGCCTCCGCAATCCCAATGCCATTGTCCTTTACACAGAATGTCACTCGCCTTTTACCCACCTTGGCGCTTACTTCGATGATTGGAAACACTCCTGCTTTTGAGAATTTCAGCCCATTGCTGATCAGGTTCTGAAATAAAATGCGTAATTCCAAAGGATTACCTTTCACCAGGGGTAACTCTTTGAAAATGACTCTGCCCTTGCTGGCCGCCAGAGCCGCATCCAGGTCCTGTACAATGGTGCCTACCAACTCCTGACAGTCCACCAACTCATAATCCCGCTTATTTCCTAATCTGCTAAAATCCAACAGTCCTTTGATAAGCGCTGACATTCTATTGGTAGAAGATGTCACATATCCTAACATCTTTTTCCCTTGATCGTCAAAGTTTGAATAATATTTTTTGGAAATCAAATGGGCCATGTTGCCAATGGTCCGAAGCGGCTCTTGCAAATCATGACTGGTAATACTTGTGAAACGCTCAAGTTCCCGGTTTTTCTCCAGCAACTCCTTATTCAAATTTTCGAGTTGTATTTTATGATCGGATAACAGCTGCTGCTTAAGATCCAATTCCTTTACCTTCTCCAACAAGGCCGAAGAACTTTCAGATAGTTGATCGTTGGTCCTTTCAAGACTGAAAAAGCCGCTCCTCGCAATGAATACGAGAGTAAAGCAGGTCCAAATGACAACCAAAGAAATAACCATATTTAAATTGGAAAGATCACTCTGGTTACCAACGATTTCTTTGCTTTCAATGACAGCGGAGATAGTTAAAAAAGAACAGATAACCGCTGTAAAAACGCTTGCATACTTGCCTGGAATAAGCCAACTGTATAAAATAACAATGGCATGCATACTGGCTACTGCAACCGTGCTATCTGTATTCAGGTCTATCAGGTAAACAACTCCAGCAATAAATGAAGCCATGAAAACCAAAATGGCCGTTTGAATAAACATTCCATATGGGCGAATGGAAAACATTATTCCTTCTTGCTTTTCAAAAGGGTTTTTAATTCGAGAATTTCCTTTTCATACTGAATGAGCTGCTTTTCCATCTGGTAGGTTTTCAATTCGTTTTTGGGCTTCACTTCTATTAACTTTGGCAAATCCCTGATGAGCACAAAGGAAGTTGCCAAACTTACCAGAGCAGTCATTAACCTCACCAGGGCACTTAGCCGATAACCAGGCCACCAAAACATCAATGCATCAATCAGATGAGTACTTCCACAAAGGATGATAAACGCTCCGAAAAGCCAAAAAACTGGCAAAAAGGGGAGATTATGCCGTTTTTGGGTAAAAAAGATAATTATGGCCGGAATCACAAAATAAGCCAACCAAATGGCAATGTCGCTAGTGATATATAACCAACCGTGAAATGAGCTCCATTGCCCGCACACCCAACGTGCCGGCCAATCGTCGGCCAGAAATAGTTTGGTAAGAAATTCCTCCACTTGCTCCATATAATAATATCAATTTTTTATAGAAGTAAATGTAAGGGAGGTCTTTGAAAAATAAAACTAAAACCGATTAAATAGAGTGTTAAGATGCAGCTTTCATCACAATGAAAAATTTTGCACTCTTTCCAAGACTCAGTAGCTGGCAAAAGTTTCCGTACCTGTTATTTATTTCTCATTTTACCTCTACCTGAGCAGGTTTCAAGCTGATTCCTCATTGGTCCAATAATATTGGGTAAATGAAATCTGGGGATTTTTTCTTCAAAAGGATAAACTAATCATAGGAGAATATAGGGCATTGAACGCAATCTTTATTGTAAAATCATTTAAGTAAGTAAGGAGATTTATATCTCAGGATACAGATAGCAAAAAATTCCCATTTGCCAGTATATGTGACAAATGGGAAAATGTTTTTAAGCGGATACCTTTTCTCCTGCCTTCACTTTCTTCTTGTCGTAGAACAGGCGGATAACAAACACAAACAAAGCCAGAATACCAATGGCAAAAATGGTGTCCCCTATTACCCGTAACCACCTCAAGGTGTTCATGACGGGCTGCTGGAGAAACTCAGCTGAGCGGGCATACCACATGCCCTCATTGACACTGGCCACCGTCTGCAGCAAACCAACAGGCAACAGACTCAAAATGGCCATCAGCATCAGCCCGATATTGATCGACCAAAAAGAGAACCCAATCAATTTATTGTTCCAAACTTGATTTCTGTAAAGGCTTCTCAAAACAAAGAGCATCAAACCGATACCCAACATCCCGTAGACCCCAAACAAGGCAGTATGCCCATGTAAAGGTGTGGTATTCAATCCCTGCATGTAGTATAGGGCTATTGGTGGATTGATCAGAAAACCAAAGATTCCTGCTCCCAGAAAATTCCAGAAAGCCACCGAAATCAGGCAGTAAATAGGCCACTTGTAATCCTTGAGCCATTCTGTGGATTTGCTCAAGCGGTAATTGTGAAAGGCCTCAAAACCAATCAATAAAAGCGGCACGACTTCCAAAGCACTAAATGTGGCACCCAGGGCCATTACTGATTTTGGTGTACCGGTAAAATACAAATGGTGAAAGGTGCCTAAAATTCCACCGGCCAAAAAGATGACTGTTGCAAAAATCACTGCTGTACTGGCTGATTTAATATGTAGCAGCCCCATTCTGGTAAACAGGAAGGCTGCAACCACTGTGGCAAAAACTTCAAAGAACCCCTCTACCCATAGGTGGACAACCCACCATCTCCAATATTCTGCAATGGCCAGGTTGGTCTGTCTTCCCCACATCAATCCTGCGGCAAAGAACAAGGCAATTGCAGCGCAGGAAATTAAAAACATGGTCAGCAAGTGCTTTTCGTTGGTATTGCTTTTAAAAACCGGTATCATGGGCCGTATCATCAGGGTCAACCAAATAAACAAACCGATTAATAAAAAAGCCTGCCAAAAACGGCCCAGTCCAACATATTCGTATCCCTGATGCCCAAACCAGAAATTTTCCACATAGCCCATTTTTTGCATGATGCCCATCCATTGACCGGCCATGGAGCCCACCACGATTACCAGCAATGCCACAAAAAGAAAATTGACACCAACCTTTTGAAATTTTGGATCCCTCCCGGTAAGGGATGGAGCAATGTATAAACCGGTGGCCAACCATGCCGTGGCAATCCAGTAAATGGCCAATTGAACATGCCAGGTCCGGGATGCGGCATAAGGCAGAATTTCAGCCAATGGGAATCCATAAAGCAGATTGCCCTCTACACCATAATGGGCGGTAATCACTCCCATTACCACCTGAACCAATATCAACAGATTGACTACCCAAAAGTATTTCTCCACTGCTTTCATGGATGGGGTGATATTCTGCCTCATCAAAGGGTCCTCATGCGGGGCCTCAATTTCCTCCTCCCTGTTTTTGGCGTAATAGAAAACCAATAAGCCCGTACCAAAGAGCAGCATGATCACACTGAATCCGGTCCAAAGCAACAGATCACCAGTGGCTTTATTGCCGATCAATTCATCCGAAGGCCAATTATGGGTATAACTGATGTCATCTCCTGGCCTTTCTGTAACACAGGCCCAACTTGCCCAGAAAAAAAAGGCATTCATATCCTTCATCCGCTGTGGGTCCTGAATGGCATTCTCGGGAATGGAATAATAATTTCTTAACTCCTCCAATTCCTTACTGCCCATAAACAAGCCTTTATAATATTCACTTAAAACCTGAAAAGCCTCATACCGGGTGGATGAAATGGTGAGCGTCTCACTTTCAGGATCATAAGTATTTTTGCGGATTTCTTGCTGAAGCCTGGTTCTGAGTGCCGCCTTGTCTTCTTCAGGCGCACTTTCATAATCAGCAAATCCTTCTTCACGAGCCATTCCATTCAAAAAAAACAACGCCTCCCGGTGCAACCAATCTGCTGTCCAGTCCGGTGCAAGGTAAGCTCCATGACCCCAAATGGACCCTACCTCCTGCCCTCCCATACTTTGCCAGGCATTCTGCCCGTCACGGATATCCTGCCCTGTAAACAGGACCGTTCCGGATTCGTCCACTACTTCCTCTGGAATGGGCGGTGCCTCCTGGTATATTTCATACCCATAATACCCCAATACGGCAAAAGAAATGCCTACCACTAAAGAAAATACAATCCATAATTTTTTTTCGGTTTTCATAATGACAAAGTTTGAAGTGGACCATGAAATCCATATTACCTTTGTTTAAAGGTAATAGGATATATTTATCCTTTATTTGGGTCAAATATATGAATTTTATTTTTTTGTAAAAATGTTTAAAATAAAGGAGTAGGAAGAAAACGGAAGCTCCTTCGGATGTAAAACGGCATTACCCAGGCGATACATCAAGGGATACTTCCAAAACACTTGCCGGCCAGGCAGCTGGTAGACTCCCTGGCCTGCACCAAAAAATCAGGGTGAAAATCAAGAAACGATTTTGAACAACTGATTCAAAATCAATTGAGATTACTTACTTATTGTTTGGTATAACCAGATGCATACATCCAACCATTGCCAGGTCATTAATTGGATTATTTCACTCGAATTGTCCACATCTCTATTTTTGTTGGCAATATGGATGTGGGAAATGGAGGCACCTATGTCCAACCGCATGGCGGTGAATTTGCCAGGGAGGCAACAGCATGGTACTAGTAATGGGAATGACAATGATGTGGTAGATATTTTAAAAAATCACCATTCTAATTGGATTAGGCTACGGCTATTTGTAGATCCCAGCACGGAAAACGGTTACCCAAAGCAGGGCTATTGTGGCTTGGAAAAAAACCTGGAAATGGCTAAGTAAGAGGGTAAAGGAATTCGGAATGGCACGGTACATTGGATAATATGGAGGCCAACCTGACAAAAATGGCCCACATGTATCAACGACCTATCATAGTGGTGGAATATAAAGCACATAAAAAAGCCGTAAATGAGACCGTCAAAAAACTGCCTAACCGCTTGGGTCTTGGTAAGTTTATCTGGGAAGCCGCTTCTACCAGGTGGGGCAACCTTTTTGACAAAAATGGTGCAGCAAACGAAAACATAGAATTTTAGCCGGAATTTTACCAAAACTACTTCCAATAAAATCAACAGCTTGTATTTCAAGGTTGGAATTAAGGCAATTGCATTTTTCACAGGGTAAGAAAAACCAGCAACAGGGAAAGTTTTACCTACCATTCGTTTCAGCTACCTTTCTTTTACAAAAATTATTTTATTTATTGATTCCTGTAGAAATCCTGACAAGTAAACCCGCTCCATCCCTGGCTACAGATGGTTTTAAAGTAGAAAGGATTCTCTGTTGTTGTTTAATTCAATATCTATCTCAATTTACTCAAAATAAACCCAATAATTATGAAAACCACGTTCACAATTGCTCTGATGTTTCTGGTGACTATCCTTTATGCCCAATCATCTGAACATGCCTCCATCAAAGAAGCTTTGACATCCGAAACAACGGCCTATATGAATAGGGATTACGATGCCTGGGCGTCACATTGGGATTCCAGCAGGGAAGTATCCTTTTTGGTAACAAATATGGAATTGAGAGCCAACAACTGGGAGGAGATCAGCAGTACCATGAAGGAAGATATGCAAACCAATTCCAGTCCGATTCAGGCCACCTTGGAAACCTCTGACTTTGACATTTCCGTTATGGGTAATCAGGCCTTTGTAGTCTATGTTCAGAACATGAAAGCAGGAGATCAGAATTACAAAACCTATGAGGTGCGTAACCTCCGCAAGGTAAGGGGACAATGGAAACTGGCAGCGATGATCTCAAGTAAAATGGGAGAAGAATAAAATCATTTTGGTCCTGTTCCCTATTCATTAAATCGAGATAATTTTTAAATAATCCCTATTTTTGAATATCATGGATCGAGCGCCAATTCAAATGCCTTAAACCACTATATCTTCCTAATTCGTATCCCTATGAGCACTTTTTATAATTCAAAAAACAAAGTCTATGCAGAAATTTCAGCATTAACCCCTACTATAACTGCAGATCTGAAAAGCAAAGAATTGCTACCCAGAGGTTCGGCACTTTTGACCGGTGCAGGGAAATTAGCTCCTGACATATCTGCGATTTTTCATGCGGCAACGGGAACCATGATGCCCTATTTTCCATCGCAGATATATTATGAGCCATCCCTCCTATCTGTAGAAAATGCCATTTCGGCCTGCTTTGCTTTGGGAAAAGCAAACGGGAATACACGCCTGGCAATTCCATATATTGGGGGTAAAATTTTTAAAGGAAGGATTTTTGAAGGACAAGGAGTAAGCGAGGAAGATCAAAATAATAAACTGGTAGCCTCTATTGTGGGAGCAAGCATCATTAACGCAAAATTAACAGGCTTAGACTTCTGCTTTGTCGTTTTCGATACCGCTACGAATCTACTTTTCAGCCATGAAATCAAAAAATCATATGATGAGGTCGATTTTTCAAAACAATTGATGGTAGGCGATATTGTTGATTTTTCCCTGCATCAGTGTGATGGGATTGTCAATGCCGCTAATATGGAAGTCCAGTTCGGCGGAGGCATTTCGGGTGCCATTGCCAAAGCCAGTCAGGATCAGGATAACATTGACAAGGAGGCCAGGTCTGGAATTATCCAATTTTGGGCCGATTATGAGGCTGGGCAATAGCTTTTGCGTAAAGCCCGAAAAATCTAAAGACACCAAACAGATTAACCCGCCGCCCCCCTTGTATTAGAAGTAGAGTCCTCGCAAAATGCTTTTTTAAATTTGGTTTAAATATTTTGACTTAAAGTTAAAAGTAAAAGGGAAAGGATGCCATTACCAGGCCCTTTCCCTTTTACTTAATGTTCAATTGATCGATCAATTACCTACAAGACCCATTATTCAGTCGGCAGCCAACATTTGGGGATCAAAGGCCAATCTGGCCAATCGGTATTTCTTTTTGTATTGTCCGTACACCACCATTTCGAAATCACCGGTCTGGGTATTCACAGGCGTAATCGTCATGAGATTCCTGTTGCTGTTCATAGATAAAGAGCTTCGGCTAACATTTCCGTTACTATCCAGTGTTGCGACAGACATCATGTGTTCTTTGTAGCTTTTGGGAGTAAACCTGGCAACTTTACCCTTTCCGTTGTAGCCAAGATTTTTTACGTTGTCATTGAACACAAAATACAGGTTGTTGTTGATCATGGACACCGAATAGGAAAAAAAGAAGCCTTCATCTCCGGTGGATTTTTGGTTTTTTACTATTTTTTTTGCCCATTTGCGCGTCCCATTGGGATCAAATTCCGCTATTACAATACTGCCGTACTCATAGTGAAATGTGGTGCTGGTAGTAGTCATGCCTGATCCGGCGGAACTTCCAGTTGAGCTTGAAACCCATTCATACCGGTCCTCACCTACAAAGGCCACAGATCCATCGCTTTTAATGATAATTTCGTCTAAAAAGAAATAGGAGTCCTCCACCGATTTTCCTTTTTTCAATTTCTTGGAGGTCTTTTTCGCTTTGCCTTCAGAAAGACCACGTGTGAGAAAAGTTGCATCAAAAGCTTCGGTTTTCTGATGAAGAACAGTTTGGCTATTTCCATCCATTTTCAGAAAATAAGTGCCCCCGGTACTTTTGTCCGCATTGGCCTCTTCCGTGTAAAATCCCCCAAAATAAACATGGCCGTCTTGATTTACCTGAATATTGGCCGCATTGATTTGATATTCTTCCAAATTTATTTTTTTGTGAAGTGCCTTATTTCCATTTTCGGAAATACTGATCAGGGTAAAAAAATATTTTTCCGGCTTAAATAAAGAAGTAATTTTATAGGCCGCATTATCAAGCTGGCTTTTGCTAAGCAGGTGTGCATTTCCATTGCTATCCAGTAGTGCATTTACCAAATCCAGTTCATCGGAATCTGCCTGTAATGTTTCATCCCGTGTCCAAAGCGGTTTAAACTGCTGATCCATAACGAGAAGGTTGACCCCTTTCTGCTTCTTACTGACATCGCCACTTTCCCGGACTATCAGGAGTTTGTCCTCATCCGGTGTAGGATAAAAGTGGAATTTTGGGCTGGTTATTCTCAAATTAATACCCAATCCGCCTATTCCCGGCTTAGCCTTCTTATCTTCGGCAGCCATTACAAACTGACTTTTTCCGGCCAACCGGAGATTTTGAGCATCCAGGGCTACCCGGTACAAGCCTTCTTGCTCCCCTTTACCGGGATCCGTTGTATAAAAGAGCCACAATTGCTTGTTCCATTGCAGGATGTGCTCAAAATCAGGCTTGCCCGCCAGGTCCAGTTTGGAAAGGTCCACACTCTTTAGCAAGCGGAGATTTTGATCGTATTTCTCTAAATAAGGTAGTTTTTTTGATTCCTGAAGTTCCTGTCGGATTTTCCTTTTGATCAGGTAGTAGCCGGAATCATCAGTTGCTGCTACCTCTGATAAAGTCATTCCCATGTTGAACTTCATTTCATTTCCCCACTTCAATTGAGCGTTATCAGGAAGTTTTTGGCCAAACAAAAAAGAATGGACCATACATAGACAAAGGAAAAGTGTTGCCTTTTTCATAGTTTAAAGATTTAGTAAATAAATAGGATAAATAATAAAATAAAATAAGTTTCAAAAGGATCTTATATGGGATATTTGGATGAATTAAGGCATGCTGTTATGTCCAGTATACTCATCATGTGCGGCTACAATTGCTGCAGAAATTTTTTTATTCATAGCTGTTTATAAAAGTTCAAAAAACAATTTACATGCAATAAAATACATTTTAATAAATATAAAAAGTATTTTTTAAAAAATAGTTTTAAATTTCAAAGGCAAGGAAAAAATCCATTCACAGGAAAAAGACAAATTGGGCAATTCCGTCCGGTCCTACTTAATCCTGCCAGGGAGGTTTAAAGGGCTACAAGACCCATAAAGAAAGAAAAATATCAAGGCACAAAATTCCTCCTCATCACCATCTTCCAATTCCCCCTGGGTAAATTCAGGATAATCCGGTTTTATGCAGGCCCTTCATCTTTTTGCCTTTAATTTATTTTTAGTCACATTTTAAATCTTCTCATGAAAATTAATTTTGGAATTATAGGGAAAAGCTTGATCACTTGTGACACTTTTATGGGTTCTTTCGTCTTTGGCCTTCCTTTCAGTTTCCGGAGCATGGAGTCGGGAAATCCTTAACTACAGGCATGGATGCCTCAATCCTTAAAGATATAGTAGCTTTAGATCATTTAACCACGGTGGAAAACAAGAGCGTTTACAACATCTATACCGTGGAATTTGGCGATCAGGTTCAGAAGAAGGAGTTGGTAGGGTCTCCCTGGAATGATATGTCGCCAGTTTTTTCACCGGCTAATGAAAATATTCTCGCCTTTGTATCGGATAGGTCCGGAACCCGACAAGTCTGGACCTTTAATAGCTTCAGCGGAAAAGTCAACCAGGTTTCATTTTTTCAGGATATTGATCGCATAGGTTCTGACACAAGCCTGAGCTGGACTGATCAGGGTCGATCACTTGCATTACCTGTCGATAGTATTGATTGCCAGACCTGCTTCAGTCCAGGCATTCCTCCGGGCTGCCAGATAACTGATATCTACCCAAACTTCTCCTTCCTTTGTGGCCGTTTGTTCTATACTGCTCAGGGCCAAACTGCCACAACTGGCCACCTGAAATAACCGACTTTAATTTTCGTTTTCATCATTGTTTTATTTTTGTGAAAGTGTTAACTAAAGATCCCTCCATGGAAGGTTAAAGCTTGTATTTAACGGTAAACAAGCAGGAAGTTTCTATATGTTTTTGCCGCAAAAGAAACAAGTGAATTGATTCATTAAAATAAACGGTGATGTTATTTTGTCCCTGGTCTTATATCCGGAGAACCCTCCTTACCGGTCACATTTTTTTATTTAGAAGTTTCCCCAAACCCTATTGCTTACAAATAAAATAATTTTATAACGCTGAATATCAGATATTTAAATTGAAAATTTTTTCTCATTAATCAAATATTAATGAATTATTCACCTCTTCCAGATTAAGTTGGGGCATCTTGAAAAATTGGTAAAGATAAAAACCTGTTTAAGGAAATTATCGGAACTGAATAAGAATTTGTCCAGAGGATGTAACTATTTCTAACAATAAACCCCTTTCACTATGCACTATTTTACTCCACCCTAAGTAAAGGTTCAATCGCCTTAATTCGTTTGCCCAATTAGTAGTTACAAAAAATAATTGAATCAAAACTTATGAAAAGAATTTACGCAATAACCCTCATTTTCCTTTTCCCGCTTTGCCTGGCTGCCCAGGACCGGGAAATAAAGGGAACGGTGACAGATGTCGCCGATGGCAGCACCTTACCAGGGGTCAATATCATTGCAATTAGCGATGGAGAGCAGGTAGGTGGAACAATTACGGATATCGACGGAAACTATTCTATTGGTGTGTCTGATAATGCCAACCAATTGACTTTTGTTTTTATTGGAATGGAAACGGTAACCGAAGAAATCGGATCGAGAACTACCATAAATGTCGCCTTGGCCTCCAATCAGGAAGAATTGGACGAATTTATTGTAGTAGGGTATGGATTTGCAGAAAAGGCCACCTTGACAGGGGCTGTCAGTTCTATTGAAAATAAAGAAATCCAAACTGCTACCCACTCCAGCCTTGCCCAAAAATTGCAGGGAAAAGTAGCCGGGTTGAATATCCGCCAAAATTCCGGGCAACCGGGTTCATTTGATAATTCCATCAATATCCGTGGTTTCGGAACCCCCATGTTCGTAATTGATGGGATTATCCGTAATGACCCGGGTGCTTTCCAGCGAATTAATCCCGATGATATTGAAAGTATTTCCGTCCTAAAGGATGCCTCTGCCGCAGTTTATGGAATTGGCGCGGCAAATGGAGTTGTAATCGTAACTACCAAACAGGGAAACCGCGGAAAAACTTCCTTTACCTACAATGCAGTGACAGGAATCACCAGGCCTACCGATGTACCCCAGATGGCTTCCACAGCCCAATATGCCCAAATGAGGAACGATGCAAATATTTATGGCCCTGGTGCCGGTATTCCCTACTATACACAGGATGAACTTCAAAAATACCTGGATGGAACCTTACCCGGATATACCAATGTGGATTGGTATGATGCCACGATGAAAGATCAGGCGGTGCAGACCCAACACAACTTATCTGCCAGTGGCGGAGGTGAGAAAGTACTCTATTATTTTGGTATGGAGTATGTAAAAGACGGTGGTTTATTGAGAAGTGGGGACATGGACTATAATCGGGTAAATTTGAGAAGCAATATAACCGCTGACCTTACAAAAAACCTGAGAGCGAGGGTGATGATATCCGGTCGGTATGATAAACAATCCCAGCCCGGAGACAATTTTTTTAATATTTTCAAAACCACCCGGGTGACCCTTCCCACGGAGCGACCCTTTGCCAACGATAACCCACAGTATCCGGGATTTGTCTCTTCAGGTTTCCAAACCCCAACGGTATTGGCTGACCGCGATTTGTCCGGATATACGGAAGTAGAAAACAGGGCCATCCAAACAATGGCGGAACTGCGATTTGCTGTGCCTTTTGTAAAAGACCTGTTCATTACAGGAACCGGATCTTTTGATACCGGAAATACCATGAATAAAAACCTGTATAAAGGGTTCACCACTTACACGTATACCCCGGCAACAGATACCTATAACCCCTTGGTCCAAAGAGCCGATCAAAATATCAATGCACGGACAGACGTGGGTAATACCTATACGCTCCGGTTATCGGCAGATTATAAAACCCGGATAGGGCCAAAACATGATATTTCCGGAACCTTGGTGGCGGAGCAGATCAAGGGATGGAGCAGATGGCAGTTTGCAAGACGGTATTACGGTGATTTTTATACCAGTGACCAGATTAGATTTGCCGGACAAACAAATCTTCAGAACGACGGACAGGATAATGAGAACTCACGAATCAGTTACATAGGGAGGGTAAACTATGGCTTTTCACAAAAATACTTAATTGAAGGAGCATTCAATTACAATGGTTCCTACCGGTATCACCCCGACAGGCGATTTGGTTTTTTCCCGGTAGTCTCAGTGGGATGGAGAATATCAGAGGAAAACTTTATACTAAATAATTTTCCGGCTGTCAATGAATTGAAACTTCGCGGTTCTTATGGAGTGATTGGTTCGGATGAAGGGGCTCCCTTTCAGTACCTTCCCGGATTTACCTTTGGTGGGGTAAGTACCTGGGAATTTTCCAATAATAACCTGACCAATGGATTGGCATCACCGGCCATTACCAACAGTTTATTGACCTGGTCCACCAACCACTTATCGGACATCGGTTTTGATCTGACCATGTGGAATGGAAAATTGGAGGTGGTAGCGGACTTCTACAACAGGGAGCGAAAGGGACAACTGGCCCGGCGAAATATTTCCCTTCCCAACACATTTGGTGGCACCTTGCCCGAAGAAAACCTGAATAGCAGCCGGCAGGTTGGTTTTGAATTCGCCCTTGGGCACACCAATACGATCAATGATTTTCCATACAA
>NZ_JABURL010000033.1 GCF_014762705.1 Cyclobacterium sp. | reverse complement strand
CCGCAGTAATGATTAACCAAAGCTGAACATTTGGTTTTTGAGGTGGTTTTGGAACAAATTTTTTTGATTTATTTTTATCACTCATCTTGATTTTTTTATTGCTATAAACTTTTTGTAGAACGAAATTAAAAAATGAAGGTTTAAATACGTGGCGATTAGTGATTGTTTATTTTGGTTACTTTAGCATCGCCCCAGAGATCCTCCAGTTGGTAAAATTCCCTCTTTTCTTTTAAGAAAATATGTACCACTACATTGACATAGTCCATTAAAACCCACTGCCGGTTATTTTTTCCTTCGCTTTTCCAGGGCTTTTCATTGTTGGTTTTAAAGACTTCTTCTTCCACAGCATTGGATATACCTTCTATTTGTGTGTCTGATGTACCTGAACAAATCACAAAAAAATCAGTCATCGTACTATTGATTTCTCTTAAGTCCATTACTACAATATCGGAAGCTTTTTTATCTTCCATCCCTTTCACTATTACATTGCTCAGCTCCTCTGCCGTCATATATTTTTTCTGCTGATTTAATTTAAATCCTTTTAATGCTTAAATTTCACTTTGGTTTTTAAATATCCTGATTATGGGATAAAATAACTAATATAAAATGCATAAAATCCTTGCCAATACCATTTTTCTGGGAAAAGATTTGGTAAACCTGACAGAGTGTCATTCCACCAATAGTTTTGCCGCTTCTATGATAAAATCCGGCCAATTCAGTGAGGGTACGGTTATAGTTGCTGAGGCTCAAACCAAGGGCAGAGGGCAGAGGAACAATTCATGGCATGCGGAACCTGGATTGAACCTTACATTTTCAATTATTTTTAAACCAAACTACCTTCATGTAGATCAACAATTCGATTTAAATATGGCAATGGCCTTTGGGGTACTTGAAGTTTTGCAAAACATACACCCTGAAATCCAAATAAAGTGGCCCAATGACTTTCTCGATATAAATGGAAACAAATTGGGTGGAATGCTCATAGAAAACACCATTTCCGGTAATTTGTTCGATACTTCAATAGTAGGAATTGGGATAAATGTCAACCAGATGGAATTTCCTGTTGAAAACGCGATTTCCCTGGCAGGTATTACCGGAAAAACTTTCGACCTGGAATGGCTATTGGAACAACTATTGGTTTCTATCGAAAAACAATACCTGTTGCTCAAAAATGGGTCTCAGCAGTCCATTAAAGACTCGTATATGGATCATTTATTCCAATTGGGCGTATGGGCCAGCTATGATGACGGAGAACCTTTTATCGGGAAAATCCTGGGGGTGGGTCCTTACGGTCACCTTAGCATTATGAAACAAAATGGAAAAATCCAAAGTTATGATTTCAAACAGATAAAATTCATTTAATGGCATGGATTTTCATTTGTGTCAACGAATACCTAAATTTGTTTCAATTTTAATTAAACTATATATAATGTCAACAATTAAATCACAAAAATACATTGCCTATAAGGTGAAAGACATTTCCCTGGCCGCATACGGAAGAAAAGAAATCAGGTTAGCAGAAAGTGAGATGCCAGGGCTCATGTCCTTAAGGGAGGAATATGGGGATGCTCAGCCGCTGAAAGGTGCCAGAATTGCAGGATGTCTGCACATGACCATCCAAACCGCAGTACTCATTGAAACCCTGGTTGCCCTGGGTGCGGAAGTAACATGGTCTTCCTGTAATATTTTTTCTACCCAGGACCATGCTGCTGCAGCAGTAGCTGAAGCGGGTATCAGTGTTTATGCATGGAAAGGACTAAATGCCGAAGAATTTGACTGGTGCATAGAGCAAACCTTGTTTTTTGGTGAAGAAAGAAAGCCTTTGAATATGATTCTTGACGATGGGGGTGACCTCACCAATATGGTTTTGGATAAATATCCAGAACTGGTTTCAGGAATCAAAGGGCTTTCCGAAGAAACGACCACTGGTGTTCACAGGTTGTATGAACGCATGAAAAACGGCACCTTGCCAATTCCTGCAATTAATGTCAACGACTCGGTTACAAAATCGAAATTTGACAACAAATATGGTTGCAAGGAATCTTTGGTAGATGCTATCAGAAGAGCAACGGATATCATGATGGCTGGAAAAGTTGCTGCAGTAGCCGGCTATGGTGATGTAGGAAAAGGATCTGCGGCCTCTTTAAGAGGAGCTGGTGCGAGGGTGATCGTTTCGGAGATTGATCCTATTTGTGCCCTGCAAGCAGCGATGGATGGTTTTGAGGTAAAGAAAATGGTAGATGCGGTAAAGGAAGCAGACATTGTGGTCACCGCAACCGGAAACAAAGATATCATAGGTGAAGTGCATTTCAGATCTATGAAAGACAAAGCCATTGTTTGTAATATTGGCCATTTCGACAATGAAATTGATATGGCCTGGTTAAATGGAAATTTTGGAAATACCAAGGATGAAATCAAACCTCAGGTAGATCTATACAATGTGGACGGAAAGGATATTATCTTATTGGCAGAAGGCAGATTGGTAAATTTAGGATGTGCAACAGGGCATCCTTCATTTGTAATGTCCAACTCATTTACCAATCAAACCCTGGCCCAAATGGAACTTTGGAATAATACCGATCAATATGAGCCCGGTGTTTACATGCTTCCCAAGCATTTGGATGAAAAAGTAGCTGCCCTGCATCTTAAAAAGCTCGGGGTTGAATTGGATGAATTGACTCCCGATCAGGCTGAATATATAGGAGTGAAACAAGTAGGTCCCTTCAAACCTGATTATTACAGGTATTAGTGAATTGCAAAAGAATGCGTAATATTTTTAAGCCCGGGCCATTTGTCCGGGCTTTTTGTTTTTTTATGAGCCATAAAGCATTTTTCCAGATTACTGTACATGGGAATGGCACAATGCAGGACAGCCTGTCAGAAAGGTTTTTCGGTTTTCAGAAGGAATCGGAGATGTTAATTTTTTTTTTAGCGCGAATATGATTTTCATCAGGCTATTCTTTCCTGATATTGCCTAATTTGCTTTTCTATAGCCAAAAGAAAGCCCCAATGACAAAATATTGTATTTCATTCAGTGAGATCCGCCATACAGATCTTGCAAGTGTAGGAGGTAAAAATGCCTCCCTGGGAGAAATGATAAGAAAAATGACACCTCTAGGAATTCGGGTGCCAATGGGGTTTGCGGTGACCGTGGCGGCTTTCCGGGCTTTTTTGAGGGAGGCTGAACTAGAGGCCCCACTTAAAAATAGTTTGGATTCATTGGATAAGGATACGCTGAGCAATTTACCTGAAGTGGGGAGAAAATGCCGGAGAATGATTCTTTCTACAGCCATACCGGATCAAATACAAGCTGAAATACAAGCATTTTATTTGAAATTGGGTAAAAACAAATCGGTGGCAGTAAGAAGTAGTGCCACTGCAGAAGATCTTCCTTCTGCAAGTTTTGCCGGGCAGCACGATAGTTTTCTTAATATAAAAGGTCCAAAGGCCTTATTAGAGGCAGTGAGGAATTGCTATGCCTCTCTATATAATGACAGGGCCATAAAATACCGATTGGATAATGGGTTTGATCATATGGATGTAGGACTTTCGGTGGGTGTGCAGCATATGGTCCGCTCTGATAAGGGCAGTGCAGGTGTAGCCTTCACCCTGGATCCCGAATCCGGATTTGACAATGTGGTATACCTTACTTCTGCCTGGGGACTGGGAGAAATGGTGGTGCAGGGGGCAGTAAATCCCGATGAATTTTATCTTTTCAAACCCTCCTTGGCCAAAGCCTTATCTTATCCCATCCTACAGAAAAAGCCAGGTGCCAAAGAACACAAAATGGTTTTTGCTAAAGATGGCAAAAAGCCTTTGAAAATAGTTCCAACCACTGCAGGGGAAAAGACGGGGTTTTCTCTTGAAGAATCTGACTTGATTCAATTGGGAAAATGGTGTCTTGAAATAGAAAAGCTTTACGATACACCAATGGATATTGAATGGGCGAAGGATGGAAAATCTGGAGAATTAAGCATTGTCCAGGCCCGTCCAGAGACCGTACATAGGAAAAAAGCCTTGACACTGAAAACGTACCACATGCCAAATAAGCCAGATCCCCTATGCGTAGGAAAGGCAGTAGGAAAGGCCATAGCCAGTGGAAAGGTGGTTATTGTTAACTCACTTTCCGATGCTTCAAAAGTGGAAAAAGGGGATATCATAGTGGCTGATATTACCAATCCCGACTGGAATGCCTTGTTAAGAAAGGCCATTTGTATTGTTACCAATAAAGGTGGAAGGACCAGCCATGCTTCTATTGTGGCCAGAGAACTAGGTATCCATGCCGTGGTAGGTTGCGGGAATGCGACTGAAAAGCTTAAAGACGGTCAGGTCGTGACCGTATCTTGTGCGGAGGGTGATGAAGGGGAGGTTTTTGATGGAAAGTTGGATTGGGAGGAAAGGGAAGTTCATCTGGGGGATTTAAAGGAAACCAAAACACGTGCAATGTTGATCCTGGCCGATCCTGACAGGGCTTTTCAAATGGCCATGTATCCACAACAAGGGGTAGGATTGTTGCGAATGGAATTTATTATTTCCACAGCCATCAGGATCCATCCTATGGCATTGGTAAGGTATGGGGAAATGGTTGAAAGCCATGAAAAAAGGGCCATACATGCGCTAACTTCAGCTTATGAGAACAAAGAACTATATTTTGTAGAAAAATTGGCCGCTTCGGTAGGTATGGTCGCAGCCGCATTTTACCCAAAGGAGGTAATAGTACGCATGAGTGACTTCAAATCCAATGAGTACAGGGAACTGATTGGAGGAAAATACTTTGAACCTGAAGAGGAAAACCCCATGCTGGGTTTTCGGGGAGCGTCCAGGTATTACCATGGATTGTATAGGGAGGGATTTGGACTGGAATGCCGCGCCATGAAAAGGGTGCGTGAGGAAATGGGATTGGACAATGTGAAGTTGATGGTTCCTTTTTGCCGAACGCCTGAAGAAGGAAAACAGGTGCTCAAATGCATGAAATCTTTTGGTTTGGAGCGTGGAAAAAAGAACCTGGAAATTTATATGATGGTTGAGATACCCAGCAATGTCATATTGGCTGAAACCTTTGCAGACCTGTTTGATGGATTTTCTATCGGTTCCAACGATCTGACACAATTAATTTTGGGTGTGGACAGGGATTCTGAACTGGTTAGCGGCCTTTTTGATGAAAACAATCCGGCAGTAAAAGAAATGCTTGCCAGGGTTATTCGGGATGTCAAAAGAAAAGGAAAAATGATCGGGCTTTGTGGTCAGGCACCCAGTGATTATCCTGAATTCGCAGGGTTTTTGGTCGATCAGGGCATTGACAGCATATCATTCAATGCCGATGCCTTGATTGGAGGTATTAAAAATATCCAAAAAGCGGAAAATAAGTAAGTTGAAGACAGATTGGGTAAAAAAGATTTGTTGCGCAAGCTGGTAAAGGTTAATTTTAACCAAATAAATCAAACGCATGAAATCTTTATCCTTTATTTTTATCCGCTTGGGAGTTGGGATCAGTATGCTTGGTCATGGTCTGGTCAGTATTCCAAAAATAAGCAATTTCAGTAGTGGAATGGTCGATAGTTTCGATGGATCCTATTTACCTGAATTTATTGTTGTTCCTTTTAGTTTTGTACTGCCTTTCCTGGAATTTCTACTGGGATTAATGTTGCTTTTGGGTTGGCATACAAGCATGGCAGGTATTTTGGGTGGAGTTTTGATGCTTTTTCTGATGTTTGGCACATCTATGATAGAGAACTGGGGTGCCTTACCCTCACAGATGATTCACTTATTGTTTTTTATTTTGGTTTATGAGTTTAATGACAAAAACGCGTGGGCCATCGACTGCATTTCTTTAAAAAAATAATTTAACATGATCGACATAGATGATTTAAAATTCCATTTGCCTTTCATTACCGATTCCCGATTACTTGAAGCAATGGGCAAGGAAGCAAAAATTATAGAAATCGATAAGGGAAAATCCATTATGGAGCCCGGTCAATTTATTAAAATGGTTCCCATTGTCCTTGAGGGAAGTATCAAGGTGCTTCGCATGGATGAAGAAGGGAAAGAATTGTTTTTGTATTACCTGGAGCCGGGCGAGACCTGCGCCTTATCGCTGACTTGCTGTTCGGCATCAAAGCCTAGCGAAATAAAAGCTGTGGCAGAAGAGAAGACCACCCTTTTGGCTATTCCCGTCCTCAAACATGAGCAATGGTCTGATGAATTCAAACAGTGGAAAGACTATGTTTCCAGCACCTATCAATCGAGATTTCAGGAAATGCTCAAAACCCTGGATGCAGTAGCTTTCAAGCGTATGGATGAAAGGTTGATGCGGTACATTGTCACTAAAATGAAACAGGCAAAGGCCAATGAACTCCACATTACCCACCAGGAAATTGCAACCGAATTGGGCACTTCCAGGGAGGTTATTTCAAGATTATTAAAGCAATTAGAAAATAAAAAGTGGATTGAACTGGGTAGAAATGTGATCTATATAAGAGATGATTTCGAAGAGTTGATCAATAAATAGAAACAATTATTTTTGTTTTATAGGCTTTGGCCATTAAAAATTATTTTGGTTATAATAATTTACTTTATTATCAGCTCATTTTTTTAGCTTTGAATAGAAGAAAGTTATCCCCTGGATCGATTTTATGAAAAGGACAAGTGCTTTCATATTGTTATTATGGAATCTTTTGCTGTTTGCAGACCTCAAGGGAGAAAATGATCCGGAAATTTCGTTCAGAAAACTGAAAACCGGCCAAAACCTCTCCAGTGGAAATATTCAGACAATTTTTCAGGATAGGGATGGGTACGTTTGGTTTGGAACCAATAATGGACTTAATCGCTACAATGGGTCCACGCTTAATGTGTATTATAGTGACGAAGGTGATTCAAGTACCGTAAGTAGCAGTTCTATTTACAAGATATTTCAGGGTCCGGACGGAGATATTTGGTTAAAGGATTTTGAAAGGGTTTTTAATATCTACAGGAAGGACAAGGGGATTTTCGAAAGTGATATGGAGAAAATAGCCTTTCGGTATAATTTGAGAAGCAAGGATATTAGTAAAGTTTTTGAGGATTCGAAGGGTGATTTTTGGTTTCTGCATCCTTACGAAGGAATGACCCATTATAAAAGTGACGTCAATAAATCAAATTATTTTTTTCATAAAGCTTCTTTAGAGGGAAGCCTGAGCTACAATTCAGTTACCGATATTCAGGAGGACACAAAAGGCAATTTCTGGGTTATTTATGACAATGGTTGGATTGATATACTTTCCGGTGAAAGCTTGAAAGTCATCAAGGAAGTCCAGGTGCTCCCCGATGCCGATGAAAACCTGATATATAATTTTGAACTGGTGATGGATGAGTCAGGTGATGCCTGGGCATTTTGTCCTGATTATGCACTGGGAGTATTTCATGTCAGTGCTGAGGATTATTCCGTACAAAACATCCATGAAAAATCACCAGGCCTGAGATTAAATAATGCTTTGGTCAAATCCGTTATGGCCTTTTCGAAGGATCAGGTATGGGTGGGGACGGACCATGGTGGGATCAATATTATCGATAAAAGAAAAGGAAAAGTCCGGTATTTGGTCAACAATCCTGAAAACCCTCAATCATTATCTCACAATGCTGTATATGCCTTGTATTTGGATCAAGATGGAATTGTTTGGGTAGGGACCCACAAAAGAGGAATTGATTTGTATCATCCTCATTTTAGTCGCTTTGGCACGGTAAGGAGGGAAATTGACCCCAATAATCCTATTCCAAAGAATGATGTAAATGCCATGGAAGAAATGACCGCAGGGCGGATCATTATGGGGTCAAATGGTGGTGGCTTATGGCAATACGATCATTCTTCAGGAGTATGCCTGGACCTTATTGACCAAACAGGTTTGGAAGGTGATATTCCGCCTCCGGACCTTGTGGTGGTTGACCTGTTTACAGACAGCTTTGGAACACTTTGGATAGGAACCTACCAAAAAGGCTTGTATGCTTTTGACGGAAAAGCATTCAAACATTATGCTGCCTCTACGGAAAAGGAGGGTGCCCTCAGGGATAATAATGTTTGGAAAATTTTTGAAGATAGTAAGGGCAGGTTATGGATAGGTACCTTAAGGGAAGGACTATTTTTACTGGACCGGAAAAATGATACTTTTTTGCCATTTTCCGCCGGAGTAAACGGGGTTTCCTTAAACAACAAATATATTACTGGAATCAATGAGGATTCCTTTGGAAATATTTGGGTTAGTGGAAGCAGAGGGATTGATGTTTTCCATCCGGAAAAAGGATATCAGCAGTATTTTTCAGGAAATGAAAACGACCAATCAGGATTGAAAAATCACAATATTTCAGAAATCATCCGGGATCCATATGGCATAATTTGGGTTGGATCTAGTGGAGGTTTGTTTTATTATGACGAAGAGGCAGGAATATTTCATGGCTTTGATCAGTCCAATGGTCTTGAAAACCATTTCCTGGTCAGTTTGATTGCGGACCAGTCGGGGGATTTATGGTTAAGTTCACAGGAAGGACTCACCCAGGCAAAAGTAAACCGCAGCAATAAGGAACTCCTATTGGAATTTCGGTTTTTTAATACCGGAGATGGACTTCAAGGTAATTACTTCAATAAAAATGCTGCTTTTTTATCGGATAGGGGAGAAGTCTTTATTGGAGGTTCCGATGGGGTTAATTTCGTAAATCCCGTTAATTTTCCATTTATTGAAAAGGAACCAGAAATTGTATTTACAGAATTTCAATTGTTTAACCAAGCCATTTCTGTAAACCAACGCATAAATGGCAGGGCAATATTATCTTCCAATTTAGATAAAAAGAGATCCATTCAATTGAAACATCATGAAAACATTTTTTCAGTTTCATTCTCTTCATTAAACTACCTCAACCCGGAAAAGAGTAGGTTTTTATACCGTTTGGAAGGCTTTAATAAAGATTGGGTTAAATTATCCAAACCTCCTTTTAAGGTTTCCTTTACTAATCTGGATCCGGGGAATTATACTTTAATGGTTAAAGCGACCAATGCAGATGGCATTTGGGGGGAGGAAGCGGCTTCTCTTTCTATTGAAATTCTCTCCCCTTTTTGGCTAACCCCATTTGCCTATTTTTTGTATGTTATACTATTCATATCCATTTTTTTACTGGCCTGGAGGTGGTTTGTTAATCAGGAACGCCAAAGGCTCCAGCGCCTGGAAGAAATAAAGGAAAACCAAAGGTTGGCTGAATTGGATCAAATGAAAAGCCGGTTTTTCAACAATGTGAGCCATGAGTTCAAAACCCCGCTTACATTGATTTTGGCACCGATAGAAAAGATAATAATGGATAGACCAGAAAGTCCTGAAATCTTTCAATTCACTACCATTCAAAAGAATGCCAAAAAACTCCTGCTTATGGTCAACCAATTATTGGAAGTAAGGAATATGGAAAGTGATTCCCTGAAATTGGAAACCTCAGAAGGGGAGATCGTTGCATTCATTGAAGAGAATGTACGTGCATTTCAGAGTTTATCGGTCAATCATCAAATCGGATTGACCTTTGGATCAAATGTAAGAAGTATACCTACTTCTTTTGATCCGGATAAAATGAGCAAGATCATTTATAACCTGTTGTCTAATGCTTTCAAATTTACCCCAAAAGGAGGTGAGGTGAATGTTGGCTTGGAATTTCAACAACAGGGTCTCCGCAATGGCTTATTGAAGATCAATGTTCAGGACTCTGGAGCAGGAATGGGTAAGGAAACCTTGAACCGGATCTTCGACAGGTATTTCACGCTGAATACAGCAGGAAATCAAGGTACAGGTATTGGATTGTCTCTGGCACAAGAGTACACAAAACTTCACGGTGGATTAATTGAAGTGGAAAGCCAGCCCGGGCGAGGCACCTTATTCGTAATTTCCCTGCCGCTTTCCATAAGAGAAGGCTACCTTACCTGGGAGGAATTTTTTATGGATACAGGAAAGGAGGAATTAATTTCTTCCGGGGTATCCCAAATTAGTGGCGATAGGCCTACTTTGCTGCTGGTGGAAGACAATCATGAATTGAGGCATTATTTGGCAGAGGTACTGAAAGAAATTTATATTGTGGACCAGGCAGGTAATGGTAAAGAGGCATTGGAGAAAGCTTTCAGCAAAATACCAGATCTCATCTTGTCGGATATATTAATGCCTGAAATGGATGGTATTGCATTGTGTTCTGCGATCAAATCAAATATTAAAACTTCGCATGTTCCAGTAATTCTGCTTACAGCAAAGACAGCAGAGGAGGATCATTTGTTGGGACTTGACTCGGGATGCAATTTATACCTCGAAAAACCCTTTAGTCTGGAAATACTTCTTTCGGCTCTCAAGAACCTTTTGGAAGAAAGATCACGGTTGCAAAAACATTACCGCAAAATTATTTCGGTCCAAACCAGTGCTGCTGAAATGGAATCCCTGGATGACAAATTGATCCAAAAGGCAGTTGCATTGGTTGAAAGGGAAATCGAAAACCCGGATTTTTCTGTTGAAATATTGAGCAAATCTTTGGGCATGAGCCGGGTTCACCTGTATAAAAAAATCAACTCGCTTACGGGTCAAAATCCGCTGGAATTTATCCGGTCTATACGTTTGCAAAGGGCAGCGCAGCTTTTGGAAATGAACCAATATACCGTTTCAGAGGTAGCCTATAAGGTAGGGTACAACAATGCCAAGTATTTTTCAAAACACTTTAAAGCCAACTATGGTAAACTCCCATCCCAATTTCAAAAAAATAATGAAAATGAATAATCTATACTGCTTACTTTTCATATCCTGTGTTCTGGCCTCATGTGCTGCACCCCAGGCCGATCCACCGGAACCAGTAAATCCGGTCCCCCATTCAAGACAGCTTGAATGGCAGGAGTTGGAGTTTTATGCTTTTGCCCATTTTAATATGAACACCTTTACCAATATGGAGTGGGGTATGGGAAATGAAGACCCCGCTTTATTTAATCCTACAGATTTTGATCCGGCACAATGGGCAAAGGTCTGTAAGGAGGCTGGAATGAAAGGAATTATTATTACGGCCAAACACCACGACGGCTTTTGCCTGTGGCCCACAGCTACCACTCCCCATTCTGTGAAAAATGCTACCTGGAAGGATGGAAAGGGTGATATCATCAAAGAGGTAGCTGAAGCATTCCGAAAGGAAGGACTTAAATTTGGGGTTTACCTTTCACCCTGGGACAGAAACCATCCGGACTATGGAAAGCCGGAATATATTGAGGTATTCAGGCAGCAATTAAGAGAATTGCTAACCAATTATGGAGAGATATTTGAAGTTTGGTTTGATGGAGCAAATGGAGGTACAGGATACTATGGCGGGGCCAATGAAGAGAGAAGGGTGGATAAAAAAAACTACTATGATTGGCAAAACACTTATGCCATCATTAGAGAACTTCAACCCAATGCAGTGATATTTGGTGATGCAGGCCCTGATGTCAGGTGGGTGGGTAATGAACATGGATTTGCCTACGAGACTACCTGGTCCAATCTGATGCGGGATTCGATCTATGGGGGTATGCCTGAATATGCGGAAAAATATGCATCCGGACAGGAAAATGGGACCCATTGGGTACCTGCAGAAGCAGATGTTTCCATCCGGCCGGGTTGGTATTACCATGAATATGAAGACCATAAGGTCAAATCCCTTCCACAACTTTTGGAAATCTATTACAATAGCATTGGCAGAAACAGTTCTCTTTTATTGAACTTTCCTATTGATAAAAGGGGGAAAATTCATGAAAATGATGTCAGCCAACTCATGAAACTGGTAAATAAAATTAAAGAAGATTTTGCATCTCCGTTACCCATTGATGCAGATAATTTATCGGCCAGCTCCAGCAGGGGAAAGGGTTTTGAGGTTCAGCAAATTTTAAATGAGGAACTGGGTAACTTCTGGGCTGCTGAAGAAGGACAAACCTCAGCTTCTATCACTATTGACCTCCCCGGTCCGGTTGTTTTTAACCGGTTTCTTGTTCAGGAAAACATCGCTCTGGGTCAAAGAGTCAAATCCTTTGACCTGGCAGTGCAGCAGATAGATAATTCCTGGAAGAAGATTGCTACAGGTACTACCATTGGATTTAAAAGAATTTTACGATTGCCGGATACTGAGGCCAGATCTATCAGGTTTACCATTAATAATTCAAAAGATAGTCCGACGATCAGCCACCTGGCCTTTTTTTACGCCCCCAGTTTGCTGCTTCCTCCTAAAATCAGCAGGGAAAAATCCGGTATGGTGAGTATGGAAGCCTCCGAAAAAGGGCTGGAAATGTATTATACCCTGGATGGGTCTGATCCTGCTAAAAATGGACAATTGTATACCGGGCAATTTGAAGTTTTGGAGCCCACCTCCATCCATGCTATTTCCAGGGATCCACAGGCGAAGAAGTTCAGTGAACCTGTACAAAAGGAATTTCAGCTGGCAAAGAAAGACTGGAAAGTGATGGAGCCCGGAGAAAACGCCACACAGCTTATTGATGATAATGCCAGTACCAATTATTTCAGTAATCAGGATAGGGTCACTATTGACCTTGGTGCCACTTATTCCCTAAAAGGTTTTACTTATTTCCCCATGCAGAACAGGTATTTGTCAGGTTTGATCCAATCATTTTCTTTTCTGGTAAGCAAGGACGGGGATAGCTGGACGGAAGTCAGCAAGGGGGAATTTGGTAACATTGCCAACAGTCCAATAGAACAACGGGTAATTTTCCCTACAGTGGAGGCCCGCTATATTCGGTTAAAAGCATTGAGTAAACTGGATGATCAGCCGGCTAGTTTTGCCGAAATAGGAGTGTTGATCGAATAAACAGGTAGGCTATTTTATTTATACCTATAAAAATTGCATTTGTCTGTAATATAATGCGGTTAGTTTGGAAATTGGCTTATTTCTTGTACCTTAATAGAAAGAAATTTTCATTAACCAAACCAAAAAAAGATGTTGACTTGGGTAATTGTGTTTTTAGTGGTAGCATTGATTGCTGCTGTATTGGGCTTTTCCGGGCTCGCTTCCGGATTGGCTTCCATTGCCAAAATAATCTTTTATTTATTCCTGATTTTATTGGCAATAAGTTTAATTGCAGGGGCCTTAAATGGGTTTTAAAAAACACAGGAAGCCACCTACACAGTTGGCTTCCTGTTTTCTCAATCAGGTTAAACTATAACGGTTGAGTGAGCTCTGGCACAGGAGGTACATGGACTACCTGTTCCAAAAAGTTGATCGATTCTTCTAAAACTGCTTTCCATTGGTCGGTTTTAATATCCGAGGCAATGACATGGTCTCCAGCTTCCGGAAAGCTGGTTTTCCGTTTCAGTTGAGCAGGAGTGTTGATCTGGTCAAACATTTCGAGCATGGCAGGCACGGATACCACACGATCCTGATTTTCCTCATCCTTATAATAATATCCCAGAAAAAGAGGCTGCTCTACTTTTTCGAAGGTTTCCTTATTCATTTCACTTTTTACCAAAATGCCAAGGCTGGTATAGGCATTGATATGAAGCCTGTTGGCCCAGTATTTCCCTTCCTCCTCTTCTCTTGGAACTACCATTACCCCATTTTCTGTCATGGTTAATTCCATCAATTTTTTCATCCAGGGCTGAAATAAGGGGTCGAGCTTGTCTCCATATATGGCGATACAGGGTGAGTACAATAGCACAGCATGGATATCAGGCCGTTCTTCTGCAAGAACCAATGATAATGCTCCACCCATTGAGGTACCGATCACGATGACCTGCTCTCCGAGTTGTTTACTGATCATGAAAGCTTCCCGGACTCCCTGAACCAGCTTAGATGCATTCAAATACTCAAAAGCATTTGGCCTTTCGATACCATGTTCGGGCAACCGGCTTAAAAAAAGATTGGCCCCGAAATGGGCTGCAATTTTCCTGTGAACGGGGTCACCTTCCATTTGGCTGGCTCCAAATCCATGAACATAAAGGATACTGAAGGGTGTTTTTTCTTTTTTTGTGCTGTCAGCCCACAGGATTCTGGCCTGGTTATTGGCTTTTAAGCCTTTAACCGTATCCTCTTTGGCCCTGATAAAAGCTTCCAGTTCTGCAAGATCAGTTGGGACTTCAGGATAGGTTCCGGACAGGTCCTGTGTACTTTCCCTGGGTCCCAACATGTAAGCGATTACCAATAAGATGGCTAAACCCATTAGCCAGGGGATGATTCTTTTCATCTGTTTATAATTTGTTTTCTAAGGCCACATGTAATTTCGCATACTGCCCCGATACTTACCGGTACAGCCCTCCCTGTTCCGTTTGCGTCATGCCAGGTTTCATGTACTTACTTTTTGATGTCCTCATAGGAGGCGACTACACCTCTTACCATAGCAGAACTAAATCCATGGTGTTCCATTTCATTAAGACCTTTTATGGTGGAACCCTTGGGAGTGGTGACTTTATCTATAGCTGCTTCCGGGTGAATCCCTTTTTGAATGATGAGTTCAGCTGCTCCCTTTACGGTTTGATTGACTATCTTGTTGGCCGTTTTCGCATCAAAGCCTATCTGTATTCCCCCTTGTGTCATGGCCCGCATAAACCGGAGCACGAAGGCCGTCCCGCAGGCTCCCAATACAGTAGCGGCTTCCATCAGGTGTTCTTCTATAGTGATGGATATACCCACGCTGTTGAATATGGATTTAACAACCTCCTCAGATTCAGGAGTGAAATTCTCGCCACAAATGCAGGTAATGGACTCTTTGATATCTGCTGCAATATTTGGCATCACCCTGAAAACAGTGGTGCCTGGCTCCAATTCCTGCTTTATGCGCTCAATGGTAACTCCTGCGGCCAAAGAAGCAATTACCTGCTTTTTCTTGTATAAAAACGGTTTGATCTCCTGCAAAACAGGTTTGATGTTATAAGGCTTAACTCCCAAAATGACAAAATCAGCGTCTTTTACAGCCTCCTTATTATCTGCCAAAACGGTAACTCCCTGAGATTGCAGGTAAAACAGGCTTTCAGGGTGTCTTTTGGTAACTGTCAGGTTTTTTCCATCAAAACCTGAACTGGACAATAATCCGTTTACAATAGATAAGCCCAGGTTCCCACAGCCAATGATGGCAATCTTTGTGTTTTTGTCCATTTCTGGTCCTTTAAATTAAAATTCAGTGTTAAAATTAATCAATATTTGTGGATAAATTCATTTAATTTATTCTGATCCCGGTTGAATTTGCTGGGTGTAAATGTAAAAATTGGGATCTGCTTCTATCATTTCTTTTTCTATCAAGTCAGTTGTACTTTGCCATTCCGATGTAGGTTTTAACCAATGTGTTTTACCATTCTGGCTGATTTTCAATGGCATGGCAAAGTCATCTACCACCTCTTTCCAACGGAAAAAAAGCTGGCCGTCCTTCCAGTAAAACTGGAACAAGGGAACATCGGCGGTTCTCAGGTACTGATCAAAGAAGGGTTGAAGGGGCAATCCGGTCCTTTCGGCTAGAAATTCTTCTATATTATTAGTTGACACCGTCTGATGATAAAAGGTTTCGTTCATTTCCCTAAGGATATTCCTCCACTTTTCATCATCAGCTATCCATTGCCTCAGGGTGTGCAAGATATTGGCTCCTTTAAAATACATGTCGCCCGATCCCCGCTGATTAACCTCATAGTCACCAATAATGGGGATGTCGTTTTTTATCACCTGCCGGGCACCCTGCAGGTAGGCATTACCGGCATTAATGCCGTAGTGATAATCCAGAAACAGGCTTTCGGAATAGGTAGTGAAGCTTTCATGGATCCACATATCGGCAATATCCCGGTAGGTAATGTTATTGGCAAACCATTCGTGCCCGGCTTCATGGATAATGATATAATCAAAGGTCATTCCCCAACCGGTTTCACTAAAATCTTTCCCCTTATAGCCCTGCTGGTAGCCATTACCGTAGGTTACGGCAGATTGATGCTCCATACCCAGGTAAGGCACTTCAATCAGTTTGAACCCGTCCTCATAGAAAGGATATGGGCCAAACCAATACTCAAAAGCACGCATCAGCCGGGGCACATCTTTAAACTGTACCCTGGCTTTATCCAGGTTTTCTTTGAGTACATAGTAATCCAGCGTCAAAGGGCCCTTCTCTCCCTGGTAATCCTCAGAAAAATGAGCATAATCGGCAATGCTGATGTTTACGCCATAATTATTAATGGGATTGGACACAAACCAATGGTAGGTGCTGGTACCATCCTCATGTTTTTCTGTCTTTCTGAGCCTCCCATTCGATATGTTCATTAATGGATCAGGAACCTTCACACTGATCAGCATGCTGTCAGGTTCATCATACATATGGTCTTTACAGGGCCACCAAAGACTGGCCCCATCTCCCTGGTTTGAATTGGCAATGAAAGGTTTTCCTTTTGCGTCTTTCTTCCAGGTAAGGCCACCACTCCAGGGAGGGTTGGGACTGATTCTAGGATTACCTTCATAGGAGATTTCAAGATTGTGAACGCTTCCCGGTTTTTGTGGAGAAGGAAGTAGTACGAAATAAGCATTTCCTTCTTTTTTATAGGTCAGTACCTTTCCATCCTGCCGGAAGCTCCTTATTCTCATCGGCTCCTGTAGATCAATTTGAAGCAATTGTCCTTCCCGGAGCACTTTATAATGTACGGTATTTGTTCCTTCAATGGATTTTTTTCTTGGATCCACCTCAATATCCAGGTGGTAGAATACCAAATCCCACCATTCCCTTTCAGGGGTGATGCTTCCTCTCAGGCTGTCCTGTCTGGTATAGGGAATACCCACTTGTTGTGCATGGGTTATTGGGAGGGGAAAAATCAGGCATAGAAAAAGAGCAAAAATAGATGTAGACTTAAAATCAAGTGATAATTTCATAAGTTGGGGAGCAATTATTCGTAACGGTCAGTGATATCAAGTTTTTCCAAATCAATCATAAGTTGAGCCACTTTTTCTGTGACATCCTTAAAAAACCGTGCTCCTTTTTCCTTACTGGAAGCTTTGGGGTTGCCAATGCCGGTATCTTCGGTGACCATGGACCATTTTCTCTCTGCCCAGGCCCAGCCTTCCCTCAGGGCTTTGACTTTTGATTTTTTTTCTGCTCCATCACCTGTTTCTGCCAGGGGACCCACCAGGTGGGAATGAAGGTGCATGATCAGGCTTGTTTCCATTTCATCGGCATGGTCCCCCATGTGGTCAAAATATTGAGTTTTGTCAAGTGCCTGGAACCAATTGCAGGTGCTGAAAAACATGTCGGGAAATTGAAGTCCAATTTCTCTCAGGATGGTTTTGAAATCATTTCCTCCATGACTGTTCAATATCAACAATTTTGGAATTCCCTGCCGGTGTAAAACGGTGGTCAGGTCTTTGATAATGGCCAGTTGGGTGCTGGGGTTGAGATTCATGTCCAGGTAAATATCGGCTTGCCCCGTATTCACACCAAAGGGAATGGTGGGTAATATCATTACTTTTGCTCCCTTTTCCCAGGCGATTTTCCCGGATGCAGCCCCGACAGCGTCTGCTTCGTAAATATCGGTACCATAGGGCAGGTGGTAGTTATGGGCCTCGGTGGCTGCCCAGGGGAGTACCGCCAACTCAATTTTTTCTTTTTTCAGTGCTTTCCAATTGGTTTCAGCCAAAATATAGGGTCTCATGATCTTGGTTTGTTAATTTATCTGGTCTCCATTCCTAAAATGTAAATAAACCATATTTTTTCAAAAATTCCTTCTTCTATGGTCAATGACTTTATTTAAATGGCTTCCAATGCAGGCAAAGCAAGGAATTACAACTTACCGCTGTCTGTAGCCCTTTTCTAAATGGAATCCCCGCCAGATAACCGGAAAAATTTCACCTAAAAGTATTAATAGCATTTCTAACAAATCCTGTCTGAATGATTGAGGAGTTCTGGGCTTGGATTAATCCATAGGAATGGCCAATCCTATTTTATCCTACCTGATAAAGTTCTTCCATCCGTAAACAATACATACCAAGCCTGCTCGGGATTTGAATATTTCAGCAATAATCTCATGGATTATTCATATTGTCTGGCGATTTGTTCCAGCCTTTTTTGAATGGTATTTTGGTCTATCCATTGTCCCCTGGCCATTACCCCAATCGGATTCCTCAGATTTTCCAGGTTGTCCAGGGGATTGTCATTGACCAAAATTAAATCCGCTTCCATTCCTTTTTTTATTTCTCCAAAATTCCCGCCGAAGAATAAAGCAGGGTTGATGGTTCCAATCTGAATGGCTTCCAGGGGGCTCAAGCCTGCATCTAGCATGCCCTGCAACTCATGATGTATGGAAAATCCGGGTACATTGAAAACCTGGGGCGCATCTGAGCCAAGGAGTAGGCCTTGTCCATCTTTATGTAAGGCTTGTATCAGTTGGTACCTTATTTCCTGGAATTGTTGCCATTTTTCTTTTTCATAGGAATCTCCTTCAGTCAGGTTATTTTTGCTTTCAATCCAGTTGTTTCGTGTTTCAGGAGACATGAATTTCATTTCAGGCTGGTTGACCAATTCCTCTGCCGGTATGGGAGAAAACCAACGGTCGAAAAGGGCCTGGGTAGGCACCACCCAAACCTTATTTTTTTTACTCATCGCTACCAGTTCCGGAATGCTTTCCATTTTGGCCAGGTTGGTGAAATTGTATCCGAAAAATCCATTTTCTGTTGGGTTAACCCCTGCGTCTTCAGGAACCAAACCTTCCAGAAAGCCATCTACATGGTCCACCGTTTGGTATCCGTTTGCTAAAGCATGTCTGATTCCTACCAAACTGGACACGTGTCCGGCATAAGGGATCCCCACTTCCTTAGCAGTTTTGACCAGGGTGTCAAATACATGCTTTCGGATGCCCGGGTGAAGTTTTAGAAAATCATAACCTTCCCGGGCATAGGTGCTCACCTTTTCGCGGGCCTCTTCAGGAGTCCGTACGGTATTGCCGTTTAAAGAAGGACTTGAGGTATAGATTCGTGGAGAAAGGATTTCCTGATTGGCTGCTTTTTCCCTGAGTGGAAGATGGACCGGATTGCCCAACATCCCTCTGATGGTGGTAATTCCGTTTGAAAGATACAAGAATAATGTCTCTTGCACCAGGGGCTCATTCCATTCCCCGGTGGGAATATGGGCATGCATTTCCGCGAGACCGGGTAAAAGATAATGGTTGGAAGCATTAATGACATTTGCCTGTCCCCAATCGGCCGGGTTTCCGGCTGGAATAACCTGATCGATTACCTGTCCATCAATGACCACATGACATTTTTCTATTTCACCCGTACGGACATCAATGACATGTACATTTTCAAATACAGTGGAGGTTTCACTTAGGTTATATTGCTGGGTCTTTGGCCCACAGGAGAAACTCACTAACAGGACAGTGATTAAATGCATCAAATATCTCATAATCTTGTGTTTTAAGGCTTAAACAAACTGGGTCTACAGCTTAAACCAATAGTAAAATTTTCCCTATATGTGTGGAGCTTTCCATCAATTGGTGCGCATGTCGGGCATCTGCCAATGGGAATGCTGTATGAATTATGGGTTTAATCTTGTCCGGAAAAAGAGGCCAAATTTGGGCCATTAACTGTGTGGCAATGTGACCTTTGTAGGCTACAGATTGGGGTCTTAAGGTAGACCCGGTCAGTATCAGTTCATTTTTCATAATCCTTATCAGGTCGACTTCACCAATTTTGTTTTTCATGGCATTGATCATAATGAGCCTGCCCTTAGGGGCCAATAGCCTGATATTTTTTAATGTATAATCTCCACCGACCATGTCCAGAATGATATCTATTGCGGCACCATCAAAATGGGTTTTAATTTTGTCCTCAAAATCGTCTTGCTGGTAATTGATAGCCATTTCAGCTCCCAAGGCGATACATGCCTGGCATTTTTCATCGGTTCCGGCTGTGGTAAACACTCTTCCGCCCAGGGCATTGACCATCTGTATGGTAGCTACCCCTATTCCGCTGCTGCCACCGTGAACGAGAACCTTATCGGCAGACCTGAATTTCCCCTTTTCGAAAACATTGTTCCAAACGGTAAAAAAGGTTTCGGGAAGGGAGGCCGCTTCTTCCAGGCTGATACCTTCAGGAATGGTTAAGCATTGGCTTGCCGGAGCTACCACGTATTCTGCATAGCCACCTCCTGCAATCAGGGCACAAACCTGGTCGCCTATTTCCCAGGTTTTCACTGTTTTTCCCAATTGCTCCACAGTTCCTGAAATTTCCAGGCCAGGTATATCTGCAGGTACACCATCCGGAGCCGGGTATTTTCCCATTCGTTGGGCCAGATCCGGCCGGTTTACTCCCGCTGCTCTGACTTTGATCAATACCTCATTTTCTCCGGGTTCCGGCTTATTTCTTTCTTTAACTTGTAATACTTCGGGATCGCCCGGCTCAGATATTACTACTGCTTTCATTTGTTTATAATTTGTTTTAAAAGGTCAAAACTTACCCTGTACCGAAGGTTGGGTTAGCCTGTCCCGACGTTAAGGAGAATCTCAAAACGATAATCGTCCCGCTGTGTGATGTTCTCCTTATGCTCCATTTCAGGGTTGCTTATTTGATGACCAATAAGGGCACATGGGTGTGATAGGCCATTTCCACACTGTGGCTTGGTCTGAATATTACATCAAAACATCACCGTACCTTTGAACCTTCCTCTTATACACAT
>NZ_JABURL010000078.1 GCF_014762705.1 Cyclobacterium sp. | reverse complement strand
TTATTGTTTATCAGTGCTACGAAATATTGGAGATTCAAACTTTTCCGAATATTCCGGAAAAATAGCCGCATAAAAAAGGCTGCCCTTTTCGGACAGCCTCGGTTTATTAAGGCAACATTTTAAATCAAACCCAGGTTACCAAACTTACTTCAGGAATAAACCCCAACTCCTAGCAAACCAGCAGATACGTTCCTACCCGGATGCTTGAGCTGAAGGACCAGCTTTTTTAGCTTAATAGGGGTAGCAAATCGGATTTCACACCTGCTCTGATGGTTGCCTTTTTCCTGATACAGAAGCGTCCCTATTTCATCAAAAAGCTGAAACTCCCGCACACAAAAGGGCATCACACGTTCATCATGGCCCCTCAGCGTTGACTCCAATGGATGATCAAAGTCCGTATCAAACCAAAGCAGGATTTTTCTGATTTTCTGCTGTGTCGGCCAGGAAAAAGTAAGGGTCGGTTCGGGGTCCTTTGGGTCCGCTACCCAGGCATTGGTTTGGATGGTTGGCCGGAAGCTGCCATTGAGCAGGTTTTCAGGACTGTATAGCTGCAGTGCTGGATTACAACTGATAGCCAGGTTATGCCCTCCCGGCCGCCTCTCGGGCAACCAAAAGTCAAAGGCATCCACTCCCAGGCCTTCCGGCGGTTCCTGCCGACTACCCTTGGCAACGTCCAGGTTGACCCGGTTGAATACCGTCAGCAAGCCGGATAGCCTAAGCTGGCTAATGCCAACCTGAACAAGGGGATTTGCTTCAAAGGCTATAAAATAGTAAGCTGATGCATCCAAAAGTAGCCCAATATCCAAAGTTAGTTCCTGTTCCCCTTTGGAAACCGGAAACTCCTTTTCCGCCAATTGCCTGTCCGGGGTAAAGTTTCCCGGCAGACTACTGTGCAATAAGCGGACAACCAGCCTGCTTGCTTTTTTTGCCTTCACCACAAATGTAAAAACCGGAATCCTGCCCTTTTCCAATGGAAGCATTTGCGCCATGCTGCTGTCCAGGGCTTTCCATCCGGCATCTGCCGGTAACTGCTGCAAACTAAAAGTAGAGGAAACAGATAAGGAAGCCGTTTTGGCCAGGTTATCTGTATCCCGCAAATGCATCCCGGGCAGGTATTGGCCCATGCCCATCAGGCGCTGCTGCAAATTGTCCATCAGGGCGTCTTCCATAAGATCCCGGGGTAATAACCCCTTTTCTTTGCAAAAGGCGGCAGCCATTCCAACGGCCTGGGCATTGTGGGCACAGGTGGCCATCACCCGGGAGGAACCAAAGGCCACGTGGCTGGCGCTGATGATCCTGCCTGCCAGAAAGAGGTTTTCAATATTTCTGCTGTACAAACAGCGAAAAGGAATGCTATACACCCCTTTGGCATGCCATTGGGTGCAGCCGGGAAGCTCCCCATAGATGCCGTCTGCCGGATGCAGGTCCAGGGCCCAGCCACCATAGGAAACCCTATCCTGATGCTTGCGCTGCTCCACCACATCCCGCTGCGAAAGCATGTAATCCCCCTCAAAACGCCGGCTTTCCCGCTTTCCAGGGATCATGCCCACCCATTCCAGTGTGTGAGTTTCCATGTCCGGGTATTCTCCGGAATTCTTGATATGGTGCCAGATGCCATAGATGATGCGCCAGAGTTCCCATTTGATGGTTTCCGTATCGTGAATGGTATCCATTCTCCCCCCATATTCCACCCACCACAAACGGCAACCCCGGTCGTGCAGGTTAAAGGTATGGAAGCGGGGAAGGCTGGGCAGGTCGGTGTTGGCAAAGGCAGGAGGAATAAATTCTACCGACTTTCCGGAATCCTTGCTGTGGAAATACAGGGAATGGCCCAGCAGTTCTCCATAGGCCTTTTTCGGCGCAAACGCTTCGTCAAATTCCTCCCTGGATTCTGCTCCAATGCGATAGGCCGCGCCGGAGAGGTGCCCCAGGATGCCATCTCCCGAAGCGTCCACAAAAAAGGGGGCCTCCAGCCGGTACTGGGTGCTGTTTTGGCTGCAAAAAGCCAATGCAGCAGCGATCCGGTTGGCACCTGATTTTTCACATCTGTGAACTGCCGTGTTTAGCAAAAGAGTAATGTTGGGCTCCTGGGTTACTTTTTCCAGCAGCACGGTATCCAGAATTAGGGCATTTCCCTCTGGATTCCGGTATTGGTTTTCCAAAAGGATCTCATCGATGATTCCGCCCTCCCTGGCCCAGCGGTTATTGTTGCCCATACTGGATGTGGCTCCCAGGATCCAAAGCCGGATTTCAGAGGAGGCATTGCCGCCCAGCACCGGCCGGTCCTGTACCAGGATGACTTTCAGATCCTGCCGGGCTGCCGTGATGGCGGCGCAGATGCCTGCCATCCCGCCACCTACTACAAGCAGGTCGGTAGAAAGTGTATGAGAAGTCAGGGAACGGATTCCGGAAAAGGGGGCTTTAACCAGCATGGCGAAAGAGTTTATGGATAATAATACTTTCTCGCAAGGTACATAACATGATGCAATTCGAATTTCCCAATCCGAAAAAAAAATTATCTGTTTGATTCTGGAAATCCGCAAACCTGTCAGGTTTTTCTAGCCGTGCAAGCCAAAACAGTTTTTGCGTAGGTAAAACCTGACAGGTTTAACCCTTTTTCAATCACCAATAGTAGCGAAATGTTCCGTATTAAAGGCAATTAGTAACCAGGGGCTGGATAAACAGAATTGTTAAACCTACCTGAAAAACGGCTCGTAAACGGAATCAATTTGAAAGGTACGGACGCCAGCACGTTTTAGGTTTTCGACGACCATTTCGGCCGGCTCCCGAATCCTACCGCTTTCAAAAACCCAGGCATTCACTGCGGCCACCACCAGAAAACCCTTATCAGAAGCCCACTTGAAATCCTCCGGGGAAATGTTGGTGGAAAAAAGGTAGTAATTTTCAGGGCTAAAATCTTCTCGATCCAAATTTTGCTTCAGCTGGTCCATGCTGCAACTCAGTTTGAGCTTTCCGGTAAAATACTCCGTGGATGCTTCGGTACCTATCATCAGTGCCCCGGACCGCAGTCCATATTGATCCAGCAAGGCGAGCAGAGAGTCAAAAAGAGGCTCGCTGAATCCGGAGATTTTATTATCAATCATCACCTTGATCTTGCCCTGGCAATGGGCCAAAACGGTTTCCAGTGTAAGTACCTGCTGGCCCTCACTTCCTCTCAATTCACGTATCTCTTCCCAGCTCATGTCGGATACCTCCCGATTCACCCCGTAATAGCGCTGAAAATCCCCGTCGTGGTGGGTAATCAACAGGCTGTCTTTGGTCAGCCTGACATCCACTTCCACCCTATCGTACCCCCTCTTTATGGCTTCCTCCAGCGCAGCCAGGCTGTTTTCAGGCAGGGTATCGTTGACCACCCCTCCCCTGTGTGCAATAAGTTGATAGGGAGCAAAGCCTGATTCCTGGGCCAAAAGAGGGGAATGGCAACATCCCGAAAAAAGCAGGATCAGTAGAAATTTAATTCGCTGCATTCGTTTATTTATAGGTAGGGAATAATTCACATTAGCCTTCATGAGTCAATAGATTGATACTTAGTGCTTGCCTTTCATTTTTCAGGAAGTAATAGCCCAATAGGATGGTCGTTTCTCCACGAAAATTGGGTGTAAAACCATCTCCTTCCGGCTTAACGCAAGTACGACAATTTTAGAATTCGATAAAAATAAGTAGTTTTATCAAAACGTTATTTCCCAAAAACCTGATTTATATGAAAACCTTATTTCTTCGCTCCTTAATCCTTTCATTGACCGCCTATCTTACCCTCACTGCACATGCGCAGCAGGAAATTCCCTCCGGATGGAAACTGGGTAGCCAGGCCTATACCTTTCGCCTGTTTTCCCTGGAAGAAACCCTGGAAAAGTTAAACAGCATCGGTGTACGCTATGTGGAGCTTTATCCCGGGCAAAAAATCACCAAAACGGGTGATGCCACCACCCACTTTGCGGCATCGCAGGAAGATAAGGATAAAATCAAGTCCTTACTGCAACAGTACGATATTGAAGCCGTGGCTTACGGAGTAGCCAGTCCCAGTGATGAAGAATGGCCGGACTTGTTTGCTTTTGCCAAAGAAATGGGCATTGGCATCCTGACCACAGAGCCCAGGCCCAATCAGTTTGACCTGATCGAGAAGCTGGCAGTGGAACATCAAATCAAGATCGCCCTGCACAATCACCCCCTGCCTTCCATGTACTGGCATCCGGAAGTACCCTTGCGCTTTCTGGAAGGACGGTCGGAACTGATGGGGGTCTGTGCGGATATCGGCCACTGGGTGCGCTCCGGTCTGGATCCGGTAGCAAGCCTTCGCAAACTGGAAGGAAGAATCATCAGTCTGCACATGAAAGACCTGAACAAAGCCGGCGTCCGGGATGCGCACGATATCCCCTGGGGCACGGGCAACTGCAATGTAGCCGGGGTCCTACACGAATTGAACCGGCAAGGATTCGAAGGAGTCTTTTCAGCAGAATACGAGCACAATTGGGAAAATAACCTGCCGGAAGTCAAGGAAAGTATGGATTATTTCAAGCGGGTAGCGGCGCAGTTTTAGATTAAAATCATTGTTCTGAAGTGAATCTAATTGGTAAAAAATACCGGGTGAAAGTTCAGGCATGTACTAAGCCCTCCGTAATAGTGGAGGGCTTGGCATAGGCAAGAATCGTTGTTATGGGTATTACCGGTGATGTGCATGTTGGACTGGATTCATGTAGAACTATTCAGCCGCAACTTTCCATTTCAGCTAATTAGTTAGCTTATATCCGCCTAAAAATCCCCCTTGCCCTCCACCGCGGAGGGATTTGTTCTCAATCCGTTTAATGTGTGTGATATTTATCCGGCCCTCGCTGGGTGCAGTTTGCAACTAGATCCCAGGTATCCGATGAGCTACGCAAACAAGGCATTTGCAATGCCGGAAACCAAAGACCAGCCGTAAAGAAAATCAATCTTTAAAACGTACCCGTGATGCCATTGCAAATGGCTTTTCAGCAGGTTTTATCTGTTTTTGATTCCGATAATAGTTGAGTGAAGCAACCTACTTTACCTGGTACTGATAAGTTTTTGGGTTTGGAAAATCTGGATTTCGGAATTGTTAATACGGTATGTTTACGAAAAAATCCCCCACTCCCCCTTAGGAGAAAGGGGGATTTGAACTGGTACCGTTTATCGGTCACTGTATTACCGGGGAGTTTCCTCAGCCCGTCTAAATGGCACCAATTCAGCCTTAAACAGGTGTTTCAACAAATCCTCCTTCAATCTTAAATTTCGTCTTTACAACACTGCAGTATTCGTTTTCAATTTGAAAATTACGATTCCCGGATTAAAAAAAATCTATAAAGTGTCCGCATAACAGGTCATTGATTCAATAGGTACTTTATTTTCAATTGGTATTCAGGATTAAACGTCATTCCATTGTGCTGCTGACCGGTAAGCATGATCAGGGTGTCTTGCTTTTTAAAATGTGCTTTTAATTTAATGGAGGACCCCGGATAAATGACTTCGTCCTGATCGCCATGAAAAATCACCACCGGCATGGTACAGTTTTGGATGTGCCGGTAATTTTCAAAAGGATATTTGTGCAAAAATGAAGGGAAAATGGGGAAATAATGTTTCACCAGATCGGATAAGCTGTAATAGGGTGCCTGCAAAATCAACAATTTGGGTTGATTGACGGAAGCCAGTTTTGTAGCCGGACCCGTGCCCATCGAATATCCCAAAACGATGATCTTCTGCTCTAAATACCTGCTTTTCAATACATCGTAAGCCCTTTGAACATCCTCATACATTTGTGCCTGACCTTGAATCACCCCCTCACTTTTTCCATAGCCTCTGTAATCCAGGATAAAAAGGTCATAACCTAATTTGGTAAATACCTCAGCTACCCCGCCCCAGGTCCTCAATGATCCGGCATTTCCATGCAGGTAAAAAATAAGGCCTTTTGGGTTATCGGTTTTGAATAGCAATGCATTCAATGAAATGTCATCATTCATCGGGATGTTCATTTCTTCAAATTTTTGATCAAATTGAAAGAGGAAATTGTCTTTTAGTTTTTCAGGAAAGAAAAAAAACTTCTCCTGAAAAGCGTATACCAACCCGTAAGCCACCAAAATCAGCATTGAGAATAATATTATCGGGATCATAAACCTACTTTTCATAAAACAGCTTAAATCAAGTTTCCAAATTAACAATAACCTTTGAAGGCTGGACAGGCTTGATATAAAATGCTGTCCTGGAGAACTTCGATTATCGATAAGAAAATTTCCAATCAAATAAAGCGAGTAGCCTTTTACTGTCATCTGTCCATTTTTGGGATTGAATATTGTCAACGAGACCTAACATTTTAAAAAAACGAAGAAATCGGGATGCCGGTATTTATTTATATCTATTAAGAATTCAACATATTATAAATACCTCATCGGTACACCTACCGTCATCGCGAGCACAGCGAAGCGATCTGATTCGGAGCGGCAACATAAATCTATCGGGAAATGGGAGTAGGATCGAAAGCTCGTCTACATACCCCGTTAGACTGCCGCGGGTGGATGGTTATTTTCGATTCCTTTTTATTCCCGTCTTCACCCTCGCAGTGACGACCAAACCCGTCATCGGTATACGATCAGAAAATACCAGCATCACACCAGTTGGCTTCTTACCGTTTTTTCCCGCTTTTTCAGAACCCGGGGCAAAAAAAATACGAAGGTTAATGGAAGGGTTTAGATTTACCCTGACAGCTCTTATTTTGATAATATTTTCCAGGTGGATATTCCCTCGCAATCAAACTTTATTCCCCTACATTGACCTGAATGAAAGTAGCGATACCAAACCGAATCCCACCTCTTTTGTACTCGTTATTTTCAAAGCCTGCGCCAATCTCTACCCGGAAAATCCGATACAGGTTGTCCAATGAATAGCCTAACTCCCAATAGTGGGGAGCGTTTTCGGTTTTTAAATAATTAAAAAATAGATTTTCCCGGATTCCTGAAAACCGGAGCACCGGCAATTGGGTAAAAAGAAATTTCCTGAATTGATAATGCATGATGCTACTGAAATAAGGACCTGCTGTGCTGTATTGGTAATAATCCAAAAATCGGAAATTGCTGGCCGCTCCCATATTTGTAAAGATGGTTCGGTTACCTCCAAAATGCTTGAAATCCATAAAATAGACTTGAGAGCTGTTCAGAAAAGTACCTGTTTGCACGTTTACATCCAATTTGCCACTTACGCCGAAATTAAGCGCATGCTCAACTCCTACTTCCAGGTGATCGAATTTACCAGCTCCTGAAACATTTTTATTATAGTTAAATTTTAACAGGGGTGCAGTCTCCATTAAGGGGAATTTTCTTCCATTTCTTATCCTGTATTTCAATCCAGGTCTCCACTCAATGGAGCCGCTTGCCAATACGGCCTTATTATTTTCAAAGGCCTCATTCCCTGCTTCCTGGTTTATTGGTAGATTGGAACTATACCGTCGTTCCGGCTTATTGTAGAAACTGTAATCGGAACTGTTCTCCAAATTCACACGATCCTCTAACCTGAAATTCACCCTGTAGGTGAAGGCATCCGTAATTCTGTGCGCCAGGTATAATCTGGTAAAGGTTTTCTCATACAGTTTCATGTAATTTTGCCTGAAAAATAAGGAATAAAGGGCATTAACCTGCTCATTGATAGGGCCCTCCCCATTGAATTGGTAAATGTATCTCCCTCCTTCTATACCCCATGAATAGCCCGGCCGTCCTTTAGTCACCGAGCGCCTTAGGTGCAGCATTGCGTACGGCTTTCTACTGGCAAAACCATACCTGAATGCTGGTCTGAAATTCCAGGACCGCAGGTGGTTGGTTACACTATCTGCCATTTTTGTGTTTTTTTCGACCCGATAGTATCCCGAAAAGCCGATTTTAAAACCTTCTACGGTGTTGAATGAAATGTTGGTCCAATTGGAATGAAAACCTGCAGACCTGCCGTTCCCAAAACTGTAATCTCCACCCGTTAGAAAATCAAATGGCTGGAATTTTCTTTTAGCTTTCCGGGCGATTGAGTCTACATCACTTTCCCGGGCAGCCGCTACCACAGCCAAACTATCATCCCTGCGATAGCCCTGTATCTCTTTGGCAGTCAGTTGGACCGGCCGGATGCTATCCCAATAGACAAGATCTCTTTTTCTGGCCATGGAATCTACGGTATAGTTTCTTTCGGATATAACTTCCGCCTGCTCTCTTTCCTTTAGCGATTCCTTTTCATAGGCATTGACCATTCTTCTGAAATCCTTTCTACTCATCTGATCAGCGGCTGCCAACTGTTCGATGGGATCTGCGTTTTTTGTAAGTTCCGGAAAGTGATCGGGAATCTCTTCTACCTTTTCATCCAGAATTTTGGTATCCACCAGAAGATCGGGATTCAGTGTGATTTGATAATCCCTGGTTGATGCCAGGTACTGGTACTCCCCGGCAAAACCAAAAAACGTTCCCCCGAACGTGTAGGTATGGGTCAGGGGCATCCAGATGTTCTCTTCCACCGGAGCATATTGCTGGGTTACGCCAATATCAAAACCCATGAGGGAGGTTTTCAAATTCAGGCTATGAATGGCCCATAAATCCTCAATGATATAGATATACCCATCAAATACCTTTTCTCCTTTCGAACGGGGAATAACTCTTATTTTATTTACCAGCAAGCCGTTATCAAAAAAATTCCCTTCTAACCTGAACCGGTAATAAACAAAGGCTGACCTGGACAGGGGAGAAACCAGACCATTGATCTGCTCCTCGTAGAAACTGGCCCCGATATAGGGAGCAGGTGAAGTTTGGTTGTTTTCACCAGTGGACCGTATACTGAAGACCGTCTCCGTAATTTCATCTGGCTGCTTAAAGTGAATTTTAGAAACCGATTCCGAAGTATAGGCTTCATTGAGTCCAACCCCCTCCTCTTTCAGTTTCTTTTTTAAAAAAAAGGGGGCATTGGTCAGTTCTCCGGTGCCTTTGATGTACACCATCATGCTGTATTCCTGAACCTGAAGGCGGTGAAATTTTGCTTTTGCGATGGCTTTGCGCATGACGGTAAGTGCCGGATCTTCCTGATCCCCCTTTACCTCTACTTCCTGCAAGGCAAATGTTTGCATTTCCATACTTACATCCAGTTCTACCCAACTGTCTTTTATTTCTACAGTCTGTAATTTAGACTGGTAGCCGAGGTGCTGGAAAATGATATCGTAGTTTCCAGAGGGTAGTTTCCATTCGAACCTTCCATCCTGGTTGGTGGGAATGCCATCATTCAGATTCCTTGCAAAAACGGTGGCGTAAGCCAGGGGTTCGCCTTCTTCTGAAGTGACCAAACCCCTGATCCCCTGCGATGATCCATTAAAAATAGAAGCTTGAAAAAGCACTAGGCAAGACAACACCTTTAATTCCCTGGAAAAACCAATCATATTGTAAACCTAAAGGTAATTTTACTTAAAAATACGGTATACAAATAATTAAAAAATAGTTTTGACATTTTTTAACCTGCGTTCCATCCAAAGCATACTGATGGCTGTATAGAGATCACGTCTGAAAAAGTCAGGGCAAGCTCCCTCTCTGGGTGTAGTTTGCAACTACATCCCCTGGATAACGTAGCATACCTCGCCCAATAAATGATTTTTTTATTTGTGTTAATCGGAGTAATCTGTGGTGCCCCCGTTTTTAGCAGGTCCAGTTGGCCATTACAAACATCAAAACCGGTAGTTTAAAAATATCCCGGTATAAGGCTGAAAGCGCAAACCATTTAGCTTCACTGTATAACCTTCGGAGGACTGAATCTGATTTTGACTGCCTTCTTCGTTAGTCCTTATGGCCATGTGTTCGGTATATTGTTGCTCTCCCATATACCCTGAAAGGCGAAACTCTGTACTAAGCAGCAAGCGCGAAGTTAGCCTAAAACGGAGGCCTGCCAGGGGGGAGAGGGAAAACCTGATTCCCCGCTCGTACTTGTCCGTATTTTCAAGATAATTGGTTTCCGGGTCCAGGTCCGGCTGCTCAAAAAAGGACCTGCTGTGCTCTCTGCTCCCTTCCAGTTCCAGTCCATAATATCCCTCCCATCTCCTTGCGAGGGGTTTGATCCATTCATAGCCCAGGGCCAGGCCTATAGTTGACCAACCGTCAATATTGGTAAATTCTGCCTCTATTTTTTTATACCTGCTCACCATTCCAAAGACCCGCAAACGGATCCTGTTTTGTTCATGAATCTTTTTTCTTAGCATCAATTCCAACGGGGTCCGCTGGTGCTGATCCATCAACTGATCGAAGGCAAAATAGGTATTGAGACCAAGCTCGTAACGGTTTGTGGAGTCTAATTGGCTCCATTTTGAAGAATCGTTTTGGGCTGATGCTGTGGCGAGGCTCATTAGGAAAAATAGCCCTGAGAATATCCGCTGATACATGTATCTTCTTTGGTTAGGTTAATGAAAATAATGACGGGATTGTTCTCTGTGTTAACAATCCCGTCAGGAAAAGATTAATTATTTTACTAGTATTTGCCTTTTTATTACGCCGTCAGGATGTTCGATATGGACATAATACCTACCTGGAGCTAAGGAACTGATATCAATATTTAGATTTTCTTTCTCTGATTTATGGCTCACCTTAAGGTATCCCTCCTGATCATAAATTTTTATTTCGTAATCCAATTTATTGAAGCTAAACTCTGAATTCCTGCTTTCCATCGGATTGAGTCCATCTTTCTGTCCTTCATCATTTTGGCTGGTTGGAGTTTGGACCATTTCAACATTTATGAAATCTTCTGCAGGATTAGGATTAATATTTACCGCATAATAATAACAGTTTTCTACAAAAGGATAAAACCAAAACCACCCGCTGACACCACAGGCATTTTGCGCCCTTACCCTCATGTCATAATATCCGTCTTGCGAGAAATTACATATCATTACCTGATTTTTACCTCCAACAGTATAACAACCTGTAGTAGGAGGAATCCATTCATAATTAATTATATCGCTTTCAGAGTTTCCAGGATCTGTTTTGTTATAGTAAGCATTAAAATAGATTGCCTGATTTGTACAAAGGGGATAAGAATTGGGTTGGATGGATGTATCATTTTGCTTGGGCACACCCACCCACATTGGTTTTTCCACTTGAAACGATCCACAACTGGTTTGAACGGTAAACGTTATTTTTCCCTGGCCGCTTGTACTTGTATTATTAAATGCCCTAATACTGGCATTCGTACCACTTCCTGTTTTGGTTCCTCCAAATAAAGCGCTCGGAGAAACTGCCCAGGTCGCAGTTGCACCGGGAGGAAGATTTGATAGGGTATAGGAGGAATTGGTAGCACAGAGTAAATTAGCTCCCGACACGGAAGGAGGGGTATCAACTGAAAATAAACTCAAGGTTATTGTTTCTGACAAGGTAGTCGTTTGAGTTCCACATATATTGGCTTTAACAGTAATTTGACCAGCACTGAAACCATCGGGAGTCAGCGTAATCGTATTGGTGACGCTAGTACCAGTCCAGGTCCCAGGCTTTGTCCAAGTATAGCTGGATGCGCCAGGAATACTTGCAACACTTACAGTAATAGGTGTAGGGACGTTACAGACCACCGAGGTGGGCGGAGCTTGTGTAAAACTTATTACCGGCGTGGGTCTGGCAACCGTAATTTCTCTCCAGTTGCTTACGTATCCGCTGGCACAATTACTGTATGCACGTACTTTTACTTTTTGACCTGCCCCACCGCAGGAATTTGGAGTGACTGCAACAGAATGGCTCTGACTCCCGATTGGCGTAGATCCGTCACTGGTGATAGTGCCTATCTTCCAACCTGCCGGAATCACCCATTGGTAAGAATCGGCATATATTTTAGGATAGGTATTTGGAAATAAAACTCTTGCAATGGAATAATTAATATTCGTAGCTACTCCCAAGTTTACCGAAGTCGGACCGGTTATAGAACCTGGAGTCACATTGTTTAACGTTTTAATAAGGATATTTTGCAAATCATCGGAGACTGGATCACCACTTACATTAGGATAACAATTACTCCTTGTAACCGTTAATTTCCCTTTTGGTGCCGTATCGTTATTGGAAGCAGCTACATTATTCCAAATAACATCAACAGTGTTCGTAATAGACATCGGACCTGAAATTTCTGTCAATCCATTTGCAGCAAAAACGCCATTGGTAACTGTCCATGTATAGGTACATGAACCGGATGCAGAAAGATCAGTTCCATATTCCAAAGGTGTACCAGGACAAACCAGCAATGGTCCTGTAACATTGAGTTGAGCACTTACTTCTAGGCAAATAAACAAAAGCAATAACGAAATAATGTGTGTTTTTTCACTGTTTTAAAATTTAAGGTTAATAAAAATTCCGGAATAGGGTTGAAAATCAAAAACCCAGGCCTTTGCATCATATCCTCCAATGGAATGTGTCTCCGACCCATCAGGGTTAGCGGAGGATTTTGCAAAGCCATCCTTTCTCGATTTCGTATTGTTATAGAATATTTCCATCCGCATTTCGTAGGAAACAAAAAAGTAATGCATCGGGGAATAGGTAAAGCCAACAATAGGGACCAAACCTAATGATTGTGTAGTAATAAAATCATATCTCCTTACCTTAACGCTCCCGTAAGTCTCGGAGTAATAGGAATAATTTCTCGTAGTATTGTGGATATCCCAACCCTTCTCCAGATCTGCCCCAAAATAATAACCGAGTTTTTTGTTGATGGGATGGTGCCACTCATGTCCCAGAGCAATGGCAAAGCGGGATTGCTGGATCCTCCGGTTTTCTTCTCCTTCTATCTTATTCGTATTCTCCACCCAGCCCCTGGCCCTTATCCTGAGGCTGCGGTCACCCGGCAGTCCCTTGCGCAACAAAAACTCAATGGGAGTGAATGTTGCCGGATCCAATAATCCATCCATGGCAAACTGGCTGTTGATACCCAGGCTGTAGTCTTTTGCGGGAAGAAAAGCCTGGGCTGCCTCCCCTGTTTCGTTCTCTTGTGCTAAAGCTGTTCGAAAAAACCCTGTCAGCAATAGGCTTGTTATTAAAAATTTAATCATGCTTTTTTTCCGAAATGTAGGTGTCGGAAATGGGATTTCCTACAAGTTTAGGAAAATAATTATTAGTATTTTTTATTGCATTATAATAATAATATCTTTTTAGTTTTTTCCCGATTTTAATGCTGAAAACGGGTATGTTGAAACTCAAAAACAGCAATAAAATACCGAAAAAAAATGTTCCTTTTAGCCTGAATAATTACGAGAGTTTTCGAGGTAATTTTAAAGCTTTACCAATTGGTTCTCTCTCTGGGTAACACTACGTCCTCCCTGGATGTAGATTGCAACTACATCCCTTGCTATCCGATTATTTACCTATTTGGAGGCATTTGTAAAGCCGGAAGTCAAAGACCAGCCGCAACTATCTTAATCAAACCGCAGAATCCTCTTGTACTTTTGGCTTAGATCCAAAAGTACCAAAAGATCAAGGTACAAAAATCCTTCTCCCCACATCCCTGGCGCACCTCCCTGAGAAAATTCAGGGCAGGCCGGTTTTGTGCCGGCCTGCCCGCTTTCCTTATTTGCTGACATTCCGTCAAACCCAGGAGTCGGGTTGTATACCAAAACAATTGTCGGGATAAAAAAGGATAAGCTGGAAGTGGATATCGAAATGGCAGCCCGCTCTGCGGAATTTGTAATTCCGTAATTCAGGTAAAGAGGATTTGTGATCGCCAAAAGCGTCTCTGGGTGTGGTTTGCAATTACACCCCCTGGATAACGTAGCATACCTCTCCCAATAAATGGTTTTTTTATCTGTGCTAATCTGAGTAATCTCTGGTGCATCTTGGTGTAAGGCCGGTTTGGAGGCCTAAGCCTACTCCTGCGCAATATCGGACAGCATTTGTTTGACTTTATCCGGCACGGTATCCCTTTCCAGAAAGCCAACCAAAACATAGGTAATCGCCGATGAAAATACTGGCAGGCTAACTTCCAGGGCCAAGTTGTTTAATTCCATATTTTTGGTGATCACAAATGCCAGTAGTCCTACCAGAATGGATCCAATGGCTGCCTTTGGTCCACAGGACTTAAACCAGGGAATCAGACCAAAGAGCATGGGAATGGCAATAGGTCCGACCAGGGCGCCAAACCAACTGATGATCAATCCCAATACCCCACCAAAGCGCTCAAACTGTAGCGCGATCACGATAGTCCCAAGGGTGAAAAGAAAGGTGGTAATCCGAGCCGTAGTAAGGGAAGTGGTTTCCTTCCGGAATTTTTTGTTGACAGCAGGTAATATATCCCGGGAAATCACTGCAGAGATGGTATTGATGTCGGATGAGGTCATGGACATGGTGTTGGCAAACAAGGAAGCGATCACCAGGCCGATCAGGCCTACAGGCAGTAGCTCCATGGTGAGGATACCATAGGACTGGGTAGGGTCTTCCATGTCGGGTAGAAGAACCGGCGCAGCCCACATAGGAAAAAACAAAATCAACGGCCAAACCAGGTACAAGGCACCGGAGAGCCAGGCGGCTTTTGATGCCTGTTGTTCCGTAGGAGATGAAATGTAGCGCGTGGCCAGGTTCCATTGCCCCCCATTATAGGAAAGGAAATTGATAAACAGGAATGCCAGGGCAAATCCTACGGTATAGGGCTCGTTAAAGGCCTGGGCGTTGCCTTCTGGAAGCTGATCCCAAACGGTGAAAACGGACTCCAAACCGCCCAGCTTCTGCACGACCACCACAAACATCACCAGTCCGGCAATGATCTGCACGATAAATTGGGCAAAATCGGTGATGATCACGGCCCACAAGCCCCCAAAGGTGATGTAAAGCAGGGAAATTCCCCCGGAAATCAAAATCCCCCATGTCAGGGAAATCCCCGTAAATACATTCAATAGTATGGCAATCGCCGCCCATTTGGCACCAATGTCAAACAATTTCAGAATAACTCCGCTCCAGGCCATCAGTTGCTGGGTAGCCAGGTTGTAACGGGTTTCCAAAAACTCCAGGGGAGATTGGATTTTAAACCTTTTTCTAAGCCTGACCCAGAATACAGGAAATACCTTCGCCGAAATAATAACCGTCAGGCCGATTGTTAATGCCCACCAGATATACACCGAAAAACCATGGGTATAGGCCAGCCCGGCATAGGCCACAAAGACTGCACCGCTGTAACCGGAAACATGATGGGAAATTCCTGACAGCCACCAGGGAAGCTTCCCTCCGGCTACAAAATAATCCTCTGCATCATCATTTCTAAAGTAGGACCAGACGCCGATCAGCAGCATCAGGATAAAAAACAGGCCAATCACAATCAGGTCGGTGGTACTCAATTCCATGGGAAACTTTTTTGGAGTTAAATTGAAAAGAAGGCCAAACGGTGAAAGTTTGGCCTTCAAAAACACATAATACTATCAGACGGTTGGTTCCCAACCAGGCTCATACTCTCTTTTCCAGAGTTCCATCGCCGTAGGATCGTATTGAATGTTCCCGGTTTTTGGGTCGATATCCAATGTTCTCCCCACTCGCTGGGCTATATTTCCCAGTTGAACCAGTAGCGTACTTTTGTGTGCACCAACGATTTCAGACCTGACTTCCGTGCCGTTAATGATGCCGTCAAAAAAGTTCTGAATGTGCATGGCATCCAGTGCCTGAGCGGGATTGGTTCGGTTGGTGGGATCGATTTCCTGATCGTTTTTCACATCCTTCACCAATTCATTTTTCAGGTTGAAAATTTTATAGGAATTTCCTCCTTCTATCAGCAGGCTACCTTCTTCACCATAGAATAAGGTGCCGACGCTTCCGTTTTCTATGTGCTTGCCATTACAGCTTCTGCCTTCCCAGGTGATGACGGAATTGTTGTCAAATTCCAGATTGATGATTTGGGTATCGGGGGTTTCCCAATCGTCATTGTACCGGTAACGGCCTCCGGAGGAATTCACCCTGGAAGGATAATCCACCTGTAGTCCCCAGCGGGCCAGATCCACCATGTGTGTACCATTATTAAGGGCTTCCCCTGTGCCCCAGTTCCAGAACCAATGCCAGTTATAGTGCAGGATATTGTCCCGGTAGGCTTCCCTGGGCGCAGGTCCCTGCCAAAGTTCGTAATCCAGCCATTCCGGAACCGGCACCTGCTTTCCTACTCCTATGGGGCCCCTGTTATTGGCATACCAGGTTTTGGCCATATAGGGTCTGCCTATCACTCCATTGTGCAATTCCTCAATCCCTTTCATCACATTGGGCCAGGAGCGGCGCTGGTTACCTACCTGAATTACCTTATTGTATTTCTTTTGGGCCTCCATCAGGAGTTCACCTTCACGGGGATTGTGGCTACAAGGCTTTTCCAGGTAGACATGTTTCCCTGCCTTCAAGGCCATTAGTGCGGCCGGAGCATGCCAGTGGTCCGGAGCCGTTACGATCAATACATCCACATCTTTGTCTTCTAATACCTTGCGGATATCTTTTTCAATCTTTGGCCTGCTGCCCTGAATATCGTTTACCGAACCGGCAAATTTCTCCGCTGCCCGGATATCCACATCGCAACTGTATATCACATCACATTGCTCCTGGCTGGCAAAATTGGTCCCCACGGCGTGACCCCGGCTAACAACGCCCATGCTGGCGGCATTGATGCGTTCATTGGCTCCCATGATTCGGCCATAACTTTTGGCAGACATGCCTGGAAGCATGCCTCCTACTGAGGCAAGGGTGGCACCTGCTATGGCTTTTTTTACAAACGTTCTTCTGCTATTTTTCATCTTGTTGGATATTAATTATATGCTGATTTGAGCGGCTTCCCTCCTGCCTTTATCCAAAACGGCCTGTAAGGAAACGGCCGATCCGTTTATTTTTTTGCTTTCGTCCGCGGCCTGCATGAAGGCAAAGATTTCAATCGTTTCTTCCTCGGATACCGGTGCCTTCCCGGAATCGAAAAATTTTGCTATTTCCACCAAAAGTGGCCGGTAACCTCCATAGGACCCCATATCCATGATGCCTTCTTCCCCAAAGGCCCTGCCACCGTAACCGCTTTTTCCAGAACGGGTTCCCCTGAACGTTCCGATTCTACCTTCTTCCCAGGTACCCACTACCAGGTCAGCACCCTCCGTATACGTTCGCTGAACCGTTTCACATCCGGTACCCATAAGGGTATAGAGCGTTTCCACACCATGTATTCCATACCAAAATAAATCTGGATGAGTTGGTTCTAATTTTGCCGGACTAAATGCCTCTGCTCCCAGAACCTTTCCAATCTCGCCATTCCGAACAGCGACGGCATTCTCCATATACCGAAGGGAGCTGCTGGAAAATACCGGTACCTTGTATTTTTTAGCCGCTGCGAAAATGGCGATGGCATCCACCAGAGAGGCCGAAATGGGCTTGTCAATAAATACGGTTTTTCCGGATTTGAATACTTCCAGGGCTTGCTCCAGGTGAAGCCGCCCGTCGTTTGTCTCCAAAAGTACCACATCCACCTTGTCCAGCAGGGAGGCAATGGAGTCGACGATTTCCACGCCCAAGGTTTGAATTTCTTCAGTATACCCCGGAATTCTTTCCACCGAGGAAGGAATATCCTGGCTGCCATGTGGATAGGCGGCCACCACCTTGTACCCCCCCAAATCTGCGGCGGCATCGGATGCATTAAATGCTTTGGTAAAGGCAAGGCTGTGCGAGGTGTCCAGGCCGATAATGCCCACCTTCTTGTTTCTTCTTACAAGCGGTTTTCCAATGGAAAAAGCTTGCGGCGCAAGGCCAAGGCCCAAACCTGCCACAGCGACCTTTCCCATAAATTTTCTTCTGTTGTCCATATGTTATATCGGAATACTTATGCTAAATGTGTAATGGTTTATTGGATTAATATTTCGAATAATTCTAAATTCACTCTACAATTTAGTAAAAAAATCAAAGAAGCAGCGATAAAAATTACATGAAACGCCAATTTCCCCGTACCAATGCAGCGACAAAAATTCTTCGAAATAATAGAATAATCGATAAAACCCTAATTATGATTGGTTTACAAAATATCATGGATAATAAGAACCAGGAGGATGCTTTTGATCAATGGGAAAAGTAATCAAGCGCTTTCCCTTACCCGCTCAGCCACATTAATCAATACATCCATCAGCTTTTCCATTACAAGAGGTTTGGATATATAGCCGTCCATTCCTGCTGCAAGACACCGCTGTTTGTCATCCTGCAAGGCTCCTGCTGTCATGGCAATGATCTGTGGGGTGTTTTCTTTCATTTCATTGCGAATTTCTACGGCAGCTTGTAGTCCGTCCATGACCGGCATCTGAACATCCATTAAAACCAAATCATATTCATTTTTTACCGCCATTTCCCGTGTTTGAATACCGTTATTGGCAAATTCTGGTTGATAGCCTAAACGCTGTACGATCATAAGAATCAATTTTTGGTTGATAGGCGTATCTTCGGCTACCAGTATGCGCAAAGGATACTTATTGGAAAATTCCGGATCCAACTTATTCCCGGATTTTCTCACTGATAAAGCTTCTCCAGATTGGCCATTTAGCCCGGCAAGTATGGCTTGTACCAGCTGGTGATATTTAACCGGCTTATTCAAAACAGCTGAAAACAATCCTGGATTCTTCTTTTTGGATTGGTCCCCCACGGAACTCAATAAAATGATAGGTTTATCTTGATACTTCTGCCGTATGGACCGGGCCAATTGCAGTCCGTTCTTTTCCGGCATGTTCATGTCTGTGATTACCAGTTCGATTTCATTTTCCCTGGCCAAAATATCCAGGGCCGCATCAGCTGAAGAAGCTACGCAGGGTTTCATGTTTAGGTTTTCCAGTTGAAGGCTGAGAATTTTCAGATTTGTAAAATTATCGTCCACTATCAATACCTTCCGGCCAGCCAATGCGCTTTGGTCGACCTGGTTTGCCTCTGGTAGATCACCTTTTTCAGATGCTTTCATGGGCAGGGAAAAATAGAAAACACTTCCCTTTCCTTCCTTGCTGGTTACTCCTATTTCCCCTCCCATCTGCTTCACCAAATGACGACAAATGGCCAGGCCCAGTCCTGTTCCACCATATTGCCTGGTGGTAGAGGCATCTACCTGTGAGAAGGATTTGAATAAACGGGAGATCTTATCAGGGGGAATACCAATTCCAGTATCCTGCACCAAAAATTTAAGCATCCATTCATCTTCTACCTGCGCCTTTGCCTCCACTTTTACCAGGACTTCCCCTGCTGAAGTAAATTTTAAAGCATTGCTTACCAGATTTATCAAGATTTGCTTTAACCTCATTCCATCAGCCCACATGAGTACCGGAAGCTCACTGGGAAGGTGATAAATGAGGTCTACACCTTTTTTTGATGCTTGCCTTGAAAACAGATCCAACACCTCTTCTATACTGCTGCGCAAATTAAAATCGTGGGGATCAATGGCTACATCACCGGATTCCAATCTTGAAAAATCGAGTATATCATTAATGACATTCAATAAAGTTTCCCCACTAGAACAGATGATTTCAGTAAATTCTCGCTGCTCTTCGTCCAAAGTGGTATCTTTCAGCAATCCTGCCATTCCCAATACACCATTCATAGGGGTCCTGATTTCATGACTCATGGTGGCCAGAAAGGTGCTTTTTGCCTTATTGGCCAATTCTGCATTTTCTCTTGCCTTTTCTGCATCCTCTCTTTGAAGTTCCAGTGATTTATTCGCCATTTCCAATTCCCTGGCTTGAGCCAAAAGGTTAGACCTTTGTTTCTTTAATAACCCGGACTGCTCAGATAATACTACAATGGACATTAACAGGGCGTTTTTTATCCAAATTAAAGATATAAAAGCCATGACCAATAAATAGGCAAGAACAGATACAAAAACATAGTCTCCACCCTCATAACCATAAAAAATTTGATGATATTGCTGGCTGTCATAATTTAAATAGCCCCATACAACCGGGATAAAACTTAAGATAAAATAGAAAATAGTCCATCGCGGGGAAAGAATTATCAGGCTAAATATCAAAATGTTAAAAAAGGAAGCAATATCTACCATCAGAATGATGCTATCCTGCATGATGAATAAGTTTAACAATATAGGTGTCAGTAGCAAGCCGATTTTCACATGTGCCAATGGGATGAGCCACTCTTTGAAAATAAGCAAATAAAGGAGCAGCAAATGCAGGAACATAAATGGAATGAAACTGATAGAACCATCCTGAATTTCTCCAAAAACCCAAACGAATATTACACATTGAATAAAACAAAGGGCGGTAGATAAATAGGCCCATGACAGTATGGTCAGCCTGGTCCTGAAAATCCGATCGTCTGCTTCTTTCAGCCCTTGGTGAAACAAGGCATTTACTATTTTTCCCCACATCTCATTCCGCTTTTAAAAAATCAAATTAAAACTTAAGGTGTTTTTAAACCTTTGAAATCCATATTCTTTGCTATAAAAGATAAAAGCATCTTCTACTTGTAAAGATTGTAATTTTTACTAAATTATTAAGCATAAATCCAGATTTTTTAACCAAAATTATTTCAAGGGTTTTATGGAAACACTTTCAAAAAATCATGAATTAATCCCCGTTACTTTGTATGATTTTATCCATCGGGATACCTGTGAATAGGTCAAAATAAACCGTAATCCTTACCCCGAGTAGTGTCACATAAAAAGGCCTGCTTTACCATTTACAGCTACCTGAATTTACCACTCACACTGGGGCTAAAAAAAACCGGTACCCAAAAAAAGTACCGGCTTTGGAAACTACCTGTCAGAAATATTTATTTCTTTGGTGGCATACTGGGCCTGACCTCAATTTTACTGGGAAGTGTTCTTGGGTCCAGCTTAAATAAGCCCACAACCATTTCGCCTATATCTTCAATCTGGATTTTCCAGGCATCCTTTTCATTTACCTCATGGTCGTTGAAGCCGGTAGCCACTGAGCCAGGCATGATGGTGCTAACCCGCACTCCTTCCTGCCTCAAATCCAGCATGATGGCCTGAGAAAAGCCAGTAAGTCCAAATTTGCTCGCATTATAGGCCGAACCACCAGCAAAAAAGTTGGTGCCTGCCAAACTGGAAATGGTGAGAAAAAAACCTTTGGTAGATTTAAGTGCATCCACAGATGCTTTGATCCCATAAAAAACACCTGTCAAATTGGTATCTATCGTTTCGTGCCATTTTTGTGGTGAAAGTTCCTGGATGGGGGCAAAATGGCCTACCCCTGCGTTGGCTACAAAATAGTCCAGCTTCCCCCATTCCTTAAGTACGGCTTGTACGGCTCTTTTTTGGGCATCAAAATCCTTCACATCCACCTCAAGGGGTAGCACCTCTCCTTTGGAGGTGGACATTTTTTTGATTTTTTCAGCGGCTTCACTGGCCCTCTTCATTGAACGGCTGGTGATGGCCACATTTACGCCCTCCGCTACCAGCGCTGCAGCAATGCCAAATCCAATGCCTGTGTTACCACCTGTAATGATGGCGGTAGTATTTACTAATGTCATAATTGTCTTAATTTAAGGTATAAACAAAAAAAGGCCAATGAATGCTCATTGACCTGCAAAATAAAGGTAAAATTTACTTGGTTTTATCTTTTGCTTCTGCCAAAAGTTCCTTTCCCCTGGCTTTGGTCTCTTCTGCAACGGAGGCAATGTTTTTATTCATCTTATCCATTTTTTCATTCATTCCCTTCAGAAGGCCATCAATCTGCCCATTAATGTCTTTCAAATATTCCTCCCCTTTTTTGGTCAGTTTTTTACGGGTATCAGTCCCCTTCTCCGGAGCGATCAATAAACCAATCTGAACTCCTACTGCAACTCCTGCTAATGCGCTTAAAATTATTTTCGCTGATTTCATAATATCTGATATTAATGGTTTAAAATTTGAAAAACTCATCTTCATTTCAGAAGACTTTCTAGTAATAGTAAACTACAACATTTATACAAAAGTTGCGCTATATTTAATTTACTTACCTTCTACTC
>NZ_JABURL010000094.1 GCF_014762705.1 Cyclobacterium sp. | reverse complement strand
TCATTTTTCAACTCCATGCCAATATTTTTCCAGACCTTTACCGTTTTGGCCCCCCTGGAAATGGATTTTTCCAAATAGTCCAGGGTTTTACTTTCCCAATCGTTGTTGGTAAATCCCTCCAGGGAAAAGGTCGTACCATAGGTAACGATATCCGGAAATTCGCTGATGAGTTTCAACGAAAAATTTTCCTGTGCTTCCGGTGTCAGGTTTGGAGAGGTATACACACTTACGTTCAGCAGTCTAAACTTATCCCGGGCTGCCTGACGTATAAAAACGGTATCGAAATCCGTTCTCAGGTGCACATGGGCATCGATTTTTTCTATACGGTCAAAATCTTCCAGGGAATAGTAGCTTTCTTCCACAATTTCAGGCGTTACATTATTGCTTTTCGGTGATTGACAGCAAAACACGAGGGTGGAAAGACAGAAAGAAAAAACAAATGGTTCGCCTATTTTGGTCATTATTTTCATGGTTTTCGAAGGAATGTGGTAATTTTTTTTCGGTTCTGGCCCCTTTCCTGTAAGATTGGATGAGGAGTTTTATCCCTGGTTTGGTATAATTTTAAAGAATTTTTAGGTTTAAAAAAAGGGTGGCACTCATTTACGAGGAGATTGTTGCGTTAGCCCTGCTACAAGGTATGCTGTTTCCGGCGCAAAATGAGGAAACTGGATCAGTTTGTCAAAAATACTATTCTGCAAAAAAAGCAGAAGTGAAAGGATTTTTTCGATGGTAAAATGACCATTCCTTCGTTTGATTTTACGTCACTTACTAAATAAGAGGGTTTTTCTTAACAATATTTGCTAATTTTTAAATTTATACCGATTATTAGGAATTGAATTAAATATTTACCCAAAATAACCATCGTGAAATACCAGGAAAACCCTATTTCCTTTAATGACCGCAATGAGCTTTGGCTATTGTTACGGAATGGAAAACGAGATGGTTTGGAAGGCTTATACCGATTATTTGCCCATGAACTTTTTAAGTATGGCCTGGCCTTGGTGAATGATGCCGATTTTGTGCAGGACTGTATTCAAGAAGTTTTTATTGACCTGTGGAAGTATCACCAAAACCTTCAAAAAGCGGATAATGTAAAAGTTTACCTTTTCAGGTCCCTCTCCCATAAAATATACCGTGAAAGTAAGAAGCGATCCAAATGGAAATGGGAAGAACTGGGAGATGAGGGGACCCGGCAGCTATCCTTGGAATCCAAAGAAGGGGAACTCATTGGGATGCAACAAGAAAGAAGCCTTCAAATCAAATTGGCGGCAGGGTTGGAAAAATTGCCCCTTCGACAAAAGCAGGCGATACAGTTGCTGTATTTTGAGCGGTTTTCCTATGAGGAAGTATCAAAAATGATGGGCATTAACCTTCGATCCGTATATACACTTGCCTGGAAAGCCATTGGTAGCCTGAAAAAGTATGTGGTTTCACTGCTGTTAGGGTTATTTTTTTTAATTTGAAGTGTCTGGAAAAATCCCCCAGCCCCCTTTGGGAAAGGGAGATTTGCTGAAAAGGAGATTTTTTCCTGAAATTGGGTAATGTAATTGGGCTAATAAACCCCAAGGTTTTTTAAATTCGGTAAGCCCGAACGTGCACAGATCCCCCTTATCAAGGGGCAAGGGGCATTTTTTGTGCCCATACCATTTATACGCTTACTGATTTCCGTAAATTTCCGTTATGGCTAACGATAAATAAAATTTAAATCTGTAAACTTTTTTCAGGACGGAGCTATTTTCGTCTTTAAATCCCCCAGCCCTTTTGGGAAAGGGGGAGTTGCTGAAATTCTGGCTTGTCGCTAAAATTGGGCAATGTAATCCGGCTGTGGAAAGCAAGGCTTTTGATATAGTGTAAATCCGAACGTAAACTAATCCCTCCGCCGCGGCGTAGGGCGGAGGGGGATTTTTTCGTTCATTCTGTTTCATTCCGCTTTTAATCGGGCTTTTAAAAAAAATTAAAATATTTTTTCTTTTAGAAGGATAACTTTATCCCTTCCTTGCCTCCTTTGTATGAATACCAATAGCATGTGCAAAAGAGATTATACCGTAGAAGATTTTGTTTTGGATGCTGAATTCCAAAAATGGGTGCTGCATCCCGATACAGGCACCAAAACCTATTGGGAAGCCTATGTGGCTGAAAATCCCGGAAAGCACAAAGATATGGTTCAGGCCAGAAAGCTGGTATTGAACATGTCCAGAAATGACAGGAAGGTGGGCCAGGAGCGCATAGAGGATACCTGGAAGACCATTGACCAGGCCCTTGATAAAATTCAAGTAGATGGCAGGGACAAAAAAATTATACCCCTGGACTCATCGGGTACCCTCAGGAGATTTGAAAAGGGGACTGGAGGGGAGTACAACAAGTCCATGCAATTTTACAGGCTGGTGGGCATCCTTGCCCTTGCTTTTTCCCTTTCTTTTATGGCCAGTTTGTTTTTTCCACAGCCTTCACCGCAGCTGGTAGAGCAGCCCCTCAAATTTGAAGAACATTTAGCTCCTCCTGGCGTGAAGTCCAACCTGACCTTGCAAGATGGTTCCCGGGTAATCCTTAACTCGGGAAGTTCCCTTCGGTACATTAAAAATTTCGAGCCCCATCAGCGGGTATTGGAGTTGCAGGGCGAAGCCTTTTTTGAGGTGGCGGAAGACAAAAGCCGACCCTTTAAAGTCAAAACCGGTCCGGTCACCACCACCGCCCTGGGTACATCCTTTAATATCAAAGCCTTTGAAAATGAGCCTTTGGATATTTCCTTGTTCACTGGATTGGTGGCAGTGGATTTTGAATTGATGCCCTCTCAAAATACACGGCTTGATAAGGGGCAGGGCCTGCAAATCAATCTGGACAGAGAGGAAGTAAAACAAGTAGCCTTTGATGCGCAAAAGGTGCTGGCCTGGACCAAAAAGACCATTGTCTTTGAACATACCCCTATGATCGAAATTAAACGGGTTTTGGAAAATTGGTATGGGGTTAAAATAAATTTTGCAAACCGTCCCAGAAATGATTTGGAATTATCGGGGAGATTTCACAACCAAACATTGGAGAACGTATTGGAAGGGCTGAGTTATTCTGCCCGATTTGATTTTAGGATAGATGAAGACCAGGTAACCTTAAACTTTAAATAAAAACACGCCTATGGACAAAACCTGACGAACAAAAAGGAAAAAGGGCCACAAGTGCGTCAACACCTATGACCCCAATGTAAGCGGAAACCGGGACGGCCATCCCTGTTCCGTTAAATGTTTATTTAACCGAATAGCCTAAACAAACAATGTAAAGATATGAAAAAATGCCTACTTAAGCATGTAATTTACATGAGCAAATTATTTACCCTGGCTTTCACCCTACAATGCCTCAGCATGAGTTTGCTGCTTGCCTGGAATGGCAATGCGCAGGTGAAAAGTATAGAAGAAGTAAACGTAAACCTTTCACTCAATCAGGTAAAGGTAGAAACAGCCTTTAAAGAACTGGAGAAGATAACGGATTTCAATTTTGTTTTTGCCGGCAGGGAAGTCCAGAACAGTCCATTGGTGACCATAGAAAGCAATGGAGAAAGCCTGTATGACTTGTTGGTATCCATTGCGACCCAAACCAACCTCCGGTTCAAGCAAGTCAACGAGACCATCCATGTCAAGAAATCAGACCAGAAAAGTTTGGTTGAGTTGGTGGAATATGATGACATCACTATTTCGGGTAAAGTTACGGATGAAAACGGAGAGCCATTACCAGGGGCTACGGTTACAGTGCTTGGCACCACCTCAGGTACCGTTACTGATTTAGATGGTAATTATTCCCTGACGGTTGAAGAGGGGGCCACTTTGGTATTTTCTTATATTGGATACATTGCCCAAAACGTCACGATTAGCAACCAATCCAGTTTAAACATTAGTTTGGAACCTGATGCATCAGCTCTGGAGGAAGTCGTGGTAGTGGGATATGGAGAAATCAAAAAGAGTGATTTGACAGGTGCAGTAGGTTCAATAGATTCAGAAGATATTATCAGGCAAAACCCAGTACAGGCAGCCAGGGCACTTCAAGGTCAGGTAGCCGGGGTAAATGTCAACAAAATCAATTCCCGGCCGGGATCAGATTATACCATTGATATCAGGGGACTTCAATCTATTGGTTTTAGCAATGAACCATTGATTGTGATTGACGGAGTAATGGGAGGAAAATTAAATACTTTGAATCCCAGTGATATAGCTTCCATGGATGTGCTGAAAGATGCTTCATCCTCTGCCATTTATGGTGCCCGTGGTGCCAATGGGGTAATAATCATCACCACCAAAAAAGGGGTGCAGGGTAAAACAAAAGTGACTTATGAGGGTTATGCGGGGGTCAAAACACCTGCTTTTTTGCCGGACCTAATGAATGCACAGGAGTTTTACGGAGCCTACAATGATGTGGTCCTTGCCGAAAATCCCAATGCTCAGGTAATTTGGACTACTGCCCAATTGGAGAATGTTCAAAATGGAAGATCTGTTAATTGGGTGGATGAAGTTACAGATCCATCCCTTCAAACCAGTCACGTGATCGCACTTTCCGGGGGGAACGAAAATACCACTCATTATTTTTCAGCGGGATATTTGAATGAGAGAGGAAATGTTTTGCACACAGGTTTTGAAAGATTCAATCTGAAAGGAAGTGCAGACAGCAAATTGAATAATGTAGTAAAAGTTGGATTTAATACGTACTATACCCATAGTATTTTAAGTACCGGTTCCTTTGAAACCTTGAGGAATGCATATAGGGCAAGACCAACAGGTACCATCTATTACGACGATTTAAGTAATCCCACTGAAACCAACGACAAAAATGTCGATGGATATGCTTTTTGGATGGGAATTAAGGATACTCAGGTCAATAATCCTTTAACAGAGGTAGCAGCCAAAAATTTTCAGGATGAAACAAGAGTTTCCAGTTTCTTAGGCAATGGATATGTAGAGTTGACTCCTTTTGAGGGATTAACATTCAAGTCCTCATTGTCGGCTTCAGTGTTTAACAGCAGAAGAGGTGAATTCCGGGGAGCAGATTCCAAAAGCAGGCTAAACAGACTGCCCAGCGCCGGAAATGACTTCCAATTTAATGGTTCCTATACCTGGGATAATATTTTAAATTATAAATTTAAGACTGGATTACATGATCTGAATTTTACAGCTGTACAGAGTGCGCTTCAGGAAAGATTTGAAAGCTCCATGATAAGGGTAGAAAACCTGGCATATAACTCGAGTTTTTATGCCCTAAATACCGCCGCCCAGATCAATGGTGTAGGGAGTGATTTGGTAGAAAGGTCTATCATGTCCTATATGGGAAGGTTCAATTATATTTTCAATGAAAAGTACCTGGTTACACTTACAGGAAGATATGATGGCTCCTCAGTTTTAGCAGAAGGCAACCAATGGGCATTTTTTCCTTCGGCAGCAATTGCTTACAGGATCGGAGATGAAGCGTTCATTCAAAATTTAAATTTGTTTTCAGATTTAAAAATCAGGTTAAGCTATGGTCGGGTAGGGAATGATGTTGTAGCACCTTACAGCACTCAGGCGTATCTGAACAGGACAGCATATGACTTTGACGGTAACCCTGCTTATGGTTATGCCCCAAGGAATATTGGAAATTCTGAATTGAGATGGGAAAATAGTGAGGAATTTAACCTGGGAATCAACATGGGCTTTCTTGAAAACCGGGTTAATACGGAAATTGAACTTTACAATAAAAAAACAAATGATCTGATCCAAAATGTAGCAATTCCTACCTCCCTTGGTTTTGGAGCGATAACATCCAATGTGGGGAAGTTGCTCAATAGGGGAATTGAGGTTACCATAAATTCAGTTAATGTTCAAACTCAAAATTTCAGGTGGAATACTACAGTTAATTTTTCTTCCAATCACAATGAAATATTAGAATTATACGGTGGAACCGTCCAGGAAGATATTGCCAACAGGCTTTTTGTAGGACACTCCCTAAGATCCAATTATTACTATGAATTTGATGGAATCTGGCAGTTGGATGAAGCAGAAGAAGCCTTATCTTATGGGCAGGTTCCAGGATCGGTAAAGGTAGTTGACCAGAATAATGACGGATTGATTTCTTCTTCTGAAGGGATCGATGACCGGGTTATTTTGGGAAATCAGTTGCCCAAATGGATGGCTGGAATTAACAACATGTTTACCTATAAAGATTGGGATTTGTCAATTTTTGTGTACACACGGCAGGGTGTGCAGTTCAGGAATAGCTTGCTACAGGGTACCATGGGAGATCTCGGTAGTAATCGCTACAATAGATTGAACCTCAATTATTGGACCGAAAATAATCCTACCAATGATTACTATGGTGTATGGCAAAATAACCCTTTCCGGGAGGCCATTCAATACAAGGATGCCAGCTTTTGGAGAATATCTAACATTACGCTAGGGTATACCTTACCACCAGGCCTGCTCAATACCATTAAATTCAGTAATCTGAGACTTTATGGTCAGGCCAATAATGTGTTTGTTTTTACCAAGGAAAAAAATATTTGGATGGATCCTGAATTCAATTCCGGTACTTACCAAGATGATGTTCCCCATTCCATTTTCCAGTTTGGTGTAAGTGCATCTTTCTAATTTCTCTTCCTGTTATTTAAAATAGTTACAAAATGAAAAAATATAGCTTTCAAAATGTGCTCCTGTTTTTTCTTCTCATGTTGAGTGGTACAGGATGCCAGGATTTTCTTAAAGAAGAATCCATTTCAAATATCACGACAGATTCTTATGTTACCACAGAAGCAGGGTACGAGGATTTAATTAAATCATGTTACCCACTACTGCGGGATTTTATTCTTCAGTATCCCATAGCCTTACCAGGGACTGATCTTTTCCAAAATGGTCTTTGGACTGAAAAAGCAGTAGGGCAGGGACCTGCCCTCGACACCTACGTAAATATCACATCGGAAACATTTATCGGGCCCTGGGATATATTTTACCGGGAGATTGGCAGGACCAATGCAGCCATCAGTAGGGCCGAAGACATTACTTATGCCAATCCGGCCCTCAAAGCGGCAAGAGTAGGAGAGGCCAAATTTCTACGCGCGCTTACTTATTTTTACCTGGTGCAGACCTGGGGGGATGTACCCATGCCCCTTGAGGAAACCATAACGGCAAATACCGGGGTAGAAAGAATAGCCTCAGCTACTATTTATTCTCAAATCATCAAAGACTTAACAGAAGCAGAGGCCGACCTTCCAGAGATTGCTACCGATTATGGCAGGGCGACCAAAGGGGCGGCACAGTTTCTTCTGTCAAAGGTATATTTGACCCGTGGCTGGAATTTTAACAACTCTCTAGGTGGGAATCCAGATGATTTCGACAAAGCGCTGGAGTATGCGGATAAAGTGATAGAAGCCTATCCATTGGTGGAATCCTACAACACGCTATTTCCCATACGTTCTGAAAATCCGTTGACCCAATATTCAGGTTCACAGGATCCGAAAAACAGTGAGGTGGTTTTTGCAATTCAATACAATAACGATGTGCTAACCAATGCCATGGAAGGAAATGGCCGGGAACCGGGCAATTATTACCATTCTATTTTTCCGGGAAACACAGAGTTGGTGGGTAGCAGGGGTAGAACCAGTGATTACAACCGACACTTGAACCAAAATGAACCCACACCCGCTCTGTATCGGTTATTTGATCCGCAGGTCGATAGCCGCTATTCCCATAATTTTCTACGGATCATTTATGCGCTTCAACCCGTTAATGATTATGCCTATAGTTTTGATGATCCAAGCTTGACGGTAAGCTATGAAGTAGGAGATACCGTTGCTTATTGGACTCCATGGAATAGGCCGGCTTCCGGTGCTGACAAGGGAATTGACGAGGGAGGATCCAAGAATTATGCTGTTATGAATCATGAGCAGATCATTAGTGGAGAGGCCATTTCAAGGCTTACTGCTTTCAGACCCACCATGTGGAAATTTTGGGAACCAAACATCCCCTATGGAGATGGTCATGGAACCTTTGATTTTGCTTTGTTCCGATCTGCCGAGGCATATCTTTTAGCCGCTGAAGCTATCGTGAAAGGTGCTACAGGCGGCTCTTTGGGTGGTGCAGAGGTCTATTACAATAAAGTGTTGGATCGGGCAGTAGGTCAGGGAGTGGATCCGCAAAAAGCAAAATTTCCTGAAATTCTAAGTTCATTGGAAACAGAGTCCTACAGAGCCACCGCTGCCAATATTTCAATTGATATGATTTTGGATGAAAGTGCAAGAGAGTTAATGGGTGAATTCAATAGGTGGTTTGATCTGAAAAGAACGAATAAATTAATTGAGAGAACTCAAAAGTATAATTTTTGGACAAAATCCAATGGTGCATTATCAGAAATGCATTTGCTTCGACCTATTCCTCAACACGAAATTGACAGGACCCAGCCGCCCTTGCAGCAAAACCCCGGGTACTGAACCGCGAAATTGAATGGGTGAATTGGGATTAAAACGGGAGACTTTTGTTTTCCCGTTTTAATTCGCGGTTCATCTTTTAGTTAAAAATTAATTAGCAATCTCTATCCGAACGCTGATCGTTTCCTGTCAAAATCGTAACCGGATTCAAGGGGTTAGTTATCATTTCTTGATCTATTGACTGAGACTCAGGGTGTGGATAACCGGGTCAGGTAATTGGTTAAAATACTGAGATTGCAATAAAAATGAAGCCGATTTGTACATGAGAACGGTAGTTTTCTTTTTTCTGACTGTGCTATTGTCCTATCATGAATGCTTTTGTCAAATACAGGGAATTCAAAAAGGCGAACTTGTCTATCAAAATAATATGGATTCTGAGGGAGCTGTGGATGATTGGATAATGGAAGGTCCCGGACGGGTCAGGTTTCAGGATGGCTGGATGGAGATGTATTCTCCGGAAGAAAAATTCCACCATGTATTTTGGTGTCCGGAGGATTTTCCAGGGAGTTTTATTGCTGAATGGGAAGCCCAAAACCTGAATATTGAAGCCGGTTTGTGTATAATATTCTTTTCCGCCAAGGGGAATAATGGTGCCGGTATTTTCGATACTTCTTTTCCCGAAAGGGATGGTACCTTTAGACACTATACCAAAAGTGAACATATAAATGCTTACCACATTTCCTATTATGCCAATGGAATAGATAATCCGGGGAGGGAGATTTCACACTTGAGGAAAAACAGTGGGTTTCACCTGGTTCAGCAATTGGAACCTGGAATTCCAATAAGCTCTGAAAAAGTCCATAAGCTCAAATTGGTGAAAAACGATTCCCGGATTTTGATGTATATAGACAATCGAAAAATCATTGATTGGGTTGATGAAAAGGACCTGGGACCTGTTTTGCAGGAAGGTAAAATTGGCTTTCGACAAATGAAATGGACGCATTTCCGATACAGAAACTTTAAAGTTTGGGAACTCTCTAAATGAGAAATCATAAAGAAAATACAAACGGATTTTTTGGATCAACAAAAATGGGTTTTAAAGGTTTTGTCTTTATTGCCATTGGTATATTTATTTTTATAGGTTTTATTCTTTTTGGCCGGGGAAAAACCAACAATAAGAGTGGTGCTATTGAAGATCTATACCAATTGGAAGTGGTATATCCAAGGTACCTGGACTATCCAAAACCTTCTTCAGGCATGGTAGCACTCACCAATCCACCGGTTTTAAAATGGCCAGTTGAAAAAGGTGAAAATATCAGGTATGAAGCCCGTTTATCATCGGATAGTATTTTTTCTAACCCGGAAAAGATACTCGAATTAAAGGACAGCCCCTGGGCGATTTTTAACCCGCATCAGAAGTTGGGAACAGGTACCTGGTACTGGCAATTTAGGAAATCCGGAGGAAAATGGTCAGAAACACAACATTTTAGGGTAGCTGATAGTGTAAGGTCAATAGTGTCCCCCACTGCTGAGCAGTTTTTGGAGGCATTGCCTTTATCGCATCCAAGAGTACTTGTCACCCAAGCCGATCTTGCTCAAGTTCGTCACCTGGACCCAAATAGCGATATCCGGGCCATTTTACTGAATGCGGAAAAAGCCCTTGAGACCAGCATCCCTGAGGAAAATGAAGGCCAACCTCTAAAAAAAGGTAAAGGTGAGGAACAGAATAAAAAGCTTAGACTTGATGCCAGCAAGGAACTGGGGACCCAGGTTTACGAATCAATTCTGGCCTTATCAGAAGGCTATATTTTAAGCGGTAAGGAGGAGTATGCTGAAAAAGCCATTCAAATAGCCTTTGAAGTAGCCAGCTGGGAACCAAGAGGGGTTTCAAGTATCAATGACTTTGGAGATGCGCGATGTATGTTATCCATGGCATTGGTATTTGACACGTTTTTTGACAGACTCAGTGAGACTCAAAAAGCCGGCTTACTGCAATCTATTAAGCCCAGGGCAGCTCATTTTTATTCCAACTGGATCAATAATATTGAGTCCAGGGTTTTGAGCGGACATGTTTGGCAGCATATCCTTCATTATTTTTTCCAAACTGGTATGGCGGTATACGGTGCTGAACCGGATGCAGCAAAGTGGCTGGCATATGCCTATGAATTGTTTTTGGCAAAAGCTCCTGTCCTGGGAGGAATGGATGGGGGATGGGCAGAAGGGGTTTCCTATTTTCGAATGAATATGGAAACTATGATAGATATACCATTGTATATCAAAAAATTCACAGGATTTGATTTCATCAATGCACATCCCTGGTATGTAAACCAGGTGGATTGGATGATCTACCATATTCCTCCAGGATCTGCATCGGATGGTTTTGCAGATAATTCAGAAGAAATGGATATGCCAGGTACGGAGTATGTTGCTTTTGCTCTCGAACTAGCCAAACTTACCAATAATTCCAAAGCTTCCTGGTATGCCAATAAATGTTTAGAATACGAAAAATCTGATTTATCAGGTCATGCTACTCTCAGGTGGATACGGCTAACAAAGACCAGGGATTTATCCATTCCTGATCCTAAACCCAGTTTAGACTTGCCGACCGGAAGGTCTTTTCATGACATAGGTGTGGTATCCATGCATAGGGACATTAGCAATACAAAGGGAAACCTGATGGTAGCCATGCGTTCAAGTCCCTTTGGCTCATATGGGCACATGCTCTCAGATCAGAACGTTTTCAATGTGCTGTATGGAGGGAAAAAGCTTTTTTACAGAACTGGATATAAGGTTTCTATGAGCGATCCTCACAGAACAGGTTGGTACCAGCACACCAAAAGCCAGAATGGGATATTGGTAGATGGGATGGGCCAGCCATATAGTACGGAGGCTTTTGGATGGATAGCCAGATTTTTGCATGCCGATGAATTGGCATATGCCAAGGGGGATGCATCTATGGCCTATAAGAGTAAGGAAACCGGAGAAGACTATTCGGTTCTGAAAAATTACAGGCACCTGATTTTGTTAAAACCGAACCTGCTTCTTGTATATGATGAACTGGAGGCAGGTAATCCGGTAGAATGGTCCTGGCTTATCCACAGCCTGGATGAAATGAAAATCAACAGGGAAAACCAAACCTTTGCCGTTCAACAGGAAACGGCTATTGGAGCGGGGCGAATATGGGCCTCAGAAAAACTGCTTTTACACCTGCAAGATACCTTTGATGTTGATGCTGTAAATTGGCGAGGGACGCTTGGGGAAGATGGGAAATTAAAATCCTACGAAAATAACCAATTCCATTTAAAAGCAAGTACCTCTAAAAAATCTTTAAAAATGCGGTTTTTCACCATCATTCAGGTAGGGGAGGACCTGAACGATTCCGAATTGTCTGAAGGATGGAGCGAAAATGGAAAAGTAGAAATTAAAATAGGAAACTGGACAATCAGTGCCAACCTGGATTTAGAGACAGCACCAGACCTTTTTATTCAAAATCATGTTTCAGAAACGGTTTTTTCTTCCCATGGAAAAATGCTGCGCCTGAAGAATCAATCCTATGCAGGAAAGTATCCTGGGAGTAGCAGACTGGGGGTAATTAATGAAAGTGGTTTTCCTTTATTTAAAGAGGTTAAGGACCAGGTACCCTACGAAATGCAAGCTAGAATGCAGTACGTACAAAACAATAACCAGTAAATTAATAATCTTTCCGAAGACTATCACCAGACTAAAAATAGCCTTAGCCATCATGAAAAGAACCCGCTTAATTTCGCCGTTTTTATGGTTATTGTGTGCATTGGGTAGCAGCAGCTCTTTTGCGCAGGAAAAGACTGTCCCTCCCAATTTTATTTTTATCCTTACCGATGACCAGGGTTGGAGTAGCACTTCCATCGGAATGGACGACCGCTTTGCCGCATCCAAAAGCGATTTTTTTGAAACGCCATCCATCGACCGTCTGGCAAGAGAAGGGATGCGCTTTACCAATGCCTATGCGCCAGCTGCCATTTGCTCTCCCACCCGAAGAAGCATTTTGTTTGGACAGACTCCTGCAAGGCTCGGGGACGAGACCTTTCCCGATACCCATCATCCCCGGTCGAATTCCTCTCAGCTGACCATACCAGGTTTGTTGAAAGGTATTGATAGCAGTTACAAGGCCGCACATTTCGGTAAATGGGACTTACGGGCGGAGATCTTTCCCGAAGACCTGGGTTTCGACGAAAGTGACGGCGATACCCGGAATGCACACGGTAATTTAATGACAGCAAAAGACAATAAATGGGAGACAGTGTTTTTAACCAACGACCCTAAGCGAAGCTCCTCCATTACCCGAAGGGGAATCAACTTTATGGAAAGGCAGGTGAGTCAGGGCAATCCCTTTTACCTGCAGCTATCGCATTATGCTCCACATGTAGACATGCAGACCCGTGAAGCCAGCCTGGAGAAATACCGGAACAAACCAAAAGGTGCCAGGCACAACAATCCTGCTTGGGCGGGGATGTTGGAAGATATGGATTTTACCATTGGCCAGGTATTGGACAAGGTAGCATCCCTGGGTATTGCCGGTAACACCTACATCATACTGATGGCGGACAACGGTTCTGTGGAATTGTTGCCCCCCGTGCCTTCGCTGCAAAAGTTGCAACACCCCGATACATTCGATCAACCCCTGCGCAATGCACCCCTCCGGGCAGGCAAATGGACGCTCTACGAAGGGGGGATACGGGTTCCATTTATGGTAAAAGGTCCCGGGATTAAACCCGGTACCATGAGTCATGAACCGGTAGGAGGTTGGGACATTTTGCCAACTATCGCCATACTAGCTGGGAATACTGACCTCCTGCCGGAGTACCTGGATGGAGGCAGTTTTGCCGGCATTTTGCGATCCGAAGGAAGAGGGGAGGTTCTGAGAAAAAACGATTTCCTGGTCTTTCACCGATACAGCGAGGGCTATCCCCACTCGGCCTTGATTCAGGGGGAGTTTAAACTTATTCGGTTTTGGAAAAGCGGCAAGCTGGAATTGTACCACCTGCCGACCGATCTTGGCGAAACGAGTGATTTGTACCCTATTCAAACCGCAAAGGCGGAGGAGTTGGATAACATGCTAGCGACCTACCTGCAGGAAGTAAACCCGGAGTTAGCCAAAAAATTGTTATCCTATTAACACTTTTCCAGGCTGATACCATTACTAGTTCTTTGCATGTTAGCAGGCCGCGCATTTTTCCAATGAGTTTGAAAGCTTCAGCCCACATTTCAGCTATCGATAATAAGTGACTGATTTTTAAAAATTTAAATTTTTTCGATTTCCGTTTTGTGAAAGGCTGGTGTTTGGTTTGGAGGATATCGTAAATTCGCTCCAGGGTTTCATTTGGCAGGGTACATTTTTGGGTAGTGACTTTTTTGTCGTAAGTGTTTGTGCCTAATTTGGTGATTACTTTTTGTGTCTTTCCCATTCTTACGATTTCACTCCAGCAGCTTTTGATGCCGTTGTGTTTTACCTGATGCCATTTTTTGGTTTTTCATTTGTTAAATCACTTTCCAAGGTAAATAAGGGCAAGGAAGGTTCACTTGACAGCGCATAACGAAGAGGTGAGTTCAGAAACTTGAATTTTTAAAATTTTAAGGATTAATCTGGCAAATTCTAACCTATTTACTTTGATTTTATCTTAATATTTATGATTCTGTAACTAGAAATTTTACTCACCCGTTTTTAAATTAAAATATCTAATCTTTGGGTTAAAGAAATAAGAAAATAATCGATAAATATCAGATCACTTAATAAAATTATGATGAATACAAATAGAAGAACATTTTTAAAATCAGCGTCAACAGCAGGTTTAGGAGTATTATTTATTCCTAATTTTATTGAACGTCCACCAAGTACAAAATTGCGTTTTGCAATGATTGGTGTAGGCGCCAGAGGTCGTGCGAGTTGGAGCCAGGTTGCCGTAGAGGATATTGTGGCCATGTGCGATGTTGACGACAGGATGACAAAAAATGCCTATAAAACGGTACCTAATGCTAAAAAGTACAAAGATTTCAGGCGGATGTTTGACGAAATGGCCAACGAAATTGATGCGGTTATGATAGCTACGCCTGACCACACCCATTTCCCTGCGGCAATGGCTGCCATGCAGCTTGGGAAACATGTATTGGTAGAAAAACCACTGGTGCATAATATCTGGGAATGCCGAACCATGAAAAAAGCAGCAAAACATTACGGTATTGTTTCGCAAATGGCAAATCAAGGACATACAACCCATGGAATCAGATTAGTAAAAGAATGGTATGATGCAGGTGTTCTTGGGGATGTAAAAGAAGTAATTAGATGGGGAGGCCCGACAACGTTTAGTCCGGATGGATATTTCTCGAAGCCTGAAGCGTTTCCATTTCCAGTACATGAAGTTCCTAAGGGATTGGATTGGGATTTATGGAAAGGTCCAGCAGCTGATCTTCCTTTTAATAATGAATACGCACCTAAATCGTGGAGAACCTTCTACGATTTTGGTAGTGGAGCGATGGCCGACTGGTGTTGTCATACCTTAGACGCTCCTTTCTGGTCATTGGATCTTGGAATGCCACACACCGTAGATGCAGTGGTGCCAAACCCTGAAGTTCCTGATCATAGCATGATTGCACAGGAATCAACCATCACCTGGCAATTTGGAGCTCGCGGTAATAAACCACCTGTTACCATGAAATGGATTGAAGGCATGGGCAAACCGGAATTAAAAGAGGAGTATGGGCTCGAAGAAATGCCGGATAATGGGATGATTATGATCGGTTCTAAGAAGACACTTTACCATGGTGGCCGTCCAAACAATCCGCGGTTACTTGTTCCTGAAGAAGAATGGATAGATTTCCAAAAGAATAAACCAGCAGAAACCATTCCAAGAGTGGAAGAAGAAAAACCGGTACAAGAATGGGTGGCTGCCATCAAAAACGACACCTTGCCGGGCTCAAACTTCGATTATGGTGCTGACTTAACAGAGATGGGACTTGTTGGTGTACTAGCGCAACGTTTTGGCGGAACCATTAATTACGACGAAAAGAACATGAAGGCTGTTGGTCGTCCAGAGCTAGATGCATACATCAAGGAACCTGTTCGCGAAGGATGGTCATACGGAGAAGATCTTTGGTAGAATAGACCTCCTTATAAAGAAAAATATTGGTGAAAGGATTGACAATTCCTTGATTTGATGCCGGTCGACCCCTGAAAAATACCTTGGTGACTTTTTTTGTCAGAAAATGGATAATTATTGGAGAATCATGCCTTGGACGATAGTTTACCAAGGTATGAAGAATCGATCCGGATTTGTATGTTCATCTAATGGAGTAACCCAAAGTCAATCAGGTGTTTTTTGCTCAAAATGATACCGGTTCATCCGCAGAAAAAATAGATTATTGCTTATATCCCATTGAAACGATCAATTATGTATCTAATCACGGCAATCCGTTTTAAGAAAAAAACAATAAATACCAGTCCATCCAGACCATAGAACTTCCCACCGATAAAAAGGACATCCACATAAGAAAACCCTCAAAGCCAATCAAGGAAGTCCAACAGATCTACCAGGCCGCCGGCTGAAAGGATACCAAAAAGGCAGTGAAAAAATATGTAGTGTACCACGTATTTTTTAAAACACTGACTAATAGGATATTAATTTACTAAAGGGCTAAGTTGGTTTAATATTTTGTATTTTTTCTATTTGTCCATATTTTATAATATTCCCAATAAATCAAGCCACGGAACATGTTATTGTAATTGAAAATAACATTTTTTGATTCTTTGATTTATTTTAAATTATTACTACTTTTTGGAACTATCTTAAATTATAAATAAAAAACCTTAAGATAAATTTATAGGATTCTGAATCAGGAGTGAATGGTTTTTTCTTAGATTAATCACTAATAAATTAAACGATAATAGCTAACATATTATACATGATGGCTAAAATAATGGATACTTGACTAGTTGTATTCTGGTAAATTTAATTTTTAATTTAAACCCAACTGTAATGGAAATAAAAAATAATTGCAGCAGTAACAACCCTAATTTTTGTCTTTATCTGAGAAAAATTAGGCAAAAAGGGATACCTTTTCTAAAGTTGATTTCTGGATATTTTTTATCCCTGCTTTTTATCGGACAACTTGCTGCTGCTGGTTTACCCATACATAAAAGCGAATTTCTTGGAGGAACGAAGGTTAGCTCCAATAATATCAATCCCCATGTCATAGACCCATCAGTTCCTGAAAGGGACCTGATGGTCTTACTTGTAGACATTCAAATCTCAGGAACCGTTACCGATGAAAACGGGGAGCCTTTACCGGGGGCAACTATTTCCGTATCGGGATCCAGCATAGGTACTGCTACAGATCTGGACGGGAAATATTCCCTTACCGTTCCGGAGAATGCAACTTTGGTTTATTCCTATATAGGATATGTATCCAAATCTGTAGTCGTAGGTACGCAAAATATTATAAATGTATCATTGAGCGAAGACCAGTCATCCCTGGATGAGGTAGTGGTAGTTGGATATGGAACAGTAAGAAAAAGTGACCTTACTGGCTCAGTCAGTTCTATTCAAGCTGATAAATTGAATACAGATTCCCAGGCATCGGTAGAGCAGATCATCCAGGGAAGGCTTCCGGGTGTGCAGGTTACCCAAGCAAGTGCCCGACCAGGCGGAAATTTTTCCATTAGAATAAGAGGATCTAATTCCATAACGGCAGGAAATGAACCGCTTTATGTGATAGACGGACTTCCCGGAGCAAACCCGGAAAACTCATTAAATCCGTCCGATATAAAATCCATAGAAGTTTTAAAGGATGCCTCTGCCACCTCAATTTATGGAGCCAGGGGTTCAAACGGCGTTGTATTGATAACCACCAAAAATGGAAAGCAAAATAGTCCTTTAACTATCAATTATAATGTAACGACCAGTATTCAAGCTGCCACGAAAACATTAGACATGATGAATGCCCAACAATACATGTCATTTTACAATGATTTGTACCTCGATAGAGGTCGGGAACCTATCTTTAGTCAAAATGACTTTGCCAGCATAGGTGCAGGTACAGATTGGCAAGCTGAGATTTTTCGCTCGGCACCCATTCAGGAACATCGTGTTTCTTTTTCGGGTGGATCTGAGGATACCCAGTATTTCTTATCCTTAAATGCTTTTGATCAGGATGGCATCGTAATAAGTTCTGGTTTTAAAAGGTTTTCCGGCCGGATAAATCTTACTCATTCTGTGGGTGATAAGTTAAAGGTGGGGATCAATTTCAATAATAGCTATGTTAAAGAGGATCAAGTACCACTTGGTCTTGGAGTTAATGCTACTGCTGGTGTCATTGCGGCGGCATTACAATTACCACCTACAGAACCGGTATTCAATAGTGATGGAACCTACTCAACCAGCTTGCAGGATTTGAGCAATCCGGTTGCTCAGGCTCGAACTATGGATCGATTTGAAAGACGAACACGTCTTTTTGGTAATGGATTTTTGGAATATGAGCTCATCAGTGATTTGAAAGCAAAACTAAATTTGGGTGTAGATCAGAGCATTGCAAGAAGTGATACTTTTGATGATGTGGTGACTCAAATTGGACTTTTGAGACAGGGTCAGGCATCGCAGGGCCTGAGGGAAAACAATAGTTATGTTTTTGAGTTAACATTGGATTACAACAAAGTAATCAATGGTCAGCACAGGTTGAATTTGCTTGGTGGTTATTCTTACCAGGAATTCATGAATTCAGGGTTTAATGCAAGTGCTATGAGTTTTCCCACCACATCTTTCGGACCAAATAATTTGGGTTCTGGTGATCCTTTCCTAAATGAAGTTGGGTCATTTAAAGGGAAAAACAATATTGTTTCAGGTTTTGGCAGGGCGAACTACTCTTATGATGAACGTTTTTTGATGACGGCATCATTTAGGGCGGACGGGTCTTCCAGGTTTGGAGCCAATAACAAATTTGCCTACTTTCCCTCAGGAGCACTTGCATGGAACATATCCAATGAGTCTTTCTTCCCGAAAGAAGGTCTTGTTTCAGATTTCAAATTAAGGGCTAGCTATGGCGTAAGCGGAAACCAGGAAATTGATAATGGAAGATCGCTTGTTCTTTTGGGTTCAGGACCAATTGCGGTTTTTAATGGTGATGAATACCAATCTATCGCTCCTAATCAATTGGCAAATCCGGATCTAAAATGGGAAACAACAGAATCCTTTAATCTAGGAGTTGATTTAGGTATGCTTTTCGGGAGAATTACCGGTTCAGTGGAATACTTCCAGAACAATACCAGGGATTTATTATTGCTTTTACCCATTCCTACCACTACAGGTTTTGGTAATTCTTTGCAAAATGTAGGGAATACCAGAAATAGTGGTTTTGAACTTTCATTATCGTCAAGGAACTTCGTCGGTAATTTTTCCTGGATAACAGATATAAATCTGGCTACAGTAAAGAACGAGGTTACTAATCTTGGCCTGCTACCCAGGATTCTTCAAGGCGGTACCCGGTTCATGCAAGATTATACGATTTTGGAAGTGGGTAGCCCTGTCAATGCTTATTATGGTCATGTGTTTGAAGGAGTTATTCAGTCTGCAGAGGAACTGGCCAATTCACCCACTCAGACAAACGGTGCCGTCGGCAGTAGGAAATTCCAGGATTTGAACGGTGATAATGTGATCAATGATCAGGATAGAACCATTATAGGCGATCCATTTCCTAATTTCACTGTTGGACTAAACAACACGTTATCTTACAAAGGTTTTACACTAGATGTATTCCTGGAGGGTAAATTTGGTTTTGAAATGGCAAATTTCACAAAAATTGATTCTGAAAATCCAATCGATGATTTAAGAAACAGACAAACCTATGTTTTGGATAGATGGACTCCTGATAACCCAACAAACGAGAATCCATCTTTTGTTAACCCTTCCCGAACCTATGATTTCAATAGCAGGGTAGTAGAAGATGCTTCTTTTGTAAGATTAAGAAGTGCCAGGATAGCATACAGCTTTCCAAACTTAAATATTAAGGGTATTGGATCATTGCTTCTATTTGCCTCAGGTCAGAACCTGGTCACCTGGACCGACTACAGTGGTTATAATCCCGATATTAATTCTTTGGGAACTTCAAATTTAAGGATTGATTATAGCGCTTACCCTCTTGCCAGAACATATGCAATCGGAATTAATGTAAATTTTTGAAAATATGACAAAGATAAAATCACTTAAACCCCTTATTTGGTTGGCAATGATTTGTTCAGTGCTAATTTCATGCGAAGACTTATTGGAAGAAGAAACCTTTACCGTCCTTAGTCCCAATGATTTTTTCAACACAGGCGATGATCTTGATGTAGTTCTTAATTCTGTGTATGGTGAATTAAGGTATAGTGATATAAAGCGAGACGGGGTAACACTTCAGGAAGTAAACACTGATATCGCATTGGAACGTGGCGGAGGGATATTTACCTTCAACGAACCCATTGAAGAATTCACCTGGACAAGTTCGCACCAATGGATCAGGAGTATGTGGGAGCGTCGTTACCGCACGATTTTCAGAACTAACGTAGTTTTGGACAATGCTGAAGGTATTGAAATGAACGAAACCAGAAAAAGAGAAACAATTGCTGAAGCCAGGTTTCTGCGTGCATTTAACTATTATTTGCTGTACGATCTTTTTGGACCTGTCCCCCTAATCACCCAAAGCCAAACAACAGTTACTGATCGGCCAGCAAGAGCTACCGAAGAAGAAATCGTTTCTTTCATTGAAAATGAACTCATCTCCGCAGCTGAGGCATTGCCTTTGGAACCGAGGAATGCCGAATATGGCCGTGCCACTAAAGGGGCCGCTTTGGGTACGCTGGCCAAGTTTTACATGATGACAAAAAAATGGCAAGATGCTGCATCTGCGACCCAGGAGGTAATGGATTTAGGATTATATGATTTGTTTACCCAGGGCAATAGAACCGAATTATTCAGTCCCGATAACCAAAGAGACAATGAATTCATTTTTGTGGCAGTAATGTCGGATAATCCGGACGATAATACCGGAGATGGCTGGCTTAGCCATGTCGTTCCCAGAGGCTATCAATGGCAATATCCTCCACGGGTCATTTTTGCCGCAGAGTATAAGATATGGTCTGCGTTCTTAGAACTTTTTGAACCTGAAGACGAAAGACTAGATGCATTTTTATTTGAATTTGTCAATGAGCAAGGGGAGACAATTGTGTTGGGTGAAGATAACGCCCGAAGCATGAAATTTCCTGAATATCCGAGTCAGGGGATCAGCCGTTCGTCTGATGATTTTCCTTTTTTAAGGTACGCAGATATCCTTCTTTCCCGATCGGAGGCTTTGAACGAAATCAATGGTCCGAATCAAGAATCCATAGATTTGTTGAATATGGTAAGGGAAGCAGCCGGGGTTTCCTCTTTCACCATAAACGATTTTTCCGGCAAGGAAAATTTAAGGAACTTTATATTAGACGAAAGAGGTAGGGAATTCCATACCGAGGCATTAAGGAGACAAGATCTGATACGTCACGGTAAATTTATAGAAATGGCAAAAGGGCGTGGAAAACCCGCTATGGACCATCAGGTTAGGTACCCTATTCCACAAACTGAAATTGAAAGAAATCCTAATTTAACGCAAAATGAAGGATATTAGATTTACTTCTTTTAAATTGTCATGTTTTCTTTCTTTTCGTTTATTGCCATTACGTAATAGATAATTGCTAACAGAGAACTTGAAAAATGCTCTAATTCTGCTGCATAATGTATGATTTAACTTTAGACCTGATATGAAATTAACCTACAGAAATAGCTTGCTATTTTTTACCATTTTGATGAGTGTCCTTGCTGCTGGTTGCAATACGCAGGAAAAACAAGAGGATGCTCCACCCAACATCGTTTTTATCATGAGCGATGACCATGCTTACCAGGCCATCAGTGCCTACGGTCATGGCCTTAATGAGACGCCACAGATTGACCGGCTGGCGGAGGAAGGTGCACTTTTTACCAGAGCCACCGTCACCAATTCGATATGTGCGCCCAGCCGTGCAGTGGTTTTAACTGGAAAACACAGTTTTCTCAATGGGAAAGTGGACAATATTCAACCCTTTGACTGGGACCAGAACAATTTTGCCAAAATGCTGCAAGAAGCCGGGTACAATACGGCCATGGTGGGGAAGATTCACCTGGATGGCTTGCCGCAGGGATTTGACCATTCTATGGTATTGCCCGGACAGGGGCATTATTATAACCCTGATTTTTTGGTCAATGGGGAAAGGCAGCGCTTTGAAGGGTATGTTACTGAACTTACTACCCAATTTGCGCTGGATTGGCTTAAAGAAGGAAGGGATCAGGAAAAACCCTTTCTCCTGATATACAACCAAAAAGCCCCCCATCGCAATTGGAAACCTGCTCCCAAATACCTGACACTGTACGATGACAAAACCTTTGACCCGCCTGCCAATTATTTCGACGACCTTACGAATTATGAAGGCCGGGGCACTGCCGCCAAAGAGCAGGAAATGGAAATCGATGGGCACGCTATGTGGGGACATGATTTTAAGTTTGAAGTGGACCCTAATGGAGACAGCACCGGATTTGCCAGGGAACTGAATCGTTTGTCAGAGGAACAAAGGGCTCAATGGAGGGAGGCCTACAACCCCAAAAACCAGGCTTTTCTGGATGCATATCCCCGGGCCGAAGAGATTGCTTTTGAGGATAAGGAAAAGGAAAAGGAGATCGCAATCTGGAAATTCAACAGGTACATCAAGGACTACCTGAGAACGATCAAGTCTGTAGATGATGGAGTAGGAGAGGTGCTGGATTACCTGGAAGAAAACGGCCTCGCCGAAAATACCATTGTAGTCTATACCTCGGACCAGGGCTTTTACCTTGGGGAGCATGGGTGGTTTGACAAGCGATTTATGTACGAGCAGTCTTTCCGGACCCCCTTATTGGTCCGGTATCCTAAGGAAATAAAGCCGGGGACTAAGATCGATAAACTGGTCCAAAACCTGGATTTTGCGCCCACGCTGCTCGATTATGCCGGGGTGGAAGCTGCTCCTGAAATGCAGGGAGAATCCTTCAGAACCCTGGTGAGTGGGGAGACGGGAGAATGGCGCGATGCGGTATATTATACTTACTATGAGTATCCATCCGTTCACATGGTCAAAAGGCATTATGGCGTTGCCACAGAAAGGTATAAACTGATGCATTTTTATTATGACATTGATGAATGGGAAATGTACGATCTGGAAGAGGACCCCAACGAAATGAACAACATTTATGACGATCCCTCATACGCAGATGTAAGGGAAGAAATGCACCAAAAACTTAAGGATCTCAGGGACAAATACGGAGATTCTGATGAAATGAACCAAAAATACCTGGATGCTTATTTGGAACATATGGAGCGCAATAACAGGTAATAAAATCAGTATATTTACTACATGGAAACCAAAAAACCCGATGTAGTCAAAGAACCGGATTTGGAATACACCAACCATTCCTATGCCGACTATCTGAGCTGGCAAATGGAGGAAGTGGTAGAGCTCATCAAAGGCAAAATTTTTAAAAAAGCGGCGGCAGCACCGAAGCGTATCCATCAAAAAGTGTCTGTCGAATTGTCCTTCAGATTAACCGGGTTTCTGAAGGGGAAAAAATGCCAGGTGTATACCGCACCCTTTGACGTAAGGTTTCCGGATAATTCCACAGCAGACCATAAAATACACGATGTGGTGCAGCCCGACATTTGTGTGATTTGCGATCCGGAGAAATTGGATGACCGTGGCTGCATAGGAGCCCCGGATTTAATCGTAGAGATACTTTCTCCCTCCAATAGTAAAACTGAATTAAAGCATAAGTTTGAACTGTACGAAGTAAACGGGGTACAGGAATATTGGATCATCCATGCCGAAACCCAGGATTTACTTATTTATAGCCTTAATAGCGGCACATATGTTCCTTCCAGGCTGTTTACCTCAGGCGATGTCGTGGAGTCAAAGGTCATCAAAGGGTTTAAACTGGATTTGGAGGAGTTTTTTGAAGATATAGAATAGGCAAAAAACCATGTCTGGCATTGGTGGTTTTTACTGTCCTAAATACAGCGGATTAACACCTGTCTCCGGGCTGTGGAGCATCAAAAACTTTAAGTTTCCATATTTTGCAACGCTACCCTTAAGCCAAATATTTGGTTATTTTGGCATATTTAACCAATTAGAAATGCTGTAATAATTGGAGCTGACCTTTTTAATTTCTTAGATATTTATATTTTTTTTCGATATTATGGGGTCATTTCCAGCCTTGCTTCCCTCTTCATATTAGTAAGCCCAATAATAATTAAACCCAATGAAACCTGAAAAAAAGGAAATTCTCTCAGCCAGCCATTTGGTTTTGCCTTTGAACCAAAATGAATCCTTAATCAAGTTTGAAAGCAATACGGATGAGGAGATTTGGAATGCCTTTGATAAGGGGAATGAATTGGCTTTTAATTACATCTACAGGGTTCATGTGAAGGCCATGTTCAGGTACGGGTCTCAGATTACCTGTGACAGCGGATTGATAAAAGACTGTGTGCAAAATATTTTTATCCAATTGAGAGACAAAAGAGGTAGCCTGGGTTCCGTCAGCTATATTAAAGGCTATCTGTTCAAATCCCTGCAGCGGGAAATCATCCGCAAACTTAAAAAGGAAACAAAATTTGGCAGGGATGGGCTGGATCAGAAAGAGAACTACTTTCCGATCACCTTGTCCCATGAGTCAATCCTGATTCAGCGGGAAAAGGATGAAGAAATGAGACAAGAAGTCCGGAAGGCATTGACAGCATTGACGGCCAGGCAAAGACAAGCCATTTTATTGCTTTACGAAGAGGGAATGAGTTACAAGGAAATTGCCGATATCATGGAATTCAGCGAAGTAAAATCGGCCAGGAAAATCATTTACCGGGGCCTGGCTACTTTAAAGGGCACTTTAAAAAAATACGGAAGGATCAAACCTATTATTTAGATTGGCAATAGCGAAATGAGATATACAGATTACGATATCATCGATTTTCTTTCGGATGAATTTTTTATCCAATGGGTGAAAAGGCCAGATAAGAACACCCGGCATTTCTGGGAAAAGTGGATGCAGCAACATCCTGAAAAAAGGGAGACGGTGTTGGAGGCTGCTTCTATTATCAGATCCGTAAAGTATGCCCATTCCATTGGGCTTTCAGATGAAATGTATGTGGAAACCTTTGAGACCATTATTAAAGCCGGTAATCAAAAAAGCGGCAATGAACCGAAAATTGAATCCTGGTTTTCCTTTTATCCTTTAAGAAACATTGCAGCAATTGCCATCCTATGTTTTTGTGGCTGGATGGTTCATTACCACATGATTGTAGGTGTTGAACCGGTAAAACCAGTGTTAACGGAGGAAATTACTGTTTTTAGAAGCGTTCCCCCTGGAAAAAGGTCCGTTATCACTTTGGCAGACAGTAGCAGGGTTTACCTCAATTCAGGTAGTGAAATAGAATATCCCAAGGCATTCAGTCAGGGGGTTCGATGGGTGAGATTGAAAGGAGAAGCTTTTTTTGAGGTCAGGAAGAATGGTCATTCCTTTAGTGTTTTTGCCAGAAGCACGGAAATTAAGGTACTTGGCACCTCTTTCAATGTAAAAGAAGATAAAACTAATTTATCCATCGCCCTGCTGAGTGGGAAGGTTCAGGTAAACGATCAAAAAGGGAATCAGGTCCAGCTGAATCCAGCTGAAATGCTGGAAATAGAAGGGGATGGTAAATTTTCCAAAACAGGTTTCGATCCCCTGGAAGTAACGGGATGGAAGGATAAAATATTGGTTTTCAGGTCGGCTTCTTTTGAAGATGTTAAAGTCAAAATTGAAAATTGGTATGGGGTCGACCTGAAATTGATGGGTAAGGTGTCAGAGAATTGGAAATATTCCGGTATGTATAAGGATGAAAACCTTGAAAATGTATTGCGAGGGATATGCATCACCTCAGGCTTGCGGTACAAAATAGCAAACAGAAACATAACAATATACAACCCAAACTAATAGCCCTATGAAAAAATTGGATACAGGATAAATCAAAAGACAGGACCCTTTCTGGGGAGAATGGGCCCTGCCAGAACTTGCCTTCACAAGTTTTCAGGAAATAAAGGCAAGTGTTCAAGTATACAATCACTTAAACAAGTCAATATTATGAAAAAAAATATACGGAGACAACTTATTATGCTGTCCAGGCGAATGTTTCATGGTTTCTTAATTCAGTTGCTTTTTTGTACGGTTCTACTGGCCAATACGGGAAATGCGCAACGCAAAAATATAGAGCAGGTAAAAGTATCTATTCATCTGGAAGATGCACCTTTATCCAGTTTCTTTAGAGATATTGAATCCAAAACGGATTTTAGGTTTACCTATAACCATGATCAGTTAGATTTAAACAAACCAATCAATATCAATGAACGCAGGGTTTCCTTGTATCAGGTGCTCAGTACCATTGGGGGACAGGTTTCCCTAAGCTTTACCCAGGTAAATGACAACATCCATGTTGGGATCCCTGAAAGGGGGAATAGTTCAGTTACCATTGATGTTGACGATCTCCCCATTGATATTTCCGGCACCGTTACCGATGAAAACGGGGAGCCATTGCCGGGAGCAACCATAACCGTGCTTGGAACTACTACGGGTACCGTGACAAATATTGATGGCAACTATTCCATGTCTGTTCCGGATGATGCCACCCTGGTTTTTTCTTACATTGGCTATGAATCCAAAACAGTAGCTATCGGGTCTCAAACGACCATTAACATCACCCTGTTGCAGGATGCTTCTTCATTGGAGGAAGTGGTGGTGATCGGGTACGGTACACAACAGAAATCAGACATGACTGGCTCGGTTGGATCTTTGGATAAAGAAGTCATTCAACAACTCGCCCCTACTAATATTCAACAGGGCTTAGCAGGAAGGATTTCTGGAGTGAATGTAACTCAAAATTCTGGACGACCAGGGGGTCGGCCAACAATTAGAATTCGGGGAAATTCTTCAATATCAGGAACAAATGAGCCTCTTTACGTAATAGATGGAGTTATATTACCTGTGGTTAATCTATCCAATGGTACTTCGCCAATTGATTTTTTGGACCCAGGAAATATTGAGTCCATTGAGGTACTTAAAGACGCCTCAGCAACAGCAATTTACGGGGCTCGAGCTGCAAACGGTGTAATTTTGGTTACAACAACTAAAGGAAAAAGGAATGAAGGAGGAAGATTAACTTATGATGGTTCTTTTAGTGCTGGCGTGCTTCCATCTAAAATTGATCTATTGAATTCAGAGCAATTTTTACGATTAGAGGAATTGGCTTATCAAAATGCAGGCAAATATGGTTTGGGAAATAGTGCCGTAGATCCTAGAACAAAAAGAACTGACCCGCGTCTCTTTGATTCTTCGGGTAATCCCTTGTATGATACTGATTGGCAGGAAGAAGGATTTCGAACAGCTATTAGTAATCGTCATAATCTGTCTTTCTCAGGTGGAGATAGCAAAACTAGTTATGCTTTCAATTTAGGCTATAGGAATGAAGAGGGAATTCTTAGAAGATCATCCTTAAAACGTTACTCTGGTCGTTTTACAATGGACACTCAAGTTCGTGATTGGTTAACAATTGGTGCATCTTTAAATTACAGCGCTCAAAATGAAAGTCAACCAAGAGCAGTAGGATCAGGGGGGATTTCTCCAACCAGATCAATATTACAAGCGCCTCCTATTATACCTGTCAGGTATCCGGATGGTACTTTCGGAAGAACATTAGACTATCCAGGAATGGAAGGTGGTGCCCAACCAGTTAGATTGGTAAATGAGGTTAAACGTCTTTTAAATGCCGTCAATACAATCGGGAATGCTTATGCAAATATAGAACTTGTAGAAGGTCTCATATTTAGAAGTACAATAGGAGTCAATCTTATTGAACAGGAGGTTCAATACTATGCTGCTGATGAACTACAGTTCATTTCAGAAAATGGAGACGCTTCAATATCAGATGAAAGACATACATCCTGGCAATCTGAAAACTACTTAACTTATCAGAAAGAAATTACCGATAATCATTCTTTTAATGGTTTGCTAGGAGCATCGTGGCAACGTGTAACAAATTTTTCAAAATCTGTTTCGGCTGAGAATTTTTTAGATAATTATATTGAATTCAATAATTTGGGAGTAGCTGCTAATCCCAGACCTCCATCCTCTAATGGCAATGCTTATAGTCTTAACTCATACTTTGCCAGAATGAACTATATTATCAATAATAAATATTTATTTACCCTGACAGGCCGTATGGATGGCTCTTCCCGGTTTTCCGATGAAAACAAGTATGCTTTCTTTCCTTCCGGGGCTCTCGGTTGGAGAATATCAGAAGAAAATTTCATGCAAAACTTATCTCTTATTTCTAATCTAAAATTACGTTCTAGTTACGGACTAACAGGAAATTCTGAGATCCCAAATTATCAAACGGTGGCAGGTCTAGGCAACTATTCTTATATCTTAAATGGGCAAAGATTACCTGGTATAGGTATTGCAAGAATGGCAAACACTGATCTCAGGTGGGAAAAGAGCAGTCAATTTGATATAGGAATTGAATTAGGAATCCTTGAGGATAGGATAACTTTTGAAAGTGATTTTTATTATAAAAAAACGGAAGACATGTTGTTAAATGCTCCAGTACCAGCTACTAGTGGCTATAACAATGTAATCCGAAATATTGGAGATATGGAAAATCGTGGAATTGAATTTGCGCTTCGAGCAACTAATGTTACGAATGCGAATTTCAACTGGACTACTATATTTAATATCTCTATGAACCAAAACAAAGTCCTAAGCCTAACAGGAGGCCAAGATATTATACAAGGAGGTAACCCTGTTACAGGAAATAGAATCATTAGAGAAGGAGAACCTGTTAACTCTTTTTACGGATTTATACAATTGGGTACTTGGAATTCGGATGAAGTAGACCAAGCCTCATCTTATAATCGTCTCCCGGGAGATATTAAGTACAATGACATCAACAATGACGGTGCAATCAATAATCAAGATAGGGTGATCATAGGCAATGGTTTGCCAGATGGATATGGTGCATTGATAAATAATTTCAAATATAAGGATTTCGAGTTGGTGATAGATATGCAGTTTATGTATGGTAACGATATTTCCTATGGTACTAAGTCTACATCACAAGATAGAACAGGTATAACAAATGTTTTTTCAGAAGTATTAAATGCTTGGACTCCGGAAAACCAAGATACATTCATTCCTGAGATAAGACCGACTTCGGCATATCGCGACCGGCAAACTTCATCTGGCAGAATCTACGATGGCTCTTTTTTAAGAGGTAGGAATATTTTATTGGCATATAATTTCCCTTCCAATAGAATTAGTAAATGGGGATTAAGCAACTTAAGAGTGCAGGCTTCAGTACAGAATTTCTTCGTAATAACAGGTTATCCTGGTTATGACCCAGAAGTTTCTACTTCAACCGAAAACTTCTCACAAGGTGTAGATTTATATAGCTATCCGAAACCAAGAGTATTTCAATTAGGATTGAGTTGTACTTTATAATTTTGAATAATAAAAACAATATAATACTATGAATATTTCAAAATTCTTTCGCCCTTGGTTATTAAGTATTCTAATAATTGGAACAGGTTGTGAAGCTTTTCTCACTGAAATTGATCCATCTAATTTTAATACGGATAATTACTTTACTCAACCTTCTCATGCAGAATCAATTGTGACTGCAACCTATCAAAGCTTATATCCAATTCATACAGCGCAATCATGGCTGATAACAGAATTGCGAACCGGTGCTGCTAATTCTACTTTTTCTGCAAACGGGGGGTTCCCGAGCTTTTTTCTCGTGAGGAATCTTGATATGAGTGCTGATCATCCTTCTGTGGAGCAAATCTGGAATAGTCATTATCGAGGTATTGGAAATGCCAATTTGGCGATATTAAGAATACCTGGTATTAATATGGACGAAGCTCAAAAAAGCAGATTAATAGGAGAAGTTCGATTCTTGCGGGCGTACTATTATTTTAATTTAGTTAGAATTTTTGGCGATGTTCCGTTAATTTTACAACCTGTAGATTTGGGAAGCGAAGACTTAAACCCAAACCGCTCACGAGTTGAAGATATTTATGATTTGATTGTACAGGATCTGAGCATAGCTGAAGATGCAGGCTTGCCTTTTAATGATGAGAGTGGAAGAGTAACTTTAGGCGCTGTTAAATCTCTCCTGGCCGACGTATATTTGACTATGGCAGGCTATCCCCTGGAATTGGGGAATAATTATTATGAAATGGCCAGAGCAAAAGCCAAAGAAGTTATTGATGCTCAAGAATACATCTTGTTTGATTCCTACGATGCTTTTCGTGATAAAAGTAAGGACAATACAGGCGAACATATTTTTATGGTTCAATTTGATGAGTTAGAACAACCATCAAATGCTTTGCAGATTGGTCTGACACCATTTAAACTGGGAGTTTCGGCATATTCCTCTGAACAAGGTTTTACATTTGCACAACGTGAATTTGTTGAGTCTTACGAAAACGGAGACAAAAGAGCAGAGGAAGGGGTATACTTTTTTTCAAGATATTCGTCAGAGTCAGATAGAAGCAATACAATAGAATTTGGAGACTATTATAATTATAAATTCTTTGATGAGAATGCTCACCTTAATTCCGCACAATCAGGCCTTAATTGGCAAATCATCAGATATGCTGATGTACTCTTTGATTATGCAGAAGCTTCCAACGAATTATCAGGCCCAACTCCGGAAGCATACGAGGCCATTAATAATATTAGGATTCGAGCTAATCTTCCTGAACTTGCAGGACTAAGTAAATCAGAGTTTAGAGAAGCGGTTTGGAAAGAAAGATGGCATGAACAATATTTTGAAGGTGAGATATGGTTTGATATGGTACGGACAAGAAAAGGATACGATTTCACAAATGGTCAATTTAATGACTATGTCGGACATAAATTTGTTGATGGTGTATCCTTGGAAGAAAAAGATCTAATATTTCCAATTCCAACGCCGGAAATTAGAAATAACCCTAATCTTGAACAAAACCTAGGATATTAACTTCAAAATTATATAATATATGAAATTATGCTTTTCAATACTTGCTCTATCGCTTAGCTTTTCGGCAGTTTTTGGTGGAAACAGTAATCACTCAGAAGTAGAACAAAAACCTAATGTCATTGTGATTATTACTGATGATCAGGGATATGGTGACTTGGGCTACAACGGTAATGAAATCATTAAAACGCCCTCGTTAGATCAATTCTTTCGAGAGTCGATTCGGGCAACAAATTTTCATGTATCTCCTACCTGTTCTCCGACCAGGGGGGCGTTAATGACAGGGCGTTATACTAACCGGGTTGGTACCTGGCATACAATTGCAGGTCGTAGCTTACTATTTGAGGATGAAAGGGTTCTTCCCCAAATTTTTGCTGAAAATGGCTACGCAACGGGCATGTTCGGTAAATGGCACCTTGGTGATAATTATCCATTTCGACCTGAAGACAGAGGATTTCAGGAAGTTGTCAGACATGGTGGAGGGGGCATCACTCAAGGTCCAGACTACTGGGGTAATAATTACTTTAATGATACCTATTGGAAAAATGGAGAACCTCAAGAATATGAAGGATACTGTACAGATGTGTTTTTTACTGAAAGCATGAAGTTTATAGAGGCGAATCAAGATAATCCATTTTTTGCCTATATCTCCACCAATGCTCCTCATGGCCCCTTCCATGTACCGGAAGAATACTATAATCTTTATAAAGACGAAGACCGTTTATTGGAGCGTCAAAAACGATTTTATGGGATGATTACAAATATTGACCGAAACGTGAAGCGGCTGGAAGACCAATTACAAAAATTGGGATTGGCAGATAATACGATTATTATATATATGACCGACAATGGTACGGCAGCAGGGTATGCTGAAAGAGATGCACGAATTTATGGATATAATGCAGGTTTTCGAGGTACCAAGGGTAGTGAATATGATGGTGGGCATCGCGTGCCGTTTGCCATTCGTTGGCCTAAAGGTCATATAAACGGAAATAAAGAGATTAGTCAGCTACTCGCTCATATCGATCTCCTGCCTACTTTAGTTGATTTGGCTGGCTTATCATGGATGGGAGGTAAGCAGGTCGATGGGATAAGTTTTGCACCGCTGTTACGCGAAGAAACCGACAAATGGGAGGCCCGCACTTTGATTGTAGATTCCCAGCGAACACTTAATCTTGTCAAATGGCGGAAGTCGGCTGTAATGGATGATACTTGGAGATTAATAAATGGTCAGGAGCTATACAACATCAAAAAGGATCCAGGTCAATCAGAAGATGTGGCAGCAGAGTTTCCGGAAGTGGTGGTCGGATTGCAGGAAAGTTATAACAAATGGTGGGCTACATTAATGGAGCAACAAGTCAATGAACGTTATGCATACATAAAGGTTGGTACTCCTTATGAGAACCCTGTTCGTATTAGTTCACATGACATGCATATATATCCTTACAAAAATGCATGGCACCAGCACGGAGCATTAGAAGCGGTAGGAGGTAAAGGTATTCTAAAAGTTGAAATAGCTAATGAGGGTAGGTATAAAATTAGTCTTCGGCGATATCCTCGGGAAAGCGGGCTTTCCTTCAACCAAAATGTCCCAGCCAAAAAAGGGAGCATTGAAATTAACGAACCTATGCCTAACAGCAATAATCAGATAAATATAAAAGAAGCCACTCTTTATTTAGCAGATATCAGTACAACAAAGCCGATTATAAACAATGAAGCCGAGGTAGATTTTGTTGGATTTATTCCTGCCGGGAAATATGACATGACTGCCTTTTTACAGGATGATCAAGGCCGGATGTATCCTTCCTATTATGTCTACATTGAAAAAATGAATGACCAAGATTAGAGATGAGATGAACAGAAATGTTAAAGATAGCAGGCGGTTTTTGCTTTTAATACTTTGTTTTTTTGTATTTAATTTATTTTCTGGATGTCAAAAAAAAATACTCAAAGACAATAAAAGGCCAAATATTTTATTTTTGATGGCAGATGACCAGCGAGCAGATGCGTTTGGTTTCATGGGTAACAGTAATGTCCTTACTCCAAATTTAGATAATATGGCATATGATGGAATTGTTTTTGAAAATGCATATTGCGTAGCCCCAATTTGCCAGCCCAGCCGAAGCTCTATTATGACAGGACAATTTTTGGGTACTCATGGATCGGGATTTGACCGACCAACAAACTACATCATTACTGAGGATGAATTCAAAACCAGTTACCCGGTGTTATTACGTAGTAATGAATATTTTACTGGATTTATTGGGAAGTTCGGATTTGCGGTAGGAGATGGGAAAAAGGTCAAAAACAAAAATTTCCAAGATGAAAAAGCTTATATGCCTTCTCATCATTTTGATATTTGGAACGGTTTTCCAGGTCAGGGAAGTTACTTCCCAAAAGATGGTAAATTCAATGGTTATGAAAATAATGGGAAAGCTTCGCATTTGACTGAATTTATTGGAAATCAAGCCATTGATTTTTTTCGAAAAGCCACTCTATCTGGCAAATCTTTCTGCTTATCAATTAGTTTTAAAGCTCCACATGCTCCTTTTACTCCTGATCAAGAATTCAGTAAAAAGTATATTGGACCCTTTATTCCTCGAATGGTGAATGATAAGCCCGAGTACTATGAAAAACTACCTGAAGTAGTTAAAGAAAAAAGCCGCAATGCCCGGTGGTATTTTGGAAGGGTAGAAGATTATTACGGTCAGAAAATAAGCTACAGGCACGATTGGCATATTGAAGTTGACAGTATATATCAAGAATATATCAAAAACTATTATGCACTTATTTCTGGAATCGACCATACTGTAGGTAGAATAAGAGGTGAATTAAAAAAATTAGGAATAGAAAAAAATACAGTAATCATATACACTTCTGATAACGGTTTTTTTGCTGGTTCTAGACAACTAATGGGGAAGTCCCTACTTTATGAAGAATCAGTTAAAACTCCCATGATTGTTTATGATCCTACTATATCAAAAAAGGAGGGCATAAGAAGAGAAAAGGGCCTTATTTCCCATGTTGATATTGCACCTACCTTACTGGACATAGCAGGAATAGACATTCCTAAAAATTATCCAGGGAATAGTTTCATGCCAATTGTTCTCGGGGAAAAAGAAAAGGTACATGATGCAGTTTATGGTGAAAATAATTACGATGATAATTATCCTGTTCCTTCTGAAGTACCTCCTACAGAACATTATCAATCCATTCGATCAAAATTTGTCAGGACACCCAATTATAAATACATCAGATACCATGAGAATAATCCCGTTGTAGAATATCTTTATAAAATGGAAGAAGATCCTCTTGAAATAAACAATCTCATAGATGATCCAAATTATGTAGATATTGCTAATGAATTACGTGATATGTTAAATATTTTTGAAAAAAAGTATGTTAAATTTAGTAATTAAACAGTGGCGCAAGGAGGTTATTATGAAGTAAATTTTAAATAATCTGGCAATATCAGTTTACAATTATGAGGAAGTTTAACTGCCTCAACCAAAGAAAAATAGTTGCTTACAGTGCTATTGCTTTAGGCCCTTGAAAATGGTAAATTTTTCTCAGCTAATATATTTAAAACACTATCGATTCAAAATTAACATTCTATTTTAATTGTTTTAAGAACTGATTCCATCACAAAAAACCTAAACTTTTTCTCATGCTTTAGCTAACATACTACACATGATGGGTAAAATAATGGATACTTGACCGGATTTATCCGAGTAAATTTAATTTTATACAATAAACCCCACTGTGATGAAAATAAAGAATAATTGCAGGAACAAAGAAATTGATTTTTGTTGCTATCCGAAAAAGATCAGGCAAAAATGTAAACCTGTTAGAAAAGTGTTTTTTGGATGCTGTTTATCCCTCCTTATTATTGGACAACTTGCGGCTGCTGGCCTACCCCTACACGAAAGTGAATTTATTGGCGGAACAAATGCTGGCTCCAATAATATCAGTCTACATTTCATAAACTTTAAAGGTCCTGTAAAGGACCTGATGGCCTTAAATGCAGACATCGAAATCTCCGGAATCGTAACCGATGAAAACGGGGAGCCATTGCCGGGAGCAACCATAACCGTGCTTGGAACTACTACGGGTACCGTGACAAATATTGATGGCAACTATTCCATGTCTGTTCCGGATGATGCCACCCTGGTTTTTTCTTACATTGGGTATGAATCCAAAACAGTAGCTATCGGGTCTCAAACGACCATTAACATCACCCTTTTGCAGGATGCTTCCTCACTGGAGGAAGTGGTGGTGATCGGGTACGGTACCCAAAAGAAAAGAGATGTTACCGGGTCCGTGGTGAGAGCCAACATAGACGCTTTCCGGGAATCGCCAAATGTGAATATTGCCCAGTCTTTGCAGGGTTCCGTGCCAGGATTAAACGTGGGTCAGGTCAACCGGGCAGGCCAGAATCCATCCATTTCTGTTCGGGGAAGGACTACACTGAGTGGTAATCAGAGTGTATTAATAGTAGTAGATGGCATCATATTTACCGGAAGCCTCAGCGATCTGAATCCCAATGATATTGAATCCATAGATGTATTAAAGGATGCCAGTAGCATGGCTATTTTTGGTGCGCAGGCCGCCAATGGAGTGATCATGATTACCACTAAAAGTGGTAAAGCAGAGCAAAAACCCATATTCAATTACACCGGAACCTACACCACGCAAACCCCCACCAATAGTCTCAAGTTATTGGACAGGGAGGGATTCCTGAATAAAGTGAGGGATCAGGATTGGCGAGAATCCTTTCTTCCGCCAGATTATACCCAACCTAATCCCGATTATAATGTAGGAGCATTACTAGAACCTGCTTTATATGAAGGGTTTGAAAATGGAAATGATTTTGATTGGTGGGAAGCCGCCACACAAACAGGGTTCATTAATAATCATAATTTAAGTGTTAGAGGAGCCTCAGAATCGACTTCCTATTTTCTTTCCGGCGGCTATACCAAGCAGGAAGGATTTATCATGAATGACCAGTTTGAGCGGATCACGGCCAGAATAAACTTGGATCACCAAATTTTAGAGGGTTTTCGATTTGGGGTACAGACATTTGGCTCCTTTGCAGACAATTCCGGTGAAATTCCCTCGCTGGGAAGTATTACCCAGATGTCTCCCTTGGTTCGTCCCAGAGATGAAGCCGGAAATGTGATCTTGAATCCTGATGGATCTTTAAGATCCAACCCTTTCCTGAGTTCTTTGTCAAATGATTTTGACAAAAGAAATAACCTATTTGCCAATGTATATATGGACCTTGAAATTCCGTATATCGAAGGATTGAACTTCCGAATAAACTTTGGAAACAATTATACCTGGAGGAGGCACTACAGAAGCAATGAATTTGGTGCAGGAGCGGCAGGCTTGGCTTTTAAGCGTAATTACCATGCCTATGACTGGACTTTGGATAATATTCTAACCTACCGCAGAACCTTTAACAACGACCACACCATCAACCTGACCATGGTGGCAGGTCGAAGAGAGCTGAAAAATGAAAGCACCCAGGCAAATGGCACCAATTACACCAATTTAGGCCTGGGGTACAACGACCTCAGCCTTGGACAACTTCAATTGATCCAGTCCAGTGCCTGGGATGAAAGTTACTTGTACCAAACGGCTAGAATCAATTATGATTTCAGTGAAAAATACCTGATTACCGCCACGGTCCGTAGAGATGGTTTTTCCGGATTTTCAGAAAACAATAAATTCGGTATTTTTCCATCATTGGGGGTGGGTTGGGTGCTCAGTGAAGAAGGCTTTATGGACCAGTCGATGTTCAATTACCTGAAATTCAGGGGTTCATATGGTACGAATGGTAACCTGACAAGCAGGTATTCTTCTCTGGCAAGGGTCTCTCTTTATCCCGCATATGTATTTGGGGAAGGAGGATCCACCATTTTTGGTCAGCGTGTAACCACCCTTTCCAATGCAGATTTGTCTTGGGAGACCACTACAGGATATAATTTTGGTTTTGACTTTTCTTTATTCGATAGCCGATTAACCGGTACCCTGGATTATTATCAAAATACCACCAATGATTTGCTCTACAGTATCAATATCCCAGAAATAACTGGCTTTAACAATATCTCTACTAACGTTGGTGAGATCGCCAATAGGGGAGTGGAATTCGTTTTGAAAGGTGATGTAATGAATTCAGGCGAATTTAACTGGAATGCAAATTTTAATGTTTCCTCTAATAGAAACCGAATCGTTTCTTTATTAGGCCTGGATACTGATGGAGATGGGGTAGAAGACGATTTGATCGGCAGCGGTTTGTTTATTGGAGAATCCATCAATTCCATTTATGAATATGAATCAGCCGGAATCATCCAATTGGGTGAGGAAGGTACTCCTGGCTTTTTTGTAGGAACCCATCAGATAGTAGATCAAAATAATGATGGCCTAGTGGATGCCAATGATCGGGTGATCATTGGTAGAAACGAACCGGCCTTTAGATTTGGATTGATGAATGAATTCAGCTACAAAAATTTCACCTTCAGGTTCTTTATCAATTCTATCCAAGGCGGGAAAGATGGATATATAGGGCTTAACACAACTAATTTTGGGCAATCGGACAATGCCCGAAGAAATAATATATTCGTGGATTATGATTATTGGACCCCATCCAATCCCGATGCACTTTTCAGAGATCAGGAACAAGAGGCTGGTATTAATTACCGCTATTATAACGATCGCAGTTTCGTAAGGCTTCAGGACGTTACCCTGGCGTACAGGTTTAATCAAAACCTCATCCAGCAGTTTGGAATCCAGGGGTTGAAATTATTTGTAAGTGGAAAAAACCTGGCTACCTGGACCAATTGGGTAGGCTGGGATCCTGAAACGGGAAGTGGATTGGATCCTTCCGGATTGCCTGTAATGAAAGGTTTTTCAGCTGGTTTGGATGTCAGTTTTTAATCACCAAAAATAAAGAATCATGAAAATATTAAACTATATCATACTTTGCGCAGGAATTTTGCTAATTGGAATTTCAGGTTGTGATGAATCAGCGATTCTGGAGGAAGTCCCTTTGGATTTTGCCAGCCCGGAAAATTCCTATATTACCTTCTCGGATTTCAATGCTGCCGTATATGCGCTTTATGACCAATCCAGGGTGATTTTATCCGATGGAGAGCACAGGCCTTTGGATTATATCTATGGGACCGATCTGGGTTATAATGGTGCCAATCAACTCAATGTGCGATTCGGTTCTTATTTAGCCACTTTACTGCCCACCAGCGAAATGGTGGAATTCCATTGGCGACAATATTACCGGGTAATATCTGGAGCCAATATCATACTGAACAGAATGGATAATTCAGTCATGAGCGATCAGGAAAAATCCCTGATTGAAGCTCAGGCCAAATTATTTCGTGGTTTTGCTTATCGGAACCTCGCCCACCTTTTCGGTGGAGTGCCCCTGGAACTGGAGGAGGTAAGTTCTCCCAAAACCGATTATGTCAGGGCAAGCCGGGAGGAAGTATACTTTCAGGCCGCCGAAGATTTGGAATTTGCTGCAGCCAACCTTCCAGGTATCACCGCAGTAAGGGATGGGGAAGTCAATAACCTGGCCGCCTATCATATATTGGCTGAAGTTTATGTGACTTTGGAAAGGTGGACGGATGCAATCACAGCAGCCAGCATGGTAATTGACGATCCAAATACTGCATTGATGACTGAGCGATTTGGATCTCTTGCCAATGAAGAAGGAGATGTTTACTGGGATTTATTCAGGAGATTCAACCAAAACAGAGGAGTGGGTAATACCGAAGGGATTTGGGTATGGCAATACGAAGTGGATGTTCCTGGAGGTGCTGTTTCATCTTCAAGTAGGCAAGGTCCCCAATTGGAAAGAGACCATGCCCCCAGACCCTGGAGTTTTATAGTAAGAGATCCGTCGGGGGTCGCTCCCTTTCTACCTCTTGGTGTATCGGACAATACGGGAGGGAGAGGCATTGGTCGGTTTAGAGGTACCAACCATCTCAATTATGGAATCTGGGAGGATGATTGGGAGGATATGCGCAATTCCGAGCATAATTTTATCCGGGATGTGGCCTTTAATAACCCGGAATCTGAATGGTATGGACAAAATATTTCCGATCACATGCCTTTGTTCAGGCAATCTCTGAATGATACCATTAGGTTTTTCTATCCTTATCAGTCCAAGGTCACTACCCCTGGTCAACATCCACCTGAACTCTTTGTAGATCCAAACTTGATGACGCTGAATGCGGCCACTGCAGGAACTACTTACAGTGACCAATACCATATCCGCCTGGCAGAAACCTATCTGCTCCGCGCAGAAGCCTATCTTGGCAATAACCAATTGACAGAAGCTGCCAGTGATATCAATGTGGTCAGGGACAGGGCCAATGCCATGCCGGTAAGTTCGGGAGAAGTAGATATCGATTTTATCCTGGATGAACGAATGCGGGAATTGGGAGTGGAAGAGAAGCGACGCCTTACACTTAACCGACTGGGATTACTCTTTGATCGAACAAACAGGTATTGTGAAGGAAGACCTGATGTGACCAATTTTGGCGTGGATGTACAGCCTTATCATAATTTATTCCCCATTCCCTTTTCCGAAATTGAACGGAATACGGGTGCAACACTAGCCCAAAATCCAGGTTATGCTGCGGAGTGAAAGTGGAGATAGTTACTATTTCAGGGCTGAAATATGCGTATTCTTCTCAGTTTTGCTTAGGTATATTGAAGAACAAAACTTCAAATATAAATGAGAAAAAAGCTTAAATTACTCGGAGTATTATCCATTTTGTTGATCTACAGTTGTTCTTCGGGGGAGGAAGAGTCCGTAAATCACAGTCCTAATATCTTATTTGTTATCAGTGATGACCAGTCTTATTACCATACCAGCTTTGCGGGTAGTGATTTTGTAAATACCCCTGCCTTTGACAGGGTAGCCAGGGAAGGGGTATATTTTACGAATTGTATTGCAGGTTCGCCAGGTTGTGCGCCTTCCAGAAGCAGCATCATTACCGGCCGCCATCATTGGCAAAATGAGCAATCCGGCCAACATGCGGCCCCATGGCTCAAAAAGCACGTGCCTTTTGTAGATATGCTGGATCAGAATGGCTATATCACCGGACGTACCGGGAAGGGCGTATCCCCTTTTCAGTACGCCCGGGATAACAATGACTCACTGTGGCGGGAAACAGATGCGGCCGGAGTAATTCATAGTAACATTCAGTATGAACCAGGAACCGAAGGAGATGTAAGGCCCTCTACAGGCATCAGTACTGTGGATTACTTTGAAAATTTTAAGTTTTTTATGGAGAATGTTCGGGGTGATGCTCCTTTCTTTTTCTGGTACGGTTCCACAGAACCACATCTACCCTACGAACAGGATTTCTGGAAAAGAACTAAAAAAAAATTATCGGATGTGGAGGTTCCCGCCTTTCTGCCCGACCACCCGGTTGTAAGGGGTAATCTCCTGGATTATGCCGTAGAAATCGAATGGTTTGACCAGCACCTACAGTACATGCTGAAATACCTGGAAGGAACCGGTGAATTGGAAAATACCATCATCATCGTGACCTCGGATAATGGCATGCCTTTTCCGAGAGCAAAGGCCAATGGCTATGATTACGGAATTCACGTCCCTTTGGCTATCAGGTATCCCCGCGCATTTCCCCGGGGTCGTATAGTTGACGATCCGGTTAATTTTATTGACCTGGCACCCACCATACTTGACCTGACAAATACCAGTGCAGAGGGAATGTTGCCTATTACTGGCAAAAGTATTCGGAATATTTTGGAATCTTCCAGAGAGGGCACAGTGGATCCTTCAAGACAATATGTTTTTTCGGGACGCGAACGCCATTCCTCATCACGCTACCAAAACTGGGGGTATCCCCAGCGAGTGATCAGGAGCCAGGAACATTTATTGATCTGGAATATGAAACCCGATCGCTGGCCGGCAGGTGCACCTCAACGCATAAATCCTGAAAATGAAAACGAGTTGCTTCCACAATATGGCATCGATGAAAACGGGATACATCATTCCGATTGGGCATTTACAGATGTGGGTGCGACGCCTACCAAATCCTTTATAATTGAAAATCGGGAAGATAAGGCGATTAGACCATTTTTTGAAGCTGCCTTCGAAAAAAATCCCGAAGTGCTCCTTTATAATATACAATCGGACCCAGATTGCATGAACAACCTGGCAGATGACCCTGACTATGAAAGGATCAAAGAAGAAATGAAAGAGGTATTAATAAGCGAACTAAGAGAGACAGAAGATCCCCGAGTGGTGGGACCTGACACGGAAGTTTTTGATTCCTATCCGCGTTACATGAACATGAGAGATTTTCCAAAACCAACCGAAAATAGTACATTAAAGTGATTTCTTCTTCCTACCTTAGGAGGGTATATAATCTTTATATTAAGCCTGTTTTGAGGAAGCCAGGTCTGTCCCAAATTTGATTATGGTTGGCTCAATGTACCATAGAAAACCCGCAAGGATATCAGTTCATGTAGAGGAACTTATGGATTTGATCAGTTGTCTTTACCAAATTTGGGAAAACTGGCAGAAAGGTATGTCCAATACAATCAGATGAATAATCGATTTACGCTGTAACATTGGTATTTAATCAAGAAGTTCAGAAAAATAAAGTCTCAATTAAATGAAAAATGCCCAGAAATTACTTGTTGTAGTAACCATCCTGTTGATCTACGGCTGCTCTTCCAGCAACCAGGATTCAGCAATTAAATCTCCCAATATCCTCTTTGTCATCAGCGATGACCAGTCTTATTACCATACCAGCTTTGCCGGAAGTAAATTTGTAAATACCCCGGCCTTTGACCGGGTGGCCAGGGAAGGAGTTTACTTTACCAATTGTATCGCCGGTTCACCCGGGTGCGCGCCTTCCAGAAGCAGCATCATTACCGGCCGTCATCACTGGCAAAACGAACAATCCGGCCAGCATGCAGCCCCCTGGCTCAAAAAGCATGTACCTTTCGTGGACCTTTTGGACCAGAATGGCTATATCACCGGTCGTACCGGAAAAGGAGTATCCCCTTTCCGCTATGCCCGGGACGAAAATGATTCCCTATGGAGGGAGACAGATGCCGCTGGCATAGCACATAGCAATATACGGTATGAGACTGGTACGGAGGTCGATAAACGGCCCGCCGCTCAAATCAATTCCCTGAATTATTTTGAAAATTTCAAATATTTCATGGAAAATGTAAGAGAGAATGACGATCCTTTCTTCTTTTGGTATGGGGCCACCGAACCCCACCGGGCCTTTGAGCAGGATTCCTGGAAACGCACCGATAAAAAACTTTCCGATGCGGAAGTTCCCGGCTTCCTACCCGATCACCCCATAGTAAGGGGGGATCTCCTGGATTATGCTGTGGAAATCGAATGGTTTGACCAGCACCTGCAGTACATGCTGGAATACCTGGAGGAAACAGGAGAGCTGGACAACACCATTATTATCGTCACTTCAGATAATGGCATGGCTTTCCCGAGAGCAAAAGCCAATGGTTATGACTACGGTATCCATGTCCCCTTAGCTGTCAGGTATCCTAAGGCATTTCCAGGAGACAGAATGGTAAATGATCCCGTTAATTTTATTGATTTGGCACCTACGATTCTGGATCTGACAGAAACCAGTGACGAGGGCATGTTGCCCATCACGGGAAAAAGTCTCCGGCACCTATTGGAATCAGAAGAACATGGAGATATCGATCCCTCCAGGAAATATGTCTTTTCGGGGCGTGAGCGACATTCTTCCTCCCGCTATGAAAATAGGGGCTATCCACAGCGGGTCATTCGCAGTCAGGATCACCTGCTGATCTGGAACATCAAGCCTGATCGCTGGCCCGCAGGTGCCCCTCAGCGTATCAATCCCGACAACCAGGATGAGCTCCTTCCCCTTTATGGAATGGATGAAGATGGCGAGCATCATTCCGATTGGGCATTTACGGATGTGGATGCGGCGCCTACAAAATCCTATCTTGTCGAAAACCGGGATGATGAAGACGTGCGACCGTTTTTTGAAGCAGCTTTCGAAAAAAACCCGGAAGTGCTACTATATGATATCCAATCGGATCCCGAATGCATGAATAACCTGGCCGATGATCCGGAATATGCCGAAATCAAAGAAGAATTGCGGCAGGCCCTGTTGGCCGAGCTGAGGGAAACAAAAGATCCGCGGGTGGTAGGTCCCGATCCGGAAGTTTTTGATTCTTACCTGCGTTACAGCCCCATGAGGGAATTTCCAAAACCAATCGAAGGAAGTACACTAAAATGAACTTTTTACATCCGTCCGGACGGGCTTCAATCGTTTTGCTTTTTCTACTACTGCTGAGCAGGTGGATTATGGCCCAGGAAACACCCACTGACAGGCCAAACGTACTCTGGATCACCTGCGAGGATATCAGCCCCTACCTGGGCAGTTATGGCTTTGCACAGGCGCACACGCCAAACCTGGATAAGCTGGCAAAAAGGGCTATCCAATTCAGTAATGCGTATGCCAATGCACCTGTATGTGCAGTAGCAAGGGCCACAATCCTGTCTGGAATGTATGCCTCCACTACTGGTACACACCAAATGAGAACCAGGGTGCAATTGCCGGAGCAGATCCCTGCCTACCCCAAAATATTAAGGGAGGCAGGCTATTATTGTACAAACAATAGCAAGAAAGATTACAATTCCAACTTTATCAATGACCCTGAACTATGGGACGAATCCAGCAATGAAGCGCATTATAAAAACAGGGCAGCGGATCAGCCCTTCTTTGCTGTTTTTAATCTGACAGTTACCCACGAAAGCCAGCTTAGTAAGCAGAGAATAGACCATTATGTGGAAAATGAAATGATTCCGGAGAAACCGCGAATCGATCCAGCCGACATTCAGCTTCCTCCTTATCACCCGGATCTTCCTGAAATCAGGGAGGACTGGGCCCGTTTCCATGACCTGATTACTTTGATGGACAGCCAGGTGGGGGACTTGCTACAGGAACTGGAGGATGCGGGACTTACTGAAAACACCATCGTTTTTTTCTACTCGGATCATGGAGGGCAGCTTTCCCGATCCAAGCGGTATATCTACAATGTGGGCACCCAGGTGCCCATGATGGTACACCTTCCCGACAAATGGAAACACTTGTCATCTGTGTCAGCGGGAGAGGTGGACGGGTCATTGGTTAGTTTCGTGGATTTGGCACCCACTTTACTTTCCATCACCGGAAATGAAATTCCTGCCATCATGCAGGGAAAATCATTTCTGGGAAAGGATTCCGAAAAATCACCTGAATTTGTCCATTTTTTCAGGGATAGAATGGCGGAGCGATACGATTTCTCCAGAGCAGTGACGGACGGAAAATACTATTTTATCAGAAATTTTATGCCCCACAGACCCAGAGGCAGGGATTCAAGGTACGGCTACCAGGTACAGGCCAATTGGAGGGCTTATGAGGCGGCTCATGAGGAGGGTAAAACCGATGAGGTTCAGTCTCAGTTTTACGAGCCAAAGCCTGTGGTGCAATTTTTTGATACCAAAAATGATCCCTGGCAGGTGACAAACCTTGTGGATCAGGCAGCACTGGAAATCCGGATGGAAAAACTATCCAAAGAACTGGATCGCTGGATGGTGAAGACCAGGGATGTGGGGCTGATCCCGGAACCCATGTTTCATGAACTCGCAGGTGCCGAAAAAAAATATGCCACACTGTATGAATTCGCCCAAAGTAAAGATTATCCTATCCGGAAAATACTGAAGGCAGCCAAAACCGCAACGGTTGAAAGCACTGAAAATTTACTTCCGTACCTTAAGGATAAAAACCCCATCATCCGGTATTGGGGAGCTTATGGGATTTTTCTAAATCCGGATCAAAGCGATGTTCTGCAAAACAGTTTGAAAGCCATGGTCAGGGAAGATGAATCTGCAGCCAATAGAATCATGGCCGCACAGGCACTTGGGCTATGCGGAGACCCGGAGGCAGCTTTTGAAGCGATCATGAAGGAAGCAAATGTTACAGATAACGGCTACGTCTTACTCCAGGCCCTCAATGCCTTTCAATACAGCCATACAGATGACCGGCTTAGCCTGGATCATTGGAAAGCTTTTAAAGAAAAAGAATTTGTATCAGGAGATCCCGGATCTGATTTGGGCTACCCCCAGCGCATTATCGATGATGCGATCGCACTTTTTCCGGAACGTAGAAAGGTCTATTGAACGCAAAAAATATGGGCGGAATTGGAGTCGGTATGGAAATATTGCTGCATGTTTCGAAATATAGGTCCCAATTCGGTATATTTATATCATGGATACCAAAAAACCCGATACAGTCGAAGAACCTGATTTTGATTACCAGGGCTATTCCTATGCCGACTACCTTACCTGGCAGATGGATGAAGTGGTCGAATTGATCAAAGGGAAAATTTTTAAAAAAGCAGCTGCTTCTCCGAAAAGGATTCATCAAAAAGTTTCGGGCGAGTTATTTTTAAGGTTAGGTAATTTTCTGAAAGGGAAAAAATGCCAGGTTTATTCTGCCCCATTCGATGTGCGGTTTCCAACCTCATCCCAAGAAGATAAAAAAATATACGATGTTGTTCAGCCCGATATCTGTGTGATTTGCGATCCAGGAAAACTGGATGAGCGAGGTTGCATCGGAGCACCAGACCTGATCGTGGAAATTTTATCTCCGGGCAATAGTAAAACCGAATTGAAGCATAAGTTTGAGCTGTATGAGTCTAACGGAGTCCGGGAATATTGGATCATCCATGCGGAAACCCGGGATTTGCTCATTTATAGCCTGATCAAAGGAAAGTATGAGCCTTCGCGGCTTTTTACCTCCGGAGATGTAGTGGAATCAAATGTAATCAAAGGGTTTGAGTTGGATTTGGAAGCGTTTTTTGAAGATATCGATTAGTCCTTAAAATCATTGCATTATCCGATAAAGAACAAGTATACAACAGGTTGATCCTGTAGAAGTTAGTTAATATTTTAACCAGGATAAAGTGTGAAAGTTCGTAAATATGGAGAAAAGCGGAAATTGCAGGAAAATAGACGACGACTCCATCGTTTTGTCAAAAAACGGCAACGATTGACTGTTTTGTGATAGATCCGGTTGCATTTTTCGAAATATAGGTCTCATTTCGGTATATTTATATCATGAATACCAAAAAGCCCGATACTCTCAAAGAACCGGATTTGGAATACAGTAACCATTCCTATGCCGACTACCTGACCTGGCAGATGGAGGAAGTGGTCGAGCTGATCAAAGGGAAGATTTTTAAGAAAGCTGCGGCTGCTCCCAAACGCATCCATCAGCGGATTTCAATAAAGTTAGCTGCTAAACTCTATAACTTTTTGGAGAAAAAACCCTGTCAAGTTTACAATGCGCCCTTCGATGTGCGCTTTCCAAAGTCATCCAAAGAAGATAAGAAAATACATGATGTGGTACAGCCGGATATTTGTGTGATTTGTGATCCGGAGAAATTGGATGAGCGAGGTTGCATCGGAGCACCGGACCTGATCGTGGAAATTTTATCTCCGGGTAACAGCAAAACCGAATTGAAGCATAAGTTTGAGTTGTATGAGTCTAACGGAGTCGGCGAATATTGGATCATTCATGCCGAAACCCGGGATTTGCTCATTTACAGCTTCATCAATGGAAAGTATAAACCTTCTCGGCTTTTTACTTCAGGGGATGTGGTGGAGTCCAGGGTAATCCAGGGATTTAAACTGGGTTTAGAGGAGTTTTTTGGGGATATCGAATAATGGAGATACCAATCCTAATTCGGATAAGGCCAAAAACGCAACTAGTGGATTCGGCGGAAGTTGCTAACTAGTTGAACATGGATAAAAAACCTGGCATATCACCTGGAAAAAGCTGGTGCCAACCACACATTCCGAACGTTTTTGGTTAATAAAATTTAAAAAAAAATAGTTTTGATAAATGAACCCGATACAGGGTTTTGTGCGACAAGAATTTGTAATTAATTTGATCCAACAGGTAAAATGATTTTAATTATCAATAATTTTTTAAAAATGGAGGAGCCGATTATTAAACACTATTCTAAAATAATATTTATCCCCCTTTTTATCTTCATCAACCAATCGCTCCCGGCCCAGGACATAATGCGTGGTAATTTTTGGAAAAAACAAGTATTGTCTGACGTATTGGAACCCTGGACCGAATTTGCTCAGGACAAGGAATTTGGATCATTTCATGCTATTCTGGATAAAGACTGGAAAGTAGGGGAAAAGCAGGAAAAATACCCGGGAATGATCGCCAGGCATCTTTTTTCCTATGCGCTTGGTTATCACATGACCGGTGATGAAAATTACCTTGGATTGGCTCAGGAAACCTTTGACTATTTGATCAATAAGGGCTGGGATCATCAATACGGCGGCTGGTTCTATGAATTGGATCGCTCTGGAAATGCCGTGTCTATGGACAAAGACATGTTCATGAACGCCTATGCCATTACCGGAATGGCGATGTTATATATCGTAACCCGGGATAAGGGGGTGAAATATTACCTGAACAAGAGTATTGAAGTTATGGAAAATCATGCCTGGGATGATATTCATGGCGGAGGTTATTTTCATAGCTTAAATCGAGACTTCAGTATCGCAAACCCGGATAAGGTGTTTTCCCCACAATTGGCACCTATATCGGGTTATTTGCTCTACTTGTACGCCGCAACACGGGAGGAAAAATACCTTCAAAAGAGTGAGCAAATACTGGAGATGACCCTGGCCCTCATGGAGGATCAAAAAAGCGGCTGGATCATGGAGGGGTTTGACCGGAATTGGAATTCCCTTGAACAAATGAATGAAATGATGAATACAGGCCACAATGTGGAAGTAGCCTGGATGCTTATGCGGCTTTATGCAATTACGGGTAAAGAACACTACAGGGATCAGGCATTAAGATTGAATGAGCAACTTTTAAAATATGCGTTTGACAAGGAAACGGGTATTTGGTACCATAAAGTCCGAGTTGATAATCCGGAAATTCATAGTGAAGACAGCCCCTGGTGGGTGCAAGCCTATGGGAATATGTTTCAACTTTACCTTTATGCCTTTTCTGAGGGGACGGAATCATTGAATAACTTTAAAACAGGGGCTTCTTTCTGGAACGATAATTTTATTGATAAACAAAAAGGAGGTGCTTATTTGAGTGTAGATAAGGAAGGAAACCCTATCAACAGCAGTAAAGCAGTAGTGACCAAGACCTCCTATCACTCGGTAGAAATCGGATTTTTGAACATGCTTTACCTGGATTATTGGGTAAATGAGCAGCCTGTTACATTGTATTATCACATAAACTCAGCGGATACGGATAAGCTGTTTCCCTTGCTTTTGGAGGATTTTAATTATGAGATAAAAAGGGTAAGGATAGACGGGAGGATTTGGAAGAAGATTGATCCAGATCATGGCAGCATTCGATTACCAGAACGAGAAAATTATACGATGGAAGTGGTTTTGCAAAAAAAAGGCATTTGAAAATTCCACAGGCATGGCTCGAAAAATCGGTAGAGAGTAGTTTCTACTTAACCGAAAGGCCTGCGAAATTTCAAATGGGTGAAAACCAAAACAATTCATTTATATGAGGGCTATTCCAGCCTAATTTGGAAAATTTTCTTATTAAACCGTAAAATTACCCGGAGAAAGCCTTCTTCCTCTGATTCCGGAAATTTTTTGTTATTATTGCCGTACCGGGCCAATGAATTCATCCCGAACTACTCGTTGTTGAAAAGACCTGCATGAGAATAATGAACCCAAAAACCCAATACCTACATTCTCTTCTTTGCTCCCTGCTTTTTATCTCTTGTAGCCCAGGGGAGCCGGATACCTCGCCGGATCAGACTTACCAGAGCCGGCTCAACAACCATACGGACTGGGGGATTTACCGCGGGCATTCATCCGGCATCCAATATTCCGAGTTGAACCAAATCCATACCGGAAATGTACAGTCACTGAAAAAAGTCTGGGAATACCACCATGGCAATCCCGTGGGACCTGGCATGTATGCCAATCCAATCGTTATCGATAGTCGGCTTTATTTCACTACTCCGGAAGTAAATGCCGTCGCACTGGATGCCACCACCGGAGAGGAATTGTGGATTTTTCGACCGGATGATTACCGGAATGATGAAAGACCTTTTCGAGGTAGAAATCGCGGCCTCACCTACTGGGAAGATGAAAAGGGAGATAATAAACGCATCCTGAACTTTGTGAAGGATCGTGTTTACGCTATCGATGCCCTCAGCGGTGAGCTGATTACCTCCTTTGGAGAAAACGGATGGATCGATTTGCGGAAAAACCTGCCCCAGGATCCGGAGCAGGTAGACTTTGAGGCCACTACCCAAGGCATGGTGTATAAGGACATGCTCATCATCGGTGGAAGAACCCCCGAGGGAGCACCATCCACACCTGGGGACGTACGTGGATACAATGCGCTAACCGGGGAATTTAAATGGATATTTCATACCATTCCCCAGCCCGGAGAATTTGGCTACGATACCTGGGAATTTGAAGAAGGTGTGAGCTATGGGGGTACCAATCCCTGGGGTGGGTTGACAGTGGACGAAGAAAGGGGCTGGGTGTTTTTTGCGACGGGTTCTCCTGCACCGGATTTTATTTACGGCGGGATGCGCAAGGGAGAAAACCTGTTTGCCAATTGTGTAGTTGCCCTGGACGCCAGCACCGGCAAGCGCATCTGGCATTACCAGACCCTGCGGCACGACATCTGGGATTACGACTTGCCTCCGGCTCCCGTATTGGCTACGGTCACTGCAGACGGGGGGACCCGGGATATCGTGGTACAACTCACCAAGCAGGGGCTTACCTTTGTGCTGGATCGGGAGACAGGTGAACCGGTGTTTCCGGTGGTTGACCTGCCCGTTCCTCCCTCCAAGGTACCTGGAGAGGAAGCCTGGCCCAGCCAGCCTTTTCCTTTAAAACCACCTCCGCTGAACCGGACCAGCCTTCGTGAGGCAGATCTGAGCAACATTACGCCTGAAACGCGGGAATATGTGCTTGAGATCTTCAGGCAGCACGAAACCGGTCCCCTGTACACCCCGGCCTCCAGGGCAGGAGTGATCACCATGCCGGGTCATCAGGGCGGTGCCGAATGGGGTGGCGCCGCATTTGATCCGACTACCAACGTACTGTATGTCAATATCAACGAAGCCCCCACCATCCACAGCCTGGTTCCCCTGAATGAGGAGGCGGATACCGCTTCTGCCTCACAACTTTTGCGAGGTCAGGCATTGTACAATACATCCTGTACCGCCTGCCACGGGATCGACAAAAAAGGCAACCTTCCCCTCTATCCGCCACTTCAAGACCTGCAGATCAGTGATGATTCCATCAAAGCCGTTCTGACTTACGGCCGGGGCATGATGCCTGCGTTTGCCAGGTATTCAGAGCGGCAGCTCGAGGACATTGTGGCTTACCTGCGCCAAAGTGCAGGAGACCGGGAGCAAGACAGGGCTGCGAATACTTCAGACAATACCAACCAGGTACCACGCTATGCAAATGTGGCTCCCTTTTTCGTGGACCAGGATGGGTATCCCGCCATTGCCCCTCCCTGGGGCACCCTCAACGCTGTTGACATGAACAAAGGGGAGATCCTGTGGAAGGTTCCTTTAGGAGAGTATCCTGAGCTGGTGGAAAAAGGGATTCGGAATACCGGTGCCAAAAGCTTCGGCGGCCCGGTGGTGACGGCCGGAAACCTGGTGTTTATTGCCGGCACTCCGGATGAAAAAATCCGGGCTTTTGATACCTTCTCCGGACAGGTGCTGTGGGAATACCAACTCCCCGCAGGAGGCTATGCCACTCCCAGCGTCTACCAGGTAGCTGGAAAACAGTACCTGGTCATTACTGCCGGCGGGGGAGGGAAAAACGGTACCCCTCACGGAGATTCCGTCATCGCCTTCGCCCTGCCCGATTGATGAAACCAGGCGTATACTTTCACAAAAACCTAAAATAATGATGAAATCACCAACCCTTACTTCCTTTTTACTGCTTCTTTATACAGGCTTCCTTGCACCATTCACAATGCCGGCTCAGGAACCGGTCTGGCAATCCCTATTCAACGGCAAAGACCTTAGCGGCTGGAAGGAATTGAATGGAGCCCATAAATGGGAGGTAAGGGACGGAATGATCGTCGGGAGCACCGTTCCGGGTCAGCCCAACGGATTTTTGTGCACCGAGCAGCAATTCGGTGATTTTGTGCTCGAGTTGGAAGTCTCCGTGGATACGCTGATGAATAATTCGGGCATTCAATTTCGATCCCAGAGCTACCCGGAATACAAAAGCGGCCGGGTGCATGGCTATCAGATGGAAGTAGATCCCAAGCCCCAGCAATGGAGCGGGGCCATCTATGAAGAAGGAGCCGACCGGGGCTGGATTTACCCGCCCGAGAAAATGGGTCCGGCAGCTAAAGGGGCCTTCAAAAGGGATGATAAAGACGGTTTTCAATGGAACCATTACCGCATTGAAGCGGTCGGTCCCATTATCCGAACCTGGGTAAACGGGGTGCCCGTTGCCCATTTGGAAGACGATCGCTACCTCCGGGGATTTATTGGCCTGCAACTGCATGCCAACAATGAAAACGATCCCCAGGGTAGTTTTTCCATCCGGTTTCGCAATATCCGAATCCAAAAGGGAAGCCTGGCGCTCAGACCAATGGAAGATCAGGTTCTGGTGGTCAGCTTGCTGCCTTCCTCCGGGGAGCCCCGGGCACAGAACCCCCTTTCCCTTCGCATCGAACAGGATCGGCAAGCCGGTCGTATCGCCGTGCGTGCAGCAGACAAAACAGCACCCATCCTGACCCAACGGACAATATCGGACCAACGGCCCTACCTGCATCCCATTCTGGCACCAGATGGAAAGGGAGAGCTGACCGAATACCGCCCGGACCACCATCCCCACCAAACCGGCATTTACTGGGGCCTGAAGCGGGTAAATGAGCGCGATTTCTTTATGAATTGGAACCGGGATTATTGGCGGCGGATATCGGCAAGTGTGCAGCAGGACAGCGGGGAGAAAGTTCGTTGGCAGACCATATACGAAATGCTTGATGAAGCAGGAGAGGTTCTTATGGTGGAAACCCAAAACTGGTCCCTACAGGCCTATGCCGACCGCTACGTACTGGACCTGGAATGGCAGGGGGAAGCCAAAAAGGAGGTGGTAATGGGTAAATTTTATGTGGGAGGCCTGTTTGTACGCATGCCCTGGGTGCCCGAGACCATAGGTGAAATCCTGGGTGCTTCCGGACAGGAAGGGATGGAGCTGGAAGGTCAGCGGGCCATCTGGAGCGATATAGGCATCAAGCTGGATGGGAGGGAGGATTTTGCCCGGATTGCCATCCTGGATCATCCGGACAATGCGGCTTTCCCCACACCCTGGCGTGTAGACAGCCAAATGGGCCTGGGTCCTTCCCGGCAAATACTGGGTGACTGGGGCCTGGCAGCCGGAGAATCGGAAACCATCCGCTACCGCCTGCTAATTTATACCGGCCCCGAAGACAAGGCCCTGAAGGCGGAGGCCTGGAAGGATTTTTTTGGAGGAAACTAATAAAATTAGTATTCTGGGGTGTTTAAAATACTATAGCATAGTTTAAAGAGAAGTGAAGACTTTAATTTTTTTCAATGTAAAAATTTAATTATTATTTATTATTTTATTATTTTAAATTCATCATTTTGTCAATATAATAAACAATTTCACCATATTATATAAGGGTTTTTTAGGGTTTGCCACCCAACGTCGGCGATGTGAAAGTGAAAAACGACATTAAACAAGTGAGTAGCCAGGTAATTTACGAGCCTGATTGGTCTTGTTATCACTTTATTCTTAATAACATGAAACCTACTGTTAAACTGATCTTAGTTTTTCCTATGTTGTTGTTTTGGTTTTGTGGTGATTTTATGGAAGAAGATATTAATTCTAATTTTCAAAATTCAAGCGATGCTCAAAATCATGTGAAGAATTTTAAAAATCTATCTCCAGAAGACCCTTTAGTTATTAGCGCATTAAGTTCTTTAAATCAAAAATCAAATGATAAGAAACCGCCTAATATATCATTGAGAGTTTCAAATAATTTAGGAGATATTGGATTGTTTGAATTTGAAAATGGTAGGTCAGCAGTTTCTTTTACCTTTCAAGATGAATATGAAGAAGTGTTCGTACAAGTCTTGGATTCCGGAAAAGAAGCTGATTTTATTTTGGCTAATTTTAATGAATATAATGCTAAAGATAGAAGTAGACCTTCAATTTCATTCAAATCTTTGAATAGCGGAAATCAATTTATCTATAATTCAGAAGCGTTGGGATTAAATTCAGACCGTCCGAGCTTGAAAGGATAGGGAAATTGTATGGATAGTGCTATAGATAAGCTTTTTGATGATTGGGATGATGACCCGGTTGGAACGTTTGGGTGTTGGGTATTAAGTCCCTTTTGTGTAGTTGGAGCTGCATTAGGATGTGCCATTAAAGAAATAAGTAAATAGATGATGAAAGAGATATTAGTTATTCTAGGATTAGCTGCGCTGGGAGTCATTGTTTTTGCTGCGTTAAAAGTCCTTTCTGATCATTACCTGTACGGTTGGGGAATTTTATTTAGTGCCTTTGTTTTTATAGGTACCTTGATTTACTGGTTTATTATTGTAAACAGGAAAAAGCAGCAAAGTTAATTCAGGGTTGTGTCCTAAATTGGTAATACCAAATACTAAAATTTTGGTTAACTACCATCAGGTCGGTGGCTTTAGCGGCAAAAAAAAATAGCAGGTCCACTATTTTGAACCTCCTACGGATGAAATGTATTTTGTCAGGAGGTGAATAAACAAATCATTTAGGTTTTATTCCTACCCAGCAGCCATTTAAACCCATAATAGCTTACATAGAACCACCTATCCCAGCCCCTATGGAGGTGTAAAAACCGATCTCAAATGGATTAAAAGACCCGTAGGATCCAAATGCCATAAATAAAGTGGCCATGGCTACACTCCCAATTATAAATCGGTTTTTTAGTTTTTTGATTTTAAAGGAAATGTTCATGATTTGATTGAGTGGGCTATCCAAACTCGGAATGAGGCTTCTTCCCAAAGGTGAATTATTTGGAAGGCAACTTTCATTCTTTTGATCGATTAGTTGCAACATGCAATATCAATTACTTATTAAATCTAATAAGCAATCGCTAAAAAGTCAACCTCCAATTCGGCATACAAATGGGCCTGCTATATGGAAGGTTAGATATAAGGTATTCTTTTTGCTAAAGCCAGATTCCTGTTGAGGTAATATTCATTTAGAACCTGGATCCTTATAGTCAATTGCCTACTGCTTCAGCTGCAGTTATTATATATGAAAATTCATTGAACTCCCTATCTCTTCTTCCCCTTAAGCTCCAATTGCATGTCCCGGACCGCCCGGACCAGCTGCTGCAGGTCGGTTTCGGGTTCGGGGATTTCTTTGCTGGTATAGGCATGAAACTTCCAGATCTCTGCTACCTCGTCCACAGGCACGGTATAGGGGGCAAAGATGGGGTTCAGGGAGCGAAGGAGTAGCTGCCCTTCAGCCTGTAAGGTCACCAATTTAAAAACAAAGTCCTGCTGTCCACTCAGGATCACCACACAGGGGGTATCCGGCTTTAGGGCCGTCCAGTCGTCCTGGTACCTCGTGATGATGTCGCTGCCCCCCGGAATGGGCAACATGGAATCCCCCACAGTAGGAAATATCCGGTAGGTACCCTGTCTCGGTAGATTGGGTAAGGAAAATCGGGGTAGGGAGGCAATAAACTCAGGGTCGTTGTACCCGGAAAGGTAGCCTGCTTTGGCTTTGATGGGTACGTATTCCACATTTTCCTGGTTACCTTTATCCACGCTGATGGCCAACACCCGCAGGTTGCCGCCCCGCATGTAAACGTCGTTTCCCGCTTCCAGCTCCCGCAATTTTAGTTCCCCCAGTGTGCGCAGGTCTACCCGTATCAGGCTGTCGATGCTGATACCGAAATAGCTGGATATCGCCAGAAAATCCTCGGGAGCAGGCGCCTTGGTCTGCCCGGATTCCAACGCATTGAGTTTGGACCTGGTCAGTTCCAGGTCTGTTGCCAGCCCTTGCTGGGTCAGCCCCCTCCGGTCCCGGAGAAATTTCAGGTTTCCTGGAAAAAAGTTTTTTGACTTTTTCATCGAAGTTTGGTATTATTAGAGTCAAAATTTTGTTATGAATCGTGTCAAATATACTCATTCTGCGGAAACCATGAAACTTAATAGTGATAAAATCGAGCAACTCAGGCAATTAAAGCAGGAAATTATGGAGCTGGAAGGGTATATTCCCCAAAAAGGACAGCAAACCGATTCCAGACTGCAATTGGGACCCTTACATGAGGCCTTCCCCGGCAGGGCATTTCCCCTGGCCGCCAACCACGAATTTATCAGCCACAATTCTTCCGAGGCTGCTTCCACTCAGGGTTTTCTGGCAGTTATTCTGGGCATGCTGATGCAGAAAGGCGGATTTTGCCTTTGGCTGGGTACCTGTCCCCAGGTCTTTCCTCCTGCTTTAAAGTGTTTTGGGCTAGCTCCGGAGCGGGTGCTTTTTGTGAATGTTCCCAGGGAAAAGGACCTGCTGTGGACGTTGGAGCAGGCCTTAAGTTGTGAAGCGCTGGTAGCGGTGGTAGGGGAAATGAGGGAGTTGGGCTTTTCCGAATCCCAGCGCCTGCAGTTGGCGGTAGAGCGGAGCCGGGTCACTGGCTTTCTCCACCGGCACCAACCCCGAAGCCTGCATGCTCTGGCCTGTGCCACCCGCTGGAAGCTGGCTCCGTTACCCAGTACAGTGCCGGCAGGAATGCCGGGCATGGGCTGGCCTGCCTGGAAGGTATCCTTGCTCAAGGCACGAAACGGAAAACCGGGCCACTGGCAATTGCAATGGGATGGAGAGGGTTTTCAGGAGCTTTTCCATCAGCAGTCACAAAAAATTGTTCAAAACAGAAAAAATTATGCCTAAGCGGTTTTTATCTCTCTGGTTTAGTCACCTGATTACGGACCGGCTGGCCATTCGATATCCGGAACTACGGGGAAAACCCTTCGTTTTGGCGGGTAACGAACGGGGTCGGGCTGTGGTGCAGGCAAGTAGCCGGGAGGCTTATGCACGAGGCATCCGACCGGGTAAGGCTGTGGCTGATGCCAGGGCCATTTTCCCGGATATACAGGTCTATGCCGATAAGCCTGGCTGGAGCAAGCGACTCCTCCACCGGCTGGCTGGCTGGTGCCTGCAGTATACTCCATTGCCTGCTGCAGATCCTCCTTCCGGCTTGATGCTGGATATTTCAGGTTGCCCACATCTCTGGGGAGGAGAATCCGCTTATCTGCAAGCTTTGGTTTCCGCATTGGAAAGCAAGGGCTACCATGTACGGGCGGCCATTGCCGATACCATCGGGGCGGCATGGGCACTGGCACGTTACGGTGAACAGGCCTGTATCGCCGGGAAGGGAATGCAGCGGGAAGCCTTGCTGCCTTTGCCACCCGCTGCCCTTCGACTGGAAGCCCGGACTCTGGAAGGCTTGGATAAATTGGGTTTCCGGCAAATCGAACAGTTTATAGACTTGCCCGCAGCTACCTTGCGCAGGAGATTTGGTGAGGAACTGCTGTTTCGGCTGGGGCAGGCCCTCGGTGAGGAAGAGGAGGCCTTTCAACCCGTACTGCCCCGGGTTCCCTATGAAGAGCAACTGCCCTGTCTGGAGCCCATTCGCACCGCCAGGGGCATTGAGATCGCCCTTCGGAAGCTGCTGGACAGGCTTTGCCAGCGCCTGATCCGGGAAGGGAAGGGGCTGCGCAAGGCCGTTTTCAAAGGTCTGCGCGTAGATGGGAAGACGGTAGAAATTTCCATTGGTACCGGTCGTGCTTCCCACAATCCGGAGCACCTTTTCCGGCTTTTTTCTCTGAAAATTCCATCCCTGGAGCCGGCATTGGGAATAGAGCTGTTTTACCTGGAAGGATTAATGGTGGAAAAGGTTCAACTGCCACAGGAGCAGCTTTGGCACCGTTCCGGAGATCCGGCTGCGGTGGCAGAGTTGGTAGACCGGATAGGTACCAGGCTGGGTTCGGGACACATGCAGCGGTACCTGCCGGAGGAGCGGCATTGGCCGGAGCATTCGGTGCGTCCTGCGTGCTCCCTGGACGAAAAACCCGATACGGATTGGCCCGATTCGGTTCGTCCCATGCACCTGCTGTCTGTGCCGGAGCCCATTTCGGTCATGGTACCATTGCCCGATTACCCTCCCCTGCATTTCAAGCATCAGGGCAAGTTGGTTCGGGTGGCCCGTGCCGACGGGCCGGAGCGCATTGAGCAGGAGTGGTGGCTGCAGACCGGGCCACCCCGGGATTATTACTGTGTGGAAGATACCGAGGGAGGCAGGTACTGGCTTTTCCGGCTGGGGCTTTACGGAAAAGGAAAACCCCAATGGTTTTTGCACGGCTATTTTTCCTGATCCGGAAAAATTTATCCAAAGATCAGATACATACAAAACATGCAAACAACAGCCTATAGCGAACTGCAGGTGACTTCCAATTTTTCCTTTCTTAGGGGCGGCTCGCATCCGGAAGAATTGGTCCAGCAAGCCATTGAACTGGGCTACGAAGCTCTGGCTCTCACCGATCGGAATACCCTTGCGGGAATTGTCCGGGCACACAAGGCAGCCAGGGAGTCCGGTCTTCGCTTCATTCCGGCTTGCCGTCTGGACTTGCTGGATGGTCCCAGCCTGTTGGCTTATCCCAGAGACCGGGAAGCCTACGGCCGACTCTCTTCTCTACTCAGCCTGGGCAATCTCCGGGCAGAGAAGGGGATCTGCCACCTGTACAAGGCGGATGTATACGCCCATGCCCGGGACAGCGTATTTATTGCAGTTCCTCCAACTAGCCTGAATGCCCACCTGGATTTTGAGCCGTCCTTTTATTCTTCTCTGGAGGAATATCGGGAGGCAATAGGTGACAACCTTTACCTGGCCGCCGCTTTTACGTACAATGGTAGCGATCAGAAGCGGCTGTTTCGCATAGCACAGTGGGAGAAAAGCCTGGGTATACCCATGGTAGCGGTCAATGACGTGCACTACCATGTGCCGGGAAGGAGGGCCCTGCAGGATGTGCTGACCTGCATCCGGGAAAAATGTACCATTCAAAGTGCGGGCTTTCGCCTGCATCCCAATGCTGAACGTTACCTGAAATCCCGGGAAGAAATGCACCGCCTGTTTCGGGAGTACCCGGCCGCCCTTCGCCGGGCAGAGGAAATTACTGACTCCTGCCAATTTTCGCTGGATCAATTGACTTACCAGTACCCCGAAGAAATCAGCAGTGAAGGCCGTAGCACACAGGAAGAACTGGAATTGCGGACCTGGGAAGGAGCCCGGAGCAGTTTTGGAGAGCAACTTTCCGAAACGCTCAAGAATACCATACAGCAGGAGTTGGAATTTATCGCCCGCAAGGAATATGCTTCTTATTTTCTGACGGTATACGACCTGGTGCGCTTTGCCCGTAAGCGGGGTATTCTTTGTCAGGGAAGGGGGTCGGCAGCCAATTCGGTAGTCTGCTATTGCCTGGGCATTACCTCGGTGGACCCTTCCAAGTTCAAGCTGCTTTTTGCCCGCTTTATGTCTGATGCCCGCAACGAACCGCCGGATATAGACGTGGATTTTGAGCACGAGCGCAGGGAGGAGGTGATGCAGTATATTTATGAAAAGTATGGCCGGGACCGCGCAGGCATTGTGGCCACTGTTACGCGATTGCATTGGAAAGGGGCAGTCCGAGATGTGGGGAAAGCGATGGGCTTGTCATTGGATGCGGTAGACCGGCTTGCAAAGTCGGGACACGAACTGACGAAAGAATGGCTGCAAGGGGAGAAAGTGTCCTCTCAAGGATTTGACCCGCGGGATACCCATTTGCGAAAGACACTGCTGCTTACCTGGCAGTACATGGGTTTTCCAAGACAGTTAGGCCAGCATACCGGGGGGTTTGTAATCACCCGGGACCAGCTCTCCAACCTCTGTCCGGTACTGCAAGCGCGGATGGAAAACCGCACCTGCATCGAATGGGACAAGGACGACATCGATGCCCTGGGTTTTCTGAAAGTGGACGTGCTGGCATTGGGCATGCTTACCTGTATACGAAAGGCCTTTGACCTGGTTCGGGCCCATTATGGCCGGCACCTCACCCTGGCTAACATTCCCCAAGATGACCCTAGGGTATACGAGATGATCAGTCATGCGGACACCCTGGGGGTATTTCAGATAGAGAGCCGTGCCCAGATGTCGATGTTGCCACGTCTGAAGCCCAGGACCTTTTACGATCTGGTGATCGAGGTGGCGATTGTAAGACCGGGACCGATACAGGGAGATATGGTGCACCCCTACCTCAAAAGACGCAGGGGAGAAGAGCCGGTGGAATATCCCTCCCGCGAACTGGAGGAGATTCTGGGGCGCACGCTGGGGGTGCCCCTGTTTCAGGAGCAGGCCATGGAGATTGCCATTGTAGCGGCAGGCTTTACCCCGGCAGAAGCAGATGGACTGCGGCGAAGTATGGCAACCTTCAAAGCCCATGGCCTGGTGAGTCAGTATGAGAAAAAGCTCGTAGGAGGTATGGTGGCCCGTGGCTATGAGGAGGATTTTGCCAGGCGGGTTTTCCGGCAGTTGGAAGGATTTGGAAGTTATGGTTTTCCCGAGAGCCATGCGGCCAGTTTTGCCTTGCTGGTCTATGTTTCCTGTTGGCTGAAGTACCACTACCCGGATGTCTTTGCTACTGCCCTGCTCAATAGCCAGCCCATGGGTTTTTACAGACCGGCACAGATCGTCAATGATGCCCGCAAGCATGGAGTGGAAGTGAGGCCTGTAGATGTAAACCGCTCCTGCTGGGATCATGTGTTTGAAGAAAAATCCGGTCAGTATTTATCCATCCGGTTGGGTTTCCGTCAAGTGAAAGGCTTGCATGAGGCAGACATGCAACTGCTGGTGGAGCAAAGGAAAAAACCCTACGTCCATATCACCGACCTGATCAATGCCGGCGTACCCAAGGCTGCCCTGGAGCGCCTGGCCGATGCAGATGCTTTTCGGTCGCTGGGCCTGGACCGCAGACAGGCTCTTTGGGATGTGTTGGCGCTTCAGGGAAGGCCTATTGGGGTGTTTACCGGGCAGGTTCAGGAAACGCCCACCGAAAAGAAAGTAGTGCTTCCTGCTATACCTCCCATGGAGCAGGTGCTTCGGGATTATGCCAGTACTACACTTTCCCTGAAATCCCATCCCCTTAGCCATGTGCGTGAGCGTCTGGATCAGTTGCGGGTGAGTCCTACGGTCCATTTGGGAAAAATGAAAGACGGGGCTTTTGTCAAAGTGTGCGGTCTGATTACGGTAAGGCAGCGCCCGGGCACTGCCAAAGGGGTGCTTTTTATCACCATCGAAGACGAGACCGGCTTTGCCAACCTGGTAGTATGGGCCAAAACATTTGAAAAATACCGGTCCGTCATCCTGCAATCCAGGTTATTGATGGTTTCGGGTAAACTTCAGGTAGAAGGAGAAGTCATCCATGTGGTGGTACGCTCCTGCCATAACCTAAACAGACTGCTAAAAGCGGATCCTCCAGGTCAAAGTCCTGCAGGTAAAGGAAAGTTTGGTAAAAAAATACCCCAATCCTCCTCAGGAGAGAAGGGCCAACAGGGGGAATTGTTTCCTTCCAGAGATTTCAAATGAGTGTTGGTTAGTCCGTTTTTCCCAATAGCTAAATTGAAATAAATCCTATAAAAAGGTAATAGGGGGTTCTTTTGAAAGGTTTTATACTTTAAAAAATTGGATATGTTATGTTTTTTTAAAATAGTTATTTAAATGGCATGGTACTTGGGCCTATTGTGATATCTCCGGCGGCAGTAATGATCTGGCCCTGGGGAATAAAAACGATTGTTTAACCAAACTATTTATTAATATGCCAACGCTAAAAGATAAGACCGTAGCCATTTTAACCGAAACCGGATTTGAGGAAAGTGAATTGAAAAGCCCCAAAAAAGCCCTTGAAGAGGCGGGTGCTACTGTACATGTCATTTCCCCGGCCAGTTCGATCAAAGGTTGGAAAGACGGCAACTGGTCTGATGAAGTCAAAATAGACAAGCCACTAAGGGATGCCAAACCCGGAGATTACCATGCCCTTGTGCTTCCGGGAGGTGTTATTAATCCAGACAAGCTGAGGACAAATAAAGAGGCAATTGAGTTTATCAAAGCCTTTTTTGCGAAGGGAAAACCCGTCGCAGCCATTTGTCATGGCCCACAGGTATTGATCGAAGCAGGTGCGCTGGATGGCAGAGAAATGACCTCCTGGCCCTCAATCAAAACTGACCTGATTAATGCAGGAGTAGCATGGACAGACAGCGAATGCGTTTGTGATTCAGCGCTGGTAACTGCCCGCAAGCCGGACGATCTGCCTGCCTTCAATAAAAAACTCATCGAAGAGATCAGGGAGGGAATTCATGAAGAGCAGAAAACGCTGTAATTTTTATAATGGATTAGCTTGATAGAAGAGCCTGCCTGTGCAAATGGGCAGGCTCTTTGCATTTATGAGGAAATCATACAAAACCAGAAATCTACAGGCTGTTGAGATTTTCCGACATCAGGTTTCGAATACTCATTTATAATATGATTTGTCACTTTGTTGGATTGGATATGATGGCCTTAGAAAGAGGAAATAGCAGATGAGAAAAATATCGCTTTATATATTGTTGTGTCTGTGTCTGTCTTGTCAGGGAACAAAAATTGAGCAGCTATTGCGATCCGGAAGTCCCTATGACAAATACCTGCAGGGGCTCAAGGCTTCCAACCTGAAAGACTACGCTATGGTTAGGGATTGGGAGGAGGCAGGAAAAGCGGCACTTTCAGATACTAACCGGGTAGAGCTTCCTTACAGGGAACTCGTGCGGTTTGACCCTGCTGAGCCGGAGGCGGTTTCCTTTGTGTTTTCCGCAAATGAAGGACAGGAAATTACAATAGATTTGAAAGTGCTTTCCGATACCAGTGCGGTATGGTTTACTGATCTTTTTGAGGTGCAGGAAGACGGTGAATTGAAGAAATTGAGACCTGAAGAAGAAGGATCATTTGGACGGTATCCTGTCGGATCTGAAGAAAACTTTCTGCTTCGCCTGCAGCCGGAATTGCTTAAAGGTGGCTTGGTGGAATTGTCCGTCAGCTATGCTGCCAGCCTGAGTTTTCCGCTGTTGAATAAAAATTATTTGAATATAGCCAGTTTTTTTGGTGATCCGAGAGACGGAGGCAGGAGAAAACACGAAGGAGTGGATATTTTCGCGCCGAGCGGCACACCTGTACTTGCTGTCAGCGATGGTAGGGTCACCAGGGTAGCTAACAACCGGCTGGGAGGAAAAACGGTAAGGATCTCTTCAGGCAGATACTCCTTTTATTACGCCCATCTCGATAGTCAGATGGTCGCTTCGGGCAGTAGGGTTAAGCCTGGGGATACCCTGGGTACGGTGGGCAATACGGGAAATGCGCGAACCACCGCACCGCACCTTCATTTTGGAATTTATGCGCCGGGATGGAATAGTGTAGATCCGCTGTATTTTTTCCAACCGGCTCCCGATCTACCCAACCTTTCGCTGACTGATTCGGTAATGCTGGACCATTGGGGAAGGGTAAAGGCGAGCCTGGTCAATTTACGTCAAGGTCCCGGTACCGGCTTTAGGATTTTGGGCAAGTTGGAAAATCAGGCTCTTTTTAAAATTGAAGGCGTAACCGACGGCTGGCTGAGGATCAGGCTTCCGGATAGCAGTCAGGGGTTTTTGGCAGAAAATCTGGCGGAGGTTGCAGACACATCCCTTCAGCAAATGACACTTCAACCTTCAGATTGGTTAAAGGAAAAGTGGAGCACGCCTCAGTTTCAGTATGCCTCCTTTTCCGGAGATGCAGATGTACTGGGCAGTTTCGGTCAGTTTGATTTGGTAGCTTTAGGTAATGGAACGGAACTTTGGGTAAACAAAGCAGGCAATACCGATTGATTTGTAGCTTGCTTTTTAGCAGTCAGCTCTCCGAATTGTCAATCGGATCAGAGGAGATAAAAGGGCACGGATTTTGCCCATTGTGAAAAGATCTTCCTTTTTCTTACCTCTGGCCGGATGGAAAAGAGGGAGATTGCGTTTTTAATCTGTGTAAAGGCACCATGTATTGTAGATTTTTTAGTCAGAATCAATGATATTTTAACCCAAATAATCGATGAAAAACACCGCACCATTGCCAGCCGGGGACACATTCCCAAAAGAAAGTTTCTGGACCAAATCCTTCTTTATCAAAACATTATTGAATGGTTTATTCCTAATATTACCCATCATCATCATATTATTTTTACTATCCATTATTTTTAAATTCGTTTTTAATTTGGTTTCGCCAATCAGTGCTTTATTGGATAATGGCTCCGAATCACCGACCCTCATTATCAATATCCTGGCATTGCTTATTCTCATTGCAATTATTTTCGTGATCGGTTTGATACTCAATAATGGAAGAAGCAAACGCATGTTCAAGGTTTTTGAATACAGGTATTTATTACAAATACCTTTGTATTCAACCATACAGGAAACCATTGCCCAGTTTACAGGTCTTAAAAAAATGCCCTTTAGCCAAGTTGTGCTTGTGGATGCCTTTAATACCGGCGTATTGCTTACAGGATTTGTTACCGAATCAGTATCAGAGCAAATATACACGATTTTTGTACCCACCGCTCCAAATCCTATGAATGGGAATATTTACCATGTCCCGGTATCCCAACTGAAATTCTTAGACATAGAACCTGAAAAAGCAATGCGGTCTATTGTGGGTATGGGTACGGGTTCTTCTATATTGTTTGTTGAAAAAGATGGACTTAAGCAGCAGGCGCCAGTTGATTAATTTGGGATGAGTTTTTTGATTTAAGGCGGAACAAGTATCGTCTGGCAAAAATCATAAATGCTGAAAATACAAAATTAACTTTACCTCAGCGCAAGGATAATTTCGTAAAAAAATATTTTACCCAATACCCCCTTTCATGGTTAAATTAACCCTGATGAAATCGAGCCTATTGGAAAGTTGGCCATACTGAGGATAATGGTAATCCAGCCAAAGTCACCCTACAGGAAAAAATTAGTAGAAGAATTTGGCGTATTTGATAATAATCCTATTGAAAGACAGTCAATAACTTATCCAAAGTAAGCTCTCTATCATCAGGCTGAATTAGAACAAGAAAAAACTTTGGAAAAGTTCTTCCAAAAACGGCCACTAACTTTTCCAAAGTTAGATTTTGATCAACAGGAGGAATTAGAATAAGTAATAAACTTTGGAAAAGTTTCTCTTATACCTGGTTTAGGTTTTGGCCAGTAGCCACTTATTGGTCAACTAATTTCATTTAATTTCCGCAAAAAATGCTTCCAGGTCCAGTTCAAATCCCAAAATGACAGAAGACTTTGCCCTATCCCCGGAAGTCATCAGGCGGGAACTTTGGTACTTGCCTTGGACCAGGGTGTAAATTAATAGGGTCTGTCCGGCTGCATCCATCAGCCAATATTCCTTTACCCCGGATGCTTCGTACACCTCGTATTTATGGTGTAGTTCAAGTTGTTTGTTGCCCGGGGAGAGTACTTCCACCACCAGGTCAGGTGCTCCAATGCAGCCCCTGTCGTCTAATTTGTCAAGGTCACAGACCACGCAGATATCCGGTTGTACAACAGTATATATTTTATCGTCTTTTTTGGATTTGACTGGAAGCCGGACATCAAAAGGGGCGATATAGGCCTGGCAGGTTTTGCCTTTCAAGAACATGTTTAGTTCTGTATAAAGGTCTCCCGTCAGACGTTGATGAATCCTGTTTGGAGCTGCGGCAGTTTTTTTGAAAACTTTGCCCTTGATCAGTTCGACCATTTCTTCCATATCCCAGGACAGATAATCTGCATAGGTATACCCCCCATAACTTAAATCAGGTTCTTTTACCGAAGGTTTGGCCTTTTCTTTTTCCATACCTGAATATAACAATTTGGAAGCAAAGTTTTATCCCGGCATCAAAATATTCCCGCTTACATTTCCAGGTCTTATTGTTTTAAATAATTATCTGTATTTTTAATTTCCTCAATCAGATGGGGCATCACCCGTCCATTAATTGTATGAGATCTGTTTTAAAGAGGGGAAACAGGCTGTATTTCCCTTATTGGAGATTACATCCTGTTTTTTGGTTTGGATTGGTCTTTTAACAGGGGGCACTCGAAGGTCCTTTTAATTATGGAGAAGATAAATCTGTTTTTACTGTGGGGAATAAGGTTGAAAAAATACGTGCGTTATGAAAATGAAGAATGCAAATGATATGAAGCGGTTTGTAGTGCTATTTTCAGGTTTGTTCATACTGGGCCTGTACTCCTTTGTTTCCAATGAAGAGAATGAAAAGGACAGGCTCTTGAAAAAGGTAAAGGCATATGCAGATGCCATGATTGAAAAAGGCAGGGACAACTATGGTGATTTGCAATCGCCCCTATTCGCAGCAGCGCTTGACAGGTCCGGAATGACCCTTGGATCTACAGAAAGTTTTGGTGAGATTCAGGGTGTTCGTAAAAGTGACCGGTCATTGGGAGGGGCCAATCCTCAGGAAGACCGATCCTTGTATGCCATCCTTTACCAGCTGACTGATATTACTGCTGAGGAAAAATATGCCCGTGAAGCAGATAAATCCTTGAAATATTTCTTTGACCATTGTCAAAGTCCCGAAACCGGATTAATGGCCTGGGGAGAACACCTTTTTTGGGATTTTCGCAGCGAATCGGTAGGGGGAACAGACATGCACGAGATCAATGGTGAATGGCCGTTCTGGGACCAATGTTACCGGTTGGCACCTGAAGAGAGTTGGCGTTTTGCACTGGGTTTATGGGACAATCAAATTGACAGCAAGGAGACCGGGGATTATTCCAGACATGCCCGTTGGTCAAGTCGCGAAACGTATCAGGGATTTGAATTCCCCCGATATGCCGGGCAAATGATTTCAACCTGGACAGATGCTTATGTTCGGGAGGAGAACAAAGGGAAAAGTAGAAGAGGAGACTTGATAAATGCGATTTCCACTGTATTGGTCCGCATGGAAGAGAATAGCAAAATAGCAGCATCCGGTTACCTGATTGCGGGAAGGGCAGAGCAAGGGGACCATATCAATGTAGTTTGGCTGAACAATAATCTTGAAATGGCCAGATGTCTATGGGACGCAGCAGATAAAATCAAATTTCTTGATGAAAACCTGGCCACCCGAATGGAGAAATTGGCCATACAGCAGGATATGGATTTTCATAGAACAGACCACTACATTGCTGAAGGCGGGGGCTTTTCCGTTACCCTTCATGCAAAAACAGGCGAACCCAGGCAGCGGTCCATGAATATTCCTTATACAGCAGTTTGGGCTACAGGTTACGGGTATTCCACCCATGCCGATTTAGCTAATTTGCTTTATTCCAGGTATTTGCAATTAAAAGAAAATCATCCGCAACTGGCAGATAAATACAAAACACTCATAGTTGCTGCAGCAGAGCAGTATCTTGCGGCAAGTCCTGATGAAAATGAATTGCAAAAACCTGATGCATTTGCCAAAGTGGTGGAACTCATGATCAATACCTACCAATTAACAGGAGAGGAAAAGTTTTTCAAGCGGGCGAAATACTTCGCGTGGCTGGGCATCGATTTATTTCTTTCTGATGGAACTCCATTGCCAAAAGCAAGCAATCAACACAATCATTATGAAGCCATTACAGGAGGCCCAGATTTTATGTATGCTCTGTTGGAACTATACAAACAATATTGAATTGGGGAAGTAAATGCAAGCTTACTTTAATACCTGACCATCATCAATTATAGTGTTGGAATGGAAGCAGAAATAGGCTCAGAAATCAAGGGGGCAGCTATCAAGGCCTCTAAAGGTGTAAGCAAATCACTGTGGCCAGGGAGCTTTTTCCGAAATCAGTTTCTTCTCTACCAGCTCTTCCCAAAATGCCTGTGGTATTTTCACCTGCATTGCTTTTACATTGGCCTTGGCCTGATCCGGATATCTTGTACCTGGAATCACAGCAGAAACCACCAAAGGTGCGGCAGAAAATTGCAAAGCAGCAGCGATCAGGTCAATCCCATGTCGTGTGGCAATTTCCGTCATTTGTCGCCGCTTTTCCTTAAAGCCTTCCGGCATTTTTCCCCAGTAATTGTAACGGTCTATGCCAGCCAGGAAGCCGGCATTCAGTGGAGCACCCACAACGATGTCCACTCCTTTTTCTTCACAAGAGGGAAACAACCGATCAAGGGCATCCTCATGGTACATCAGCGAATATTGGGTTGCTGAAAGACATACGTCGGGATCCGCTACTTTAAAGGTTTCCAATATTGGTTCTATGCGGTTTACTCCCAGGCCCCAACCTTTGATCAATCCTTCCTCCTTCATTTTGGTAAGTTCGGGCATGGCACCTTTGGCTGCCACTTTGAAATATTCCATCCAATTGTTCTTCATATCTCCATTTTCAGGAGAAAGGTCGTGGATAAAAACAATATCCAGACTGTTGATGCCCATTCTTTGCAAGCTGTCCTCTATAGACCTGCGCACCCCTGAAGCACTGTAGTCGTACTCATAGTCAAAAGGAGAGGCCTGTTTCCAGGAGTTGTTTGTTGGTGGGCCCTTGGCCGCCTTTAATATCCTGCCGACCTTTGTGGCCAGTACATATTCTTCTCGTTTTTGATTGTGTAGAAAACGCCCAAAACGTCGTTCGCTTAAACCCAATCCATACCAGGGAGAAGTATCAAAAAACCGGACGCCGGCCTCCCAGGCACCTTCCAATGCCAATTGTGCCTGTTCATCAGTAGTTGGTCTGAAACCATTCCCTATGGCTACGCCTCCAAGGCCAAAGTTGGCTGGTAAATTTACTTTAATTCTATTCATTTTTTCTTTCGTATTCTCTGTGTTGGTAAGTCCATATCCGGGTAGGTAGGTAGCCATTCCAGCTGTCAAACCAACCTGCAGGGATTTTTGGATAAAATTTCTTCTGCTGTTCATTTGGTTTTTTTTTCAATCAGTAAACCTTCCGGTTTTTCGATTTTCCGGTTCAAGTTAAAACCCAAATCCGAAGGGAAGTAAGAACCTAATGCCGGTTCTTTTCCGATGGAAAATAAATTATTAACCTGTCAAAGTAAAATTACGGTATATGAACTTGCAAGGCAACCTTACCGGGTCCAAATGCTCACTAACCCACTTTCTTTTCCCAGCAGAGGTAGTGGACTGTTGGGGATGGTACCATCGTCCTTAAAATAAAATAATTTTGATGGGAACATGGAAATATCATTTTGATTGAATTGGAAATAATACAGGTATTTACTGGCATATGAGCAATAAACACCAAATCCTTTTTAAATTCATTGATTTGTACGTATTTTAGATGGCAATAAACCCGGATTACTTTACATGTACCAAGATAATGATTTTACTAAGCCTGACCAAAATGCCGATGATGCGGTATACTGGATGCAAATCACAAATGATGAAAGGGCTGGAATGGAAGCCTTGTATGTAAAATACACCCGGGAACTTTTCAGGCTGGGCATGTCCATCAAGGGGGACCGCAGTTTGGTAAAAGATTGCATACAGGAAGTATTTTTGCAAATCTGGCAATACAGACATACCGTAAAAGCCACTGATAATGTTAAACTGTACCTTTTTAAATGCCTTAGCAATAAAATTCACAAAGAGGTAGGCAAGGATAAAAAACGGTATGGTCACCTGGACACGGACCTGGAAACAGAAGTGGAGCAAGAGACGGGCGCAGGAGCATCCTTTATGTCTTTAGAAAAAAAAATCAGTCTTAATAATGCCCTTGGTCAAATCCCATCCCGGCAAAAAGAGGTGATCCACCTGCTGTATTACGAAAATCATTCTTATGAAGATATTTCTAAGATCATGGGAATCAATGTGCAATCTGTTTATACGCTTGCCTGGAAGGCCCTGGCTAATTTAAAGAAGCGAATGGTATTGGTTTGGTTTTTTCTACTTGCATTTTTTACCTGATTCATTGTCAAATCAGTATCATTTACTTGTTTTTATTAACATAAAGTCTCCTTTTTATATTGATATTTGATTTTTCTGTATTTATAAAAAAAATTCCACCGAATAAGGATAGGTTTTTAAAGTTCGGTACTTATGTGGGTGAATTTGTTATAAAATGGATATTTCCAATTATACCGCAGAAGATTTTGTTTTGGACCCATCATTCAAAAAATGGGTGATGCAACCCAATGCAACATCGAATATTTTTTGGGAGCGATTATTGGCCAAAAATCCTTCCAAATACAAAGAAGCCAAAAAAGCGCGTGCACTCATTCTCAGCTTGAACACCAAAAATCAACCCAAACTTTCTGAGGCTGAGATTTCGGAGATGTGGAGGAATATTGATTTCAAAATGTCAGCTGCATATATGGGGAATGGGTGTATAAAGGAGGATAAAGTTATCCCTATCCATTCCTATAGCACTTTGGAAAGAGGGGCTTCAAACAGCTCAACCCGGTATAATCCTTTTGCCAAATTCAGTTTCAGGGTGGCCTGTATCCTGGCCTTGGCCATTGGCCTGGGCTACCTTTCAGGTTGGCTGGTGTCCGTTCCCGTTATTCCCGAGCTCCATTCACCTGTTATGGAATATGTAGAACACAAGACCATTCCCGGTGTAAAATCGCATCTTACCTTAAGTGATGGGTCCCTGGTTATTCTGAATTCAGGAAGTGAATTGAGGTACATCAAAAATTTTGAGAAGGGCAGGAGGGAAGTTCAATTAAAAGGAGAAGCTTTTTTCAGGGTAGCCAGGGATTCACTGAGACCTTTTATCGTCAATTCCAGGGAAACAACGACCATAGCTCTGGGTACCAGCTTCAATGTCAAGGCCTATGAGGGAGAAACATTGGACGTTTCTCTGCTGACCGGAAAGGTAGCCATAAACAAGGAAGAGCTAATGGAAGAGCCAATCACTTTACTTCCGGGAGAAGCCTTAAAAATCGATATGGAAAAGGACAGGTTGGAAAAAACCGGCTTTGACCAGGACCTGGTGATGGGATGGACAAAAAAAAGGATCATTTTTCAGGAAACATCATTGGTGGAAGCCATCAGGGTCCTGGAAAATTGGTATGGGGTCCAAATTTCAGTAAAAAATAAGCCCCTCAATCCCGTGTTGCTTTCGGGAAAATTTCAGGACGAGACCTTGGAAAACGTTCTTGAAGGACTAAAGTTTTCGGCAAGATTTGATTTCACAATTGAAAAGGAAGATGTAAAAATCATATTTAAAGAATAAGAAAATTTGCCTATGAAATAACCCCAATTTTAAGAAAGGTCGGGAATGCGCCAACATCCCCGACCAAATCGATCTCCGGAAAAACTAGCTAACGGAATTCCGGGGCATGTTTATTCAAAACCATTCATTATAGTTTTAAAACAAACAAAGTAAAGGTATGAAAAATCTTATACTATTACATGTTATACGCATGACCAAACTATTTACCTATGCGTTTCTGATTCAATTCCTTTCTATGAGTTTTCTGTTTGCCTGGAATGGCAATGCACAGATCAAGGATATTGAAGAAGTAATGATCACCTTAACCCTTGAAGATACCAAAATCGAAAAGGCATTTTCCACCATTGAGAAAATGACCGGGTTTAGTTTTGTGTATACAGATAGGGAATTAAAAGGTACTCCAAGGGTCACTACTGCCGGGGGAACCCAGACGGTTTATGACTTACTATCACTAATTGGCCGGCAAACGGGTTTGTATTTCAAACAGGTTAACCGGAATATTCATGTCAGGAAAGTCCCTCAGCAAGCAAAAGAGTTGGAGCGTGTCGCCAATGTTGAAGCATTGTTGGAGATTAACATAACCGGAAGGGTTACCGATGAAAACGGGGAACCCTTGCCTGGGGCATCTATTACCGTAAGTGGAACCACATCTGGAACTGTAACAGATATTGATGGGTATTATTCTATAACTGTTCCGGAAAATGCAACTTTAGTATTTTCCTATATAGGATATGAATCCAAATCAATAGTTGTTGGGATGCAAAATACTATTAATGTTACATTGGGGGAAGACCAATCTTCATTGGAAGAGGTAGTTGTTACAGGGTATGGCACCCAGGAGAGAGCCAAGGTTACCTCGGCTATTTCTGAAGTAAATACCTCTGAGTTAAAAAGTTTACCATTATCTCAACCAGGTCAACTTCTACAAGGGAGAGCATCTGGAATAACTGTTAGGGACAATAACGGAGCTCCAGGGTCAACTCCCAGTATTCAAGTTCGGGGCCTTAGTTCAATCAATGCTGGTGTATCTCCCCTTGTTGTAATTGACGGAAACCCAGTGGGTGATATTCCATCCAGTTTAAGTGCAAACGATATTGAAAAAATCACTGTACTTAAGGATGCGGCATCTACTTCAATTTATGGTGCCAGAGGGTCCAATGGAGTGGTTTTGATAGAAACTGTTAGAGCAAAAGAAGCTCAGAGCCAGGTTGAGTATACAGTAAGTGGAGGATACAACTATCTTCCTCAAAATTGGAGGCCTACCTTTTTAAATGCACAGCAGTATGCACAATATAACGTGGAGCGAATTCAGGAATTGAATGCTCGAAATAATACATCCAATCCAGTTCCTCAAATTTACCTCGATGTTTTGGCTGATCCCAATTATGGTCCAGGAACGAATTGGCAGGATGAAGTTTTTCAGGAGGGTTCAGATGCCCGGTTTCAGAGCCATAATCTTACTTATAGAGGAGGAAGTGAAAAACTTAGAGGCGCTGTTTCAGCTGGCTACTTGGATCAGGATGGATTATTGCCCAACACCAATTTCAAACGATATTCGCTAAGGACAAATGTTGATGGTAAATTTAATGATTGGTTGAGTGCGGGAGCCAATTTATCTGTTTCACATACTGAAAGTAATGAAACGCCTGAGCTGGGACCAAGAGGGATTTCTATGACAGCTATGACCTTAAGCCCGTTGAAATCACCCTATGATGAAAACGGTGAACTTGTTCCATATATTGATGGAGATTCTCCTGGATATTTTTCATTCGCCAATCCATTGTTTAAGTCTAAAGTTACAAAAGATCAAACCATAAGTCGAGACATTTATGCCGGGATGAATTTAGATATTAAAATCATTGAAGGATTACATTTCAGACCACGGGTTTATAGTAGGCTATTGACCACTACGAATAATGTATTTATCCCAACCACTGTGGGAAGGCCTGCAATTGGCAACGGAGGAAGGCCACCGCTGACCAATAGTGCTACCAATGTAAACTTTAACATTACAAATTGGGGATTTGATAATCTCTTAAGTTACGATAGAAGGATAGGCATGCATTCATTTGGCACATTATTAGGGTATACTTCACAGAAACAATCCGGAGAAATGTCCTCTATCAATGCCTCCAATTTTCCCAACGACAATAATATCAATTTCCTGGAAGCGTCTCAGGTATCAGCTGCAGTTACAGATCGTAGCAATTGGGCGCTTGCAGCCTTTTTTGGAAGGTTAAATTATGACTTTAATGGTAAATATCTTGCTGAAGTGAATTTCAGACGAGAAGGGTCTTCCAGATTTGGGGCCAAAAACAAATATGGGAATTTCCCTTCGGCCTCCATCGGTTGGAGAGTTTCAGAGGAAAGTTTTTACCCCAAAGATTTTTTTATAAATGAGTTGAAAATCAGGTCTAGTTATGGAATTACCGGTAATAGTGCCATTGGTGATTTTGACCAATATGGACAAATCTTATCCATTCCCAATTTGAATAACTTGAACAACAACTACAACTATGTTTTAAACAGTGCAATTGTTACCGGAAAAGCCCTTGCATCACTTGGCTCAGAAAATTTGAAATGGGAAACATCCAAGCAATTTGATATTGGACTATCATTAGGGTTTTTTGAGGATCAATTTGGGCTAAAAGTGGATTACTATGAAAAAACCACTGAAGACATGTTATTTAATGTGTCAGTGCCACAGGCTTCGGGTTTTTCATCCAGTAGGATCAACGTTGGTGAAATGCAGAACAAGGGTTGGGATTTTGAGGCGGTTGGATCCCATCAGATAAACGATTTTATGTGGAATGGTAATCTAAATGTGTCTCTGTTGCGAAATATAGTCACTTCGATGCCAGAACAGATTGAAAGGATCATTATAGGGGATAATATCACAGAGGAAGGAATACCTGTAGGATCTTTGTATGGATATCAAATAGATGGCATTTTCAATACCCGTGAACAATTGGATGACCCTGATTTATATGGATATCCAGGAGCAAAAGACTTTGGAGGATATATCTATAGAGACGTAAATAATGATGGAATTATTAATGCTCAGGATAAGACGAATATTGGTAATCCCCATCCTCGAACTGTTTTAGGTTTTAATAACCAATTTTCCTATAAAAACCTTTCCCTTTCTATATTAATGACGGGATCATTTGGCTATCAAATAGCCAATGCACTTTATGAAGCATCGTATAATGAAGTAGGAAGATGGAATGTAGATGAGGCATTCCTGACAAGATGGAAGTCTCCGGAAAACCCCGGTGCTGGTCGTATTCCTGCTATTTACTACCCTGGACAACACTTTGTATCAAATGTTTATGTGGAAAACGGTGATCATCTTTGGATAAAAAATATAACGCTTGGCTACCAATTACCTGCCGCACTGATCGACAGAACTGAATTTATATCCAATGTTCGGTTTACCCTCAGTGCTCAGAACTTATTTAAGTTCACTGAATATACAGGTTATAACCCAGAGGTAAGTCAAAATGGTGGTAATCCCAGCAGGATTGGTGTGGATGATTTTTCATACCCGGTTCCCCGTACCATTACACTGGGTGCAAGTATCACGCTTTGATCATTTATTAATATAATTAAATTAATCATGAGAAAATATACGAGTAAACTAAATATAGAAATTTGTTGCTTTGTGTGCACCATATTTGTTGGTTTTGGATGTAGTGAAGATTTCTTAACCGTTACACCACAGCATTATACCACCGAGGCGGACTTTTATCAGACGGATGATGATTTTATTCAGGCGACAAATGCCGTGTATGGAGACCTTCAAACCTTTATTTTAAGTGCTCATGTCTTACAGGAAGGTAGATCTGATAATACAACCTACGATAATGCGAACGATCAGGGATCCTTAGGAGGTGCGGCACAACTTGGCTTTTTAGACCAATTTAAAGAAACCTCCGATGCCAATTCCATTGCCGGTCCATGGAATACTATTTACAATGCGATAAAGGATTGCAATGTTCCCTTAAATCAATTGGAAACTGCCGAAATCGACCCTGCTTTGGCGCAGCGACTGGAAGGAGAATTGCGGTTTTTCAGAGCCTATTTCCATTTTATTGCGGTTCAATACTGGGGTGATGTTCCACTGCTTTTAGAACCTATAACTTCAGCAGAACAAGCATTTGCCATTGAAAGGGCACCTGTTTCAGAAGTTTACCAGTCCATTATCGCGGATGCGCAATTTGCCATTTCTTCGTTAGAACCCACTTATACCGGTGGCAACAGGGGGCGGGTTACCAGTTATACTGCCAGGATGTTGCTGGCTAAAGTATACATGACAAGTAAAGATAATCGCAACTATAGTTTGGCGCAAAGTGAATTGGAAGATATTGTAAATTCCGGTCTTTTTGAAATTCTTCCCAGCTATGCGGATCTTTTTGATCCGGCCATGAAAAATAGTAAGGAGTCAATTTTTGAAGTGCAGTATTTAGATGGAACTGCCGGAGAGGCTAGTAATTTTATTTACCAATTTGCTCCGGTAGGTTCCGGAGGGACCGTTTTTGTTGGACCGGGAAATGGTGGAGGAAGAAACATTCCCACTTTGGACATGGTCAATACGTATGAAGTCAATGATATTAGAAAAGATGTTTCAATCGGGTTTTTTGATAGGAATAACCTCACGGTACCCTATGTGAAGAAGTACGACAATGATGTTGATCCAAATTTTGCTACAACACCAGACAACTGGCCAATATATCGCTATGCAGACGTATTGCTCTTATTAGCTGAAGCCATCAATGAGCAAGCATATAGTACTGGATTACCATTTACCTATTTGAATGAAATCAGGTCCAGGGCTAACTTGCCCGATTTGACTCCTACTGATTTGCCCGATCAGGATGCATTTCGCACAGCTATCGCTCATGAAAGAAGGGTTGAATTGGCCTTTGAAAATCATCGTTGGTTTGATCTGTTAAGAACGGACAAGGCGATTGAAGTGATGACGGCGTATGGACAGGTAGAGTTAGCCAATCCAACAACACCTCCACCAAATTTTCTGCCATATGATGAAACCTGCTGGGTGATGACGCCAAATAAATTATTGTATCAAATACCAAGCGGTGAACTGAATTTAGCTCCATTTATCGATCAAAATCCAACTGATTAATGAGATAGGAAGGTTGAAAACCAGACAGAGAATAAATTTCCGGCTAATCTGAAATCAGTAGGTTAAGCTTGACATAAATGATAGGTTCATTGGATTACTGGTTTCGGTATCGCAGATTAAAGTAGAAATGAGCTCAATTGAATAATTAAAATTCACAAAAAATGATGGCACAGCACTTAACCATACTTAAAAAATACCTAATGATTTGTTGCTTTCTTATGCTGAGTATGTGTACTCAAAATAGTAATCAAGCTTCTGAAAAATCAACAAAACCTAATATAATATATATTCTTGCAGATCAACTACGGGCCCAGGCTGTGGGCTACAGTGGAGACCCAAATGCAAATACCCCAAATCTGGATCGGCTAGCGGCCAGTGCAATTAATTTTAAAAATGCAGTGGCTGTAAGTCCTGTATGTACTCCCTACCGAGCGGCACTCATGACGGGTCGTTTTCCACTGAGTACAGGAATGTTTATGAATGATTTGTACTTGCCAAGTGAGGAACTTTGCATGGCTGAAATCTTTAAGGAAGCAGGATATAAAACAGGATACATTGGGAAATGGCATTTGGACGGGCATGGTAGGGAAAGTTTTATTCCTAAAAATCGCCGCCAAGGGTTTGAGTATTGGAAAGCACTGGAATGTACACACGACTATAACAATTCTTTTTATTATGCGAATGAGGATACTACAAAGCTTAAGTGGGAAGGTTATGATGCCTATGCTCAGACCAAAGATGCTCAGAACTACATCCGAGAACATTCTTCCGATGAAAAACCATTTTTACTGATGATTTCCTATGGCATACCCCATTTCCCGCATCATACAGCGCCCGCTGAATTAAAAGAGAAATATCCTTTAGATTCCATAAAACTTCGTCCTAATGTGCCTGAATGGAGGCAAGAGGAAGCTCGAAAAGAGGCTCAGGGTTATTATGCCCATATCCTGGCACTGGACCTTTGTATAGGTAATTTAATGAAGACGCTTGAAGAGACAGGTCAAGCAGAAAATACAATAGTAGTTTTTACTGCAGACCATGGAGAAATGCTGGGTTCACAAGGAGAGCCACCCAAAGAGAAACAACGTCCCTGGGATGAGTCCATACGTGTTCCTTTTCTAATAAAGTATCCGGCAGTTTACGGGAACGAAGGATATGAGATAAATGCACCAATTAATACGCCCGATATTCTACCCACTTTGTTATCCATAGCAGAAGTCTCCATACCCAGCTCAATTGAGGGTGAAGATCTTACCCATTTTATTTCAAATGACAAGATTGAGGATGATCGGGCTGCTTTGATAATGAGTGTTTATCCTTTTGCCGGCTACCACGAAGGGATCCCTTATAGAGGCATAAGAACGGCACGCTATACCTATGTTCGAAACCAGGATCAACCATGGCTTTTGTATGATAATTTGGAAGACCCCTATCAAATGGAGAATTTGCTTAACAATATAAGTTACCGGGACATTCAAAATAAACTTGATGAAACACTCCAGGCCAAACTTAAAGAGAGGGGTGATCTGTTTCTACCTAAAGAACAATATTTGACCATTTGGGGCTACGAAGTGAATACGGAAAGGGGACATGAAATTCCCTATAAAAATTATGAGACCAAAGTGCAAAGTCCGGGATTCAAAAATAATTAACCTAGGTTTAAGGGATTGATTTACTTATCCTTGGAGCATTTTTTGTCCCAGTTTGTATAAAAGTTCAATAAATTTAACAATTGATACCTATTGTTCGCCTCATGGCCGGACCACATTATTTTCGTAATTCTGCTAAAGCCATCATCAGACCAATGAGCTTATTAAAGTATGGGACTTATACTAATAGGAAATGAAAATTAAAAATAGTTTAAAATAATCAGACATGATAAAAGTCGGACTATTCGGAATTGGACTTGACACCTACTGGCCACAATTTGAGGGATTGCTCGATAACCTGAGAGGATATCAGGAACAAATTAAAAACAAAATATCAGGCTCTGGTTTGGAAGTAGTCGATGCAGGAATGATAGATAATCCAGAAAGAGCACGCGAAGCTGCTGAATTGCTTAAGAAAGAGGATGTAGAAATTGTTTTTCTTTATGTTTCAACTTATGCTTTGTCGTCAACCGTATTACCCATAGCGCAAAAAGTAAAGGCACCAATCGTTATTTTAAATCTTCAACCTGTTCCCCAATTAGATTACGAAAAATTCAATGCGCTTGATGACCGTGGAAAAATGACCGGTGTCTGGTTGGAACATTGTCAGGCCTGTTCAGTACCTGAAATTGCAAGTGTGTTTAACCGGTCTGGCATCCCATATGATATTGTGACCGGTTATTTAAAAGATGAACAAGCCTGGTCGGAAATAAAAGCCTGGACGGAGGCAGCAAGGGTTGCCGCTAAAATGAGAAACAATCGGCTTGGGGTTCTTGGCCATTACTATGGTGGAATGTTGGATGTTTATACCGACCTGACAAAACAATGCACTGCATTCGGCACGCACATCGAATTGCTGGAAATGTGTGAATTGAAAAAATACAGGGATGCAGCCACAGAAGGCGAAGTGCTCTCAAAGATTGAAGAATTTTCAAACTCATTTGAGGTCTCACCTGAGTGTGAGAAAAGTGAGATCGAAAGGGCAGCCAAAACATCGGTAGCATTGGATAAGCTGGTCGAAGCCCACGCTCTTGGAGCGATGGCTTATTACTATGAAGGCGAATCCGGAAACGAATATGAAAATATAGTAACATCAGTAATAGCCGGCAATACCTTATTAACCGGGAAAAACATTCCTGTAGCTGGAGAATGTGAGGTAAAAAATGCACAGGCCATGAAAATAATGGCTGAATTTGGGGCAGGAGGCTCCTTTTCTGAATTCTACCTGATGGATTTTAAAGATGATGCCATCTATCTGGGTCACGATGGGCCTGCACATCCCGCCATTGCCGAGGAAAAAGTAAAATTGGTTCCACTGCCCGTTTATCATGGCAAGCCCGGGAAAGGTTTGTCCATTCAAATGAATGTAAAAAACGGACGGGTGACTTTACTCTCTGTGGTGGAAGGAAAAGATGGTTTATTCTTTTTAATCGCAGAAGGCGAATCAGTGGCTGGGCCTGTATTGCAAATCGGAAACACCAATAGCCGCTATAAATTCCCTATTGGTGCTAAAATGTTTATGGATCAATGGTCTAAACAGGGACCGGCACATCATTGTGCTATTGGACTTGGACATATTGCTGACAAAATTGAAAAGTTGGGTCAAATTTTGAATATCGATGTGGTAAAAATTTGTTAATTATTACAGCAAATTTTTGAATACTAGAAAAAAAAATAAGAATAAATGTGGGAAAATAGTAAAGGTTTCAGGACACATTTATTGAAAAATTATTGGCGTATTTTGAAGTTATTTATTAATATTAAAAATTTGCTTACGAAATATTGGCAACTCCAAATCATAAAAGATATGGGTATTGCCGAGGTAAAAATAAATGGACGAGACAAAGGCATCGTCTGCACATCGCCATTTCGGGTAGAAATTAGCGATGCACTACAAAAAGTCGACAATATCCTTGAAATTAAAGTAGTGAATTCATTTTACAATCGTGTAGCCGGTGACCAGACTTTACACAATAAAAAGAAATTCATCTCCACCAACACCGATTTGAAACATGATTATAGAGACAGACCCATTGACGAAATACTATTGGAACCATCAGGTTTATTGGGGCCGGTTACTATTTTACAGGCAAAAGTATTCTAATGTCAATGCAAGCCTAAATCTATGTAAATACCGGTATGTCTTTGAGCTATTTCAGCCTTACAAAAAGCCTCAGATTACCCAGGCTATGCTTGTTTTTTGTACCTTAACCAAATTCAAAATTCACTAATCAATGCAAGCAATTTTTGGAATAATTTTCCACTCAATAGGTGGATTTTCCGCAGGTAGTTTTTACATGCCATTTGATAAAGTAAAAGGTTGGGCTTGGGAAAGTTACTGGATCGTAGGAGGTCTTTTTTCATGGATAATAGTGCCTCCTCTGGCGGCTTGGCTTACAGTTCCTGATTTTATGCAAATTATCAGTAGTTCTTCAATGAATATTATTTTTTTTACTTTTTTAATGGGAGTTTTGTGGGGCATCGGAGGATTAACTTACGGCCTGGGAATAAGGTACCTGGGCATGTCTTTGGGTAGTTCTGTCGTTTTGGGTTTTTCAGCAGCTTTTGGGGCCTTGGTTCCATCAATATACTACAATTTATACCCTGCCGTTGGGAAAGTTTCATTTACTGATATGATAAACAGTACCGGAGGCCGTTTGGTATTATTGGGTGTCCTTCTTTGCCTGACAGGTATTGCTGTCTCGGGAAGGGCCGGTATGATGAAAGAACGAGAACTATCGGAAGAACAGAAAAGAAAAAGTATAAAGGATTTTAGCCTGGTGAAAGGATTGATAATTGCCATTTTTTCGGGTATTCTCAGTGCATTTTTCAACTATGGAATTGAGGCTGGGAAACCTTTGGCAAATGCCGCTGTGGAGGCAGGATTTAACCCGCTTTATCAAAACAATGTTAGTTTTGTAGTAATTTTGTGGGGAGGTTTTACCACCAACTTTATTTGGACAACATTTTTGAGCTTAAAAAATCGTACACATAAAGATTTTTACAATAAAACAACTCCCTTATTTAATAATTATATGTTTGCAGCAATTGCGGGGACAATCTGGTTTTTACAGTTCTTTTTTTACGGAATGGGCGAAAGTAAGCTGGGTAATGGTGCAAGTTCATGGATACTGCATATGTCAACAATTATTTTAACTGCTAATTTTTGGGGCTTTTACCGAAAAGAGTGGAAGGAAACTTCAACAAAAACCAAGTGGACCATAGCCTCAGGAATTGTTATCATTATTATGTCCATATTCATAGTAGGGATTGGAAATTTTAAAGAAACATAACCTTGGGTCCATTCCTTTACAGGAAACCAATTTCAATGGTGCCATTGATCCGGCAACAGACCAAAACCCCGGTTATTGATTATTATAGCAGACTTCCAGGTTTTTAAAGCCTGGAGGTCTGCGTTATACAAACCCAATATAAGATGAAAAGAAGAGAAATGATTGCCAGAATGGGAGCGATATCAGTAGGACTGACCGCCCCGCAGCTTACAAAAGGGGAAATGCTGGCAGCACCATATACCATCAAAAAGCAAAAAATTGAAACCGAAATTTTGATTGTCGGTGGGGGAACTGCCGGCGTTGTGGCAGCCATACAGGCAGGAAGAGCAGGGGCCAAAACTACCCTGATAGAAAGTGGCAGCCAATTGGGAGGGACGACTACCACCGGAGGGGTATCCTTCCCCGGGATATTTCATGCCTGGGGGAAGCAGATTATCGGAGGAATAGGATGGGAGCTGGTGATGGATGCGGTAAAACTAAACGATGATATCCTCCCTAATTTCTCTATCATTCCCAACAATGACACCATTCGTCATTGGAGGCATCAGGTAACCGTCAATAAGGCACTTTATGCCTTGCTGGCAGAGGAAAAGTGCCTTGATGCAGGCGTTGGCATTCACTATTATGAAACGCCCACAACCATTAATTTTACCAATGGAAAATGGACCGTCAAAACGGTTGGGAAAGGAGTTGCCAATGAAATCATTTGTGATCAGATCATCGATTGTTCCGGTAATGCCGCCGCCGCCTCAATTGCTGGATTTGACTTATTAAGAGAGAAAGATACACAACCAGGATCCTTTATCTTTCGGATTGGAGGCTATGATTTTGAATCCCTGGACCTTTCTAAAATTCCACAGGAATACCATGGCAGGCTTAGGCAAAATATGCTGATTAATGAGGACGTGAAAGTGGATTCATCCGTTAATAATTTCCCACCTACCGTGCCCTATAACTACGTTTATGTGCATGGGGCCGACTCTTCTACAGCCGAGCTGCATACAAAAGCCAATATAGAAGGTAGAGCGTCCCTATTGAACCTGATCAGGAAATTGCGAACATTTCCGGGATGTGAAAAATTAAAATTAATGGATGCCCAGACTGAAACTGCCGTTCGGGAAACCTACCGGATTGACGGACTTTATAAGGTCACCCATGAAGACTATGTTTCCGGAAAAGTGTTTCCCGATTCCTTGTCTTATTCTTTTTATCCCATTGATTTGCATAGAGATGGGGAATCTATTTATCAGGAATTTCTCAAAGAAGACATTGTGGCCACCATCCCACTAAGGGCATTGATACCAAAAAACAGCCAGAATTTTTTGGTTGCCGGGCGTTGTCTGAGCAGTGACCGGCTGGCCAATTCAGCATTGAGGGTTCAGGCATCCTGTATGGGCATGGGACAAGCGGCGGCAGCAGCGGCCGTTTTGGCGATTAAACTCAAGGTTACCCCGGCTAAGGTCCCCCTTGATGAGTTGAAAAATATGCTAAAGATGCATGGAGGGATTGTACCGGAAGCTTAAGCAAAACCTACAAAGCAGAGATACATGATCAATTGGATAAAGGGATTTTCGATCGGGCTTTCATTGGTCCTGTTTTTTTTAGAAAAAAAGGAGGATATCAGGTATTTTCAACCTGCTACCATATCCATATCTGATTCTTCCAGCTTGATCACCATATCCATTAATGATTCCCTGTACCGGCAGGAAATGCGCCAGGAAGACGGAACTGTCAGTATTCCGCTGAATTATTTTATGGATTTGCACACCGGAGTATGCTTTGACAACAAGTGTCGTCCCTTGAAAATAAGGGTCTACTGGAACATTACCGGCAGGTACCTGGGTTTCGAGCTGCAAGATGGAGAGTTTCTGAGCAAATATGATCATGATCCTTTTTCACCAATGGAATACGAACAATTGCATCAACTGCTGGCAGATCCATTTCTGCCATTGGGAAATTATGCTTTTGAGGATTTAATCAAAAATACGGACACAGTAAGCCATTCAGCAGATGGGGTATCTGGTGCTACGGCAAAGGATGTGCTGGATTATGTGGTGCCTGGGGCTGCCTATACTACCCATAAATTATACCATGTCGTCCACGGCCCGGTTCAACAGCAAGTTATAGGTCTGACAGAAAGCAGCTTTGATCCCTATCTGTTTACAAAGATCCTGCAAAGTACCGATCAGAGTGACAGAACCTGGGCATTGGAGCGGCTTGACATACTCCCGGAATTAAATGATTTGGTAATGGATGGATTAATTAAAATCTTACTTGAAGAAGAATATTTCCAGTCCTACCTGTTATTGAAATCACTTACAATTGAACAGCTGGGATCGGAGGATTTACAACTTCAACTTTTCAAGCTTATCGGTAAGGTAGACCATGGCATAGAAAACCTGATTTTTGATCAATTGGCTGAAGCAGCCCATTTAAATCCGGATGTGGTGAACCATTCAATGACGAACCTTAACCAGATGACTGGTCCGCAGCTGGTAAAGCTACTGAAGTTATATTCAGATCATGGGATAAATTCAGCCAAATTTAATGGAGCACTAGGCAGAATGATACCCCATGAAAACAGTTTTGTGGAGCGTCAGGTACTGGAGTTTCTGGAGAAGCATGGCAATAGTCCTGATCATTAAACCCGAAATATGCATTAGATTTTCTACTTCGGACTTAAAACGCTTCAAAATCACCCGCTTCGCTCCACTTTTCGAGTTCACCGTAGGGGTGACTACGCCTCACTATCCAAAGTGATTGATTTTCTCGCGTTTTAAGCCCTCGTCACGAAGGCTAATACATAATCCGGGTTAAAGAGATCCCTGGTGCATAGGGGAGACCTTTGGTTTTTTCTATTGTGGGAAATAAATCGCTTATAGCTCCACCAATTTCAGTAAAAACTCCTAAGTCCAAATTGATTAAAATTTTGCTTTTAATAACTGGTAATCATACGATACTTTATCGTATATTCGTAAAAAGTTAATAGTATGAAAGTTACAGCCATTATTCCTGACGAGTTGATAGCGGAAGCCATGGAATTATCCAAGGCAGATACAATCACAGAAACGGTAAAAATTGCTTTAATTGCCTACATCAGAACCCAAAAAATCAAGCAATTGGGAACCACGGTTTTGAATGAACCATTGGCGTTCAGGTACGCTGCGAAGGAAATACGGGACTTGAATCGCGAATGAGAGGGGTTGTGTTCGATACTTCCATCTGGATTGAATACCTGAAAGGAAATCCCAGCTTCTTTGATATTTGCCAGGAACTTCTTGAAAATGGCAGGGTGTTTGGTCTTGAGCTTATTTTTGCAGAACTTTTGCAAGGTGCAAAAAGCAAAAGAGAGGTAAATGTTATTCTGGAGTATGCATCTTTGGTTCCCGCTTTGGATGAACCTTTTTTGGTGATGGCATCAGGTTTACTTGCTTATCATTCTGGATTGGTTCATCATGGAGTAGGAATAATCGATGCGATAATTTTTAATGCAGTTCAGAAAAACGAACTCAAACTCTGGACTTTGGATAAAAAACTGAAGCAAGTTGTGGGGTACGATTTGTTGTATTACCCCTAAGTCGTCATTTATTGAGCCGGAGAAAATAAAAAGACGGTTGTTTGCCTCATGGAAAAAATAGCCACCTCAATTATTTTTGTGGCTTAGCTCAAATTAATAGCTCAGGCCTTGATAATCCCTGATTTTTTATCCAAATTAAAAGCATGGAAGCCAATCCAATATCTTTTTTTCATCCCAGGGAACTGCATAGCAATACGAGTATCCTGACCGTGACTGCCTATGTACTCAATGGTTTGATGGTATATTTGTACTGGCCCCATTGGGTGGGGTACCTGTCATTACTTATTTTGACGGTTAATATCATCTTGATAGCTATACTTTTTTACCAGATCCTGAATGACGAGGAAGAAAAAAATATTCGTAGGAACTGGTTTTTTGCTATTTTAAGGACGGTACTAAACCTGTTGGTCTTATTTTTGGTGCTTTACCATATGGAATTAATCTGAATTTTGCCGGTAATGAAAAAAAACTATCCTGTTTTTTCCTTTTTAATTTTCCTATTTGTTTTAAACACGGGCTTGTTACAGGCCCGGCAAGCTTCGCCACCCAATATCCTGATGATCTCCGTGGACGATCTGAACGATTTTATCGGTGGAATGGGCCATCCGGATGCCTTGACCCCCAATCTGGACCGTCTGATTTCCAGGGGTGTTTTGTTTGGCAACGCCCAATGCCAGGCACCCATGTGCAGTCCCTCCAGAATGGCCATTATGACCGGCTTGAGGCCTTCCACTACGGGGATTTATGGTTTTATCCAGGACAACCAAATCAAGGAAACTAACGAAGCCACCCAACAGGCCACTTTCATGCATCAATATTTTAAGGATGCCGGCTATTATACCATGGGTGTGGGAAAAATTTTCCATAACCATGCGCCCGACGGCTTATTGGATGAAAGCGGGGGCAGGGAGCCTGGCTTTGGTCCGGCACCGGCACAAAGCTTCCATTGGGACAAAAAGGGCACCTCCACGGACTGGGGTGCCTTCCCCGAAAGAGACGATCAGATGCCGGATTACCGATCGGCCAAATGGGCCATTGAAAGGATTCAAAAAGAATATGATCAACCCTTTTTCCTCTCCGTGGGTTTTCTTCGTCCTCATGTGCCTTGGCATGTACCGCAAAAATGGTTTGACCTTTACGACAGAACAAAGATCCATTACCCGGCATACCTTAAAAATGACAGGGATGACCTGCCAGAGATAGCCTTGAAAATTGATGATTTACCCATGATGCCTACGACAGAATGGGCCATAGAAAACGGGCAATGGAAAAATATACTTCATGCTTATCTGGCTTGTGTATCTTTTGTTGACCACTATATTGGGGAGTTGTTGAATGCCTTGGAAGAAAGTCCCCATGCGGAAAATACCATTGTGGTACTCTGGTCTGATCATGGCTACCGGCTGGGAGAAAAAGGCACCTTTGCCAAAGTGGCACTTTGGAACAGGGCCACCATCTCCCCACTGATCTTTGCCGGTCCCGGAATCCCAAAAAACCAGCGTGTGGACGCTCCTGTGGAGTTATTCTCGATTTATCCGACACTTACGGACCTGGCCAAGCTCCCCAACCCCCCAAATATTGAAGCCGAAAGCATCTTTCCCTTGCTGGAAAATCCCAAGAGTAAATGGGCAACCCCTGCAATTACTACATGGGCCCGGAACAACCATGCGGTTGTCAGCCAGGAATATCGCTACATCCGCTATGAGGATGGTTCCGAAGAATTGTATGACCTGGCGGCAGATCCAAATGAGTGGTACAATGTAGCCACTGAGGAAAAATTTGCACCTGTCAAATCGGAGCTGGCGCAGTACCTACCAAAAATCAACGTGAAGTGGGCTGCGACATCCCGCTATGACAACAATGATTATTTCCGAAAACAAAAAAAAGAGCAAAGTGAATAAGTAGGCAGCAATTGGATTTGACATGGAAGCAAGAAAGGATTTGCCAGGAGTTAATGAATAGGTTGGTTTAAATACTTTGTATTCCTTAAGTTCTATCTCCCAACCTGGTCCCTGTGGTGCCTGAGCTTGTCGAAGGCCAATACTTTTCATCTGCCAAAAACAACCCTTCTTTTTGCCATTACGGCTCCCAAATCATGTTTTTATTTACCGAATATTGAACTTAATTATATTTTTTAGATTAACTTGAATGTTAATTTTGAAAATCTACCCAATTATCCAAAAACCCATGGGACACATCATTTCCTTCTTCAGTAATTTTGGTGGACGATCTATTTTGGTGCATTGGATCCGGTTGGTGTTTTTGATAAATTTATTTTTGGTAATTAATCCCGAAATTCAGGCCCAGCAGAACGAAAAGCTTGCCGTTTTAATTGTGGATGGGTTCAGGAACCACGATTGGCAACAAACATCGACCGTTACGCAATGGATTTTGGAAGAAAGCGGATTATTTAAAGTTGACATAAGCACAGTTCCTAAAGACAGCATAGCAAGGAAATCGTGGCTTCCCAAATTTGACAAATATACCGTGGTCATTCAAAACACCAATAATATCCATAATTCCAGCTTAAGGTGGCCCAAAGAAGCCGAAAGGGCATTAGAAAAATACGTGGCCAAGGGAGGTGGATTATATATCCTTCATTCGGCGAACAACGCATTTGCCCATTGGGAAGCTTACAATGAAATGATAGGGTTGGGTTGGAGATCCCAATCGGTGGGTACGGCATTGGAAATTGACTCACAGGGAAATGTAAAACGATACCCCCCGGGTGAGGGGAGAGGCACCGGGCATGGTGACCGTTTCAATGCCCTTATCCAAATTTTAAACAGACACCCAATCAATCAGGGATATCCGGATGCCTGGCAGACGGTAAATACCGAAGTTTATTACTTTCCCCGAGGTGATGCTAAAAATATTGAGGTACTGTCTTATGCTTATGACAGCACTAGTACCCATCAAAACTGGCCTGTAGAGTGGGTGGTGGGTTACGGAAAAGGCAAAGTGTACAATTCCAGTTTAGGACACCTTTGGGAAGGGGAAACCTATCCCCCGGCTTACCGCTGCGTGGGGTATCAAACCACCGTAGTGAGGGTAGCCGAATGGCTGGCAACTGGCAAGGTGGATTTTCCGGTTCCACCTGATTTTCCTACTGCTGATTTTCCCAGCCTGAGAAATCCCCATATGAAATAAAAACAAAAAGCCAATAGCACTTCAAAATCAAACCAAACACTATGAAGAACTTGTTTTTTTGCCTGTTCAGCTTCCTTTTGTGCAGCAGTATCTCTGCACAAGGTTTGGAACAGCAGCCTGCGGCCAATTTTGATCAGGAGCGAACTGGGATTCCCAAGGGAAAAATAGACACCATTCATTATGCCTCAAAAACGGTGGATACAGTCAGACGGGCCTTTGTCTATTTGCCCCCTGGATATTCGAAGGCAAAGAATTATCCCGTGCTGTACCTGTTGCACGGCATAGGTGGAGATGAGGAAGAGTGGTTAAGGGGCGGGACTCCCAAGGTTATTCTGGATAACCTTTATGCGGATGGAAAGCTTGAGCCCATGATCGTGGTTCTTCCCAATGGCCGGGCCATGAAAGATGACCGCGCAGGCGGAAATGTGATGGAGCCCGAAAAAGTGGCCGCTTTCGCCACCTTTGAGAAAGACCTATTGAATGACCTTATTCCTTTTATTGAAACCAATTACAGGGTGATAAAGGATAGAGAAAGCCGGGCTTTAGCCGGTCTGTCCATGGGCGGCGGACAATCTCTGAATTTCGGGCTCGGCAACCTGGATACTTTTGCCTGGGTGGGCGCGTTTTCTGCAGCACCCAATACCAAAGCACCTGAAACATTGATTCCAGATCCTCAGGCGGCAAAGAATCTTTTAAAAGTTTTGTGGCTATCCTGTGGAGATGAAGACCGGCTGTTACGTTTCAGCGAGCGCACGCACGAGTACCTGGACGAACATGGTGTGCCTCATGTATATTTCATTGAGCCCGGAGGACATGACTTTAAGGTCTGGAAAGGCGGACTTTATCGTTTTTCCCAATTGCTCTTTAAGCCTGTGGATAAATCGATTTATGGATCAACAGGTGGGTAACTTATTGAAACTTTGTACAGACTGGCAGATAATTATTTTTTTTTGTATATTCAATTGGTTTTGAACAATTTGTCCCTATTCTGAATAATCGTGGAAAAGAAAAATAATTTAACCCGGCTTCACTTATACCTTTGGATGTTTCTGATAATTTATTCTTCGGCAGTCGATTTGGGCTGGGCGAGGCAGGGAAACTCAATTGTCCATTTGGGGACTGAGCCTGGTAGTGCACGAATGTCAACTGTTTCTGAAAGTGGAAAAATCCGGATAGCTTCCTGCCAATTTCCTATTTCAGCAAACATATTAGATAATTACGGCTGGATAAAGCGGCAAATGGTCGAAGCAAAACTCAAGAAGGCAGATATCGTTCATTTTCCGGAATGCGCATTATCGGGATACCCTGGTGTGGACATGCATTCAATAGACGATTTCAATTGGGAAGAATTGTTTCATGCAACCGACTCGATCAGAAATTTGGCAAAAGAGCTGAGTCTTTGGGTGGTTTTAGGATCCATGCATCAGTTAAGCGAGGGAAACAAGCCGCACAATAGCTTGTATGTCATCAATGCTTCCGGTGAGGTTGTAGACAGATATGATAAACGGTTTTGCACCTCCGGTGATTTGAATTACTTTTCACCCGGTGATCATTTTGTTACCTTTCAGCTAAACGGTGTTACCTGTGGGTTGCTGATATGCTACGATATCAGGTTTCCGGAACTGTATCGGGAATACAGAAATCTAAATGCAGATATTGTTTTCCAATCATTTTATAACGCCCGGCAGAAAAAGGGAAGTATTCACCCCTTGATCATGCCTGTTACATCGCAAGCAATGGCGGCTTCCAACTATTTTTATATGTCCTTGACCAATTCTTCGGCTCCGGAAAGTTGGCCGGGTCATTTCATTACGCCGGATGGACTGATACAAAATAAGCTCCCCCCAAATGAGCCAGGAGTGCTGATATCAGATATTGATCTGTCTCGAAATTATTATGATGCGAGCAAACCTTTTCGACCAAATGCTATTCAGGGAAAATTGAACAGCGGGGAAGTAATTGCAGATCCCAAATCAGCCGACCGAACCAGTATTTACTAAAAGAATACCGTAAAATACGCTGCGGCTTCAATCCTGTTTTCGAATAGGAAAAGCACCTTTCTTCTACGAAAATAAATTGACAGGGCAATGACCCAATGTGAAACAGATGTTCGTCCCATTTGCCATTTAGTTTCAGGTCGTGGGTTTAATTTGTATCTTGGACAAACTTAACCCAATAATCCGGGATCTCTGATCCTGAGGTAAGCTAAGACTCAATAGGTACCTGGCAATTGCTAGAAAAGCTCAAAAATAAAGACAGGACTCCAATTCAAAACCATGCGGCAGAACCTATGTTTTTGGCTTTGCAGGTACTTGTTTTTATTGCTTTTTCCCCGTAAAGTACCAGATCCAGCCAGCTCCCTTATCTTATTACGCCTATTCGGTCTTTACCTCAGGTGCTGCCTTAAATTGGCACATCCAATTCTTCTATGGGACTTGTTTGTAATACCTTAACAAGAAATGATCTGAAGTAAAGGGTCGGATGCTAAGATAGAGCTACAACTGCTTTAAAGGGTTGATCAATGGTTTTCCCATTTCCGGAATGGATATTTCAAACCGGTCTCCATCCTGCACTTCTATGCCATCCGCAAAACTGGCTACTGCAGTACCAAAATAATGCACATGTACATCGCCAGGCTGTCTGAAAAGCTCATATTTGAAATGGTGGTGTTCCAGGTTGGCGATATTATGACTCATATTGGCATTGCCGGTAAGAAATTCTTTTTGCCAAACTACTTTATCGCCTCTTTTGATGGAACTCAGCCCCTGTAAGTGATCCGGTAGATCGCTGACAAGCAGTTCCGGCCCATATGCACTGGGCCTGAGTTTGGAATGGGCCAGGTAGAGGTAATTGATTTTTTCCATTTTATGGTCCGAAAATTCATTGCCCAGGGTAAAACCAACCCGAAACGGCTTGCCATGCGGGTCGATAACATACAGTCCAGCCAGTTCGGGTTCCTCTCCTCCATCAAGGGCAAAGGGAGGGGAAACCAGGGTATGTCCCGAAGGTACCACACAAAGTCCATTGCCTTTGTAAAACCACTCGGGCTGAACTCCAGGATCATGCCCATGCATTTTTCCACCTTCCAATCCCATCTGAAACATCTTCATGGAATCTGTCAGTTCGTCGGGCTTACTGCTTTCAAGTTTTTGGTGCATTTTGTCCCGGGAAGCAGCCGATCCCAGATGGGTCAGGCCTGTTCCCGTAATCCACGACCGGTAAGGGTCCGGATGTGAAAGGGGCAATTGGATTTGATTATTCGCAATAAGCGGTTCATAGGCTTGGGTTTCCCTTCCCAAATGTTCTTCTACCAGATCTGAAATGGATTTTCCTGTCTCAAATACTTTTTGGGTCAGGGCATAGGTACTGGATATTCCTTTTACTATACGGAGATAGTCTCTTTCTACCATCCCTACCTGAGAAGCAGAATCCTTATTTTTAAATTGTACAATTCTCATGGGATTGATTTAAGTTGATAGAGGCGTAATCATGATCCAATATTAAAAATTGGGTCTGAATCCTACTCTGAACGTAATCCGCTCAAATAAGCCGTAAGATGAGCCAAATCTGCTTCATTCATGTCCAGTTGTGCGGGATCAGGCATGATGCTGGTATTGAACCTTTTCCGGGATGCAATGTCTTCTGAGGAAATGTTATAAGCCTCATTTTGCATTCCTTCCAGTACGACTATCGGCCCATCCGCCTGCAGGAAGCCTGCAGCCACCGTCCCATCTTTTAAAGTGATAAGCCACATTTCATAACCAAAGGCTACCCCGGCACTTGGATTGGTGATCGCATCCAATAAGCCTTCCTGATCCAGCTTGGCCCCAATCATGCTCAGGTTTGGTCCGATATTCCTGCCTTCATTCCCTATTTGGTGGCAGGTGGCACATTTGCCCTGGTATATTTGTTTTCCTTTTACGGGGTCACTGTCCAATGCCGTGATGTTGGCAAGGGAGTAAGCTGTTTCAGGGGATGGATGGTCAAAATAATCTCCTGCCAGCACCTGAATGGCCTGTTCCGGGTTGTCGAAAATCACCTCGCTGACGGCTGCTTTCAATTCAGGGGATAATGCTTCTTTTTCTGCCAGTCCAAGGAGCATCAGTCCTCCGGTTTTATCCCTGGCCATGGCTTTGGCTGCCTGAATTTTTTCGGCTGTTGCGGCGTTGCTACTTTCAATAGTGGATTTCAAAGCCAGCATCTCCTTCTGGATTTCAGGACTGAGGTTTGCTTTCAATTCCGGAATTTCCATATCAAAACCGTTCCAGTCATTGTTTCTCCTGTACCTCAGCCACCACAAAGCCTGGTCCTTTACACCGGCAATTTCTGATGCCGCAATTTCCTGCATGGCATTTACCGCTTCCTGTTCATTGATAAAACCCAGGGCGGTAACCGCTTTTTGTTTCTGGGCAGCGGTTAGTTGATTTGTCATGGCCCTTTCTTTCAATCCGGGGATGGCCTGGCTGGGATGCAGGCGCCACATCAAATCCGCATATCCAGGTTGCCAATTAATGGGATCAGATCCAAGTTCCTGTTCCAGGGCAGGATAAATTTCTGCTTCTTTTCCGTCCATAGCCAATCCCAGGGCTTCTACATAATAGCGGTCTGTACCTTCGTGTTGGGAAGCCAACTGAATCAAGGTTTCTTCTACCGCTTCCAGAGGCATATCCCTCAGGGCCACTGCTACCTCACGTCTGACCTTAGGCGAGGGATCTGCACTTAATTCCCCTGCATAGGGTAAGATATCTGATTTAACCTGACGCAAAGCCCTGAAAGCAGTCAAGCGCAGATCCGGATTTCCGGCTTCCAGTTGTTTTTCTACTTCCAAAACCCCTTCATCGCCCATTTGAGCCAAGAGCCAGATGGCCCTGGCCTGGTGGTAAGGGTTGTCATCTTCCAAAACAGCCCTGACCTCCTCAATGGCCTGGCTGCCTTGTGCTGCCAGCAAGGCAAAGCCCGCATTCCGAACATTGACAGCCGGGTTCAATAAAGCAACTATTTGTCCGCTTGTAGTGGAGAGGTCGATTTCAGGTTTTGGGAGGTTTTTACCCTTAGGCGTGATGCGGTATATGCGGCCATAGCCCGTACTGTCAATCATCCTATGGCCTCCAACCATACCGTCATACCAATCGGCCACATAGATGGCTCCATCCGTTCCTACCAGCACATCGCTGGGACGGAACCATTTGGATTTATCTTCATCCGTGGCCCGACTTTTGGCTTCTTCCACCTCTTCTTCCCTAAGGGAGGTGATCAGGTTGTGTCGCTTTAAAACAAATCCGGCACCCTTGGTTTCGGGTTTGTAAGCCAAAATTACATTTCTGCCTGCTTCCCCTGCCAGTAAGGTGCCCCGGTATTTTTCCCCCATCAAATCACTCTCGTAGAAAGTTACACCTGTAGGAGAACCGGCACCTGTGCTGTCCCCGAGCGGAATTACCCCGGGATCGTCCTGGTGCCAGTGGGCGGTTACAGTAGCTTGACCGGGACGCCGGTCGGCCTGCCATTTCCTGGATCCATCGGTATTGAAATAGCCCATATTGCCGCCTTCCATCAGCCAGGAAACGCGAACGCCCTTGTTGCCATCATCATCGTTGTCATTTTGCCACATATTGCCATAGGAGTCCAGGGCCAATTCGTAAGAATTCCGGAAGTTATGGCCCAGCACTTTCATACCGGTGCCGTCGGGATTAACCCTTAAGGCAATACCACCTACCCACATTTTGCCATCATCGCTGACCATGCCCGGTTCGTTATCTTTCATATGCGGCGAACCCCCATTGTATAAACTTCCTGATCGCAGCGTCCAGCTGCTTTTATCGGTGACAATGTGTGGTCCTGCATTGCCGGCATTGAAGTAATATTTCCCATCGGGTCCGGCCACCACGGCATGTAATCCATGGTCATGGTCCAGGCCCCCAAAACCGGTTAAAAACACTTCTTTGTTATCGGGTTTGTCATCGCCGTTTTCATCGGTATAAATGATAATGGAAGGCCCGCTGGAAACAATGACCTTGTTGCCTATTACAGAAATTCCCAATGGGGCGGTTAAATCCTCGTCTTGCACGAAAACCTTAGAAGTTTCGGCCACCCCGTCTCCATCTTTGTCTTCCAGTATCATTACCCGATCTCCCGATTCATGGTTTTTAAACTTTTCAGGATCATTCCGGAACAAGCGGTAATTGAGTGCCTCTGTCACCCAAATCCGCCCTTTTGCATCCACATCCATATTCGTGGGATTGAAAAACTGGGGGGATTCCGCCCATAAGGTGGCTTCTAAATCCTCAGGTAAATACAGCCCGGTACTGTCATCATAATATTTTTCACCCAATGAAAAAGGCTCCTCCTGAACTTCTTTTTTACAACTGAGGGTGAATAATGAGATGACCAGGATAGTCATGCAAAAGATGACCATGCTAAAGCTGGCAGGTCTTGACTTGAATAAATTATATGGCATTTTGGGCAAAATTAAATGGATTGTATCATGGCGATATGGCCATAGTTATTTTACAGTTAAGGCTAAAAGTAAAAAAAAATGCTATTAAAAGAAAGCATTGGATATTTGTGCACCCATTTTTATTCTTTCGGAAACAAATGATAATTAACCCCAATTGAAACGCCCATAAGATGGTATTTGTGTTGTTCACCGCCAATGGGTTGAATGCCTTTCCAATATTCACCTTCTAAATAGGTGGAAAACCGCTTACTCAAATCATAGGTAAAACCCAAGCCCCCCTCCAGGTAAGACAGTTGCCATGTGTTTTGAGAAACTGAAGTAGAAAGGCCTAAAGACGAGGCAAATATAGGTTTATTGTAAGCAAATTTTTGATCTCCAATATGATGTGCCAGTAGACCAATTTTAAGGTTCATACCAAAATCACCAATGATTTTTTGATGGTATTTGATGGAAAATGGAAAGAGTAGTTGCTTAGATTCGATCCAGATATGGCCTACTGGATAGGTTACCTCTGACCAATCGGGGAAATGCGTCAGGTTTTCAATAGGATAGCCTTCACCAATTGAAATATAATTGTCGGTATTGCCACCCAACACCCCTGCAGAAACAGACCACTTTTGGTTGATTATCAAGGCCATATTCAATCCGGGAAAACGCCAGGAAAATAATTCTTCCGAATAGGGTAGGCGCGTGGTGCTGAAACCATCTACAGGATAAAGCCAACTTACAACCGGACTTACGGTTAGATCCCAATGTAAAGGCTCTTTAATTTTATACACGGCTCCAGTCCCCTTCACGGTGGCAGAGGGAATGCTTGAGGTGCTGTCCTCAATTGTCAGCAAGTGACGGAGCAGTTCCTGCTGAGACAGGGTATCCAGGCTAAAATAGCTTTGAGGGTTTTTCTGACGGTAACTGTAATAGTGTCGCTTTGATCTAACATTATTTACTGCAGAAGCCTTCTTTTTATCCTCTGAATATTTTTTTAGGAATGCTATTTTCTTTCTTTTTCCAGCATTGCCCTTTATTCCGGTTGGGTTCCCGTGGTTTTCTTCTTTAATTTCTTCGTTTAAATCTTCTGATAAATCCTGATTCTTTTCGATTTTATAGCCCTCAGATTCATTGTAATTAGGGAAGGGTTGATTCGATTTGTCAGTTCCCTCCGATAGTGAATTAATATTTGGGGCTTTTTCTTCTATCTGAATGGAAGAGGTTTGTTGTGTTTCGGGTCCGGGGTATTGGAAGTATATAAAAGTTCCCAATAAAAATAACCCTGAAACAGGGACAACCGCCCACCAGGTTCTCCACCAGGGAATTTTCTTCAGATGTGGCAAAAAATCCGTCCAGGCAGCTTCCGAAAATTCAGGATGGTAATCTTCCAGTTTTTCCTTGATCAGGCGATCCATTTTATCCTTTTCCATATACCTGTTGCGTTGAAGTAGAAATATTATTCAGTGCCTGCTGAAGTTTCAGCCTTGCCTTGGAGAGATTTGATTTAGAAGTGCCCATTGAAATCCCAAGTTTTTCGGCTATTTCTTTGTGGCTGAAAGCTTCCACGACATGTAAGGTGAAAACCATCCGGTAGCCCGGAGGGAGACATTGCACCAACTTAAGGATATCTTCAGCATGCAAATGGGATAAGGTCCTTTCAGCATCCGGCCTGTCTACATCCTGCCCGATTTCCACATGTTGGTTATTGTATTTTTTATTTTTCCGATAATGATCTATGGCGGTATTGATTAGGATTCTTCTTAACCAGCCGGCAAACGATAGATCTGGTGAATACCGCTTGATCTGCGTAAAAACTTTCAGGAACCCGTCGTTGAGAATTTCTTTGGCTTCCTCGGGACCGGATGAAAAGCGAGCGCAGATACTCATGGCATAGGGATAGGTAGATTTAAATAGCTCGTATTGCGCCTTCGTTTTGCCTTTGCAGCATTGCTCAATAATTTTTTTCAGTTCCGGGGATTCATGCAGGTTCATATTGTTTACATCACGTAAATAATGACAAGGGGGGTTGTTTGCAGGATAAAAATATTTTTGCTTACAATAGTAACTTTTCTGTATTTAGGTAAGAATTAAGGCCCTTAAGAGATACAAGGAACCCAAAAAAATTTGTTTTCATTTTAAATATTTAAAATAAATGTTTAATATCCTGATCATACACCGCTAAATTTATTTTATCATGACAAAACGCAGGGAATTTTTAAAAAAAACCACCATAAGCTCAGCAGGAATTGTGGTTGGTGGTTTGGGATTCAGTGCCAAAAGTTATGCCTCTATTATAGGTTCTAATGATCGTATCCACCTCGCCCAAATTGGCATCCGGAACCAGGGGACCGTCCACATCAATAATTATTGCAGGCTGAAGGACAGTCATAATGTGGCTTTAAAAGTGCTTTGCGACACCGATGAAGCACTTTTTGATGCCAAATCGAAAATAGTATTTGATAAAACGGGTATCAAACCTGAGCTGGAATGGGATATACGGAAAGTGCTGGAAAACAAAGAAATCGATGCCGTTTCCATGGCTACACCCAATCACTGGCATGCCCTGGCCACGGTTTGGGCTTGTCAGGCAGGGAAACATGTTTATGTGGAAAAACCGGCCTCACATACGATTTGGGAAGGCAGGAAAATGGTGGAGGCAGCTCAAAAGAGTGGATTGACGGTACAGGTTGGATTGACCAATCGCGCGTATACAAATGTTAGGGATGCCATCCAATTTCTTCATGAAGGCGAAATAGGAAAGGTGTACATGGCCCGCGCTCTTACCTACAAGCTGCGCAACTCATACGGTACGGCAAAAGACAGTGATCCACCGCCAGCTTTCCACTACGACCAATGGTTGGGTCCGGCTCCTTACCGACCCTATAATGAGAAGCGGAGTCATTACAACTGGCACTGGTACTGGGATACGGGCAATGGGGATTCTGGCAATACTGGTACCCACCAATTAGACATCGCCCGCTGGGGACTTCAAAAGTACGAACATCCGGAAAGGGTTTATTCCAGAGGAGGAATTTATGGTTTCAACGAGGATGATTGCAGGCCAAACAACTGTACTCCGGGGACCATGGTCTATGGGGATGTGGAGACCTATGGGCATGATCGATCCATGCAGGAAACGCCAAATATCCAAACGGCATCCTTTACCTATGCCGATGGCACCTTGCTGGAATATGAAGCCAGGGGAAGATATACCAACTATGAAGGAAGCGATGGCAAGGAAGTGGGCAACCTATTTTATGGCTCGAATGGATGGTTGGAAATTTCAGGCAACACCTGGAGGGCGTTTCGCCAACGGGAGACCGAACCTTTTGCGGGCTCTGAAGTAGGTGATTCAGCCCAGGAAGCCAGCTTGTTTTCCAACTTCCTGGAGGCCATCCGGTCCGGAGACCAAAACCAGCTTCAGTGCACCATGCAGGAAGGGTTTTATTCCTCCGCATTGCCACTACTGGCGAATATTTCCTACCGGGTGAAGCGTGAATTGAGATTTCTGGGAGATAGGGAGCAATTTGCCAACGATGCAGAAGCTGATACTTACCTGTCCAAGATATACAGAGAACCATTTTCCTTTCCTGCAAAACTTTAATTTTACCCACTATGAAAAATTACGTATTCATCGGTATAATTTTCTTGCTTACTGTCGGCAAGGCGTTTACACAGGCTTTACCTACGGGCGATTCGGCTGATTTTAAAGTGAAAACCTGCCTGCATTCCATTGGCTATTCCGGCCTGTGGCGCGGACAAGCCGTACTTTCAGTGGATGAATTTTTAGTCAAAGCCAGTGAATTGGGATATGATGGTGTAATGCTCATGGCAAAAGCCCCACATCTTTCTATTTTGGATTACGATAAAGAAGCGCGCACACAACTAAAAAGTAGGATAGCGGAGCTGGATTTAACTCTGGTAGGACTTGCAGGATATTCGGATTTTACCGCAGGCATGGACAAGCCCGGAATACCCCATAGCGAGATACAGGCAGCCTATATCGGGCAACTGGCGGAACTGGCCGGTGATCTGGGTACAAAAATGATCCGCATCTTTACTGGCTATGAAAGGCCGGGTATTCCCTATGATAAACAGTATGCCATGGTAGTGGAAGGAATCACCCTTGCCGCCAAAGAGGCACAGAAGTATGGGGTGACCTTGGTGGTCCAAAATCACCATGATATCGCCATTCACCATGATGCCATGCACTGGCTTTTGAAAGAAATTAACATGCCCAACGTCATGTCGGGCTGGGATGCCTGGTCTCCCACTTTGGAAGGACTGAGCAAGGAGGAAATCAGAAATTCCGTATTGAAGATGAAGCCTTTCCTGGCAAATACCATTTTGGCAGATTATAGGCCGCTACCCAGGTACCAGTACGTACATGCGCTTACCAACTATCAATCCGATAAACCTGTTATGCGGGCTACGGCCATGGGGGAGGGGATTATTGATTATGAGAATTTTATCGGAGCCCTGAAAGAAATCGGCTACCAGGGCTACCTGGTCTATGAAATGTGCGAAGTGCTGGAAGGTGGTGGCACGATTGAAAACCTGGATGCCACCGCCAAAAAATTTCTGGATTATGTAAAGCAGTTTGAATGATTTAAATTTTTTGATCATTACCATACACGGTTGATCAGGCTGGCCCTGCTTTTTGTCCTCAGGTTTGATCAGGCGGAAGAAGTGGTAGGCCAGGTTTTTCTCAAATTACTGCGCAAGAAAGAATCCCTGATGGCTATTCAGAATTTGGAAGGCTACCTTCTTAAAATGGTGAAACACGAGTGCCTGATTTATTTAAAAACCAATAAAAAGCGGGATTCCGGAAAAGTACTTGTTGATGATTTACAAGATTACCTCCTGATGGATCAAAATGATCCTGAAAAATGGATTTTTTATATTTTCTATTATTGTAAGAATAGTATTTTTTACTTAGGACAATTAGCGGCAATACACTGCCTCTTGGGTAATTATATCCAATTCCATTATATTAGTATAATGAAGCAGAAAAAAGCCGGAAACAAGGTTAACGAGCCTTTTACCGAATACGGAAGGTATTCCTATTCCGATTACCTTGAATGGCAGATGGATGAAATGGTGGAGTTGATCAAAGGCAAGGTGTTTCGGCAGGCAGCGGCTGCACCCAGGAGAATCCACCAGAAAATTTCTGGTAAAGTTTTCGCTAAAATTTTTAATTTTCTGGAGGAACGACACTGCGAGGTCTATGAAGCACCCTTCGATGTACGGTTGCCTGTAAAATCCAAAAGGAATGAGGACATTGATACAGTTGTCCAGCCGGATATCTGCGTGATATGTGACAAAAGCAAACTGGATCAGTTGGGATGTATAGGTGCTCCGGATTTGATTATTGAGATTCTTTCGCCAGGCAGCAATAAAAAGGAGCTGAAAAACAAATATGAAGTCTATGAAGAAAGCGGTGTGGGCGAGTATTGGATCATTCACCCGGACGAGCAGACCGTTATGACCTACACCCTGGTGGAAGGGAAATATGTCCCATCGAGACTTTTTACATCGGGGGATGTTATTGCGTCCAAAAGCATTTCCGGATTCCAGTTGGATTTGGAATATGTTTTTAAGGATTTGGACTAATGTAATGAATACCGCAAAAAATGACTTGTTGGAAAGCGGTTCGGAATCTATCCTCCAAAGTATCTCAACGAATCATTCGAAATTTAATTCGATAGGATGGTAAATTTTAAATCAGTAAGGCCCCGATTTTTCCTGAACAAATTTTTGGCTTAGCGATTAATACGAATCAGTTTTTAATTTTTTTGGCCATATTTGAATAAATCAACTAAATTGTAGTCCAGATAGCCTAAACCAAATTGACCTAAAAAAATGAAAAAATTAATCCCCTTTGTAATTTTCCTGCTTATAAGCATGGATAGCCTCCTCGCTCAGGGCAACCGGCCCATTTTCGAAGAAATGCCCGGTATGGTTTCCTATACTTACCGGGATAGCTTCTCCAAAGACGTGGCCGCCACCCTGGATACCCTGCAGGCCATGGGCATCAAGGACATGGAATTCTCCAACCTGTTTGGGACCACGGCAGCAGAAATACGAAAACTGCTCGATGAAAGGGGTATGTTTTGCTCTTCCTTTGGCGTGGGTTATCCTGATTTGGTCAATAAAACCCAGGAAGTGGCAGCAAATGCCAAAACCCTGGGCGCAAAATTTGTAAGGGTGGCCTGGATTCCTCATGAGGCCCCTTTTGACCTTGCAGATGCCAAGAAAGCCATTGCCGATTTTAATAAGGCAGGAAAAATCCTAAAGGAGGAGCATAACCTCACCTTTTGTTACCACAACCATGGGTACGAATTTTATCCCCATGAAAACGGAACTCTCTTCGATTACATGATGGAGGAGACCAATCCGGAATATGTAAGCTATGAAATAGATATCCTCTGGACCTTTTTCCCCGGAGAGGATCCTGCCGCATTGATCAATAAATATCCTGATAGGTTTAGGTTAATGCACCTGAAAGACCTTAAAAAAGGAGTCGAAGGAAACATGTCCGGCGGTACTCCCAAGGAAAACGACGTAGTATTGGGCACAGGCCAACTGGATCTTCCAGCTATCCTGAAAGCGGCAAAGGAAGCGGGTATTGAACATTATTACATAGAGGACGAGAGTCCGGTTTATTACAAGCAGGTGCCCAGGTCCATTGAATTTTTGCAGGGTTTAACGTATTAAAAAAGGCAAAAAGTCTGCAAAAATTCTTTATACAATAAAAATCTATATTATTCCGGTCAGTCATGCAAACCGGACCATGATCCCCAATCCGATTTCGTGATGGATGGGAGCTTGTTTATGTGCAGAATTTCCTGACTGGGAATTTAGACTGTTGTTATTAGCCGATTAATTGGCTAACTTTAGTAAGGTAAATTGTTGAATATCATGGCAACTGAAGTAGTGAAACGTTTGATCAATGTGGATGAATATTATAAAATGGCCGAAGTAGGGATTCTAAAGCCTGAAGACCGTGTAGAACTTATAAACGGTGAGATATTTAAAATGAGCCCAATAGGAAGCAGGCATGCAGCAATAGTTGATTATTGCGCAAAGGTAATGAATAAGCTTATGGATGGAGAAGCTACTGTTAGAGTTCAAAATCCAATTAGAATAGATTATGACAATGAGCCTGAGCCGGATATTTCCCTACTAAAATTTAGGTCGGATTATTATACATCGGCACATCCCGGACCTGCCGATGTATTTGTACTCATTGAGGTTGCCGGTTCTTCCATCAGGTTTGACTGGGAAGTAAAAGCTCCGCTTTACGCTACACATGGTATTCCGGAATTGTGGATAATTGATCTGGATACGAATCAAATTGAATATTTTTCGAAACCCCAAGGTGATGCCTATACAGAAACACGGGTTTTTCGACCCGGTGATGAGCTCAGCGTAATGGGTAGAAAATTCGCCGTAAAAGAGCTGCTAATTTTGAGCTAAAGAAACAATTGAGTTCCTAACCATGACTGAGGAGTCCCACAATCATGTAGAACTTTACTTGAATCAAAAACGGGTATTCGAATATTTCTTTGAGGAGGTGGATTTTTCAAATCGGGGGGATGATGCCAGGCCCGATTGATTAATTGGGGGCGTTTTTTAGCCTGATGTGCTTCAGGCTATTTCTGAATTGAAAGTTTTTATCTGGTTGGAGGTACTGCCTTCTCTATACGTAATGGCTTAAGGATTTCGGAAGAACTCAATTTATTTGCTGCGCATCCTTTTAAAAATATAATATTTGTGGTTCAAAAATTGCTTGTGTTATATCAAACTAGAACCATGAAACTTTTCCAATGCAAGCATTGCCTTCAGCCCGCTTATTTTGAGAACACAAAATGCAGCCATTGCAGTACGCTGTTGGGATTTGATCCCGAAAAATTGGATTTGATGGCCCTTTTCGAACAGGGAAGCGATGCTTCGTTGATTGATTCAGCAGGTAATCCTTTTCGTTATTGCCTGAATCGACAACATGAAGGTTGCAATTGGTTGATCCCTATGGCTTCCACTGACCGCTATTGCAAGGCTTGTGTTCTCAACCAGATCATTCCGGATCTTTCAAACCCAGCCTACAAAAAAAGATGGCAGACCATAGAAAATGCCAAACACAGGTTGTTGTATGCAATTTTGCGGTGGAATCTGCCCTTTAGTTCAAAGGAACTGAACCCTGTGAGAGGTCTGGGATTTGAATTTAAGGCTGCAGGAGAATATGAACCGGTAATGACAGGCCATGCCTCTGGCATCATCACCATGAATATTGCAGAGGCAGATGATGTGGAAAGAGCAATGGCCAAAAAACAAATGGATGAAGTTTACCGCACGGTTTTAGGTCATTTCCGACATGAAATTGGTCATTATTTTTGGGATATTTTGATTGCAGGATCGGATAATTTGTCTGATTTCAGGGGTTTGTTTGGAGATGAAAGGACCTCTTATCAACAAGCCCTTGAAAACCATTATCAAAGATCTGGTTCAAATGGTTGGCAGGAAAATTATATTTCCGCCTATGCAAGTTCTCATCCATGGGAAGATTGGGCAGAAACCTGGGCTCACTACCTCCATATAGTAGATACTTTGGAGACAGCCTACTCATTTGGATTGACTTTAGCTCCCAGACTTCCTAAGGATGTGCCTATAATGTCCAGTTCAATTACCAAAGACGCTTACTGCTGTACGGATTTTGAACAAATAATTGATCAATGGATTCCACTTTCTCTGGCATTAAATAGTTTGAACCGAAGTATGGGGCTACAGGATAGCTATCCCTTTGTGATCAATCCAGAGGTAAAACTAAAATTGGCATTTGTCCACCAGGTCATTCAGGCCTGGTCTCCGGGTTTTAGGTCACCCTGATAATTGCTTTTTTTAGGGTCATTATCAATAGTCCCGTGAATTTGGTTTTAATTTTATAAGAAATCCAAGCCGGATAGGTTCTTTCTTTGAAAAAGGGGTGGTATGTTTCCGAAAGTAGGATTATAAATCCTTTTGAAAATCTTTAGCATCAAAAGCTTTTTCGCTGACATCAGAGGTAAAATGATGCATATAAAAATTTATCTTTTATTTTTCTTAAAATGATAAAATATAATTTTTAAATTCCCGGATTATTTAATTTTTGTTCAATAAAATTATAACAGGGAATGAAGCATCTCAAATATTTTTTTCTTTGGTTCAATTTGATTTTGGCCTCATGTATCCCACAGGAAGATGGACCACAGCAACAAATAAACCTTGAATTTAAATCCATTTCTAATGTGGCTTATGGTGAACATGAGCGGCAGGTGTATGACATTTATTTGCCTGCAAATAGAAATGAAAATACCCCCACCATCCTGTTACTCCATGGTGGAGGATGGATGGAAGGAAATAAATCCGATATGAATCCTTTCAAGGACTTTTTGCGGGATCAATTGCCAGGTTATGCTGTGGTGAATATGAACTACAGGTTGGCGGATCAAAACCATTCGCCTTACCCCATGCAGCTGGAGGATATTACTTCGGTGATAAGCCATTTGGAAAGTAACCGGGACGATTACCAGATTGGAGAAAAGGTAGGCTTTGTAGGAGCTAGTGCAGGAGGGCATTTGGCCCTTCTATGGAGTTATACCCGAGATGTAAAGGAGCAAGTGCAAATGGTTTGCAGCATTGTGGGCCCTACAAACCTGCTGGACGAAGCCTATCTGAATACCCAAAACTCAGAACTCAAAGAAATGCTGGATGTGTTTGGTGCGGATGAAGAAATGCTCCGGGCGGCAAGTCCCCTGTTTCAGCTGCAGGACAAAGCTCCCCCAACCATCCTTTTTTATGGGGGGAAGGATCCCCTTATCCCAAATAGTCAGGGAATTTCCCTCAAAGAACGGCTGCAAGAACTGCAGGTAACCCATGAATTTCATTTTTATCCCAATGAAGGCCATGGTTGGATTGGGCTTAACCTGTTGGACTCCTCTTTAAAACTAAAGGCATTTATTGAAAAAAACTTTTAAGGAAATAATATCCTTTTTACCTGGTTATCATTGTTTAAACGGCCAAAACTTGTCCCGATTTATCGGGATAGCCAGTCGCGACTCGCAGAAGAAGTTCCCATAACTCCCCCTCTCCCCGATGGCTATCTGTGGGAGGAGGGTTATTAGAGCATCTCACAGTATGATAGTCTTTTCAAGCCTGTCTGCATCAAGCAGGCTCGATATTATTTTTCGAAATTCTTATCAGCACCTCATTGAATCGTAACCAAAATCGAATAAATTTTGCAATTGGGATTTCTCCCGAATGATTTTTACAGGGATAGGTTGTACATCCCATAAATTAAAGGATTCATTTTATTTAAGAAAAACACAAAAAGAATTTTGCTTGTAAATTTTTTATTCAACTTAAAATGATGGGTGGTTAAAATGATGGTTAATATTGATTTTGAGATAAATGAATGGTCTCAAAAGTTTTTATTCCCTTTAAATTTTTATAATTTAAAATTTGAAAGGAACCAAAAGCCAACGCATGAGATATTGTTTATTCATTTTTTTATTCTTTATTAATGCATTAAATACGCTTGGAGGTGAAGATTCTTTGAATAGAAAAGGAAAAAACATTCCCTTATACCTGGGTCATGATTACGGGAATGAAAAAAGCACACTTGAACTTCTTCATCAGCCCCAACTGGCAATAAACCGGGATACTACCTGGCTTAAAATTGGAGGGGCATTTCGGTTAAATAACCTGTATACTCATTATGAAGGCCAGACCTTTCCTCTGGGAACTTTTCTTAGGAACGAATGGACATGGGATACCTGGAGAGTCAATGTAGATGCCTACAGTGAAGGGATTCAACTTTCCTTTGAATACCGCTTTTATCCCACTTTCAACACCCATTTCCTGAAATACGGTTGGCTTGGCTACCGCTTTACCGAAAACACCAATCTGAAAATGGGCATTACGCAGGTTCCTTTTGGCCTATTGCCCTACGCTTCCCACAGCTGGTGGTTTCAGTTGCCTTATTACCTGGGGCTTGAAGATGATCACCAAATGGGTTTTCACTTATCGCATGAGACAGATAGTTGGCGGTTAGACGGTGCTTATTTCGTATTGTCCGAACCCAGGGGAACCAATGAAGCTACCTTCGGGGCATTTTCCACTGCCAGGTATTCCTATGATGTGGTACCTGTTCCGGGCAATTCCAATATTGAGCGCCATCAGGTAAATCTCAGGGCAGCTAAAAATTGGTCAGGTCATGAAACAGGTTTTTCATTTCAATGGCATGAATTGTACAACATACAAAGTACCCATTCAGGATCTCATTGGTCGGCTGCTATACATCATGATGGAAATTGGGGTCCGTGGAATGTAAAAGCCGAAGCCATCTATTATACCTACAATGATGTAAGAAATGATGCGGGTGAAGTTTTGGATGTGGTCCAAATGGGAGCTTATGGTTTTGGAACCTATGATGTGGCCAACAGTGCTGCACTTTATGTCCTTGGCCTGGCCTATGATATTCCGCTGGAATGGGGTCCCGTTAGCCACATCCAATTGTATAACGATTATACCTTGATGCAAAAATTTACTTCCGGACCTGTGGGCCCGGTTCAAGAATATAAGAAATCGCAACAAAATGTCTTTGGAGCCCTGCTCTCAGCCGGTCAGGTATATGCTTACTTTGATGTGGCAATGGGGTACAACCACCCCTGGCTGACCAATGCTTTCGGTGGAAATGCATTGGGGACCGGTAGGGGAATGGATTACAGGCAACCTGTTTCAGCCCTTAACCCCACCGCCCAAGATCCCGGATGGAACACAAGATTAAATATAAATATTGGTTATTATTTCTAAAAATGATGTTTGATGAAAAATAAATACTTTGATATCCATGCACCTGTATTTTGGCCTTCGGTGGCCTTAATCATTCTCTTTATTACGGTTACATTATGGGTTGGAGAACCCATGGCTTTGGTTTTTACTGACATAAAAACCTTCATTACAGATAAAACCGGATGGCTGTTTATTATAGCAGTCAACACCTTTATCATTTTCTGTTTTTACCTTGGATTCAGCAAGTATGGTGCTATTCGCCTGGGAGGTAAGGAAGCCCAACCCGAATTTACTACCGGAGCCTGGTTTGCCATGCTTTTCAGTGCCGGTATGGGCATTGGATTGTTGTTTTGGGGGGTAGCCGAACCTGTTTATCATTATGCAGTCCCACCATATGGTGAGGCGCACACCCTGGAAGCGGCCAAAAGGGCCATGAACCTTACGTTTTTACACTGGGGTTTTCATGCATGGGCCATTTATGCAGTGGTTGGCCTGGCACTGGCTTTCTTTGCTTATAACCGAAAATTACCCCTTACCATTAGATCTGTTTTCTACCCCTTGTTGGGAGAAAGGATGAATGGCTGGATGGGGAATGTCATAGATGTATTGGCAGTCCTGGCCACGCTGTTTGGTTTGGCCACCTCTTTGGGTTTGGGGGTTCAACAAGTCAGTGGAGGCTTGTTTTACCTTTTTGGCATTCCCAACACTGTAATGGTTCAGGTATTGTTAATAGCTGGCATCACCTTGATAGCCACCATATCCGTCGTTTCTGGAATTGATAAAGGGGTGAAATTTTTAAGTCAATGGAATGTAAGGATTGCAGCCATATTATTGATTTTTGTGCTGATCGTAGGGCCTACACTATTTATTTTCCGAAGTTTTGTTCAAAACATGGGAAATTACCTCACCAGTATTATTGAAGTTTCTACCTGGACGGAGGCTTACCGGGATAATGGATGGCAAGGCGACTGGACGGTTTTCTATTGGGCCTGGTGGATTTCCTGGTCTCCCTTTGTAGGAATGTTTATTGCCAGGGTTTCCCGGGGTCGTACCATTCAGGAGTTTATTTTTGGGGTACTGCTGGTGCCCACTTTATTGACATTTCTATGGCTTACGGCCCTGGGAGGTTCGGCCATCTTTATTGACATGCAAGAAGGCTTGCTTAGTGGCAACCATGTTTTAGCAGAATCGATTACGGATGATGTTTCCATTGCTTTGTTTGTGTTTCTTGAAAAATTTCCATTTAGCGGTATAGGTTCCATTATCGGGATTTTATTGGTAACCAGTTTTTTTGTTACCTCCTCTGATTCGGGTTCTTTGGTGATAGACAGTATTACTGCAGGAGGCAAGCTGGATGCTCCTGTGGGGCAACGGATATTCTGGGCAACCACAGAAGGAACTGTGGCAGCAGTTTTGCTCATAGGTGGGGGATTGACGGCCCTACAGACGGCAGCCATTACCACAGGTTTACCTTTTTTGGTGATTTTGGTCATCATGTGCTATTCCCTTCAAAAAGGTTTGCAGCAGGAATACGCACGGCTGAGTCAATTTGATAAAGACCTGGACCGCAAATCTTACGAAAAAAGATTATCGGATGTAATTATGAAAAAACTGGAAAAACAAGATAAATCATGAATAAACTTAAAAAAATAGGGTTGTTTATCGACCTGTCCGATCTGGATGATTTATTATTACGATACATACAGCAATTGGACGAAAAGTTTGATTTTGAGCAGCTGACACTGATTCATTTTGTGGCTCTGGAAGAAGTTTCCAAAGAAATAGGCGACATGTTGCCATATTTGGATAAATCTCTGGATGAAATCCTGGAAGAGGAGGCCCTGGACAAAGTAGAAGCTGTCTTCAAAGAAAGGAAAAGTAGCATAAATGTAAAAATCTATTCCGGTGGGCAACTGGATAGTTTGGTTGAATGGGTGGATGCACAGAAATTCGATTTGGTATTATTGGGGAAGAAATCGGTACATGGTGGAACGGGTATATTTAGCAGTAAAGTGGTTCGGCTAACTTCCTCCAATACGCTTTTTATTCCGGAAACTTCAAAAGCTTCTATTCAAAAAATTGTTTTGCCCATTGATTTTTCGGATTATTCCGAAAGCCTGGCGAAGATGGTTAAAATATTGTCCGGGCATACGGGGGCAGAAGTTTTGCCCGTACATGTTTTAAAAGTAGGTATGCAATATTTCCCTTATATTCGCAAACCCTCCGAATTTAAGGAAGCACTGGAAAAGAAAGCCGTTTCAAATTATGCAAAACTCAAGAAGAAAATTGGATTGACGGAGGATCTGGAAATTATCAAGGGAGAGGATATACCTGTAAGCAGGAGTATTTATGATTTTGCCATCCGAAAAGGAGCGGATCTGATTGTACTGGGGAAGAAAGGAAAAACAGACGACGATACCCTGCTGATAGGCTCTGTGGCAGAACGTTTGATCGCTTCAGACAAGCACCTTCCGGTTTTGATTGTCAAATAATACCAAGGTTTGCAGAAAAGAATCGTAATTTCGCACAGTCGAAGATTTATCACTTTTAAAATAACCTATGCAAGCCGATATTAAAATAGCTGTTCTGATTGATGCGGACAATGTTCCTTCCAACCAAATAAAGGAAATGATGGAAGAGGTGGCCAAATATGGCAATCCTACCATTAAGAGAATTTATGGTGACTGGACCAAGCCCCAATTGGGAAAGTGGAAAAATGTACTGTTGGAAAATGCCATCAACCCTATTCAGCAATATGGCTATACCTCCGGGAAAAATGCCACCGACTCCGCCATGATCATTGATGCGATGGATATCCTTTATTCGGAAAAAGTAAATGGTTTTTGTTTGGTTTCCAGTGACAGTGATTTTACCAAACTGGCAACAAGGCTGCGTGAAGCAGGTTTGATGGTAATTGGGATGGGTGAAAAAAAGACCCCTGATCCTTTTATTGTGGCTTGTGATAAATTCATCTATTTGGAAATCCTCCAACAGGCCTCCGATGAATCTGCAGGAAGCAAAGAAAAATCCACCAAACAACCGCAGGTTGATAAAGTCAATCCCAAGCTAATCCGTTTGATTGCCTCCACCATATCGGATTTGGCTGATGATGACGGTTGGGCATTTATGGGAGATGTTGGTAACCTCCTGCAAAAAAAGCAGCCCAATTTCGATTCAAGGAATTACGGTTTTCAAAAATTAACACCGCTGATCAATTCCATCAATAAATTTGAAATAGAGCAGCGGGAAAACCAAAAAGGTAAATACAAGTTGATTTACGTAAGGAACAAAAGCTGAGCTTATGCTGCCTGAACCAATTTGGGCAGGGTAAACAAAAACACGGCTCCTTCTCCCGGACTGGATTTGACCCATATCTCACCTCCAAGGCTGGTGATTATTTTTTTAACGATCGCCAGCCCCATGCCAGTACCTTCGAATTCTTTTCGCTGATGTAACCTTTGGAATAGAACGAAAATTTTTTCAAAATAAGCCGGGTCTATTCCTATTCCATTGTCCTCTACCTGGAATAGCCATTCATTTTCTCTTTCTTCCAGGTAAATGTGAATTTTGGGAGGAATGTTGGCTTTGGAATATTTCAATGCATTGCCAATGAGATTTTGAAGCAGTAGAAAATAAAAGCTGGAATGGCCATGAACAATGGGAAGTGTATCAGATGTGATTTCTGCTTTTAGCCGTTTTATTTCCGGGCGGAAGGTCAATTTTATTTCCTCAAGAAGTTGATTGAAATCCACAGGTTCGGCTTTCCCGTCTATTTTTTTTACCCGTGAATAGGCCAATAAATCTAAAATAAGTTGTCGCATGCGCTGGGCACCATCCACAGCAAAATTGATATAGGTTTTACCTTTAGCGTCCAACAGATGCCCATATTTTTTTTCCAATAATTGCAGAAAACCTGTCACCATGCGCAAGGGTTCCTGCAAATCGTGAGAAGCCACGTAGGTAAAATGTTCCAGCTCATTATTTTTGGTTTCAAGATCAGTCAGGGATTGCTTCAACTTTTCCTTTTGTCGTTTAAGTGCTGTTTCCAGCTGTGATTGTTCTTCAAGGCTTTGACGAAGCCCTTTAAATAACATTGGAATCAATATGGAAAACATCGCACTTAAAAAAACCAGGTTTGAAGAGATGGCAACCCAGGATTGGATGTCTACAGTAGAGGAAAAGTAAGATTGCTGTAAATCCTCCCGATAGATCAGCCATCCAAAAAAAATGCAGGTCAATAAATTCAAAATAAAACTAACGAAGGCATATTTTTCCGGTAGTACCAGGAGCATGAAAACCGAAACCGAAAGCAGGTATAATAAGCCAGGGCCAAAATTTCCTAAAAAATAGATCAGGAAGAACCCAGCCATATAGGTAATTGCTATAAAAATCCACTTCCTGATAGACAAAGGTATTCCAGGAATACCCGCTATTCCAATAAAACCAAGGAAGGCCATACAGTCAAAAATCAGTAGTCCCCAAAGGTTTGATAGGTAGGATAGGTAAAGACCCGGAATAAGGGCTATGGTGCACAATGGAATAACAAAAATGAGTGCTGAAACGAACAAATAATCTCTCCAATAGCTTAAAGTCCCTGATGGTTGGTGAGGGGTTAGACAGGTTTTTAATATATATAGTCGATACTTTTCCAACATGGCAAATTTGGGCTTTTATCCAAAGCGCTCTTTCTTGCATTAAAAACGGCTGAGGCTATATTCAGTCGAAAAAATGTATCCATAAACGCTACATATCATGATGTAAATTTAATCAATTATAGTTGCTTCTCTTTACCATCTCGGCCATTTCTTATTGGAATTATTTTTAACCGGCAGGAAGGGCATGATGTTTGGCCATCATTCACAATGTGGGTATAAGTTTCACCGCAAATTCGTTTGCTGAATTAGCTATTGGATTAAGATTTAAGGGTATTCTCAATAGGAGACAGTTAAAAGCCATTGGTCGCTAAGGATCACTGACCCTTTCTGGCCGCAAATAAAGCCTGGTTTTTGTTTCATTTTTGTACCTTGTAAAAAAAATTATCCTTTGAAAAGTAAAGTCGGAATTTACTCCCTATTGCTGGCCATTATTGGTTTTGTTTCCCTGGAAACAGCGCTTCACCTAAAATGGTTGGAGGGGCCATTTTGGCGGATACTGACCACCGGATTTGAAGCAGGCACCATAGGTGGGCTGGCTGACTGGTTTGCCGTAAGTGCCCTTTTTTATGAAATTCCCATTCCCTATGTACGGAAGCATACAAATATTATTGTAAAAAACCGGGCAAAGTTGACAGAAGGTATCGTTGAGCTGGTGACCACCAAATGGCTTTCTCCAGAGGTACTTCAGGAAAAGTTAGCCAATATGCAGATTTCCACAACCCTTTTGCAGTCCCTGGAAACAAAAGAAAATGTGGACAAACTACTGGATTTTATCAGGCAAATTTTTCTCCGCTTTGCAGGTGAAATGGACCATCCTAAGTTGCCTGTTCTCCTACAAAAATTTCTAAAGGACAAGCTTCAGCATATTGACCTGGCCAAGCCTCTTGGAAGGTGGCTTCGGGAAGCCATTACGGGTAGGAAACACCATGAATTGATGAGTATGGCACTAAATCAGTTTTCACTTTCTATTCAGGAGCCGGAGACCAGAATGCTTGTGCTGAATAAACTAAAGGAGGCATTGGCGGCTTACGCTAACAGGGATTGGGTCAAAAAATCGGCTGTATGGATTGGTCGAAGAACAGGAGGGATAGATCCGGACTTGCTAACCGACCGGATTCTTGATTTGGCGCTGGCACTGATTGAGGAGACCAAGGATGATCCCAACCATCCTTTGCGGCTGAAATTGGACCAATACCTATTGGAATTTGCTGACAATCTGGAGAATGGAGAGGAAAAAACCCTGGCATATATAGAAAAATTAAAGCAAAATTGGGTACTGAATGACAGAACCAAAGATATAATTCGGGAAGTTTTGCTGCAAATGAAAGGAAATGTTGCCGATCAACTGGTGACCATTGATACCCCTTTGATGCAGTTTATTCAAAACCAACTGATTCGGTTCCTGGAAGATCTGAGAGCTGACAGTGACAGCAGAAGCCAATTGGATCAGTGGATCAGGGCCAGCGTAACCCAGTTGGTCAATCAGTACCATCATGAACTGGGAAATATGGTGAGAAGCAGTCTGGGTAAGCTGGATGATAAAGGCATCATGCTGCAGATTAAAGAAAAAGTGGGAAATGACCTGCAATATATCCGCTTAAACGGGGCGGTTGTAGGCGGTATGGTCGGTATATTGATTGCCACTGTCAGGTGGCTCTTGCTTTAGCATTCTTATTTTTTTCGAAAAATGGGAAAAAGACCAATTTTTAAATTTATAAACAGGACAAAATCAGGCTTATTTTTTAATAAAGGCTTAAAAGCTTATTTTTATCCTGAGTTACTGTTTTATAAACCCTTCACCTTCATTCGGAATGAGTCATAAAACCATTAAAATTTTAGAAGAGCCACCTGCACCAGTGCTGGAGGAAATCGCTGCCCTGAATCAGGTTCTGGACCTGGAGCTGCCATTTAAAAAGCTAGACCATAACATCCTGATCGCTACCTGGAACATCCGTACTTTTGGAGATTTAACAGAAAAATGGGAGGCAGAACCGGCGGATTCTCCCAAAAGGGACCTGCATTCATTGCTGGCCATTGCCCAGATCATTGCAAGATTTGATATTGTTGCCATACAGGAAATTAAGGGGAACATAAAGGCTTTCCGGCACATGCTGAAAGTTTTGGGAAATCACTGGAGCTTTATTTTAACAGATGTTTCAGGTGGCAATAAAGGCAATGACGAAAGACTGGGTTTTCTGTTTGATACCAGAAAGGTAAAACTTTCCGGACTTGCCTGCGAATTGGTGGTTCCCAATGAAAAAATAAAAGGCATTAAAGAAGGGGCTTTTTCAAGGCAGTTTGCCAGGACACCCTATGCCGTTGGTTTTAAAGTGGAAGACAAGACTTTTGTATTGGTAAGCATGCATGTTTTGTATGGAAAAGTAATCTCGGATAGAGAAAATGAATTGAAGGCCATTGCGGAATGGATGAAGGACTGGGCCAGCAATATGCAGTCCTTTGACCAGAGTTTAATTTTGCTGGGCGATTTCAATATTGATAGAATGGGGGATCCACGCTATGAGGCTTTTGTTTCTACAGGTATTACGGTCCCTGAAGATCTTTGGCATATCCGAAGAACACTAATCGATAACCAAACCAAATTTTATTCTCAAATTGCCTGGTTTGAAAATCACTTTCATATCCCCCAACTCTCCATAAAATACGTAGCGGGTGGTGTTTTTGATTTTGGCCCCCACTTGTTGAAGACCAGGGCCTTATCACCCTTTCTAATGTCCTGGAGAATTTCGGATCATTTGTCATTTTTGGCGCAGTTTTC